>NZ_SMFP01000020.1 GCF_004348975.1 Antarcticimicrobium sediminis | reverse complement strand
CGCCCCGCCGTCCCGTCCGGCCCCGCCGTGCGCCTCAAGCGCCGCCGGTGAAGGGGTGTCTAAGGTTTACCGCCAAAACCCGCAAGCCCTTTCTGCCAAAACCGTCATCTTTTCTTCAATCAAACAGAAAAACGCCCAATATCAACGCAGTAACAAGGCGCGCCCCAAGCAACCCAACCCGGAAATACACTCCAGATCGCAGACGCCCACCGACTCGTTTCCACCCAAAACACCACATCTCGTGGTATCCACAGGGTTACCCACAAGGAAGGTCGGGAATCGAAGGGATTTGGCCGAATCCGGCGGGCGAAAGAGAGACGCGAGTGAGTGTCACGCCAGGCGGGGACGCCGCGCGCGAAAGGCCGCCCAGAGGAGCGAGAGGGGAGCAGAGCAGGCCCCTACTCAGTACTCCACGCCCGGCTGAGCCTTTATCCCATCGCGGAACGGATGTTTGACCAAACTCATCTCGGTCACGAGATCGGCAGCCTCGATCAACTCCGGCTTTGCATTGCGCCCCGTGAGGCAGACATGCGTCCTCTCTGGTTTCCGCTCAAGAAGGAAATCGACCACTTCATCGATATCGAGATAGCCATAGCGCAGCGCGATGTTGATTTCGTCGAGCAGCACAAAGCGGATCTCGGGGTCGAGGATTTGTTCCTTTGCAATCTCCCAGCCACGTTGGGCCGCCGCAATGTCGCGCGCGCGGTCCTGCGTCTCCCAGGTGAAGCCTTCCCCCGAGACAAAGAACCGGCAATCCTCGGAAAAACGCTCGCGGATCATCTGCGCCTCGCCGGTGATCCAGTTGCCCTTGATGAATTGGACGACGGCACAGGGCATCCCATGCGCGATGCAGCGCATAATCATGCCAAAGCCCGACGAGGATTTGCCCTTTCCCGCACCGGTATGAACAAGGATCAACCCCTTCTCGGCGGTCTTCGTTGCCATCATCCTGTCGCGCGCGGCCTTGATCTTCTTCATCTTCTCCGTGTGACGGCTCTCTGCGTGCTGGCTATTTGTCTGATCACTCATCTTGCTCTCTCCGGTCTTGACACCCCAGTGATATCCGGGCCATCTCCTCTGACGCTGGTGCCTGTGTAAGCAGGTGAAAAGGGAATGTGCAGCCGTGACGTTCACGGTCAAGTACAGCCGCCCCCGCGACCGTGAACGGAAAAGGGCGCTCGATGCCACTGGCCATCAGGCTGGGAAGGCAGAGCGACCGTAGGGCCGAGGCCCTGAATTCCGTAAGCCGGGAGACCTGCCAGCCCGACTGATTGAGACCGGACGGGGTGTGCCGGTGTCGGAGTGTGCCTTTTTCCGGGCCCCATTCCGCCGATACCCCTGTGCGCAAAGCCAAAGGGGCAGACGAGAATGAAGGACACTGCAGACACCGCGCGGCAGGCCGACACAGAACTTTTGATCTGCGTCACATGCCGCCGCAAAGGCACCCTCCCCGAGGGGGAACGCCGGCCCGGCAGGGCGCTGTTCGATGAGATCTCGGCGCTCGATCGCCCCGAGGGGGTGCGTATCACCGCGACCGAATGCATGCAGAACTGTGACCACGGCTGCACCGTTGCCCTGCGCGGCGGTGATGCAAAGTGGACCTATGTCTTTGCCAATGTCGACGAGGCCGCACACCCCGAGATGATCCTTGCCGGGGCGGCGCAGTATCACGCGGCGCCAGACGGGCTCATCCCCTGGCGGCAGCGCCCGGAGCATTTCAAGCGGAACTGCGTGTCGCGCATTCCCCCGATCACCCCCGCAAAAGACCTACAGGAGTCCTGACGTGGCCAACCTCTCGAAACTTCCCGTCACTGTCATTACCGGCTTCCTTGGCTCGGGCAAGACGACCCTGATCTCGCATCTGATGAAGAACCCCGGTGGCCTGCGGCTTGCCGTGGTGGTGAATGAATTCGGCGACGTGGGTGTCGATGGCGAGATCCTCAAGGGCTGCGCCATTCCCGACTGCCCCGCCGAAAACATCGTGGAGCTGGCCAATGGCTGCATCTGCTGCACCGTGGCCGACGATTTCATCCCCACAATCGAGGCGCTGATGGCGCTTGACCCGCGTCCCGATCATATACTCATCGAAACCTCTGGCCTGGCCCTGCCCAAGCCCTTGCTCAAGGCATTCGACTGGCAGGACATCCGCTCGCGGATCACCGTGGACGGGGTGATCGCCCTTGCCGACGCCGAGGCCGTGGCGCGGGGCCGTTTCGCCCCCGACGTGGCCGCCGTCGACGCGCAGCGTCTGGCCGACGACAGCATTGATCACGACACCCCGCTGTCGGAAGTATTCGAGGATCAGATCGCCTGTGCCGATATCGTCCTTCTGACCAAGCCCGATCTTGCCGGGGCCAAGGGCGTTGCCCTCGCCAGAGCCCTCATCGCCGCCGAGGCGCCACGCGCCCTGCCGGTGATCGAGGTGGCCGAAGGTGCCATTGACCCGCGCGTAATCCTTGGGCTGGGCGCGGCGGCAGAAGATGACCTCGCCGCGCGCCCAAGCCACCACGACGGTGCGCCCGAGCATGATCACGACGATTTCGAATCGATCGTCGTTGAGATCCCCGAACTGGCCGATGCGGCGCAGCTCACCACCGCCATCGAGGCGCTCGCGCAAAGCCACAACATCCTGCGGGTCAAAGGCTATGCCTCGGTCGCGGGCAAGCCGATGCGCCTGTTGGTGCAAGCGGTCGGCGCGCGGGTGCGCCACCAATTCGACCGCCTGTGGGGCTCTGATGAGCCGCGCATGGGCCGGCTGGTGGTCATTGCCGAACATGACGATATCCGCCCCGAGGAGATCCGCGCAGCGTTGACTTTCCCGGCCCCGGGCAGCGCGGAGTAGAGACGCAGATGCACGTCGTCTTCCGCGAAAGCCATGGGCTCGAAGAGACCGCAACCCCAACCGATCTGGGTCAGGATCCGGCGGATCTTGTCGTGCTGTCGTTCTCAGACAGCGATCTAGGCGCGTTTGCGGCGGCGTGGCATCGCGGCGGCGGTCGGCAAGGGCGGCTACCGCCGCTGCGGCTCGCCAACCTGGCGCAGCTTCAGCACCCGCTGTCGGTCGACACCTATATCGAGCGCACGCTCACGGGGGCCAAAGGCATTCTTGTACGGCTGATCGGCGGTCTGCCCTACTGGGACTATGGACTCGCACAGCTTCGCCGCTTTGCGCAGGCAAAGGGCATCGCGCTTGCTGTGGTGCCCGGCGATGGCCGCCCCGACCCGCGCCTTGACGATATCTCCACCCTGCCCGCCTCGACCCTGCGACGGTTGCGCGACCTCTGTGACAACGGCGGTGCCATTGCGGCACAGGCGGCGCTCGCGCAACTGGCATTGGCCGCCGGTCTCTACGCCGCACCGGTGCGGGGGGCAAAGGTGCTGCCAACGGTCGGGGCCTGGACACCGGCAGAGGGTGTCGCCTGCCCGCTGGTTGAAATCCCATCCGAGACTACACCCGAGACCGTGCCGCGTGTCCTCATTGTGTTTTACCGGTCCTACGTTGTTGCTGCCGATCTTGCCCCGATCGAGGCGCTGTTCGACGCCTTCCGCGCGCAGAACTATCAGGTCCGCGCGCTGTTTGTGCCATCGCTGAAAGCCCCTGAAGCGGCGGCTTGGCTACGGCGTCAGATCCGGGCCTTCGCCCCGAATGCGATTGTGAACGCCACCGCGTTCAGCGGCAAAGGCCCCGAAGGGGACTCACCGCTCGACGCGGGCGATGTGCCCGTCTTTCAGGTGGCGCTGGCCACCTCATCGCGGCAGGCTTGGGCCGAGGCGAACCGGGGGCTTTCCCCCGCCGATCTCGCCATGCACGCGGTTTTGCCCGAAGTGGACGGACGCCTGTTCGCCGGGGTGATTTCGTTCAAAGACGCCGGCACGCGCGATCCCGATCTGCAATTCGCCCGGACCGCCCACCGCCCCGACCCCGAGCGGATCAGCGCCGTTGTCGCCCGCGTGACCGGCTGGATGCGTCTCGCCACCAAGCCTTGTCGCACGCGACGGGTGGCCCTGGTCCTGTCCACCTACCCCGGTAAAGACTGGAACATGGGGCATGCGGTCGGACTTGACGCCACGGCCTCGGCCCGCGCCATCCTGCAAGATCTCGCGGCTGCGGGATATCGCGTCTCCACCCCCTGCGCCGATCTGGAACACCGGCTTCTGG
This sequence comes from Antarcticimicrobium sediminis, assembly GCF_004348975.1. GTDB lineage: Bacteria > Pseudomonadota > Alphaproteobacteria > Rhodobacterales > Rhodobacteraceae > Antarcticimicrobium > Antarcticimicrobium sediminis. Next base: position 60,060 of record NZ_SMFP01000020.1, on the reverse strand, counting down.
CGCATGACTTCCACTATCCGATAGCCGCATACCGGGACGCGCTACGCTGTCTTCCGAACAGCTTGCAGGCGCAGCTTGTCACAGCTTGGGGGGCCCCGGACCAGGATGCCGCCGTCAAGGATGATGCCTTTCGCTTTGCAGTCGTCGAACTGGACAATGCGCTGGTTGCACTGCAACCGGAACGCGGCACCCCGTCACAGCGCGACGACGACTACCACGATCTGTCCCGCACCCCACGCCACAGCTACGTGGCCTTCTATCTCTGGCTCCAACATAGCGCTGACGCGCTGATTCATGTCGGTGCCCACGGCACGCTGGAATGGCTCCCCGGCAAGTCTGTTGCCCTGTCCGGGGGCTGCTGGCCCGAGGCGCTAACCGGCGCGCTCCCGATCCTTTATCCCTTTATCGTCAACGACCCCGGCGAAGCGGCACAGGCCAAGCGACGCATCGGCGCGGTGACGCTGGGTCATGTACCCCCTCCCCTACGGCAAAGCAGCACGCCCGACCGGCTGGCGCGACTTGAATCGCTGCTGGACGAGTTTTCCACCGCCGACGGTCTTGACCCGAAGCGGCGCGACCGCCTTCAGTCCGACATCCGAGCCGAAGCGCAGGCATTGGGTGTCGAAGATGATCTCGGGCTCGACCGGGCAAGCTCGACCGCCGAAGCGATCACACGGATCGACCGCTTTGTCTGCGACATCAAGGAAAGCCAGTTCGGCGAAGGGCTACACATCTGGGGCCGCGCCGATGGCGAAACGGCGGATCAAACCCGCTTCATCACCAGCGCCACGGCCGAGCGTCAATCCCTACTAGAGGCGTTGGATGGGAGGCGGGTCGCGGCGGGGCCCTCCGGGTCGCCTTGGCGTGGGCGGCTGGACGTCTTGCCTACCGGGCGCAACCTGTTCACCACCGATCCGCGCGCCGTTCCGACCCGGACCGCCTATGCACAGGGGGTGAAACTGGCCGAAGAATTGGTGCGCCGCCATCTTCAGGACGAAGGCGACTGGCCGCGCGGGCTGATTGTCGATCTCTGGGGCTCGGCCACCATGCGCACCGCAGGCGAAGAATTCGCCATGGCGCTGCATCTTCTGGGTGTGAGACCCGTCTGGGACACCGGGTCAGAGCGCGTCTCCGGCATCGAGGTGTTGCCGATTGCAGAGCTTGATCGCCCCCGGATTGACGTGACGTTGCGCGTCTCCGGCCTGTTCCGCGATGTCTTCCCAACGCTCTCGGCTCTGTTTTCACAGGCTGTGCGGACATTGGCGGCACGCGACGAGGCGCCGGACTGGAACCCCTATGCGGGCCGCGCGGCGACGGCGCGGGTCTATGGCCCGGCACCGGGCCGTTTCGGCCTCGGGATGGGCACCGCGCTTGAGGAATATGGACCAGAGACCCGCCAACAGGCGGGCGAAGCGTGGCTGTCGGGCTCGGCCTGGGCGCTGGACGGCGATCAAGCTACGCACGACGACAGTGGCATCCGTGACCGGGTGGCACAGGCAGACAGTTTCGTTCACCTGCAAGACCTGCCCGAGACCGACCTGCTGCTGGCCGCCGATTATGCCGCGCATGAGGCGGGCTTTGCCGCCGCGCAGGCGGTGACGGGAGGGCGCGCCGCGCTCTATCATCTCGACACCACCGATCCGGAACACCCGCGCGCCCGCGCCCTACCCGAGGAAATTGCCCGCGTGGTGCAGGCCCGCGCCGCCAATCCCAACTGGATCGCGGGAATGCGGGCGCATGGCTTTCGCGGGGCAGCCGAAATCGCCGCAACGCTGGATCACATGGCGGCCTTCGCGCATCTGGCACGCGCGGTGGGGCCGCATCTGTTTGACGCCTATCACGCGGCCACGCTGGAAGATCCCGACACCGACGCCTTTTTGCGTCGCGCCAATCCAGCCGCCCACGCCGCCATGCGGGACCGCTTTCACGCTCTACATGACGCGGGCCTGTGGCAAACGCGGCGCAACTCGGTGCTTGCCGAACTGGAGGGGCGGGCATGACCAACCCCATCGTGCAAGGCTGGTGCCCCGGGGCGCATCGCCCGATGATGTCGGGCGACGGGCTGGTGGTGCGCGTGCGTCCGTTCCGGGCCGAGTTGACGGCGGCGCAGGGACTGGCCCTCTGCGCGTTGACCCAACGATACGGCAACGGCACGCTAGACCTGACCTCGCGCGCCAATCTTCAGATCCGGGGTGTCACCCGAGCCGATCACCCCGCATTGTTGCAAAAACTGGATGCGCTTGGTCTGATCGACGCGGCCCCCGCCATCGAGGGGCATCGCAACATCCTGCTGGCACCCGACTGGCAACCCGACGGGCTGACCGCGCGGCTCTATGATACGCTGCTACAGCAGCTTTCCGCCCTGCCTGTTCTGCCCGAAAAAATGGGTTTCGCGCTGGATACCGGGCGCGACGCCTGCCTTGCGGGCGGGTCCGCCGACTTCCGCTTAGAGTTGAGCGAACAGGGCGACCTGATCCTGCGCGCCGACGGTGCGGCGATGGGACGACACATTACCGAAGCCGAGGCAATGAGCGCGCTGGCGGAACTGGCGCAGTGGTTTGTCGCAACCGGCGGGCCGGAGCATGGGCGCATGGCACGCCATCTCAAACACGTCAGCTTGCCAACGGTCTGGCAGGACGCCCCTCCACGCCCCGAAGCCCCGCCTTTCAGGCCCGGCGCGGTGCCCGGCGGGATGATTCTGGGCGTACCCTTCGGCGCGATCCCGGCCCCCGCGCTCGCCGCGCTGTTAAGCGACAGCGGCACCGAAAGCCTCCGCCTGATGCTGGGTCGCCACCTCTGGCTACGCGGCGCAACGCCTGGCGCGGCCCCCGGATTTGTTACCGCGCCGGGCAGCGCCCTTCTGACCACCCACGCCTGCCCCGGCGCGCCTTTTTGCCCGCAGGCTACCGTCGAAACCCGCGCGTTGGCGGCGCGGCTGGCGGGAACGGTTCCCGGCCCATTACATGTCTCTGGCTGCGCCAAGGGCTGCGCCCAGCCACGTGTGGCAGCGTTAACCCTGACCGGGCGTGCCGGGCGCTTTGATCTGATCCGCAACGGCGCGCCCTGGGATGCGCCCACGCAGCGCAGCCTTGACCCCGACAACATCCTCCCTTTCCTCATCGAGACAACCTGAATGCCATACGACTATGAAAAAGACGGCACGGCGATCTACCGACAAAGCTTCGCCACCATCCGCGCCGAGGCAGAGCTGGACCGCTTTGATCCCGATGAGGAACAGATCGCCGTCCGCATGATCCACGCCGCCGGGATGGTCGGCTTGGAACAGCATATCCGCTTTTCCCCCGGTTTCGCGCAAGCGGCACGGGCGGCGTTGGAGGCTGGCGCACCAATCTTCTGCGATGCGCGGATGGTGTCCGAGGGCGTGACCCGTGCCCGCCTTCCAGCCGACAACCCGGTGATCTGCACCCTGCGGGCCGACGGCATTCCCGAGCTTGCAAAAAAGATGGAGACCACCCGCTCCGCCGCCGCGCTGGAACTGTGGCGACCAAAGCTAGCGGGGGCTCTGGTAGCGATCGGCAATGCGCCCACGGCACTGTTTCACCTGCTCAACATGCTTGAAGATCCCGATTGCCCGCGTCCAGCGGCGATCATCGGCTGCCCGGTGGGTTTTGTCGGCGCGATGGAATCAAAGGCCGCGCTCTGGGCCGATCAGCCAGTACCCTGCTGCATCGTCGAGGGCCGTCTAGGCGGCAGCGCCATCACGGTCGCGGCGATCAACGCCATCGCGAGCCGCGCAGAATGACTGCGCAAGGCACCATCTGGGGCGTCGGGCTGGGCCCCGGCGATCCCGAGCTTCTTTCCGTGAAGGCCGATCGCCTGCTGCGCGGGGCACGCCATGTGGCCTATTTCCGCAAGGCTGGCCGCCCGGGTCAGGCCCGCCGCATCCTCGACGATATGCTGCACCCGGAGGTCACGGAGATCCCGTTGGAATACCCCGTCACAACGGAAATCCCGCTGAGTGATCCCCGCTATAATGCGACCCTGTCCGCCTTTTACGACCAAAGCACAAAGCGCCTGCGCGCGCTGTCGGATGCGGGCGAAGAAGTCGTCGTCGTCTCCGAAGGCGACCCGTTTTTCTATGGCTCCTTTATGCATCTCTATACCCGGCTGCGGGATGTCTGCCCGGTACAGGTGGTGCCCGCGATCACCGGCATGGCTGCGGCCTGGACCGCGACCGGCACCCCGATCACCTGGGGCGACGACGTGTTGTCCACCGTGATGGGCACGCTGCCGGAAGACGATCTGAGCGAGCATATGCGTCGCTCCGATGCGCTGGTCGTCATGAAGATCGGACGCAACATCGACAAGGTGCGGCGCGCCCTGCGCGCCGCCGGGCGCTATGACGCCGCATGGCTGGTGGAATTCGCCTCGATGCCCGGACAGACGGTGCAAAAACTGTCCGAGATCGAGGGCAAACCCACGCCCTATTTCTCGATCATCATCGTCCACGGACAGGGAAGACGGCCATGAGCGGCAGTATCGTCATCGCGGGCCTTGGCCCCGGCTCCGAGACACAGGTGACGCCCGAGGTGACGGCGGCGCTGGCGCAGGCGACCGACGTGGTGGGCTATATCCCCTATGTTGCACGGGTGGCGCCGCGCCGGGGGCTGACCCTGCACCCGTCCGACAACCGGGTCGAGTTGGACCGCTCGCGCCTCGCGCTGGAGATGGCCGCCGAGGGGCGCCGCGTCGTCGTCGTCTCGTCCGGCGATCCGGGCGTCTTTGCCATGGCCTCCGCCGTGTTCGAGGCGGTCGAGGCGGGGCCACTGACCTGGCGCGCGTTTGATATCCGGGTGCTGCCGGGCATCACCGCGATGCTGGCCGCTGCCGCGCGGGCAGGCGCGCCCCTTGGCCATGATTTCTGTGCCATAAACCTGAGCGACAACCTCAAACCCTGGTCCCTGATCGAAAAGCGTCTGCGTCTCGCCGCCGAGGCCGACTTTGCCATGGCCTTTTACAATCCCCGCTCGAAATCGCGGCCCGAAGGCTTTGCCAAGACGCTGGAGATCCTGAAAACGATCTGCGCCGATGCCCGCCCGGTGATCTTTGCCCGCGCGGTCAGCACGCCGGAGGAAGAAATCCGAGTGGTTTGCCTGCCCGATTGTACAGTCGAGATGGCGGACATGCGCACCATGGTGATCGTCGGATCCTCCACCACGCGGATCATCGCCCGAGATGGCACACCGATCGTCTATACTCCAAGGTCGGTCCCCGCATGAGACAGCCAGCGCATCACCTCCTGCACGCAATGGGTCTCACGGCGCGCCGGGAGGACGGGCCGGTCGATCATGAGAACCGGCAGGCCCAGCTGTCGCGCCGCCGCGATCTTGGCCTGCGCGCCGGTGCCGCCCGCGTTCTTGGACACCACAAGTTCGATCCGATGGTCGCGCAAAAGGCCCAGATCGCCCGCAACCGTAAACGGGCCACGATCCACGATGACATGCTGATCCGGAAAGACGGGCGGCCCCTCGGGCACATCGACCAGACGCAGCAGGTAAAAATGCTGCGAGTTCACCGCGAAGTCAGCCAGATGCATACGGCCCACGGCCAGAAAGACACGGGTCGCGAGCCGATCCAGCACCGCCACCGCACCGGCGATGTCCGGCACGTGCTGCCAGCGGTCACCGGGCTGCGCCAACCAAGGCGCACGAGTCAACGCCAACAGCGACACACCGGTCTCGGCACAGGCTTCAACGGCATGGGTGCTCATCTGGGCGGCAAAGGGATGTGTCGCGTCAACCACATGGCTCACGGCGTTGTCGCGCAAATAGGCCACCAGCCCGGCCACGCCGCCAAAGCCACCAACCCGAAGGGGAAGCGCCTGCGCGGCGGGCGTCTTGACGCGCCCCGCCATGGACACGGTGCCGTTTATACCCGCCTCGGCCATGCAGCGGGCCAAAGCGGTGGCCTCGGTCGTGCCGCCAAGGATCAGGGGGGTCGGCGTCATGTCTGAGGCTCCGTGGCTGACGATCATCGGTCTGGGCGAAGATGGCCCTGAAGGGCTGTGCGCCGCAAGCCGATCCGCGCTTGAAGCGGCGGAAATCATCATCGGGCCCGCGCGGCACCTGTCGTTGATTGCGCCAAACTCGGCGCAGCGCATCACCTGGCCGGTGCCATTTGCCGAGGGGATCGAACAAGTGCTGACCCTGCGCGGGCGGCGTGTGGTGGTGCTGACCTCGGGCGATCCGTTCTGGTTCGGCGCGGGCACGCTGCTGGCGCGGGCGTTGCAACCGGGAGAGTGGCGCGCCTTCCCCGGGCGGTCGACCTTTTCGCTGGCGGCAGCGCGCATGGGCTGGCCGCTGGAGACCACCGGCTGTTTCGGGCTACATGCCGCGCCGCTGTCGCGGCTACGCCCGCAGCTTGCACCAAAGGTACGGCTGATCGTGTTACTGCGCGACGGCGGGGCAGTAGCGCAGCTGGCAAGCTATCTGGTGGAACAGGGCTTTGCCCGCTCCGTGATGACGGTGTTGGAGGCGCTTGCCGGCCCGCGTGAACGGATGACCAAGATGCGCGCCGACGCCGTTCCCGACATGGTCTTCGCACATCCTGTCTGTGTGGCGTTGGAGGTGGCGGGGGATGGCGCGGTCCTTACGCGGTCCTCGGGTCGGGACGACGATTGGTTCGAGACGGACGGACAAATCACCAAGCTGCCCGTGCGCGCGTTGACCCTGTCGGCACTGGCGCCGCGACCGTTCGAGCACCTATGGGACATCGGCGGCGGGTCAGGCTCGATCGGGATCGAGTGGTTGCTGTCAGACCCAAGCCTGAGCGCCACCGTGATCGAGCCGCGCGCCGACCGGGTCGGTCGCATCACCGCCAACGCCGCGCGGCTGGGGGTGGACCGACTCAAGGTGGTGCAAGGTAAGGCCCCAACCGCGTTGGAGGAGCTGAGCCCGCCAGATGTCGTCTTTATCGGCGGCGGTCTTTCAGCCGGGATGTTGGACTGGCTCACGGCAAGGTTGCCTGCCGGAACGCGGATCGTCGCAAACGCCGTCACGTTGGAAAGCGAGGCGCTGCTGGTGCAGACCCACGCGCGATTGGGCGGTGCGCTGATGCGGGTCGAGATCGCCTCGGTCGCCCCCATCGGGCCAAAGCGCGGCTGGAAGTCTGCCTACCCAATCACCCAGTGGAGCGGCACACTATGATCGTCGCAGGGTTCGGATTTTCCACGCGGGCAACCGCTGCCAGCCTGCGCGATGCCTTGGCGCAGGCGCAGGGCAACGCCCGTCCCGACGCTTGCCTCGGTGCGCTGGCCACGGCGCAGGACAAGGCCGAGAGCGACACCTTTCGCTCCCTTGCAAAGGCGTTGGACCTGCCCATCCGGGCCGTCCCTGCCGAAGTGTTGCGGGCGCAGACCCCCCTCACCCGGTCTGAACGCGCGCTTGCCGCGCGCGGCACCGGCAGCGTGGCCGAGGCCGCCGCGCTCGCCGCCGCCGGACCCGGCGCGCGGCTATTGGGCGGACGCATTCATTCAACCGATCGCATGGCAAGCTGCGCGCTTGCCCAAGGAGACACCCCATGACCGTTCATTTCATCGGCGCCGGTCCCGGCGCGCCCGACCTGCTGACCCTGCGGGGCCGCGATCTGATCGCGTCCTGTCCCGTATGCCTTTATGCCGGATCGCTGGTCCCCGAGGAGATACTGGCGCATTGCCCGCAAGGGGCGAAAATTGTCAACACCGCGCCGCTGCATATCGAACAGATCATGGATGAGATCCGCGCGGCCGATACCGCTGGCCATGACGTGGCGCGCCTGCACAGCGGCGATCTGTCGGTCTGGTCAGCCATGGGCGAACAGCTGCGCCGCCTCAAATCCGAGGGGATCGCGGTCACTGTCACGCCGGGGGTGCCGGCCTTTGCCGCCGCCGCCGCCGCGCTGGGGGCGGAATTGACGCTGCCCGGATTGGCGCAATCGGTGGTGCTGACACGCACACCGGGTCGGGCCTCGTCCATGCCCGAGGGAGAAACGTTGACAAATTTCGCCGCCACGGGGGCAACGCTGGCGATTCACCTGTCGATCCAGAACATCGCCGGGGTGGTGGGCGACCTGACCCCCGCCTATGGCGCCAACTGCCCGGTGGCCGTGATCTATCGCGCAAGCTGGCCCGACCAGCAAATCATCCGGGGCACGCTGGCCGATATCGAAACCCGCATGGGCGGAGCGGGCATCACCCGCACCGCACTGATCCTTGTCGGGCCAGCGCTGGCGGGAGACGGATTTGACGAAAGCTGTCTGTACTCCGTCGATTACGACCGCCGCTATCGCCCGCAAAGCGCCGACAGCCCGTGGACCGACTGGACACCCGAGAGCGAGGTTCAGCCATGACGTCAGCGCCCGGGTTGCTGATCTCGGCCCCCGCGTCGGGGACCGGCAAGACCACAGTCATGCTGGGCCTATTGCGGGCGCTGGCCGAGGACGGGTTGAACGTGCAGCCGTTCAAATCCGGGCCCGACTATATTGACCCGGCCTTTCACCGGGCCGCCTGCGGGCGCAACAGTTTCAATCTGGATGGGTGGGCGATGGGGCGCGGCCTGTGGCAAGCCATCGCGGCAAAGGCGGCGGGCGCGGATATCTGTCTGGCAGAAGGCTCCATGGGTCTGTTCGACGGGGTCGCAACGCGCGGACAGCAGGGCTTTGGCAGCAGCGCCGAGACGGCGCAGGCGATGGGCTGGCCGGTGGTTCTGGTGCTGGACGTAGGCGGACAGGCGCAATCCGCCGCCGCCACGGCGCTGGGGTTTCGCAGCTATACGCCCGACCTGCCCTTTGCTGGCGTGATCCTGAATCGCGTCGCCTCGCCCCGGCATGAACGGCTGATCCGACTGGGGATGGAGCGTGCCGGTCTGCCGGTGCTGGGGGTGCTGCCCCGGCGCGGAGATCTTGCCCTGCCAGAGCGTCACCTGGGCCTGATCCAGGCGGTCGAGCATCCTGACCTTGACGCCGCCGTTGCGGGCTATGCCACCTTTCTGCGCGACAACGTCGATCTGTCCGCCCTCAAGGCGGCGGCGCGGGGCAACGCGCTGCCCTCACGTCCCCCCGCGCTGCCAAAACCCCCGGCGCACCGGATCGCCCTCGCGCGGGATGCGGCATTTTCCTTTACCTATCCGCACCTGTTGGAGGGCTGGCGGGCGGCGGGTGCCGAGATCCTGCCGTTTTCTCCTTTGGCCGATCAGGCGCCAGACCCCACCGCCGACCTTGTCTGGCTGCCCGGCGGCTATCCCGAGCTTCACGCCGGAGTGTTGGCGGCGGCTGAGACCTTTCGCACCGGCCTGCGCCAGCACGCCAAGGCAAAGCCGGTCCACGGCGAATGCGGCGGCTATATGGCCCTCGGCGAAGCGCTGATCGACAAGGAGGGCATCCGCCACCGGATGGCGGGGCTGCTGGGCCTTGTCACCAGCTATGAAAAGCGCAAGTTCCACCTTGGCTATCGCCGCGCGGTGCTGAAAGCGCCAATGCCGGGGCACGAGAGCGGCAGCGCCCTGCGCGGGCATGAGTTCCACTATTCCAGCATTCTGGAACAACCCGACGCGCCGCTCGCCGCGGTGGCGGATGCCGATGGCAATCCGGTCCCTGAAACCGGGTCGCGGCGCGGCAAGGTGAGCGGCACCTTCTTTCATTTCATCTCTGAGGAGGACCCCGCATGAGCAGTTTCGTCAGCTTTGTCAGTTCCGGTCCGGGCGATCCCGAACTGTTGACGCTCAAGGCGGTTGATCGCCTGAAACGCGCCGATGCGGTGCTTTATGACGACCTGTCTTCGGGTCCGATCCTTGAGTACGCACGGCCCGGCGCGGATCTTGTCAGCGTCGGCAAGCGGGCCGGGCGCGCCTCCCCTCGGCAGGACCACGTAAGCCATCTACTGGTGGACTACGCGCGGCTGGACCAACGGGTCGTGCGGCTGAAATCCGGCGATAGCGGTCTGTTTGGGCGGCTTGAGGAAGAGATCACCGCGCTTAAAGCGGCGGGCATTGGTTACGAGATCATTCCCGGTGTGCCCTCGGCCTGTGCGGCAGCAGCAGCGGCCGGGATCCCGCTGACGCGCCGGCTGGCCGCGCGGCGCGTACAATTCGCGACTGGGCACGATGTCACCGGCGCACTGCCCGAGGACGTGAATCTGACGGCGCTGGCCGATCCCACCGCCGCGACCGCAATCTTCATGGGCAAGCGCACCTTTCCCAAGCTTGCGCAGAGACTGATGGAGCACGGCCTGCCGGCGGACACGCCCGCAATTCTGGCCGAATCTGTCAGCCGACCGGACCAGTCACTCGCGCGCCATACCGTCGCAAGTCTGGCCGACCTTCTGTCGGGCGAAACCGGGGATAAGGCCGGGCTGATCCTGTTCGGGGCGCTGGCCGATGCCTGATGCCCCCAACACACCTCTTGATGAAGAGGTCTGAGAGACCACACCATGCATGGTGTCACGAGGCCGCAGAGAACCGGGCGAGAGCCCCGAGCGCCAAATGACCGCCATGCGACCCCGTTTTACTGCCCGTCCGGGCACAACCGCAGCCAGCAAGGCCGCATCACCAAGAAAGGACATGTCATGCATATCGAACCGGGTGTCGTCGACGGCGCCAAGATGGCGCTTGCCGCCGCCACCGCAGCGGGGGCCGCAGCCTATACCGCCAAAGAAGCCTTTGGAGATATCTCCAGAACCAACGTCGCGACCTTTGCCGCGCGCACAGCTCTGGCCGCTGTCGGTACCTTCGTCTTTTTCGAGCTTCTGCCGCATTTTCCCGTCGGGGTGTCCGAGGTCCACTTCATCCTTGGCTCGACACTGTTCCTTCTGCTCGGGGCCGCGCCCACGGCGATCGGGCTCGCGCTCGGTCTGCTGGTGCAGGGGCTGTTCTTTGCGCCGACCGACCTGCCGATGTATTTCGTCAACGTCACCACGCTGCTGGTTCCGCTGTTTGGCATCGCGGCGCTGGCGCGACGCGTCGTCCCCCAAGCGACAGCCTATGTCGATCTGCGCTATGGCGATGTGCTGAAACTTTCCGGGGCTTTTCAGGCCGGGGTTGTCGGCTGGGTCGCCTTCTGGGTGTTCTATGGTCAGGGCGTCACGGCGGCCTCGGTGCAGTCGGTGCTGACCTTTGGCGGCGCCTACATGCTCGTGGTTCTGATCGAGCCGCTGGCCGATCTTGCCGTGCTCGCCGCCGCAAAATCGCTTCGTGACACCGGGCTTGGCCGTATCTTCACGCCGCGCCTCTACGCGGCCTGATCCGGCCATCGACCGCAGGCCCGGAATTCCGCAAGGGACTCCGGGCCACTTTTCCAAGGAGAGCAAATATGCTCAAGGATCTGTGGCTCGTCGGGATCGGCACCGGCAGCCCCGCTCATATGACGCTTGAGGGAATGCAGGCGCTGCGCGATGCGTCGGTCATCCTGCTTCCTCTCAAGGGCGACGACAAAGAGGCGCTGGCGGCGCTGCGATACGGGATCATCAATGCCACGGGCACCCAAGCCAAAATCGTGACCTTTGACTATCCGCTGCGCGATCCCTCCCTGCCCTATGGGCCGCGCGTTACGACCTGGCACGACGAGATCGCCCGCCGCTGGAGCGCCGCGCTAGCGACGGTCGAAGTGGCCGGGCCAGTGGCGCTTTTGGTCTGGGGAGATCCGTCACTTTATGACAGCACGCTGCGCATCGCAGAGCGGCTTGACCCGCGCCCGACGATCCATGTCGTGCCGGGGATCACCGCGATTCAGGCGCTGACCGCAGCCCACGCGATTCCGCTCAACACGGTGAACGGGCCGGTCAAGATTACCACCGGCCGTCAGCTGCGCGATCATGGCTGGCCCGAAGGCGAAGAGACGCTGGTGGTCCTGCTCGACGGTGCATGCAGCTTTCGCGCGCTCGACCCCGCAGGGCTGAAGATCTGGTGGGGGGCCTATCTTGGCAGTGCCGAGCAGATCCTCTGCGCCGGCAAGCTCGCAGAGGTCGCCGATGAGATCACTGCCCGCCGCGGCGAGGCGCGGGCACAGCACGGCTGGATCATGGATACCTATCTTCTCCGCCGCGACCATCAACTGGGCGATTGACTGTTATGAACCCGTTGTCGTCATAGGATGTTCGTAACGGCGACCCTCAAAGCCGCCGTTACAGGTTTAAGCCGCGATCGTTTCCAACATGGCTTTGACCCGCAAGGCCGCTTCACCGGCTTCCCGCCCTTTCAAAATGAAATGTTCACGATAGATGTTCACATGATGCTCAGTTTCCTGAAAATTGTGCGGCGTCAGCGAGATCGAAAGAATGGGGATATCCGCGTCCAAACCCGCCTGCATCAAACCATTCACAACGGATTGAGCAACAAAATCGTGCCTGTAAATCCCTCCATCCACGACAAGTGCAGCGGCTGCTACCGCATGATACCTTCCGCTCCGGGCCAGCCTGCGTGCAAGCAACGGCATCTCAAAAGCCCCCGGGATATCGAATACGTCTATCTGATCGGGTGGGATTATTTGTTGAAAACCTACCAATGCCTGATCGACAATTTCAGAATGCCAGTTCGCTTTGATAAAGGCGTATCGGGTGGGTGTCATAATGATCTCCTTGCTAGCGACACTTCACCCAAGGCGATCACGCACCTGCAGCACCGCAAGATGCGAGCTACATGCACAATCTCTTTCATCCGGACTTTAACCGTCGGCTCAGGACTCAAACCTGATCTGCTTGACCCTTCCCTAAGAAGGCGCTCGCGGGCTTGCAGCTGAAACTGCTTACCGCCGGTGGGGAATTTCGCCCCGCCCTGAGAATAGTGAGAAAATTACAGACATTTTTGGGACTCACAAGAAGAGATTGAAACGTCATTTTGTCCGCATAGCCGACATCCACGAGACGACGCCCCCGCGCACAACGGCGGTCGGATCAGGGGCCAAGCGCTTTGATCTCGCCGGTGTATGTCTCCGGGATAGCGGACCGGTAAGCCGTTCAGGCCTTGGGGGCGCGTTCGATCACGGTCTCGACCATATCAAGGAAGTTCCCCAGCGTCGGCGTCTTGTCGTCACGACGCCAGATGATGCCAGTTTCCAGTTGCGGAACCTCCCCCGCCAATTCCAGATACCGCACGCCAGAGCGCGCCAGATGGCGCAACGAGGCCGGGACCAGCGCGACCCCCATGCCCGCCGAAACCAAACTGATGATCGTCTGCATCTGGATGGCGGTCTGCACGATATGCGCCGTGCCGCCACAGGCCGCGTAATACCCGATGACCAAATCATAAAACAAAGGTGCGGCCTGTCTTGGGAACACGACAAGCGGAGACGAAAGCACAGCATCTGCGGGCAGCCGGCCCGCGACCGTCCTCAGGCGCCCTTCGGTGATCCAGTTTTCGGGGACGGCAGCTATGAGGGGTTCAGAGACCAACCTGCGATAGGCGAAGATCCCGGGCAACTGTACGTCACCAGACGGAATGACGATCCCGACCTGCCCGTTACCCTCGGTAAGCGCGGCGATCTGCATGTCGCTGGTGGCCTCTGTCAGGGCGAGATCGACATCGGGATAAAGCTGCCGGAAGCCATGCACCAGCCGCGGCAAGATGCTGTAATCGGCCGTGCTGACGAAGGAGAGCTCAAGCCGCCCGGCGCGCCCTTTGCGGATCCGCTCCGCTATATCGGACAGACCCGTAACGCCGTCGAGCGCGCTGCGGACATGTGGCAACCACTCCGCACCGAAGGGCGTCAGGGACACGCTGCGCCTGGTCCGCACAAACAGAGGCGCGCCCAGCTCGCGTTCCAATGCGCGGATGGATTGGCTCAGCGGCGGTTGCGTCATCCCCAGCCGCGCCGCAGCCCGTCCGAAATGCAGCGTCTCGGCCACGGCGACGAAATGCCTGAGGTTTCGCACATCCATCATTCATATCCTGAGCGACCCAATCGGGGCACAATAATATATTTCACTCGCAATCACGAGATGGATATGGTGCGCTGATCAAATTCACAGGGAGGGCTCGATGCCCCATTATCGTTCGCGAACCAGTACCCACGGCCGCAACATGGCGGGGGCCCGCGGTCTCTGGCGTGCCACCGGCATGAAGGATGGCGATTTCGGCAAGCCGATCATTGCAATCGTCAACTCCTTCACCCAGTTCGTGCCAGGGCACGTGCACCTGAAGGACTTGGGCCAGATGGTCGCGCGCGAGGTCGAAAAGGCCGGCGGCGTCGCCAAGGAATTCAACACCATAGCGGTCGACGACGGCATCGCCATGGGCCATGACGGCATGCTGTACTCGCTGCCCTCGCGTGAGATCATCGCCGACAGTGTGGAATACATGGTCAATGCGCATTGCGCCGACGCCATGGTCTGCATCTCCAACTGCGACAAGATCACACCCGGCATGTTGATGGCAGCCATGCGGCTGAACATCCCCTGCGTCTTTGTCTCTGGCGGGCCGATGGAGGCCGGCAAAGTCGTCTGGGACGGCAAGGAAACCTCGCTCGACCTCGTTGACGCCATGGTCGCGGCAGCCGACGACAGCTATTCCGACGCACGGGTCGAGGCGATCGAACAGGCCGCCTGCCCCACTTGCGGCTCTTGCTCGGGCATGTTCACCGCGAACTCGATGAACTGCCTGACCGAGGCGATGGGCCTGTCGCTTCCGGGCAACGGCTCGACGCTGGCCACCCACGCCGACCGCCAGCGCCTGTTCATCGAGGCCGGGCATCTTATCGTCGATCTGGCAAAGCGCTATTACGAGCAGAATGACGCATCGGTGCTGCCGCGCTCCATCGCGACGGTTCCGGCGTTCGAGAATGCCATGACGCTGGATATCGCGATGGGCGGTTCAACCAACACCGTGCTGCACCTGCTGGCCGCCGCGCATGAGGGCGAGGTCGATTTCGACATGTCCCGCATCGACCGGCTGTCACGCAATGTCCCTATCCTGTGCAAGGTCGCGCCAGCCAAGAACGACGTGCATATGGAGGATGTCCACCGCGCCGGCGGTATCATGGCGATCCTGGGCCAGCTTGACCGCGCCGGGTTGCTGGATACCTCGGTTGGATCGGTTCATGCCGAAAGCCTCGGCCATGCGCTCGAGCGCTGGGATGTGTCGCGCACCAACTCGGAAACCGTGCATGAGTTTTTCCGCGCTGCCCCGGGCGGCGTGCGGACCGAGACCGCCTTTTCACAGTCACGCCGCTATGACACGCTGGATCTGGACCGGGCGAATGGTGTGATCCGCGATACCGAGCATGCCTTCTCCAAGGACGGCGGTCTGGCGGTGCTTTATGGCAATCTGGCCGAAGACGGCTGCATCGTGAAGACCGCAGGTGTGGACGAGTCCATCCTCACCTTCTCCGGCCCCGCGCGCATCTTCGAATCCCAGGACAGCGCGGTGAACGCGATCCTGACCGGCAAGGTCCACAAGGGCGATATCGTGCTGATCCGCTATGAGGGTCCACGCGGCGGCCCCGGCATGCAGGAAATGCTCTACCCGACCTCCTACCTGAAGTCGAAAGGCCTTGGCAAAGACTGCGCGCTGGTCACCGACGGCCGCTTCTCTGGCGGCTCTTCGGGGCTGTCGATCGGCCACGTCTCGCCCGAGGCAGCCGAGGGCGGCACCATCGGTCTGGTTGAGGAAGGCGATCTGATCGAGATCGACATTCCGGCCCGCAAGATCCACTTGGCGGTGGAGGATGCAGTGCTGGCCGACCGCCGCGCAGCGCGCGATGCAAAGGGCTGGCAGCCGGACGAGAAACGCAAGCGCAAGGTTTCGAGCGCATTGCAAGCCTATGCCGCGCTGACCACCTCGGCCGCGCGCGGGGCCGTGCGCGATGTGAGCCAACTCCAGTCGCCGAAGTCGAAGGGCTGATCGCCGACCGGCTCTGACACAAGGCATTTTGCCCCCACCCGCGGCAGCACAACCCTGCCGCGGGCCCATCGACAGCCGGACCTGAGGCCCGCAACAGCCCAGTTTACGCCTGCGCGCCACATTCCTGCGCACTCCTGATACCAAACCTATCGCTCTATTGCTCGCCGCTTCGACCCGGATCTGTTCGGCGGTCCGGAGAAGTACGGCCACCGAAAGCCGCTTTCAGCGATTTACATTTTGAGTATACATATTGGCGACAGCAGACTTGTTTCAGCGAGGAAAAAGCCCGAATGGCGCGCACGGCGGGACCAGAAACCCATCATACGAGAATCCTCGAAGAATTCCGGCAGAAAATCGTCGACCGGATCTGGGGTCCGGGGTTCCAGCTGGACAAGGAAACCGATCTTGCGACGCAGTATGGCGTGTCGCGGATGACGATGAACAAGGTGCTGACCCAGCTCGCGCAGGAAGGATTTGTCGTGCGGCGCAAGCGCAGCGGCACTTTCGTATCCAAGGCCCGCACCCAAGCGGCGGTCATGCCAATCAACAATCTGGCGGACGAAGTCGAGGCCCTTGGCAAGACCTATCGCTGGCAGCTTTTCGCCGCCGAGATCCGTGTGCCACAGGCCGCTGAACTGCGCCTTCTCGGGGTGGAGTCCCCGCCCATCCCGGACGAAGTCATCGTGCTGGGCGGGATGCATTACGCCGACGACGAGCCGTTCTGTCTGGAAACCCGCGCCATCAACGTGGACGTGGTCCCCAATGCGCGCGATGTCGATTTCGCCACCCAAGTGCCCGGCCACTGGCTGTTGCAAAGCATGCCGTGGTCAACCGCGCGCAATGCCATCCGCGCGGTCAATGTCGCCGGGAGCGAGGCGCGCAACCTTGATCTGCCGGTCGGGGCCGCCTGCCTTGAGATCCTGCGCAAAACCGTGATGGGCAGCGACTGGGTGACCTATGCGCGGCTGCTCTACCCCGGCGAGGCCTTCCAGCTCACCGCCGAGTTCAAGACAAAAGTCACGCCCAAGGCGCTTGCCCCGCAGTCGTGAACCTGTCGAGGCCCCGCGCTTACCGGCGATAAATTCGGGGCGGTCGCGACAAACTCCATTGACTCAATGCCACCCCAGAGTCACATCCATGTCTATACATGGAACGCAGAAATGAGGTGCCAGATGTCCAACGCAGATCAAAAGCGGGGCAAGGTTACCTTCGACTTTCGCGGATGTCGTGTCCTTGTGACCGGCGCAAGTCGCGGGATCGGGGCGCATCTCGCGCGCGGCTTTGCGCATGCCGGGGCCGATCTGATTTTGACGGCGCGCGATGCAGTCGCGTTGGAGCCGTTGGCGCAGGAAGCGCGCGCACAGGGTGTCACGGTGGACTGCCTGTCGCTGGACCAGCGCGACGTGAACGCCGTGCGCGCCGGGCTCTCAGACATCGGACGGATTGATGTACTGGTGAACAACGCGGGCGTCGAAGACGTCCGCCCCTCACTGGAGGTCGACGAGGCGCTCTGGGACAAGATCCTGGACACCAACCTGAAGGGCGCATTTTTCGTGGCGCAAGCTGCGGCGGCACAGATGCGCACACAGGGCGGCGGCGCGATCATCAATCTGGCCTCGCTCACCTCTTTCGTGGGGGTGCCGACCGCGACGCCCTATGGCGCGTCCAAATCTGGTATCCTCGGGATCACCCGCGCGCTGGCGGCGGAATGGGCCGACCTGGGAGTGCGGGTCAACGCCATCGCACCGGGCTATTTCCGCACCGAGATGACAAATGTGTTTTACGAAGACGAAGCCTGGGTCGAAACGATGCTAGAGCGCATCCCCATGGGCCGACTCGGCAATCTCGACGACCTTGTGGGTGCGGTGCTTTTCCTCGCCTCTGACGCCTCGGCCTATGTGACGGGGCAATGCCTTACGATTGATGGCGGGATTTTGGCTAAAATTTAGGCGCGGCTCCGAACCCGTTCCGATTTTCGCAGAGACCAAAGCATTAAGTATATACAAATTAGACGTCGGTGATCAGACGGTGACGGCACCAGCGTCGAGGCGAGGACAAGATGAACACGGGACACCCCAAGACCCCGACGGACAAGCCGGCAGCCGGCTCCAATGTCGCTGTATGCGCCAGCAACGTCACCATGGATTTTTCCGGGTTCAAGGCCGTCAATAACGCCAGCTTCGAGCTTGAGGCCGGCAAGTTTCTCACGATTCTCGGGCCATCCGGGTCGGGAAAGACCACACTTTTGCAGATGATCGCGGGCTTTCTGACGCCCACCAGCGGCGAAATCACGATCAACGGAAAATCCGTGGATGCCGCACCGCCGCACCGTCGCTCGATCGGGATGGTATTCCAGAAGCTCGCGCTTTTCCCCCATATGACTGCGGCGCAGAACGTGGCCTTTCCGCTCAAGATGCGTCGCTTCAACCCGAAAACGATCCCCAATCGCGTCGCGCAGTTCCTCGATCTGGTCAAGCTTGGCGACTATGGCGCACGGCGCGTCAACGAGCTGTCGGGCGGGCAGCAACAGCGCGTGGCCATCGCCCGGGCGCTGGTGTTCGAGCCAGAGCTGCTGCTCCTCGACGAACCGCTGGCGGCGCTTGATGTCAAATTGCGCGAAGAAATGCAGCTGGAGTTCCGCCGCATCCAGCACGAGCTGGGCGTGACCACGATCAACGTGACGCACGATCAACGTGAAGCGCTCGTGGTTTCGGACGACATCATCGTGATGGACAGCGGCAAGATTCAGCAGCAGGCAAGACCGGTCGAAATGTACCGCGCACCTGACAATCCCTTCGTCGCGGGCTTTCTGGGCATGTCGTCTTTCCTGCGCGGCACGGCCTGCGCCGGCGGGCTGGTCGTCGAAGGCCAACGGGTCGCGGGAACGGCCTCTGCCGCGATTGCGGACGGCGCGCCAGTCTGCGGAGCGATCCGCGCGGAGCAGATTCGCATTGCCGCCTCGGAAGCACAACTGGGCGACTGCGACACGCGGCTGTCGGGCGTGGTGCGTGACGCGATTTTCGAGGGGGAGCGACAACTTTACGTCGTTGCGCTCAACACGGCTGGCGAGGCGGAAATCCGGGTCTACCACCACGATCCGCTGACTTTTGGCCTGTTCGAGATCGGCGCGCCCGTGGTGCTGGGCTGGAACACCTCCGATATGAAGATTTTTGCCGACGGGGGAGCCGAGTAGCGCTTATCCCTTGCGCACATGTATATACCTGACGGCACACGAGAGTTACGATCCAGTTGCGAGGTCCGCAGACCAGCGGCGGCGCAACACCCAGGCAGGAAAGCAATTTTCCTGCCGCATGGCTGGCAGGCGAAGACCTGCGCACAACCACAGGAGAGAAAGACATGAGAAACCGGATGACACGTCGCTCTGTTCTTCGCGGGGGTCTTGCGACCAGCGCGGCGGCACTGCTGAGCGGCCTTCCCGCAGGCAAGCTGCTTGCGCAAGAACCCGAAAAACCAACGGAAATCATCGTGCGCGCCTGGGGCGGCGACTGGGTGCAGGCGCTCAAGGCCGGGGTCTCTGACCGCTTCACCGAAATGACCGGCATTGCCGTGCGTCACGACCTGACCGAGGATAATGAGATCCAGCCCAAGGTCTGGGCCGCGGTCGCGCAGAACCGGATCCCGCCGATCCATGTGAATTGGGACACTACCACCAACGCCACCAAATCGGCGCTGCGCGGCGTTACCGTGGACCTGTCCGATCTGCCGAACCTTGCCAACACCACCGATCTGGCCAAGCCGGTCGGCGTCGACGGCTACCCGATTGTGAACACCTATGGCTATGTCTATGTGCTGGCCTACCGTCCCGAAGCCTTCCCCGATGGCGCACCGAAATCCTGGCGCGATCTGCTCGATCCGCGCCTCAAGGGGCGCATCGCGCTGTATAACGACGGGATCGGCTTCCACTTCCCGGCACAGGTCGCCGGCGGCGGTTCGCTGGACGACATTCCCGACAACATGGATGCCTGCTGGGAATTCGTCAAAGAGATCAAGGCGCAACAACCGCTTCTGGGCGAAGATCCCGATTTCACCACCTGGTTCCAGAATGGTGAGATCGACGCGGCCTGCACCATTTCGACCAACGCGCTGGCGGCCAAGAAGAACGGCATCGATATCGCCTGGACCGTTCCCGAAGAGGGCTGCAAGTTCGACACCGACGGGCTGTGGATTCCCAAGGGTCTGCCCGAGAACGAGCTGTACTGGGCCAAGCAGTATATCAACCTCGCCCTGACGCAGGAAAGCCAGCAGATCTGGCTCGACGGTCTGGGTCTGCCCGGTGTGGTCCCTGGTCTGACGCCCCCCGCAGGACTAGCGGGCGACCCGTCCTACCCGACCAAACCCGCCGATTTCGAGCACCTGATCCGCATCTCGAACGCGGTGCAGGTCCAGAACGAAAGCGACTGGTTCTCCAAGTTCAAGGAAATCATGCAGGGCTGATCCCGGCTCAAGGGGGGCTACACCGGCCCGGTGCGGCCCCCGACATTGCCCTTGTACCCAAGACTGCCACCCCAAGACTGCCCGCGTGACCAGATAGGCCCCAGATGACCCGGACCCCCGATCAAGATTCGTTTCGCTATCCGCTTGTCTGGCGGCTCCTTGACGGGCTCAACACCGCCGCTGACGTGCTTTGGCCGCGCAAGATGGCGCGTTTCACCGGCTGGCTCCTGCTCGCACCCGCGTTGTTGCTGGTGGGCATTCTGGTGATCAGTCTGGTGCAGATCGCCGAAAGCTCGCTGCATGTCCTCGACCGATCAACCTTCATGCCCGGCGAGGACTATACGCTCGCCAATTACGCCACCATTGCCGACAGCGCGACCTACGCGCGGGTGCTTTGGCGCTCGCTTCTGGGCGCGGCTCTCACGGTGGTGTTCACGCTGCTGCTGGCGCTGCCCTATTCCTATGTGATGGTGCGCACGACAAGCGCGCTGACCCGCAAGGCGCTGTTGATCGTGCTGTTCCTGCCGTTCTTCATCGGGCAGGTGGTGCGCGCCTATGGCATCCTGATCGTGATGGGCAGATCGGGAGCGGTGAACGACATTCTTGGGCTGGTGGGCATTGAACCCCTGCGGCTGTTGTTCAATTTTCCCGCCGTGGTCTTTGGCCTCGTGCAATACATGCTGCCCTTTGCCGTGCTGATGCTGGCCCCCGCGCTGACCGCGATCCCGCGTGAGATCGAGGCCGCCGCCAATTCGCTGGGCGCCAACTGGATCAGAACCTTTCGCCACATCGTCATCCCGATGGCCAAACCCGGCCTTGTCGGGGCTGGGCTGGTTGTGGGGACCCTGTCACTGACCGATTTCGCCATGCCTGCCATGCTGGGCGGAGGGTCGCAGGATTTCATCGCCAATGCGATCTATGACCAGTTCTTTCGCACCGCCGATCAGGGCCTCGGCTCGGCGCTCGCCCTCATCCTTGTGGCGCTCGGCAGTGTGATCGTGGGGGTTATCATCGCCTTTTTCGGCGCCGGAACGCTTGGAATGGGAGGCAAGAAATGACCAGCCGCTCGCAACGCATCGTTTTCTGGTCGCTGGTGTGGTTCAGCATCATCGTGCTGTCGCTGCCCACGGTCATCGTGCTGGGGGCCTCGGTCACCGCAGGCAATATCATCACCTTTCCGCCGCAGGGCTTCTCGCTCAAATGGTACGAGCAGATCGCCATGGCGCGTGACCTGCGTCAGGCCTTCGGCCGCTCGATCCATGTCTCGCTGATCTGCCTTGCGGTTTCGGTGCCGGTGGGCACGCTTGCGGGCATCGCGCTGACACGCTTCCGCCTGCGGTTCTCAAGCCTGATCCAGGTCTATCTGCTGCTGCCCTTCACCATTCCGTTGATCGGCTCGGGCATCGGCATGATGCTGCTGTTCGGCAGCTGGGGAATCCTTGGGTCTGTCTGGCCGCTGGGTGTCGCGCTCGCCGTGATCAACCTGCCCTTCATCATCTGGTCAGTTTCCTCCTCGGCGGCGGCGCTCGACGGGGATCTGGAGCTGGCGGCGGCAAGCTGTGGTGCGGGCCGCATCGAGGCCTTCCTGCATGTCACGCTGCCCGGAGTCATGCCCGGTGTGATCACCGGTGGCCTTTTAATGTTCGTTCTGGCCATGAGCGAGTTTCTTGTCAGCCTGTTGCTCACCGACGCGCGTACCGTGACGCTGCCGGTGCAGATCTACAATAATATCCGCTCAATCATCACGCCCGATCTGGCGGCCGTCTCCAGTGTTTTCGTGGTGCTGGCCCTGCTTGCGGTCTGGCTTCTGGACCGGCTCGTCGGACTGGAAATCTTTCTCAAATCCAAATGACTTGGGCGGTCGCAGGGCTTGGCCGCGACCCCAATTCGAAACAGACCCCCGCACGAAAAGGAACCGCTATGTCTGCCCCCAATTTCAAACGCCTCAAATCCCTCTCGCGTGAGGAGCGCAAGGCGCTGACCAATCGCTCCGAGGCCGATCTGTCCTTTTTCCTCGAAAAAGTCGCGCCGATCCTTGAGGCGGTGCGCACCGAGGGTGACGAGGCGCTGGTGCGGTTCGGGCGCACGCTCGACAAGGCAGAGGGGCTGACGAAAGCGGGATTGAAGGTCACTCAAGCCGAATTCGACACGGCCTTTGCGCTGGTTGATGATGCGGTGATCGAGGCGATCCGGTTCGGCATCGCCAACATCCGCAGCTTTCACGAGGAGCAGGCTCCCGAACCGATGTGGATGAAGGAGGTCCGCCCCGGGGCCTTTGCCGGGGATCGCTTTTTGCCGATCAACTCGGTCGCGCTTTATGTGCCGCGCGGCAAGGGGTCGTTTCCTTCCGTGACCATGATGACGTCCGTCCCCGGTGTGGTCGCCAAGGTGCCGAATCTCGCGATCATGACCCCTCCCGGTCCTGACGGGACAGTCGATGCCGCCACGCTGGTGGCCGCGCGCATCGCCGGTGTGGAGACCGTCTATAAGGTCGGCGGCGCGCAGGCTGTGGCCGCGGCCGCCTTTGGCACCGAAACCATCCGCAAAGCGCAGAAAATCGTCGGCCCCGGCAGCCCTTGGGTGGTGGCCGCCAAGCGGCTTCTGGCCGGCGTGATCGATCCCGGCCTGCCCGCCGGTCCTTCTGAGGGCATGATCCTTGCCGATGATACCGTGTCCGGTCGCCTTGCCGCGATGGACTTGCTAATCGAGGCCGAGCACGGCCCTGACAGTTCGGCCTGGCTGGTAACGCCAAGCGAGCGGGTCGCACAGGAAGCGATCGACACCCTGCCCGAGCTGTGGAGCCGGATGACGCCGCAACGCGTGGAATTCTCGCAAGCGGTGCTGTCTGGCGCATCGGGCGGCATTCTGGTGGCCGATTCGATGGAAGACGCCTGCGCCTTCGTCAACGAATACGCCCCCGAACATCTGGAAATCATGTCGACAAAGCCGTTCGACTATCTGGGCGACATCACCGAAGCCGCCGAGATCCTGCTGGGCACGCATACGCCGGTGTCGATCGGCAACTTCGCGCTTGGGCCGAACGCGGTTCTGCCGACCTCTAAAGGGGCGCAGACCTATGGGCCGCTATCGGTGTCGGACTTCGTGCGCCGCAGTTCGATCGGCTATGTGACCGAAAAAGGCTATCCCGAAATGGCGCGCAACGCCAAGATCCTTGCCGATTACGAAGGCTTTTCGTCCCATGCCAATGCGGTCAGCGACCTGCGCCTCGATTTCCTGAAGGATTGAGACATGCGCGCTGTTCGCCTTCATGCCGCCAAGGATCTCCGTGTCGAGACCATCGACCCGCCTGCCGCGCCAGCACCCGGTGAGGTCACGCTGGAGGTCACGGCGGCGGGTATTTGTGGCTCTGACCTGCACAACTATGCCACCGGCGCGTGGATCACCCGCGCGCCCTCGGTCGCCGGTCACGAGTTCACCGGCATCATTACGGCGACCGGGCACAGCGTTTCGCATGTGGCGGTGGGCGATCGTGTCATCGTCGACAGCCGCCATACCTGCGGCACCTGCGCGCCTTGCCGCGCGGGGCGGTCGCAGGTTTGTGACAATCTCGGGTTTCTGGGCGAGGTGATCGACGGCGGTTTTGCCACTGCCGTGACCCTACCCGCGCGCAACGTGATGCGGG
Organism: Antarcticimicrobium sediminis; assembly: GCF_004348975.1. Lineage (GTDB taxonomy): Bacteria > Pseudomonadota > Alphaproteobacteria > Rhodobacterales > Rhodobacteraceae > Antarcticimicrobium > Antarcticimicrobium sediminis. The sequence goes on along the minus strand of NZ_SMFP01000020.1, from coordinate 36,138 downwards.
CCGCACCGGGGGTGCCGGATCGCCATCTTGCCATGGCCGAACCGATCTCGGTCGCGTTGCATGCACTGCGTCGGCTTGATGCGCCGGCGCACAGTGCAGTGCTTGTCACCGGCTGCGGCCCGATCGGCGGGCTGGTGGCGCTGCTTGCCAGCCGCGCGGGCCATAAGGCGAGTGTCGTGGATCGCAATGCGACCCGTGCATCCCTTGTGGCCAAAACCATCTCCGGCACGGTCGTCACGCTTGAAGAGGCCGCCGCGCGCGGCTTTCGCCATGCCATCGACACCACGGGCAACAGCACCGTGATCGCAGCGCTGGTCGAGGCCATCGAGGGCTGCGGCAGGCTGGCGCTGGTGGGCATCGGACGCGCGATGCCCGTGATTGATCCGGTCAAGCTGGTTGAACGCGAAATCACCCTGCTGGGCTGCCATGCCTTCGGCAACGAACTGGCCGAGGTCAACACGCTTTTGCCCGCTCTTGGTTCCGCGCTCGACGCCTTCATCACCGAAGAAATTCCACTTGAGGCGGTGCCAGATGCCTATACCCGTCACCTGGCGGGTCAGGTCAACGGGCTGAAAACCATCATCCGATGCAAGGAAGACTGACGTGGCCGCTCAATTATCCCGCACCGCGGAAATCCGTGCCGTTGCGACCCAAGACCCGGCCCGCGCCGAAGCCATGTTGGAAAGCTTTATCGCCGGTCTGTTTGACATCCCGGTCACCGGGCTCAAGATCAATTATGATCAATATTCCCTCAATTCGCTCAATGGGTTTTTCCGCTCGGGGGACAACCGCTTCTTCTTCAAGTTCCATCAGGAAGAGGGCGAAGAGCAGATGCGCGGCGAATATTACCGCGCCGACATCCTTGCGCGTGCCGGTCTGCCGGTGGATCAGCCGGTGCATATGTCGACCCTGCCCGGTGAGCAGCTGCTGATTTATACCCGCCGCGCTGATCCGCGATTTTCCGATGTGCTGCTGGAGTTGGACCAAAGCAATGATGCGGAGGCCATCGCGCGCGCCTGCGTGGCCGAAGCGGACCTCGACGCCCATATCCTGTCCTGCGCCAAGGACAGTCTGGTGCCGATCACTCCGGCGCAATCGGCGGCCGAACCGATCCACCGGCTGTTTCACGAGCGGATGATCGACCAACCCGACGGACGCTATCCCGGGGGCCGGTTGGCACGGTTCTATGTGGGGCGTGACTTCCTGTTTCCCGGCGAGTTGCGGCTTGGCTGGGACGAGATCGCCACCGCGCGGCCCGTGATTGGCGGCATTGAACATATGCGCAGCCTTAGCGAAATGTTTGATCTGGCCCATAGCCGCTATGCCCCCGAGGCACTGGCCGATGCGGGCGGGATCGTGGCGCACGGCGACGCGCATAACGCCAATGTCTGGTACGAGCGCGCGCCGAAGCGCGACCATCTGGCGTTCTTCGACCCGGCCTTTGCGGGCGATAAGGTGCCCGCGCTGCTGGCAGAGGTCAAATCGACCTTCCACAACATATTCGCCCATCCCTTCTGGCTTTATAACCCCGAGATCGCGGTGCAGCGCTACCATGCGCAGGTGCGGCTTGAGGCGGGGCGGTTGTTCATCGACACCGATTGGGCCTTGTCCACCGTACGCCGTGCCCTGCTGGAAACCAAGGCTCGGAGGTTCTGGAAACCCTGGCTTGCCCATCTGGCAGACCGCGAGCTGTTGCCGACGGATTGGGAAGAGGTCCTCCGCATTGGCCTGTTTCTGTCGCCGATGCTGGTGATGAACCTCAACGCGGGCGAAGCGGGCAATCGGCACAACCCGACCTCTTCGGCGATCGGTCTGGCGGTGGCGCTCGCGGCAGGATCGGCCCCGGTCCAAGGACAGGACATGTTCACCGAGTTTTTCGACCAGATCCGGCCCTGAGAGACCGCAGCCTGACGCAGCAGGAGATACCCATGACCCCCTTTGTCAACGTCGATGATTTCCAACAGGCCGCGCGGCGCCACCTGCCGCGCATCTTTGCCGACTACATCGACGGCGGCGCGTTTTCCGAGACGACGATGCGCCGCAATCGGGCTGACTTTGAACGCTATGCCATCCGCCAGCTGGTGCTTGCGCCACTTGACCAGACAGCCGATCTGTCCGTGTCCACGCTGGGGCGCAGATCTGCGCTGCCCTTCGGACCCGGGCCGGTCGGATTTCTGGGGCTTTATCGGCGCGATGGCGATATCCGCGTGGCAAGGGCCGCGGCGAAGGCGGATATTCCCTTTGTGCTTTCAACCTTTTCGATCAACGGGCTGGAAACGATCCGCAAAGACTGCGGTCGCACGCCTGACTTCCAACTGTATCTCGACCGTGATCCGCAGGTAAATGAAAGCCATCTGGCAGCCTGTCGTGAACAGGGGGTCGAGCGGATTTTCCTGACCGTGGATACCGCGATCACCTCTGTGCGCGAACGCGATGTCCGCAACGGATTTCGCGCCACCGACCGGATGACGCCGCAACTTCTGTGGCAATTTGCCAAACGCCCCATATGGTCTCTCGACCTGCTGCGCGGCGGGTTTCCCGATGTCGAGCTGGTCAAGGGACGGCCAGAGTTCGGCAAGGGCGCGCTCGCACAGGCCTCGAAACTGTCGGCGCGGCTGGAGAAAAACCTGACGTGGGAGACCGTTGCCGAGTTGCGTCGGCAATGGGAGGGAAAGTTGATCCTGAAGGGCATCTCGGACCCTACCGACGCGGAACGCGCCGCACGCGCAGGCGTGGACGGGATCGTGCTGTCGAACCATGGCGGGCGCCAGCTTGACCATGCTACCTCGACCTTTGCACGGCTGCGCGATGTGCGCGCGGCGCTCGGGCCGGATCTGGCGCTTTATATCGACAGCGGGTTTCGGCGTGGCACGGATGTGGTCAAGGCGCTCGCGCTTGGTGCGGATTTCATCCTGATGGGCCGCCCCTTTGCCTGGGCCGTGGCTGCAGATGGCGAGCGCGGGGTCACACAACTTGTAGACCTCTTGCGCGAGGAGATCGCGATCACGCTCAATCTTGCAGGCCTGTCTTCGGTGGCGGAGCTGAAAAAGGCTGGCGCGTCGACCTTGATCGATCTGTCAGACAAAGACGCGTGAGGAATCAGGCCGGAGCCCGAATGCAGTTTGACCGCGAAACACTGACGGCGTTCGGGCGGGACGCGGTGATGGAGTGGACTGGGAACAACAAGCGCCCGAACATGAGAAATGGGCGGGGTGCCCCCCCGCCCAGAACCTGAAAACACCCGCGTAACTTCGACGACCAAGACCCAGCAAAAATGGGGGGAGTATCGTTACATCCCATAAAGGTTGGGCAGGAACAGCACGATTTCGGGGAAGGCGATCAACAGGGCTATGATCAGAAGGTCGACAACGACAAACCAGAAAACCCCCCTGAATATCGTCGTCAGGGATGCCATATTGCCGACCACACCTTTGATGACGAAGACGTTCATCCCCATCGGCGGCGTGATCATCCCAATCTCCAGCAGCTTGACCAGCACGACGCCAAACCACAGCAGGCTGTAGCCGGTCTCGTCCACAAGCGGCAGAACGATCGGCAAGGTCAGCAACATCGCCCCAACCGGTTCCAGCATCATCCCCAGCAGCAGGTAGACCAGCACAACCCCAACCATTATCAGAACCGGCGACATCCCAAAGGCCAAGATCGAAGACGACAACGCATCTCCGATTCCCGACAGCGCAAGGAAGCGGGTCAACAGGCTGGCGCCAACGGCGATGATCAACAGAGAAGCGGTGGTGGTCAATGTTTCCACAATGGCCATACGCAGCGCCCGGAAACTTAACGTGCCATACAAGGCCGCCACGAGCGCCGACAACATCGCGCCAATCGCGCCGGCTTCGGTCGGTGTGAAAGCCCCCCCGAACAGCCCGGCGAAAACCCCGATCACGATCAACAGCACGGGCCATGTCTGACCCAGCGCGCGGATCTTTTCGCTGCGGGTCGCCTTGATATCAACCGGCGGTGCCAATTCGGGGTTCAGTTTGACCCGAACGAGGATCAGCAGAATATAGGCAATCAGGGTCATCAGCCCGACCACAAGACCGCCCAGAAACAGCTGGCTAACGGATTGGCGCGAAATGATGCCATAGAGGATCATCAAGATCGAAGGAGGAATAAGGGCACCGATGGTCCCTGCCGCAGCAACCGTTCCAGTGGCCAGTTCAGCACTGTAGCGGTGGCGCATCATCTCGGGCACGGCGATTTTTCCCATGGCCGCGGAACAGGCAACCGACGAACCGGTTACTGCAGCAAAGCCCGCGCACCCGAACACCGATGCAATGGCCAATCCACCCGGCAACCCCGACAACCACACCTGCGCCGCGCTAAACAGGCCCTGTGTCAGCCGTGTGTGGTAGCAGATGAATCCCATCAGCAAGAACGCAGGGATCGAGCTAAGCACCCAGCTGTTGGCAAAGTTATAGGGGACGATCCCCAACGACCCCCAGGCAATGTTCCAATTGAACATCGACCACAGGCCCCCGAAAGAGACAGCGATCAAAGACACACCGATGGGGATCCGCATCAAGATAAGGAAAAACAGCGCGCCAATAAACAGCCCGGCGATTTGTAGTTCAGACATTAGGCGTATCTTTCGGCAAATAGGGGTCTTCGATGTTCAGGCTGTTCAATCCGCTGTCTTTACCCGTCGCCAGGGCGACGAACTTCAAAGCCGATACCACAGACATCAGGCCAAACCCGACGGGCAGGACAAAGTAGGTGGGCCAGGTGATGACCTTGCCGCCCGCTTCGATCGAATAGGCACCGGTTGCGTATTTTGCCAACGCCTCCTGTCCGGTTCGAACGGCGACCGCCGCTGTGACGACAGCTGTGATCAAAGTCGCGCAGATCAACAGCAGCTTTTGCACACGGCCTGGAAACCGCTCGACCAAAAGCTCGACCGCGATATGGCTGTTCTTTTCTTCCACCAGCCCCAGCGGGAGAAAGGCAATTGCGACCATATAGAATGCCGAGACATAGAGAATTGTGGCGTTCAGCGGTTGTTCAAACAGAAACCGCATCACCACATCCAATGAGACATGGGCGACCAGAAACAGCACTAGGACTCCGGCAACGCCTGAAGCACCGGCATTGACCCATGAGATCGTCTTGCCAATATGTTTCAAAGGAAACCCTCCCTTTCCATCATCCAGAAGGAAAGGGGCGCCCAGACAGGCTGGCGCGCCCCCTCGTGGAGATTTACTGCGCGTAAGTGGCAGGGTCGATTTTTGAGATGACCTGATCCCAGTACAGAGCTTGCAATTGCTCTTTGGAGTCAACACCTTCGACCAGCCCGTACCATTTTTCAAGCAGGGGCGGGAAATCGGCCGCAATCTCTTCGGCGCGCGCGACGCCATAGGTATCCCTGAACAAGGCGGCAACGGTTTTGAGATCCTGTTTCACGAACGCCTGCACCGCTGCGGTCAGCTCTGGTTCGGGGTCGTGGATCTTGATCCCTTTGTCCTTTGAATTCTGGATGGCGACGGCATCATCAGTGTAGAAGTTCCAAGTGGTGCTGGCTGTCATTTGGCTACCGCCCCACAACAAAGCCTCGCGAGAGTCAACGCTCATGGCCTTCCACCGGTCTGCATTGACATTGGCCGCGGCCACGCCGGCAAAGGCCCCGCCCGGCACGCCCAGCGTGATATCGGTGACCACTTCGTGCAGGTTGTAATTGGTCAACTCAGGCGCGCTGAGCATGGCGCAATCCAAAATCCCCTGATCCAGGGCCTCGTACACTTCGTTCGTCGGTAAGCGCACACCTTGCGCCCCGAAATGTTCTGCAAACCGGACGAAACCTGCCCCGCCAGCCCGCAGACGTTTGCCTTTCAGATCTTCTACCGTGGTTGCCTTCACGTCCTTGCACAACAGGTTGTAAAGCGGCGTTACGCCACCGCCGGTATACACCTGGTTCTGCGCTTTGAATTCAGCCAGACATTCAGGACATTTGTTGAATGTGTATTCCAGCATGGCGCCGGTAAACGCCAAGGGTTCTTTGCCTGTGGGGGTCTGCGCCAGGCTGATCAGCAGGTTCATCTCGTGCAGGTACAGGTTGGTGCTGTACTCCGCCGCGTAGTAAGGGGTCAGGACAAAGCCGACATCCGCCAAACCGTCGCGCACACCCGGGCTTGTTTCGGGCAGGCTTAGCAGCGACATCGCAAAACCTTTAACCGAGATCTCTCCATTTGAGCGGTCTTTGACTGCAGCCGCATAATCGTCGACCGCAAGGCCAATGGCCGAGGTGCTCGGATAACCGTAAGCAAAATTGAGGTTCTCAGCAGCAGCCACTGGCAGCGCGACCAGTGCGGTCAACCCCGCGATGGCGGCAACCATTGTTGTCGTGGCTTTGAAATTTGTCATGTGTGCTCCTCCCGAGCGCGTGAAGTGTAGCGGTGATCTGGCGGCGGTACTGTCTTTCTTATCCCTGAAAGTCAGCCGCGGGGTTCCTCCAACCGCGCACCGATTTCATGTTGCACCGTGTAATGTTGGCAGAACAACATACTCAGTAGTATGTTCGCATACTCAACGCTGGCGTGACAGTGTCAAGTTGCTTCAAATAGGATTTCAAGAACTGACGCTACGGCAAGGCCTGCGAGGTTTAGAACCGAGATGTCCGTGGATAGAGCAAGTCTTGCGATATGAAGATCTGAACTGAGAGGGGGGGAAAGACGCGATGGCCTCAAGCGAGCGAAAACCATACAAGCGCAAAGCGGACAGTCGACAGGAGATCATACAGGCGGCGGCCATCTGCTTCATGCGACATGGGCTGGAAAAGGCAACTATGGAGGATGTGGCGCGTGAGCTGAACGCAACCAAAGGCCGCGTCTACCACCATTTCCGATCCAAGAACGAAATCTATTTCGCCGTCTACCGCCAGGCCATGCAGTTCTGTTTCGATGCCGTGCAGCCCATTTTGGCACAAGCCCTGCCCGCAGACGAATCATTGCTGCGCATGGCGACAGCCCATGGTCATGTGATGATGGACACGCTGCCGTATCAGCGCAGTATCCGTCTTGGCGTGGATGTCTACTTGCGCGGATCCACCACCGAAGCCGAACGCGAGGTGCTCACGGAACTGATTGCCCGGCGCAATGAATACGAGGGGCTCTATCGCGCGGTGATGCGACAAGGAAACGCTGACGGTACGCTGTCAGTGCCCGACGAGGCCCTTGCTGGGCGTGCCTTAATGGGAGCGTTGAACAGTTTGGTTGACTGGTACCGGGTCCGCCCGGACCAAGACCAGGTCGAGCGGTCCAGAATAGCCCAAGTGCTCGCACGGACCGTCATAAATGGGCTGCGCGCCTAAATCAGCACACACGAAATGAATAGCCCCAAGATTTTGTAACCGCTTTGCTGGGCATTTCGGAACTTGGCTCCAGACTTATTGAATTAGAGCCAGAACAAGACGGGTGCAGCGCGTGCAATCGCAGATAGGAAAACCTTGGGGCAACGACCCTGTCGCGATGCGAGCTCCGATGCCCTCAAACTTTGGGCACGCCATGCCACGGGGCTGACAGCCTGATGGCTGGAGGTCACCCAAAGGTTTGGCTGCGCGTCAAAACTCAGACGCGTAGCCAGTTGCCCTCCGCTCTGCCTTGGTAACAAAACCGTTTGAAAACGGCCACAAATGGTTCAACCAACCGTCGCCCAGCCGTCATACTCCGAGCAGATACCCCAGCTGAAACCGGCGTTGTCGATCTCCAGACGCCGACATGTTCAAAGGGAATTTGCCAATGCTCATCCAACGTCGCCATGCTCTTGGCCTGATCGGGGCCGCTGCCGGTTCGATGGCCTTGCCGGGGCGCGGGTTTGCCGCGACACAACGCCGTTCGATCACGGTGGCCGTGCAGAAAATCACCAACAACAACACGCTCGACGTCTGGAATGAACAGTCCAACGTCGGCGAGCGCGTGTTCTTCCCGAACCTGTGGGAGGGTCTGATCAACCGCGATTGGATGGGCGATCAGGGTGGGGTGCCGGGCCTGGCGACCGAATGGACCCGTCTGGATGACAAGACCATCGAGTTGAAGCTGCGCCAGGGCGTCAAATTCCACAACGGCGACGAGATGACAGCGGATGACGTTGTCTTCTCCTTCTCTGACGAACGCGTGTTTGCCGGCACCCAGCCCGATGGCGGCAAGACGCTCTATCCGGAGAACTTCAAGCCCAAGACCGACAAGGAATTGCCCGCCGGTGTGCCCGGCGTCGGGCGTCGCCTGTGGCCCGCGCTGCGCGGTGTCGAAGCGGTGGACAAGTACACTGTACGGTTCCACAACGCCTCACCCGATGTGACGCTGGAAGGCCGGATGATCGCCTTTGGCTCACAAATCGCCAGCCGCCGCGCCTGGGACGAAGCCACGAACTATGCCGAATGGGCCAACGCGCCGGTGACGACGGGGGCCTACAAGGTTCTGGAGTATCGCCCCGACGTCTCGCTGACGCTGGTGGCACATGATGACTATTGGGGCGGACGCCCGCCGCTGGCCGAAATCCGCTTCCTTGAAGTGCCCGAAGTCGCCAGCCGCGTGAACGGGTTGTTGTCGGGCGAGTACGATTTCGCCTGTGACCTGCCGCCCGATCAGCTGGATGCCGTGCGCAAGGTCGCCGGGCTGGAGGTTCAGGGCTCCACCATTCTCAACCACCGAATTCAGGTGTTCGACAAGACGCATCCGGTGCTTGCCGATCCGCTGATCCGCCGCGCGATGACCCATTCGATTGACCGCCAGTTGATCGTTGATGCGCTGTGGGATGGTCAGACCCGCGTGCCCGCCGGGCTGCAATGGGAATTCTATGATGACATGTTCATCAAGGGGTGGACCGCCCCGCAATTCGATCTGACCCTGGCACGCGATCTGGTGAAACAGTCGGGCTACAAGGGCGATGCGATCCCCTTCCGGGTGCTGAACAACTACTACATCAACCAAGTCTCCAACGCGCAGATCATGGTCGAGATGTGGAAACAGGCCGGGTTGAACGTTGAACTTCAGATGGTCGAAAACTGGGGTCAGGTCCTGTCCGACGAAACCCAACGCGGCGTACGGGACTGGTCGAATTCGGCCACCTTCAACGATCCGGTCTCCTCGATCGTCGCCCAGCATGGCCCCAACGGTTTGCAGCAGCAGCGCGGCGAATGGACCAATGCGGAAATGAACGACCTGTCGAACTTCATGCAGAAGTCGGTGGACCGCCCCGCCCGCAAAAAGGCCTTTGCCCGGATGCTGGAAATCACCGAACGCGAGGATCCCGCCTTTCAGGTTTTGCACCAGAACTGTGTGTTCACCGGCATGAAATCCGAGCTGAACTGGAAAGCCGCCCCGGCCTTTGCGATGGATTTCCGCGCCCAGAACTGGCGCGCCTCCTGAGCATGGTCCGCCCCCGGTTGCGCGGCGGTGATCCGCTGCGCAACCCGACTGGCTGAGAGGCTGATATGACCTTTGTTTCCATCCGAGATCTGAAAGTTGCCTTTGACGGGGTCCATGTCCTGCACGGCATTGATCTGACTGTGGCCCGCGGCGAGGCCGTTGGGCTGGTCGGCGAATCCGGCTGCGGCAAATCCGTCACCTGGCTGGCCGCCCTTGGTCTGTTGCCGGGAAAGGCGACCGTGTCGGGCTCCGTCACGGTTGAGGGCCAGCAATTGATCGGGGCGGCCCGCGCCTCGGTCGAAGCCGTGCGAGGCGGCCGGATTGCGATGATCTTTCAGGACCCGTCGTCGTCCCTGAACCCGGTGCGCACGGTCGGGCGCCAGATCTGCGAAAGCCTCGCGCTGCATCGCGGTCTTGATGGGCGCGCGAGACGGGCCGAGGCCGTTCGTCTTTTGGATATGGTTGGCATCCCCGATGCGGCCCGACGGGTCGATCTGTATCCCCACGAATTTTCCGGCGGCCAATGCCAGCGCGTGATGATCGCCATGGCCCTTGCGGGAGAGCCCGATCTGCTGATCGCGGATGAACCGACCACCGCGCTGGACGCGACGATTCAGGCGCAAATCCTTGACCTTTTATCGACCCTGCGCCGCGAAACCGGCATGGCCATGGTGTTCATCAGCCATGATCTGGGCGCGGTTGGCGCCATCTGCGAGCGCGTCAATGTGATGTATGCCGGACGGATCGTCGAAAGTGGGGATATCGCGCCCATGTTCGAGCGCCCGCGTCACCCCTATACACAGGGTCTGTTCGACGCGATCCCCCGGTTGGATGGAACACGCAATCGCCTGATCCCGATCACCGGGACGGTGCCGGACCCGCGCCGGATGCCTGACGGCTGTGCCTTTGCGCCGCGCTGCACCAAGGCCTCCGCGTTTTGCACCGACACCCGGCCCGATCTGAAACCGCAAACGGACGGCCGCGATCTGGCCTGCTTCCATCCGGTGGCACATCAGCAAACGGTCGCCGGCGAAGAACGCCGGAGGATCCCGGCATGAGCGCGCTTTTACAGGCCCGCGATCTGGTCCGCTGCTATGAGGGCCCAAAAAGCCTGTTCGGCAAATCGCCGGCGGTGCGGGCCGTCGATGGAGTCAATCTGACCCTGCGCCCCGGCGAAACACTCGGAATCGTGGGGGAAAGCGGATCGGGCAAATCCACGCTCGGTCGGATGCTATTGGGGATAGATCCGCCAACCTCCGGCACGGTGGCCTTTGATGGCGAGGCGATGCCGCCCTTGCAAAGCCCGCGTTGGCGTGCGCTGCGGGCCCAGATGCAACTGGTCTATCAGGATCCGCTGGCGGCGCTGGACCGGCGGCTGACCATTGCCGATCAAATCGGCGAACCACTGGAAATTCATCGCCTTGCCAAAGGGGCCGAACGCAGCGAGCGCGTGCGCGATCTGATGGCGCAGGTCGGGTTGCGGCAGGATCAGGGCGATCGCTATCCGCATGAGCTTTCGGGCGGACAGCGGCAGCGGGTGGTGATCGCCCGCGCCTTGGCCACCTCGCCCCGATTGCTGGTCTGCGACGAGCCAGTCTCGGCGCTGGATGTCTCGATTCAGGCGCAGGTGGTGAACCTGCTGCGCGATCTTCAGGAAAGCCACGGGATCGCCATGGTGTTCATCAGCCACGATCTGAAAGTGGTGCGCAACATCTGCGACCACGTCGCGGTGATGTATCTGGGACGGATTGTCGAGGAAGCCAGCTCGGATGAGATCTTCGCGCACCCCTTGCACCCCTATACCCGCGCACTGGTGTCATCGGTACCGATCCCGGGCAAACCGCTGACAGGCCGCATCCTGTTGAAGGGAGAACCGCCCAACCCAGCGCAGCGCCCTGCGGGATGTGCGTTTCATCCCCGCTGCGGTTCCGCCAAGCCCGCTTGCCACGTAGCGGCGCCGCCGCTTGAACCCGTCGCGTTGGCGCGCAGAGCCGCCTGCCACCTGCTGGTATCGCCTCAGGACCACGCAGCATGACGCGTCCCTGCTTCGCTGAAAAGGCCACGACATGCTGACTTATATGCTGACGCGGGTGTTTCGCGCCGCGCTGACGATCCTTCTGGTGATGACCTTTGCCTTTGTCGTGCTGCGCCTTTCGGGGGACCCGGCGGCGATCATGCTGGGCCCGGATGCGCCAACCGACAGTGTCGATGCGTTCCGTGCCGAATGGGGGCTGGATGACCCGATCTGGAAACAGTATTTCGCCTATCTTAAATCCATCGCACAGCTTGATTTCGGCATCTCGATGCGCGACCGCTCCTCGGCGATCATGCTGGTTCTCGAACGGCTGCCTGCGACACTGGCGCTGACTGTTCCGACGCTGTTGATCCAGCTTGGCATCGGCATTCCCGCCGGGGTCTATGCCGCGTTGCACCGTCAATCGGTGGCGGATCGCGGGGTGATCATGCTGTCGATCTTCGGCTTTACGATTCCTTCGTTTGTGATGGGCCTGCTGCTGGTGCTGGTCTTTGCGGTGACGCTGGGATGGCTGCCATCGGGTGGGCAGGATAGCTGGCGCCACGCGATCCTGCCGATCCTGACCATGTCGGTCGGCGGCATCGGCATTCTGGCACGGTTTTCCCGCTCCGCCATGATCGAGGTGATGGGCCAACCCTATATCCGCACCGCCATGGCCAAAGGTCTGAGCTGGCGCGACGTGGTGTGGAAACACGCGCTGCCCAACGCGTCAGTGCCGATTGTCACCATCGTCGGCTTCATGGTCGGATCGCTGATCGCCGGTGCCGTGGTCGTGGAAAGCATCTTTTCGTGGCCCGGCATCGGACGGTTGCTGATCGTTTCGGTTTCAAACCGGGATCTGGCGGTGGTGCAATGCCTGCTGCTGGTCATCGCCTCGTCCATGGTAATCGCGAACCTCTGTGTCGATTTCGCCTATGGCCTGCTGGACCCGCGCCTTCGCGCCAAAACCACCGCGCATTGAGGACCCCACAATGACCTATCAAGCAATCAATACCGCCCCGGCGCCGTCGCTGATCCGCCGCTTCAGGTTCAAGGCACCCTTGCTGGTCACCCTCGGGCTGGCATGGCTTGCCCTGATGGCGCTGACGGCGATCTGTGCCGATCTTGTTCGCCCGTATGAGGTCACGCAGATGGACCTCTCGGCGCGGCTGGCGGCCCCGCTGACCCCGGGGCATCTGCTGGGCACCGACGATTTGGGGCGCGATGTTTTGTCCCGCCTGATCCAATCCATTCGGGTGTCGCTGGTGATCGCCTTTGGCGCGACGATCCTGTCGGCTGTCTTTGGAACCCTGCTGGGGTTTCTGGCGGCGCAGTTTCGCGGCACGCTCGAACATCTGATCCTCGTTCTGGCCGATTTTCAGGCGGCTTTGCCCTTCCTGATCCTGTCGCTGGCCGTGCTGGCCTTTTTCGGATCCTCCATGATGTTGCTGATCGGTCTGATGGGGTTCTACGGCTGGGAACGTTATGCCCGCATTTCCCGTGGCCTTGCCATTTCGGCGGGGGCACAGGGCTATGCCGCCGCCGTCGTGCAACTGGGGGCCACGCCCGTGCGCGTCTATCTGCGCCACATCCTGCCCAATGTCGCCTCGACCCTGATCGTGTCGATGACGCTGACATTCCCGGAAATCATCCTGATGGAAAGCGGGCTGTCGTTCCTTGGGCTGGGGGTTCAGCCGCCGCAAAGTTCGCTGGGCAACATGGTGGGATTTGGCCGGGAATACCTGACCCGTGCGCCGTGGATCATGCTGGCCCCGTCTTTCATCATCATGATGACAACGCTGTCCATCTCGCTGGTCGGGGACTGGCTGCGCGACAAACTTGACCCGACCATCCGCTAGGCAAGGATCCTTTGCAATGACCACCATCATGGCCCATCGCGGCGCCCGCAACCTCTGGGCCGAGAATTCGCTTCAAGGGTTCCGCAACGTACTCGACCTTGGCGTCGAGGCTGTCGAATTCGACATGCACCTTGGCGCGGGGGGCGAGGTTCTGGTCATCCATGACGCCACGCTTGAGCGGACCACGACCGGCAACGGGCCGGTGCGGCTGCTGAGCGAAACCACGCGCCATGATCTGCGTCTAATCGGCCCAGAGGGAGAGATCGACGAGGGCGTGCCACTGTTGTCCGAAGTTCTTGAGATCCTCGCCCCCGTAACCGGTTTGCGGCTGTTGCCCGAGTTCAAGGGCGACGAGAATAACCACTATGATCCGGCCCTGATCCCGGCGGCAATCGACATCTTTCGCGCCTACGGGCTTGAATCACGCACCACCCTGCACAGCTTCGAGGCCGATGTGCTTTCTGCCATCGCGCAGACAGCCCCGGAGTTCGACCGTATGATATCGGTCAATCAGGACTGGGCCGATAGGCAGGGCGGGATCGAGGCGTTCTTGACCCGGCACCGTGATCTGGTCAGCTGTTTCGGCGTTCATCACGATCTGTTCGCGGCTGAATTCGAGCAGATCACGGCAATGGTACCGTTGGACCGGCTTGGGGTCTGGACCCTGAACGATCCCGATCTGATCGCCCATTGGCTGGATCGGGGCCCCGGCTATCTGACGACAGACGACCCCCAGCTGGCGCAATCGATTCAAACGCAGCGGGCCGTGGTATGACGCGGTTCGATCTGGTCATTTTTGATTGCGACGGTGTGCTGATCGACAGCGAACCGCTCGGCGCGCGCGCGCTGGCCGAGGCGGTGTCGGCCACGGGCCATCCGATGACAGCGAAACAGGCGGAACAGCATTTTTCCGGCTCCGGCCAAGATCAGATCCGAGCGATTTTGACCGGGATGGGGCTGAATGCGGACCGGGTTCTGACAGACGCTGGCCGCCGCCTTTCTGACCTGTTCACGGAGGAGGTGCCGCTGATTCCGGGCATTGAACAGCTGTTGAGCGATCTCGACGCCCGCATCTGCGTGGCCTCGAACAGCGGCGTAAACAGGCTGGCCGAAAGTCTGGGCCGCACCCCGTTATCCGCACTATTCGGCGGCCATATCTATAGCGCCGAACACGTCTCCAACAGCAAACCCGCGCCCGATCTGGCGCTGCATTGTCTCGCCCGGATGGGGACCACGGCGGATCGCGCGATCTTTGTGGATGACAACATCCATGGCATCGGATGCGCCCGCGCCGCTGGGGTCCTTCCCATCGGATTTGTCGGCCCATCGGAAGCCCGCCCCGAGCACGGCGCGACCCTGCGCGCCGCCGGGGCAGCACACGTTGTCACCGGCACCGATGATCTGCGCGCGCTGCTTTGCGCGTTGATGAGGCCAGCCCCTGCCCCCGTCGCACAATCTCTTCAAACCTCCTAACCAAGGACCATATAATGAGCTCCCTTCCCCTTCTAGGCGTCGCCATTCCCACGGCGACGCTTGAAACCCTTCAAGACTTTGTCCTCGCTGAAAACCGTGATCTGGAAATTCAGGATTTTGTCGATGGCGACCTGCTGAACGGCGACTGGAAATCCGTAGCCGACCGTACCCGCAACCTGTTGACCGGCTATACCGGTCGTCTGGGGATCCACGGGCCATTCTGGGGGCTGAGCATTGCCAACCCGGATGCCGACATGCGGGCGCTGAACCGGCAAAAGCATCTGCAAGGGATCGAGGTCTGCGACTATCTCGGCGCAACCCAGATGGTGATCCACAGCCCCTATACGACCTGGAGCTACAACAACCTTGATAACGCGCCCGAGCGCAAGGAATACACCCGTCTGCTGGAAAACTGCCACGATACGATGGATGCGGTGGTGAAGCGGGCCGAAGACTGTGGCGTCACCATGGTGATCGAGAACATCGAGGACATTGACCCCGATATCCGATGCGCCTTGGCCGACAGCTTCAACTCTCCGGCGATGGCGGTATCAATCGACACGGGGCATGCCCATTACGCCCATGGCACCAACGGTGCCGCGCCGGTCGATTACTATGTGCGGCGCGCTGGCGACCGCTTGCAACATGTCCACCTGCAGGACGCCGAAGGCTTTGCCGACCGCCATTGGGCAATCGGCGAAGGCACCATCCGCTGGGCCGCCGTTTTCCGCGCTTTGGCCGAGATCGAGAGCAATCCGCGCTTGATCCTTGAGCTGCGCGACAAGGCCGGCATCTTGCCTTCCGTCGCCTATCTTGAGGCACTGGGGCTGGCGCGCTGAACAGCGGCGTGAACTGTGGTTCGGCACATGGTGCTGAAATGGTGAAAGAATAATCTATCTGGGGGCACCGTCGGCAGCGATGGTGCCCCCATTGATCCGCCACATCGTCGACTGCGCAAAGCGCGGCTTTCATATGGGCTGGCACATCAGTCGCGGGTGATCCTTTCCGCGCCCAGTAGGCGCGGCAGATTGCCAAACCGGCCGATCAGCCCAAAGATCAACGCCGACAAACCAGCAAAGATCACGGAAACCACCGCCAGGATCGGCGTATAGCCATAGCGCAGCGCATTGAAGATCTTGATCGGCAAGGTTTCGACCGTGAAGCCCGCCACCATATAAGCGATGATGTATTCATTGAGGCTCAGCACAAAGGCAAAGGCATAGCCCGAGACCATGTAGGGGATCAGAAGCGGCAGGATCACAGTGCGAAACACCACCCACCGCCCACCGCCCATGACCCGCGCCGCCTCGATCAGCAATGGATCGATGCCCTTGAGGCCAAGAGAAATCGTGACCAGCGGCAAGGTGACCAGAAACACCCCGTGCGAAATGATGGTGGCATAGATCTGGCCATAACCGCCGAGCGTCATCCAGAAGATCATGAACCCAAGCGCAGAAATCACCGGCGGCAAGGCAAAAGGCGCAAGCCCCATGCCGGTCAACGCCTTGGCCGCAACCCCGCGCCGTTGCCAGACATAGAGCGCCAACGGCAGCGCGATGACCACGGACAGCGCCGCAGCACAGGCCGCGATCACCAAGGAATTGCGCAGCGGCACAAGCCACTCGCTTTGTCGAAACAACTCGCCATACCAGCGCGACGACGGCTCCACCGGTGGAAAGCGCAGCGTTTGCGGCCCGTTGAGAGACACGGCCGCCACCACCACGAGCGGTGCCAGCAAGAGCGCAAGAATGATCAGAACATAGGTGGTTTTAAGGGTCCGGGTCATGCCGCCCCCCTTTCACGACCAGCCAGCGAGGCCAGCCCCACAAGCGCCAGAGCCACGAGCATGAGAAACACCGACATGGCCGCCGCAAATGGCAAGTTGGATTGATAGATCGCCTGATCGGTAATGTGCACCGACAGCGTCCAATGCTCGGACCGGCCCAGAAGCTGGGGCAAAAGATACGACCCCAGCGTGAAGACAAACACGAGGATAAAGGCCCCCACGATGGCCCCGCGCAGGTTCGGGATGATCACCCCGAAAAAGGCGCGCGGCCCGGATGCGCCCATGACACGGGCGGCTTCAATAAGCTCGGGATCAAGCCGCGAGACCGGCGGATAAAGCACCAGAACCGCAAAGGGAAACCCGATGTAGCAAAGCCCGGCTATCAGCGCGAAAAGCGAGGGCGTATAGGCGCGCGGCTCTGGAATCAGCCCGAGCCAGTGGAACAGATTGCCGATGCCCGCCGTTTGCGACAACAGCGTCGAGAGCGAAAAGCCGATGATCACCTCGGACAGGGCCAGAACAGACAGCAGCACGACCAGAATGCGGGTCTGGGCGGTATGGCCCATGGCGGACAGAAAGACGGTAAAGGGAAACCCCAACAGGACACAGATCGCGGCTGCAGCCAGTGACACAGACAGGGACACCGCCATGACCTTGGCGAAAAAGACCGAGAGAAAGCGCGCGTAGCTGTCCCATTCAAAGCCCCATTCATAAAAGCCGCTGACATCGCGATGCGCCACCGACACTGCGAGCATGATGCCGAAGGGGGCGAGGAAAAACAGCGTCAGCATGGCGGCGGGCCAAAGCCCGAGCCAACGTGGCGCAGCGGTCTGTGACGGCATATCGGTCATTGTACCACCACCCGTTCGCCCGGCCGAAAGCTCACCCCAACGGTATCGCCCGGCGCGACTCGCAGCGCCCCCCCCGGCGGCAGATGGGCGGTGATGTCCTGATCGCCCGCACGCATCAGCACATGCCGGCTTTCGCCCAGATCCCGCACAAAGGTGACCTCGGCGCGCAGACCCTCTTCCGGCGCACCGAGCAGCACATGTTCAGGGCGCACCGACAGGCTGGCAGGCCCGCGCGAAACCGCAATGCGGTCGCCGTCGGCCGCCGCAAGGCTGTGCCCCAGAACCGAGATCGCGCCCGCATTGATCTCGCAGGGCAGCAGATTGGTCGTACCGATAAAGCCTGCGACAAAGGCATTCGCGGGGTTGTGGTAAATCTCCATCGGCGCACCCGCCTGCTGGATCACCCCGTCTTTCATCACGATCACCAGATCGGCCATGGTCAGCGCCTCTTTCTGATCGTGGGTCACGACAACGGTGGTCACGCCAAGGCTTTGTTGTATTTGGCGCAGCTCGATCTGCATATGCTCGCGCAGGCTCGCATCCAGCGCAGAGAGCGGTTCGTCCAGAAGAAACACCTGCGGATTGATGGAGAGGCCGCGCGCGATGGCCACGCGCTGGCGCTGACCGCCAGACAGTTGATGCACCCGCCGCGCACCCAAGCCGGGCAAGCGCACGAGATCAAGCAGCTCTTCGGCCCGTGCCCGCCGCGTCGCCTTGTCGACGCCGCGAATCGCCAAAGGATAGGTGATATTGTCGGCCACATCGAGATGCGGGAACAGCGCGAGCGATTGAAACACCATGCCCATGCCGCGTTTGTGGGTGGGCACCAGCGTTTGATCCGCTCCGCCGACAAAGACGCGGCCCGCACTGGGCGTCTCGAGCCCGGCAATCACCCGCAAAAGCGTGGTCTTACCACAGCCGGACGGCCCCAGCAGGCAGACAAATTTTCCATCCGGAATTTCGAGCGACACATCATCAAGCGCTTTGAAGGTGCCGAAGAGCTTGCTCAGCCCCTCAATTCGCAATGTGGTCATTGGTTCGATTCCCGTTGTTAAAAATGCACGCCGCGACACAGAAAGCCGCAGCGCGCAGGGGAGAAAGCCTTAGCCCGTGATTTTTTCCGACCACATCTGATTGATCCAGTCGCCACGATCGACATAGATATCATACAGCGGCAGGATCGGTGTCTTGTCAGAGGACACGGCGGCGAATTCTTCGTCGGTGAGGTCGGTCAGTTCGCGCGAGACGGTTGGCGCGGTGCCAACAAAACGCGACAGTTTCGCCTGTACATCTGGCTGCGCCATATAGTCGATGAAAACCTGCGCGGGTTCGATCACCTTGGAGGCTTTCGACACCACCCAAGACCCGCTGTCGAGCACCGCGCCTTCATCGGGGAAGGTCGAGCGCACCGGTTTGCCTTGCGACGCCGCTAGGCCGGTCACATCGTGGTAATATTGCCCCATCGGGATCTCGCCGGTTTCGAGCGCTTGCTGGAATTGCCCCTCGTCACGATACCACAGGCGGACATTGGGTTTCACTTCGGCGAGTTTGCCCATAACCTGCAACACGCCATCATCGGTCTTCAGAATATCGGTGCCACCAAAATAGGTCGTCGCGGTGACTTCCAACAGGAAAGAGTTTGTGGCCAGCGACATCAGCCCCAGCTTGTCGGCATTGGCCGGATCCCAAAGCGCGGTCCAAGAACTTGGGGCCTCGGCATAGGTATCGGTGTTGGTTACCAGCGTTATGTACCAGCTTACCGCGCCGGTGCCGTAGACTTTGCCATCCTCATAGCGGTGTACGAAGTGGTCGGGCAAATTGCCCAGATTGCTGACCTTGCTCTCGTCGAGCGGCGCCCAAAGACCGGCACGCTCGCCTTTGAGCCGCGGCAGTTGCGCCATCATCGACACATCCGCCGGCGCCCGACCCGCACGGGCGGCCTGCGACAGTTGCACCAGCCACGCCTCGCCCGTGGGCTCTGCGATGCTTTCGACCTCAATGCCCGTAGCGGCGGTAAAATCGGGGTGAATATATTTGTCGAAGCTTTCCTGAAAATAGCCGCCATAGGTGCCGATTTTCAACTTTTGCGTTGCCGCAGACAGGACAGAAGGCGCGGCGAGGGTCGCAACTGTGGCGGCGCTGGCCTTGAGAAAAGAACGTCTTTGCATGGTGGATAACTCCCTGAGTTCCGGCAGTGATTAGCGACCCTGCGGCACGCCGGGCAGCGCGCAGAGCATTTCGAAAAGGAAATTGGCGGCGATGACGGCGGTGTTGCCAGCCGGATCATAGGGCGGAGAGACCTCGACCAGATCGCAGCCCACAAGGTTAAGCCCCGCCGTGCCACGGATGATTTCAAGCCCTTGCATCGTGGTCAGACCGCCCACTTCGACGGTGCCCGTGCCCGGCGCGAAGGCAGGATCGAGGCTGTCGATGTCATAGGACAGGTACACGGGTGCATCGCCGATCTTTTCACGGATTTCCGCCATCAGCGGCGTCAGCGATTTATGCCAACATTCTTCGGCCTGAATACAGGTCCACCCTTGGTCGCGGCCCCATTCAAAATCCGCCTTGCTATAGCCGGTGCCCCGCAGACCGATTTGAAACACCTTGTCGTTTTGCAGACAGCCCTCTTCCCAAGCGCGGCGGAACGGGCAGCCATGCGCCTCGCTTTCGCCGAACATCTCTTCGTTGGTGTCGGAATGCGCATCCACGTGGATCAGCGCGACAGGCCCGTGCTTTTCCGCCACGGCGCGCAGGATCGGCCACGTTAGCGTGTGATCACCGCCCAGCGTGAGCGGGACAACCCCGTGGCTCAACACCTCGCGGTAATGCGCGGCGATGATCCCCACGGATTTCTTGAGATCATAAAGGTTGATCGGCACGTCACCGATATCCGCCACTTGCAAATGATCAAAAGGCGCAGCCCCCGTCGCCATGTTATAGGGGCGGATCATCCGGCTTTCGTCGCGAATCTGGCGCGGGCCAAACCGAGTGCCGGGGCGGTTCGAGGTGCCAATATCCATCGGAATCCCCAGAAAACACGCATCCAACCCCTTGGCCGTCTCTGCGATCGGCAGCCGCATCATGGAGGCAATACCCCCCGAGCGCGGCATCGCATTGCCACTAAGGGGTTGATTGAATTCTGACTGGCTCATCGGGAACTCTCCTGTGTTTCAACAGGGATTATGGGGCAGAACGTTCGTCCGATAAATATCGCGATTAAGAAATTCACTTGGGTAAATTTCAAACCAACGCTTGCTGCCGCCCGTTTTTTAAGCAGGGCTTGCGTAGACAGCCAGCAATTCCTTGAGCATGGCCTGCGCGAGCGGCGAGGCTTCGACATCCGGCCGGGTGATCGCCTCAAAGTCGCACTGATAGATAAAGCGGGTCGGCAAAAGCGGTTTCAGACGCCCGCTTTGGACCCACGAGCGAACCGAATGATCGGGCAGATACCCGATAAAGGCCCCGGACAGGATCATGATCAGCTGTTGTTCCATCCCCTGCGCCATCGCCGGAGAGTTCGGAAAATCGCGATTGTTCCAGTGATCGTCACGCCAATAGCTGCGCCCCACGGTCCGCATCGACGTGACAAATTCCGGCGTCAGCTCCTCGTCGCGCACGCTCCAAAGCAGATGGTTCGACGCGCAGTAAAGATAGTTGGTCTCGCGATAAAGCGGCTGCGACGCCAGCCCTTTCAGCTTGCGCGAAAATGACCCGATACCCAGTTGCAAAGACCCATCGCGCACACGCTCCTGAAGTTCCTGCGGGTCGTTTTGCACCAATTCGAAACGCACCGCCGTGGCGCGCTTTTCCAGCGCGCTGATCGCCTCGGAAAGCCGAAAATTGGGATCGGTGACCACGTGATCGACAACCCCGATGCGCAATGTGCCCGACAAGGTCCCGCGCAGCACCTCCGTCTCCGAAACGAAGGTGTTGGACGCGGCCAGAAACCGCACCACGGCGGCATGGACCGCCTCGCCCTTCTGAGTCAGTTGAAAACCAGCCCGCCCGCGCCGACACAAAGTCATGCTCAACCGGTCTTCAAGGGCCGAGATCTGGGTCGAAATGGTCGATTGGCTGACGTTCAACTCGGCCTGCGCCGCAGCAAAACCATGATGGCGCACCACCGCGTCGAACACCCGCAATAGCCGAATGTCTGCTCCTGAAAGCTGCATCACATCCCGTCGCTGATTGGCCGGAAATCCCGGTCCTGTGTCGACAGAACCGCGTGATCATACTCCAGCGGAAGCTGGCTAAGAAGCAGGCAAGGCCCCCTGCCCGCCTGGGCCAGAATCTGGCCATCCGCCCCGGCGATCACCGAGCCGCCGAAATAGGTCAGATGCGCCTCTTGGCCGCAAAGGTTGGCATAGAGGATCGTAAGCCCATGGTTGGCCGCCATCGCGGGCACAACATGCGCCCCGACATGGCCAAAGGGATCCATCGCCGCCGTGGGGACCAAAACAAGATCGACCCCCTGTTGTTTCAGCGCCGCGATATGGGGGGCGAATTCCACATCATAGCAGATGAGAATGGCCAGCTTACGGCCCGCGAACTCAAACACCGTGTAGCGATCACCGGCAATGAACCGTTGCGCCTCGACCTCGCCAAAAAGCTGGATTTTGTGGTGATTACCAAGGATCTTACCCCCAGCGGACACATAAAGCGCCGCATTGGCAATCTGCTCTCCAACCCGCTCCGGGTAGCCAACACAGATCGCACATCCCGCCGCACGGGCGATGGGTGCAAGACGGGCACAAAGAGCCTCTTGGCTCAGCGCCAGTTCGGTAAAGTCGTCGCGTTCATAACCGGTGACGAAAAGCTCGGGAAAAACCACAATATCCGCTCCCGCACGTCCCGCCGCCGCAGTGGCCTTGCCGATCTCGTCAAACGCCAGTTCGCTGTTTCCCGCGACCGATGGCGCTTGCCACAGCGCCAAGGTCAATCCCGTGTCCGTCTCACTCCCCGTCTCGCTCATAGCCCATGCTCCGCCTAGATCTTTGTGAAGCTCTCAAGCCTCGGATGCCCGCCTTCTCGCCCGGCTCCAAGCAGACCCGCGCCCCAAAAGGGGCTGGTGGGGTCAACCGGTTCGCGCAACGGCTCCCCCGAAAGTATCAGTTGAGGTTCCGTAGCCAAGGGCTTTCCGCAGTCTTGTTTTGAGGTGCAAAGCGGCCTGATCGAGACCATCCCGTTGCGAGTCGGCCTTCCAGGTGTCGAATTGCGCACAGGCCATGGGACGGAATCGTACTGCCGCCCCATGTGGTTTCATCCCACTTTGGGCTTTTCGCCCCCGGCAAACCCGGGGCGGTCCACATCTCACGCCACTGGGTGCCCATTCAATAGGCATCGCAAAGAGGCGCGTTTGAGGGATACGACCGCCGCGAACCCGTCTTTGCGGCTCCCAAAATGTGGAGGAGCACCAAGCCCGAGCATCCATGAAATTACAATTTTTTCAACTTGTTAACCACAGTTGCAGCGCCAAACCTGGACCTGAATTCGCCCATTGCGAGGCGGGCAATATAGAAGCCTGACTTATACTTATATTATCAGAAAATCGTATATTTCAGTTGCCCCCGGCCTGACCCGCCGTCTTTTTGAGAGGCATTCGATGCACCCCCAAGTGCCACCAATAATACGTCTCACCAACACGGAGCCCCCCATGAAACGTACTGGTTTTCTTCTGTCCGCCGCCTTTGCCGCGCTGGCAATCCCAGCCCACGCCGAGGGCTACAAGGTTGCGCTCGACGGAACGTTCGCGCCCCACGCCATGCCCAGCCTCTCGGGCGGTGTCGAAGGGTTCAACGTCGATCTGGCCGCCGCGATCGGCGAAAAGCTCGGCACCGACGTCGAAGTGATCGCGGCTCAGTTCTCGGGGCTGATCCCGGCGCTGCAAGCAGGCACCTACGACTTCCTCGTCGCGCCCACCACCGTCACCGAGGAACGCGCCACCAACCTGCTCTTCTCGGAAGGCTTCATGGACACCAACTTTTCCTTCGTCGTCCCCGCCGGGACCGAGCCGATGGAAGGGCTCGAGGCGTTCAAGGGCAAGACCATTTCCGTCAACAAGGGGTCTGCTTATGAATCGTTCCTGAATGACAAAGCCGAGGACTACGGCTGGGAAGTTGTCGCCTATGGCACCAACACCGACGCTGTCGAGGCCGTCGCAACCGGGCGCGCTGATGCCAACCTCGCCGGAGCAACCGTCTCGGCATGGGCTGCCAAACAGAACCCGCGCATTGATCTCAGCTACGAATACTCCACCGGCCTCGTCTGGGCTTTCCCGTTCCGCAAGGACGACACCGAAACCCGCGACAAGATTGACGCCGTTCTGGAATGCCTGAAGACCGACGGCACCATGGCCGCGCTGTCCGAGAAATGGTTCGGCGTGATCCCGGTCCAAGGGGCCACCATCGTCACCCCGACCCCCGGCTACGGCACCCCCGGTTTCGACGGCTACGACGAAACCCCGCATGAGGTCTCCTGCGACTTCTGATCTCAAGACCTGCCAGGCGGGGCGCCCGTCGTCCCGCCGACCATCGAAAGTAAACGCATGCCCGGAACTTCTCCCATCGCCCCGGCGTCCTCCGCCGCCAAGGTCCACCACAGACCGATGCTTGAAATCAACCAGCTCGAGAAATGTTTCGGCACCACGCAGGTGCTGAAGTCGATCGACCTGAGCGTAAAACCCGGCGAGCTCGTCTTTGTCATCGGCCCCTCGGGTTCGGGGAAGTCCACCATGCTGCGCTGCTGCAACCGGCTCGAAGAGCCGACCTCAGGCAGCATTCTGCTCGACAGCGAACATGTCACTGAATGCCACGGCCGCGCGCTCGACAAGATGCGGCTAAAAATCGGCATGGTGTTCCAAGGTTTCCACCTCTACCCCCACAAATCGGTGCTGGCGAACGTGATGCTGGCGCAGGTCAAGGCGCTGAAACGATCCAAGCCCGAGGCGAAAGCCCGCGCCATGGAAATGCTTGAACATGTGGGGCTGGCACACAAGGCCGACGCCATGCCGAGCGAGCTATCTGGCGGACAACAGCAGCGCGTGGCCATTGCCCGTGCGCTGGCACTTGACCCCAAGGTCATGCTGTTCGACGAACCCACGTCGGCGCTCGACCCGGAATTGGTCGGCTCCGTTCTGAAGGTGATGAAACAGTTGCGCCAGGAAGGCATGACCATGCTGGTGGTCAGCCACGAGATGGAGTTCGCCCGCGAGGCCGCTGATCGCGTGGTGTTCATGGATGGCGGCGTGGTGGTCGAAGCCGGCCCGCCCGAAGACATCTTCGGCAATCCTAAGTCGGAACGCCTGCGCGCCTTCCTCTCCCGCCTGCAGCCGACGACCGCCGCATGAGCTTCCTCGACACGTTCTTTGACGGTGCGGTGATGGCGAAATACCTGCCGGACCTGCTCGCGGCGCTCGTCACCACGCTCTGGCTCAGCGCCGCGATCGTGATCGCTGGGCTGGCGCTGGGGTTGGTTCTCGCTTGCCTGCGCACACTTGGCCGCTGGTATCTCACGCTGCCCATCGTCGCCTTCGCCGATATTAGCCGCGCCCTACCGCCACTGGTGGTGATTCTGGTGTTTTATTTTGGCCTCCCCGGCCTCGGCATTCGCCTGTCGGGCCCAATGGTGCTGTTCATCGTACTGGGCGGCGTTCTGGCAGCCTTCGCCGAAGAGATCTTCTGGGCGGGCCTCACCTCGGTTCCGAAGGGACAGTGGGAAGCCGGCCGCGCCACCGGCCTCAGTTTCATGCAGACCCTGTTCGACATTGCCCTGCCGCAGGCAATCCGGCTGGGCATCCCGTCTCTGGTCAACCGTGCGCTGGCGATCACCAAGATGACCGCGCTGGGGTCGGTGATCGGTGTAAAGGAAATCCTTTCCGTCTCGTCCTCGGCGCAGAGCTTCTCAGGCTCGGCGACGCCACTCACCATGGCCGCGCTCGCCTATCTCGCGATCTTCCTGCCGGTCGTCATCTTCGCGCGCCTCCTTGAGAAGCGCTACACATGAGCGGTGCGACATGAGCAACTTCATCGATCTGTTCTTCAACCTCGACATCATGGCACAGGCTTGGCCGCTGCTGCTCAAGGGGCTCATCATCACGCTGAAGCTCTGCGCGGTGGTCATCTTGCTGGGCCTCGCCGGAGGGCTGCTGCTGGCGCTCGGCGCGCTGTCGCCGCGCAAATGGCTGAAATGGCCGACGATCGGCTTTATCGACCTCTTTCGCGCCCTGCCGCCACTCGTAGTGCTGATCTTCGTCTACTCGGGCCTGCCCTTCGCGGGGCTGGAACTGACCCCCTTCATGGCTGTGGTGCTCGCCTTCTTCCTCAACAACTCGGCCTACTTCGCCGAAGTGTTCCGCGCTGGCATCCAGTCGGTCCCCAAGGGCCAGCCCGAGGCGGCTCAGGCCACCGGGCTCAGCCAAGTGCAGAGCCTCGTTCACGTGATCCTGCCGCAGGCCATTCGCAACGTACTGCCCGACCTGCTGTCTAACACCGTCGAGGTCGTCAAGCTCACCTCCCTCGCCTCTGTCGTCTCTCTCTCCGAGCTGCTCTACTCGGCCAACATGGCCCGCTCGATCACCTACAACTCCTCACCGCTTGTCCTCGCCGCACTCATCTACCTCGCGATCCTCTGGCCATTGGTCCGACTGATATCGCGCTACCAGCGCGGCCTCGCGGAGCACTGAACTTACGATCCCGAAAGGAAACCCCATGACGAAACTTATCATCGGCGGCGCCCAGATCGGCGGCATCCAAAAGAACGAGACCCGAGAAAGCGTGGTCTCCCGGATGATCGCCCTGATGGAACAAGCGCATGCAAAAGGCGTCAACTTCCTCGTGTATCCCGAGATGACGTTGACCACGTTTTTTCCGCGCTTCTATGTCGAGGACCGCGCCGAATTCGACCATTGGTTCGAAACCGCCATGCCGAATCCCGCCGTCCAGCCGCTTTTTGACAAGGCACGCGCGTTTGGCATGGGCTTCACGTTCGGCTATTGTGAGCTGACCCCGGAAGGCGAACATTTCAACACCTCGATCATCGTCTCGCCAGAGGGCGAGGTCGTCTTGAAATACCGCAAGACCCACCTCCCGGGCCACGCCGAGTTTGAGCCAGAGCGCACGCACCAGCACCTTGAAAAGCGTTACTTCCTGCCCGGCAACACCGGCTTTGGCGTGGTCAGGAACCAAGACGTGATCATGGGCATGGCGATCTGCAACGACCGCCGTTGGCCGGAAGCTTGGCGCATGCTGGGCCTGCGGGGCGTACAACTGGTCACCATCGGCTATAATACCCCGTCGCAGAACAACCTTTCCGCCGAAGAGGGCATCGAGCGCCGCATATACCATCACGAGCTGTCGGTCTGCGCCGGTGCCTACCAGAACTCGACCTACGCGGTGGCCGTCGCCAAATGTGGTATGGAAGACGGCAACCACATGTTCGCGGGGTCGATCATCGTCGATCCCGACGGATTTGTCGTCGCAAGGGCCGAGGGGGAAGGCGACGAGTTGATCACGCATGACGCAGATTTCGCCAAATGCGATTTTGGTAAGTCGACCGTGTTCAACTTCGCCGCCCACCGCCGGATCGAGCATTACGGCCTGATCGCCGAACAGACCGGGGTCGTCATCCCCGATTGAGCGGAACAGAACAGGCACCAACTGCGCCCCTCCCAAGCGGGCGAACTGACGACAGACAAGGAGAAAGCAGATGCACTTCGATACGGTGATCCATGACGGGCTGGTCGCCACGGCCTCGGAGACCTGGAAGGGCGATATCGGCATCAAGGACGGCCGCATCGCGGCTGTGGCCGAGCACCTGTCAGGCGGCGATCGACGCATCGACGCGGGCGGGCGCATCGTCATCCCCGGTGGCATCGAGGCCCATGCCCATATCGCACAGGAAAGCTCATCGGGGGTGATGTCCGCCGATGACTACCTCTCGGGCTCGATCTCGGCAGCCTATGGCGGCAACTCCTCGTTCATCCCCTTCGCGGCGCAGCACCGCGGCCAATCGGTTGACGAAGTGATCGCCACCTATGACGCGCGCGGCGCGCGGTCAGTCATCGACTATTCCTATCACCTGATCATATCCGACCCGACCCAAGAGGTGCTTGAAGACCAGCTTCCCCGCGCCTTTGCCCGCGGCATCACCTCGTTCAAGGTCTTCATGACCTACGACCTGATGAACCTCGGCGACGGTGGCATGCTCGACATCCTCACCGTGGCGCGACAGCACGGCGCGATCACCATGGTCCATGCCGAGAACAACGACATGGTCAAATGGATGAACAAACGGTTGGCCGACAAAGGCCTGACCGCACCAAAATACCACGCGATCTCGCGCCCTGAGCTGGCCGAGCAAGAGGCGATCAACCGCGCGATCCAGCTTGCCAAGCTGGTCGATGCCCCGCTCTTCATCGTGCATGTCTCGACCGAAGGCGGTGCCGAAATCGTGCGGCGCGAGAAATTCAACGGCGCCAAACTCTATGCCGAAACCTGCCCGCAATACCTTGCGCTGACCCGCGCCGATCTCGACCGGCCGGGCATGGAGGGGGCCAAATACATCTGCTCTCCGCCGCTGCGCGATGGCGCCACGCAAAACGCGCTATGGCACCACGTGGCGCAGGGCACCTTCGAGAGCGTCAGCTCGGACCATGCCCCCTACCGATACGATGCGACCGGAAAGTTCCTGAACGGCGAGAATGTCCCTTATCCCAAAATTGCCAACGGCATGCCCGGAATCGCCACCCGCCTGCCCTATCTCTTTTCGGAAGGGGTGGTGACGGGACGCATCACGCTCGAGCAGTTCGTAGCGCTGTCATCGACCAACGCCGCCAAGGTCTTCGGCTGCGCAAACAAGGGCCGGATCGCGCCGGGTATGGATGCCGACATCGCGATCTGGAATCCCGAGGCGCGCATCACCGTCACTGCGGCGGACCAGCATGACAACATGGATTACACCCCCTACGAGGGGATGGAGTTGACCGGTACGCCCGAGGTTGTGATGACCCGCGGCGCGACAGTCGTCGAGCATGGCGCGCTCAAGGCGAAAGAGGGCCAGGGCCGCTTCTTTGCCCGCCAGCCCGCCGACCTGCGCGGCAAGCCCGGCTACATCGCCAAGGAACTGGATCCAGCGCAAAACTTTGGCGCGGAGTTGCGCTGATGGGTCCGATCCTGATCATCAACCCGAACTCGTCGGCCAATGTCACGCAAGGCATCGCCGAGGCCATCGCCCATCTGGCCCCACTCAAAGGTCCGGCGTTCGAGGTCACCGACCTCCCCGCCAGCCCGGCAACGATCATGACAAACGAGGACGTGGCCCGCGCCGGTCTGGGATTTGCCGAGCTGGCGCAATCACGGCCCGACGCAGCCGCCTTTGTCGCGGCCTGCTTTTCCGACCCCGGGGTCGAACTGACCCGGACGCTGGTCAAGCAACCGGTGATCGGCGTGCAGGAGGCCGGTATCCTCACCGCCATGGCCCGCGCTGATCTCTTCGGCATCATTGCGCTGTCGCCGGGATCGGTGGCGCGACACCGTGTTAAAATCCGCGCCATGGGCGTCGAAAGCCGCTTCGCCGCAGAACTGGCCCTTCCGAGCGTCTCTGCCGAGGACTCCGGGCGCGATCCCAAGGTGTATGACCTCTGCGTCGCGCTTGGCCGCGATCTGGCCGAGCGCGGCGCCGGGGCCGTGGTTCTGGGGTGTGCCGGCATGGCGCCGATCCGCGCGCAGCTTGAGCGCGACATCGGCATCGCGGTGATCGATCCGGTGCAGGCCGCCACCGCCATGGCGCTGGGGCTGGTAGGGGCGCCGGAATGACCACCGAGGCCGGGCTGCCCGAAGTCTCGCTGCGCCAGCTCGAGATCTTTGCCGCAATGATGCGCGGTGCCACCACGGTCGAGGCGGCCGATCGGCTGCACATCTCGCAGCCGGCGGTGTCGGCCGCGTTGCGGCAGCTCGAAACGCAGCTTGGCCTCACTCTGTTTGAACGCACCGGACGACGGCTGCAGCCCACCGCCGAGGCAAAATCGCTGTTTGACGAGATCCGCCCGATCTTCGGCCTGATGCAAGGCTTCTCGCAGCACGCGCGCGACATGAAGCTGGGCATGGCAGGTCGGCTGAAGGTTATCTCCACGCCGCCCCTCGGCTATTCCGTGGCCCCGGTCGCTTTGCGCCGCTTCCTCGACAACCGACCCAACGTATCGGTCGCCTTCGACGTACGCCGTCTCGAACAGGTGAGGGAAGCGGTGCAGAGCGGGCAGGCGGATATCGGCCTTGCCATAGACCATGACCGCCAAGATGCCGTGAATGTCGACGTGCTGCAGCGCGCGCATATGGTGGCACTGGTGCCGCGCGAAAGCCCGTTGGCCAAAAAGCCACATCTGACCGCCCTCGATTTGCAAGACGAACCGCTCGTCGGGCTCGAGCTGGCCTCAAATCTCGGCCAGCTTGTGCGCAAGGCCTACGAGCAGGCAGGCGCCATCTATTCGCCCCGGATCGAGGTGCGCTACTGCGCCACCGCCACGGCGCTCGCGGCGCAACATCTGGGGGTGACAGTCGTCGATCCCTATTCTGCCACCACCCAAGTCTCCGACGCGCTGGTGTGCAAGCCGTTCCTCCCCGCCTGCGAGGTGAACGCGGTGATGTATACCCGCCGGGGCGTGCCCTATTCGGGGCTGCTGCACAGCTTCATGTCGGATCTGCGCGCCGCCTTTGCCGAAAGTGAAGTGCTCCGGCAAAGCTGGGTCATCGACAAGGGCCTGTCCGCTGTCGCAGGACCCAGACCCGAATGACGCCTTAGAAACAGCAACCGCCCCAGATGCCAACGTCAACCCGAGCCTTCATCAACCTACCTGCTCTCGGTTTTCTGTACACTTTTCCCTGCGGTTTTGTACGGGGCCCTCACGCAGGAGCACCACCTCTCTCATCCCTCCCGGGCCGGGCCCGCGAGAACTAAAACAAGGATACAGGATATGACCCTGCTCACCCCGGACGCCAAAGGCGTCTTTGTCATCTCGGTCACACCATTCACCGACAGCGGCGCGATCGATTTCGACAGCCTTGATCGGGTGGTGGATTTCTACTTTGAGAAGGGCGCTGACGGGCTGACCATCCTTGGCATGATGGGCGAGGCGCAAAAGCTGACCCAAGCCGAAAGCCGTGCCGTGGCGCAACGCGTGATTAAGCGGGCCGGAGGAAGACCCATCGTCGTCGGGGTCTCGGCACCGGGCCTCGCCGCAATCGGCGAGTTGGGCAAAGCCGTGATGGACATGGGTGCGGCGGGCTGCATGGTCACAACGCCAGGGTCGCTCAAGACCGACCCGCAAATCCACGCCTATTTCGCGCAGGTCGCCGCCACGTTGGGCCAAGATGTGCCCATCGTGCTGCAAGATTTCCCGCTTTCGACTGGCGTGCATATCTCTGACGAGGTGCTCGGCCGGATCATTGACGATGTGGCGCAGGTGGTGATGCTCAAGCATGAGGACTGGCCGGGCCTTGCCAAGATTACCAAGCTGCGCGCGGCCGAAGCAGCCGGGCGACGGCGCATCTCGATCCTGTGCGGAAATGGCGGGATATTCCTGCCCGAAGAAATCGCGCGTGGTGCGAATGGCGCGATGACCGGCTTTGGCTTCCCCGAGATGCTGTCAGATGTCGTACGGCTGGCTAGCGCTGGCGACATGGACCGCGCGCAGGACATCTTTGACGCCTATCTGCCGCTGGTGCGCTACGAGCAGCAGCCGGGCGCAGGCCTCGCAGTACGTAAATACGTGCTGGCCAAGCGCGGCGCGATTGCCTCTGCGGCGCTGCGCTCTCCGGGTGCGGGGCTTGCCCCAGCCGCCATCGCCGAGGTCGAGCGCCTGCTCACCCGACAAGACAACAGATTGAAGGAACTGAACTGATGGATTTTGGACTCACAGGAAAGACAGCGCTGGTTCTGGGCGCAAGCCGTGGCCTTGGCGCCGCAAGTGCAACGATATTGGCCGTTGAGGGGGCGCATGTGATCGCCGCGTCACGCAGCGGCAGCATCCCCGCCGGTGGCTCGGTGGACAATATCGAAGGGCTGGTGCTGGATCTTTCCGACCCCGCCAGCGTCGCGGCGCTGATTGAACGCCTTGCAGAGCAGCCAGTCGACATTCTTGTCAACAATTGCGGCGGACCCGCTGCGGGGCCAGCCAAGGGGCAAAGCGTCGCCGCATGGCGCGCCGCCTTTGAGACCATGGCAACACCGATCTTCAGCATCACCGATGCTGCCCTGCCCGGCATGATCGCCAAAGGCTGGGGCCGGGTTGTCACCATCGGTTCGTCCGGCATTGTGCAGCCGATCCCTAACCTCGCCCTATCGAACGGCGTACGCGGCGCCATCGCCGGTTGGTCCAAGACGCTGGCAGAAGAAATCGCACCACATGGGATCACCGTCAACATGGTGCTGCCGGGGCGCATCGGGACCGACCGGCTTGCACAGCTTGACGGGCTCAAGGCCGAAAAGACCGGGGCCGCACTTGATGCCGTGCAGAAGGCTAGCCGCAAGACCATCCCCGCAGGCCGCTACGGTAAGCCGGAAGAGTTCGGCGCGGTGGTCAGCTTTCTGTGTTCGCAGCAGGCTTCTTATGTCACCGGATCGATGCTGCGGGTCGATGGCGGTCTGATCAAGGGGCTCTGAGCGAGAGAATTATCCCGAAAACCCTTGGTGTTCCAACGTCTGCGGGTCCGTTTTGATCGGATCCCAGCACACGCGGCTTTCCCAGCGATACTCACCGCCGGGCCGAGGCTCATGGATGCGGCGACCTGCCGCCGCATCCTGTCTCAGCCGTCAGCCCCGACCGGCCAGCATCGGCAGCGTCATGGCGCTGGCGTAGTCCTGGGCCTGGGCCAGATAGGGATCGTAGCTTTCGCGCACGCGGGCGACGTCGGGGTTCGCTTGCGTCAGCTCCTCCTGCACCTGTACCCAGGCATCGCGCATTCCGGTGATGATCTCATCGCTGAAGGCACGGAAATCGACGCCGTCCGCACGCAGCGCGGCCATCGCCTGCGCGTTGAAGAAATCGAACTCCGCATGGCTCTCCAGCGCAGCGGCATGGGCGGCGTTTTCACAGATGCTCTGCAGGGCGGCGGGCAATTCATTCCATGCGTCCTGATTGAACACGATGGCCAGCCCGGCGCCGGGCTCGGTCAGGGCAGGCAGATAGCACAGCTTGGTGACTTTCTGCAGGCCAAACGCCTGATCCAGCATCGGGCCGACCCACTCGGCGGCGTCGATTGCACCAGATTGCAGCGACTGGAAGATTTCCGGCGGCGGCATCAGCACAGAGTTGACGCCCAGTTTGCGGAACACCTCACCGCCCAGCCCGGCGATGCGCATGTTCAACCCCTTGAGATCGTCAAGCGTGTTGACCTCTCGCTTGAACCAGCCGGCAGACTGGGTATTGGAATTGCCGCTATAGAACGGTTTGAGCCCGCGCTGCGCGTAAATGTCGTCCCAGATCTCCTGCCCGCCGCCATATTTCAGCCAGGCAAAATGTTCTGACGAGGTCATCCCGAAGGGCACCGCAGTGAACCAATGCAACGCCGAATTCTTGCCTGCGGCGTAATAGGTCGGCCCGTGCCCCACGGGCGCATTGCCCTGCTGCACCGCATCTTCGACTGCGAAAGGCGGTACCAGTTCGCCGCCGCCGAAGACCTTGAAGGTCAACTGCCCATCGGACATGGCGGCGACCTTCGCGGCAAAGTTGCGCACGTTGGAGCCAACCCCCGGGGCGTTCTTGGGAAACGCTGTCGGAAGGTTCCATTCAATCTTGCCCTGCGCGATTGCAGGGCTGCTCAGGGTCGTCGCGGCGGCGGCGATCCCCGCCCCGGACGCGAGAAAGGTTCTGCGTTTCATGTGATATTTTCCTCCTACAAGTGAATCTTATCTTCCGAAGACCTGGTCCGGTAGCCACGTCGCCAAGGCCGGGAACGCAATTAACAAACCCAGTCCGACAAGTTGAAGCACCACAAAGGGCGCGACACCAATATAAATATCTGTCGTCGTGATGTGGCGCGGTGCGGTCGAGCGGAAATAGAACAACGCAAACCCGAAAGGGGGCGTCAGGAAACTGGTCTGCAGGTTCATCGCCAGCAGCACGCCAAACCAGACCGGAGAGATGTCGCCGCCCAGAAGTGGCGGGCCCAGCAGCGGCACGACAATATAAATGATCTCGACCGCTTCCAGCACAAAGCCCAGTAGAAATACCACCAACATGACTGCGGCGAGGGCCCCCCATTCACCGCCCGGCAGCGCCTCCATAGCGGCCATCACGATTTCATCACCGCCAAAGCCGCGAAACACCAGCGCCAGAAGCGAGGCTGCGACGACAATCCCGAAGACCATGCCGGATATCCGCAGCGTGTCGCGAACGGCGCCCTGCAACAACCGGGCGAACCACAGACGCCATCCCGCGACAGCGACCCCGAGAACCAGCAAAACAGCCAGTACCGCCGCAAGAACACCCAGCCCCGCACTCTCGCTGCGGGCATCACTGAACAGCCTCAGCATCATCAGCGCGAAAGCCGCCAGAACGCCCGACAACACCAGATTGCGTTGCAGGCCTGGTAGCCCACCTCGATAGGCCGCCAGCATCAATGCGCCGATCGCACCCAGTCCTGCGGCTTCGGTCGTGGTCGCGATCCCCACAAGGATCGAGCCAAGCACCGCCAGAATGAGCAATAGGGGAGGTGCAAAGCTGGACAGGATCTCGCGCAGCCCAACGGGAGCAGCCGCGACAGCCGCGCGCGCGGGTCCGGACGGCTTGGCCACTGGGCGCAACCCAACGAAGATATACAGCGCGTAAAGGCCCACCAGAACCAGCCCGGGCAGCAGCGCTCCGGCAAAGAGATCCCCCACGGAAACCGGATCGGGGGCGAAATTGCCCGACTTTTGCTGCGCCTCCAGATAGGTGTTTCCGATCTGATCCCCCAGCAGCACAAGCAAGATAGAGGGAGGAATGATCTGGCCCAAGGTCCCGCTGGCGCAGATGATGCCCGTCGCCATCCGCTTCGGCACACCGGCATCCAGCATCGCGGGCAGGCTGATCAGCACCAGCATCACAACCGTCGCCCCCACGATCCCCGTCGACGCGGCGATGATCGCCGAAAAGACCAGAACCGACAGCGCCATGCCCCGCGTTGATCCGCCCAGCATACGGCCAAGAACCTCCAGCATGGATTCGGCCAGACGTGACTTCTCCAACAGAACCCCCATCAGCACGAACAACGGCACCGCCATGAGCAAGGGATTGGACATCGCGCCGTACACCCGCGCGGGAAAGAAGTTGAGAAAGCCCAGATCAAAGGCGCCGACCGTAGCCCCGATCACCGCTGTCAGCAGGGGCACGCCCGCAATCGCCAGCATCGCCGGAATGCCGCTGAGAATACCTGCAAACAGGCCAAGGATCATGCCCGCCAGGAAAATTTCATGGATGATCATGCGCCGACCCCCTCCGGGTCGAGCAGCACGGCGATTCCCTGCAGGATCATCAACACCCCACTGAGCGGAAGGGTCGTCTTGACCAGGAATACGCCACCAAGCCCGCCGGTTTCGATCGAGCCCTCCCAGATCGACCAACTGTAGATAAGATCGGGCATCCAGGCCCAAGCCAACAGACCAAATACCGGCACGAGGAACACCACGAGCGCAACACTGTCCGCGATCCGCAAATACCCATCAGGCAGCCGTTCCGACAAAACCTCCACCCGCACATGGCCAGCCCGGCGCAAGCAATAGGGAAGTGACAAAATCATCAGGATAGCAAAGGCGTATGCCGCAAGATTCTGCAACTGGATGAATCCGCTATCGAACCCGAAGCGCAGGATTACGGTGCCCAGGACCGCGCCAGCCAGCACGACGCAGGCCACGGCGCACAGAGCGACGGTGACCCGATCAAGTACCTGACAAGTCGACAGGAAAATTGCGCGCAATGCGGCCTCCCTCACTGGCTATTCGCCAGTGCCCTAGCACCAAGCGCCCCGCTTGACTATACTCAGACACTTGAAATTTACCCGCGCGCGAACCGGCCTGGTTTCGAGCCGACTCTCGATCGGTTTCGATTTTAGGTTTGATAGATGGATCGGCGATGATCCCCACAAAAGAGGGCGTCGAATTCCCGGCCTGTAAGAGCTCAACACCCGAAAGCGTGAGAAACTCAGTCGTAGTCTCCATAGAGAAACTTACGTCCTGCTTTCCCACGCCCTTGAGACTCAAATTACGCCAAACTCGGGAAGATGGGCTTTAGACACCGCATACGGCATTTCAGGTCGAGCGGGACTTTGTGCGGGCTCTGGATGCTTTCACGAAAGCCATCGGTCGG
Source organism: Antarcticimicrobium sediminis (assembly GCF_004348975.1). Taxonomy (GTDB): domain Bacteria; phylum Pseudomonadota; class Alphaproteobacteria; order Rhodobacterales; family Rhodobacteraceae; genus Antarcticimicrobium; species Antarcticimicrobium sediminis. Next base: position 438 of record NZ_SMFP01000020.1, on the reverse strand, counting down.
CAGGCGAAACCAATGTCGAACACTGTTCGAGACGCTCTGAAACTTTGTGAGTGCTGACTTGGGGAATCTTTGATATTGTCATCGAAGAGAGAAATCATGGGAGTCCTTATTAGGTTTGGCGGTGACCTACTCTCCCACGTCTTAAGACGCAGTACCATTGGCGCGACAGCGCTTAACTTCCGGGTTCGGGATGGGACCGGGTGTTTCGCTTGTGCTATGACCACCAAACCGAATAAGGACTCTCCTCTGCCCTTGCAAGCAAGGGCAGGAGCAGGGTTCCGTTCATGGAACGGGTTTTCCTGCTCGATAATCAACTGTGTTGTTCAAGTCGTACACTTTATGGTGTGTATGCTTTTGATTTAGCAGAAGTCTGTCTTCTACTGGATCAAATCAAGCCTATCGGACAATTAGTACCGGTCAACTGAACGCATTGCTGCG
>NZ_SMFP01000002.1 GCF_004348975.1 Antarcticimicrobium sediminis | reverse complement strand
GGCGGCGGCGGCGGCTATGGCGGTGGCAAACCCGGTGGTGGCGGCAAGCCCGGTGGCGGCGGCCCACGTCGGCGTCGCTCTGGCGGCGGCGGTGCCGGCGGCGCCGGCGGCCAGAACCGTGGCCGTCAAGCAGCCTAATCCCGCTCTCACCTGAACATCACGCAAAGCCCCGCCATGTGCGGGGCTTTTTCGTTTCCGTCAGAACGACAAGCCGCGCGCCCTAGCGCCCCTGCGCCACGATATCCGCCCAGATCGGCAAATGGTCCGAGGCAATATGCGCCGGTTGCTCCAGATGCACCCCATGCCCGCGCGCGGCCAGCCCCGCGCTCAACGCGATCCGGTCCAACGCCCCCAGCGGGCGCAACGCCGGAAAGCTTGCCCGGCGCGGCAGAAACTGCATCCGGGGCGCCAGTTTCTCCAACATGGATTTCCCCGACCACTCGTTGAAATCGCCGGCCCAGATCATCGGCATCGGCGGCAACAGCGCACAGGCCTGCGCCAGATGCAAAACCTGCAGCCGACGCGACTGCCCCACCAGACCCAGATGCAGCCCCACCACCCTGAGCGGGCCGAGCGGGCTGTCAAATTCAACCCAGACCGCGCCGCGCGGCTCCAGCCCCGGCAGATCGATTTGGCCCATGTCGCGCAAGCTGACCACGCCCTTGCGCCAGATCACCGCGTTGCCATGCCACCCCAGCGAGCCGGCCCCGCCCAGATCGGCCACCTCCCAGCCGGCTTCCTCCAGCACGAAATGCGGCAAGGCCGCCGGGCGTGGCGGCAACCGCTTGTCCGCCTCCTGCAACACCACCACCTGCGCCCGCAACCGGGCCAGCACCTGCAGGATGCGCCGTGGCTTGCGCCGCAGATCCAACCCGACGCATTTCTGGATGTTGTAACTGGCAAGGCGCAGGGCGGGGCTGTCGCTCATTTCCTAGGCTCCCCATAGGTTCCGGGTTCGACGCAGATGTCTCGCCCACTTGCGCCGATGCGGCCCGGCGGTGCAAGCCCCGGAAATTTACATGCTCTTGACAGTTCCCTGTCCTGCACATCCTTTGGGCGCATGACTGAAAAACGCGCGATGGATCCCGCTGGGGCCGCTGCCCTGACCGGGTTTGCCCTGCTGCTGGCCTTTAACCAAGTGGTCGTCAAAATCACCGGCGAGGGCTTTGCCCCGGTGTTTCAGGCCGGGCTACGCTCGGCCGGGGCGGCGTTGGTCGTGCTGATCTGGATGCGCGCCCGCCGGGTGCCGGTGACAGCACCGCGCGCGGCGCTGATCTGGGGCCTGCTGTCGGGGATGGCCTTTGCCTTTGAATTCGCCTGCCTGTATGTCGCGCTCGACCTGACCACCGTGGCGCGCGCCTCGATCATCTTTTATTCGATGCCGGTCTGGCTCGGCTTTGCGGCGCATCTGTGGTTGCCCGGCGAACGGATCACCCCGGCGGCAGGGGTCGGCATGGCGCTGGCGTTGGCGGGCGTTGTTCTGGCACTGGCCGACCGCTCCAACGGGCAGGCCAGCCTGCTGGGCGATCTGCTGGCCCTGATCGCCGCGCTGGGTTGGGCCAGCATCATCCTGCTGTTGCGCATGACGCCGCTGACCCGGATCAGCCCGGTGATGCAGCTGTTGCTTCAGGTGGCGGTCTCGGCCCCGATCCTGCTGGTTCTGGCGCCACTGTTTGGCCCGCTCATCCGCGATCCGCAACCGATCCACTATGCCGGGCTCGCCTTTCAGGCGGTCTGCGTCGTCGGGCTGGGCTATATCGTCTGGTTTCACCTGATGTCGATCTTTCGCGCCTCGGCGGTGGCCTCGTTCAGCTTTCTCTCGCCGGTCTTCGCCGTCCTGTTCGGCTGGCTGATTCTGGGCGAACGGATCGGCCTGCAAGTCTGGGGCGCGCTGGCGCTGGTGGCGCTGGGAATCCTGCTGATCAACCGCAAATAGACACGTTACGTGCCGCAAAAGGTCGCCTCGACCACCTCACTCGGCAGCGGTGACCGGGTCAGATCATCGGCCTCTGGCTGATCATCATAGGGGCGCGACAGCACCGCGTTCATCCGGTGGAACGGCGCATAGTCCCCCGCCACCGCCGCCGCGATCATCTGCTCCACCCGATGGTTGCGCGGGATGAAGACAGGGTTCGCCGCCGCGATCATCGGCCCCGGCATGGGCAATCCGTCGCGCCGTGCAAGCCACGCCGCTTCCCAGCCCTCATAGGCGGCCGGATCGATGAACTGATCGCGCGCGCGATCAGAGCCAAGCGCGCGGAAGGTATTGGTGAAATCCGCCTGCCCCGCCGTCATCCGCCGCAACAGATCCTCGATCAGATCGCGATCACCCTCGCGCGCATCGCTCAGCGCCAGCTTGGCGCGAAACCGGGCCAGCCATTCGGCCTCGATCAGATCGGGCATCGCGTGCACGATCTCGGTGGCCTGCTCTACCGCCGCCTCGCGATCCTGCATCTGCTGGATCAACGCGGAAGCCAGTTGCGCCAGATTCCACACCGCAATCTCCGCCTGCCGGTCATAGGCATAGCGCCCGTTGCGATCGATCGAACTAAAGACCGTCTGCGGATGAAATACATCCATAAAGGCACAAGGCCCGTAATCAATGGTCTCGCCCGAGATCGCACTATTGTCGGTGTTCATCACCCCGTGAATAAAGCCGACGCTCATCCACTGCGCCACCAGCCGCGCCTGCGCATCGCGCACCGCGCTCAGCAAGCCCATCGGCCCCTCGACGCCGGGATAATGGCGCGCGATGGCATAGTCGGTCAGCCGCCGCAGGCTGGCAAGATCACCGCGCGCGGCAAAGACCTGAAACGTGCCGACGCGCAGATGGCTTGCCGCCACCCGTGTCAATACCGCACCGGGCAGCGCCCCCTCTTGGCGATAAACCGGCTCGCCTGTCGCCACCGCCGCCAACGCGCGAGTGGTGGGAATGCCAAGGGCGTGCATCGCCTCGGACACCACGTATTCCCGCAACACCGGCCCCAGCCAGGCGCGCCCGTCCCCGCCGCGCGAATAGGCCGTGCGCCCCGCCCCCTTGAGCTGGATGTCGCGGCGCACCCCGTCCGTCCCCACCACCTCGCCCAACAGCACCGCGCGCCCATCGCCAAGCTGCGGGTTGTACTGGCCAAACTGATGCCCGGAATACAGCTGCGCCAGTGGCGTGGCCCCCTCGGGCAGCCGATTGCCGGAAAACACCTGCGTCCTCTCCGCCACATCGCCAGCCTCGATGCCCAACAGACGCGCAAGATCGGCGTTAAAGGCCAGCAACTGCGGCTCTGCCACCGGCTGCGGCGCCTGTGCGGTGAAAAACGCGCCCGGCAGCCGGGCGAATGTATTGTCAAAGGGAATATGCAAGCTCATGGGCCATAGATAACGCCGGACGCGCAGAAAGCCATAGCGCCCGACGCACCGGGGTGCATAATCGCGCCCATGCACACCAAGCCCACTGCCGCCCCCACAGCCGAGCAGATCATCGCCACCCTCAACCTCCAGCGTCACCCCGAGGGCGGCTGGTTCGCCGAGACCTGGCGCGCCGACACAGTCCCCCGCGCCAGCGCGACCTGCATCTATTTCCTGCTGCCCGAGGGCGAGACAAGCCATTGGCACAAGGTCGACGCCACCGAAATCTGGCTCTATCACGCCGGCGCGCCGCTGCTACTGTCGCTCAGCGCCACCGATCAGGGCCCGGCCCGCGATCATCTGCTGACCCCCGATCTCACCCAAGGCCGCCCGCAAGTGATCGTGCCCGCAGATCACTGGCAGGCCGCCCGCAGCACCGGCGCCTATACGCTGGTGTCCTGCACCGTCTCCCCCGGCTTTGAGTTCTCCGGCTTCACCCTCGCCACGCCCGGTTTCGACATCCCGCGCGGTTGAGAGCTCAGACACGCCTTCGCCCGCCTTTTTCTGGCCGAAAATACTCCGGGGGAGCCGCCCGTCAGGGCGGCGGGGGCAGCGCCCCTAATCTTTGTCAGGCCGGCTCACGATCCCGCCGCCCACCAGCGCCCGCACCCCGGTAGTTCCGGGGCAACTCGTGGCCATGCCATAGGCCACCCGCACCGCGAGAAAGGCAAAGGCCTGCGCCTCCAGCATGTCGCCATCCAGCCCCACCGCCTCCACCGGCAGCACCGGACAATCAAGCGAGACCTGCAACATCTCCATCAGCACCGGGTTATGACGACCGCCGCCGGTGACCAGCATCCGCGCCGGCGGGCGCGGGCAATGCTCCATACCCTGAACCACCCCGGCGGCGCACATGGCCGTCAAGGTGGCGGCGGCATCGGCATCGCCCAACTCGCCCACCAGCCCGATCATCTCGGAAAAATCGTTGCGATCCAGCGATTTCGGCGGCATTCGCGCGAAATAGGGCTCGGCCAGAAACAGCTCCAGCGCGCCCTCCTCGACCTGACCGCGCGCGGCCAAAGCCCCGCCCGCATCCATCTCCAGCCCGCGCCGTGCCTGCATCAGATCGTTCACCGGCGCATTTGCCGGCCCGGTATCAAAGGCCAACAACGCGCCGTCTTCTTCCGGCGTCGCAAACGAGGGATCAACATAGGTCAGGTTGCCCACCCCACCCAGATTTAGGAAACACAGCGGCTCCTGCGCCCCGATCCACTTGGCGCAGGCAAAATGGAAAAACGGCGCCAGCGGCGCGCCCTCGCCGCCCATCGCAACGTCATCGCTGCGGAAATCCCACACCACCGGAAGACCTAGCCGCTGCGCCAGCGCCGCCCCGTCGCCGACCTGACAGGTGCCCCGCCCGCGCGGCTCATGCGCAAGGGTCTGGCCGTGAAACCCGACCAGATCGACCCCCTCGAACCCGGCCAGCAGGTCGCCGTGGGCGGCGTCCACCACCTGCGCCGCCGCCTCGGCCTGCGGCCCGACCCACTGCCCCAGCGCGGCGCGCAACACCGCGCGCTCCTCCGGGGAATAGGCCCGATATCCGGTCTCGCCAAATCCCAGAATCCAGCGCCCGTCGGTTTCCACCACCGCCGCATCCACACCATCCAGAGAGGTTCCGCTCATCGCCCCCAGCGCGCGTTGCGGCGCGCCAGCCTTGCCGGCCTTATTCATGGCCTTTTCCTTTGTCTCGCTGCCGCCTATACACTCCCCGCAAATCAGACCCGAGGCAAGCCATGACATACCATCCCAAATCCGACTTCATGCAGGTGATGATGGAGCGTGGCTATCTCGCCGATTGCACCGATTATCAAGGCCTTGACGAGGCGCTTCTGACCCCCGGTCAATCGGCCTATATCGGGTTTGATGCCACGGCGAAATCGCTGCATGTGGGCTCGCTGATCCAGATCATGATGCTGCGCTGGCTGCAGAAGACCGGGCACCGGCCGATCACCCTGATGGGCGGGGGCACCACCAAGGTGGGCGATCCCAGCTTTCGCGCCGAGGAACGCCCGCTGCTGACGTCCGATCAGATCGACGACAACATCGCCGGGATCAAACGGGTGTTCGCCAAATACATAACCTATGGCGACGGCCCGTCCGACGGGCTGATGATCAACAACGCCGACTGGCTCGACAATCTGAACTATCTGGAGTTCCTGCGCGACATCGGGCGGTATTTCAGCGTCAACCGGATGCTGGCCTTTGAATCGGTGAAATCGCGACTGGACCGGGAACAATCACTGTCCTTTCTCGAATTCAACTACATGATTCTACAGGCCTATGACTTTCTTGAGCTGAACCGCCGCACCGGCTGTATCCTGCAAATGGGCGGCTCCGACCAATGGGGCAATATCGTCAACGGCATCGACCTGACCCGCCGGGTGGTCGACCATCAGATCTATGGCCTCACCTCGCCGCTGCTAACCACCTCGGACGGCAAGAAGATGGGAAAAAGTCAGGATGGTGCCGTCTGGCTCAATGCCGACATGCGCAGCCCTTATGAGTTCTGGCAGTTCTGGCGCAACACCACCGACGCCGATGTGGGCCGATTCCTCAAGCTCTATACCGAGCTCGATGTCGAGGAATGCGACCGTCTCGGCGCGCTGGAAGGCTCCGAGGTCAACGCTTCCAAGATCATCCTCGCCAACGAGGTGACGACACTCTGCCACGGGGCCGAGGCGGCGGCGGCGGCCGAGGCCACCGCGCGCGAGGTGTTCGAACATGGTGGCGTCGGCGATGACCTGCCCACCGTCACCCTGACGCCCGCCGATCTGGGCGATCTCGGCGAGGGCATCTCGATCGTGCAACTTTTTGTCAAATCCGGGCTGTCCAAATCCGGCAAGGATGCCAAACGGCTGATCTCCGAGCAGGGCGCGCGCCTCAATGACGCGCCGCTGAGCAACGCCGGCCTGATGATCGACGCCGCCGCACTGGCCACGCCGATCAAGCTGAGCGCCGGCAAGAAGCGCCACGCGCTGGTGCAGCTCGAAGACTGAGCCCCCCTCCCTCTCTTCCCCTCAAGGGGAGAGAGGGTCACATCCATCTGCCGTCGCGTTCCGCGCGACAGCCACTGGATTCCCCTGCCTCGCCCCTGCTATCTGAACGCACGTTCAAATCAAGGGAGAGGACCCCACAATGAAACTGTCCAACACCGCAGCCGTGATCACCGGCGGCGCCTCGGGTCTGGGCGAGGCCACCGCCCGCCACTTCGCCGCCAATGGGGCGCAGGTCACGCTGCTTGACCGCGACGCCGAGCGCGGCCCCAAGATCGCGCAAGAAATCGGCGGGCATTTCGTCCAGACCGACGTGACCAGCGACGACTCGGTCGCCGCTGCCATCGCCTATGCGGTCAAAAAGATGGGCAAGATCACCACCGCCGTGAACTGCGCCGGGATCGGCACCGTCGGCAAGACGCTGGGCAAGGAAGGTCCGCTGCCGCTTTCCACCTTCCAGACCACCATCAACGTCAACCTTGTGGGCAGCTTCAACGTCGCCCGCCTCGCCGCCGCCGAGATGGCCAAGAACGATCCCGACGAAGACGGGGAACGCGGCGTCATCATCAACACCGCCTCTGTCGCCGCCTTTGACGGGCAGCGGGGACAAGTCTCCTATTCCGCCTCCAAGGGGGGCATCGTCGGCATGACCCTGCCGATGGCGCGCGACCTTGCCCGCGACAACATCCGCGTCATGGCGATCGCGCCGGGCATTTTCCTCACGCCGATGCTGATGGGCCTGCCCGAAGCCGCGCAAGAACAACTCGCCGCCGACGTGCCCAACCCCGCCCGCCTCGGCCGCGCCGAAGAATACGGTCGCATGGCCGGGTTCATCGTCGAGATGGGCTATCTCAATGGCGAGGTGATCCGCATCGACGGCGCGCTGCGGATGCGCTGAGCGCACCCCGAAAAATAGGGTTTGGAACGTACAAAAAGGCCCGCAAACTCCCCAATCGGCGTTTGCGGGCCTTTTTTCTCAGCCGTGCATTGTACGAAACAGCCCCCGAACCCTACGTTTCGGCGGCCTTCTCTTCCAGCTGCAGCCATTCTTCCTCGGCTGCCGCCAGCTTCTTCTGCCGCATCGAAAGCGCCTCGGTCGCCTTTTTGAACTTCACCGGCTCCCGGGTATACAGTTCCGGATCGGCCATCAGAACTTCAAGCTTTCCGATCTCGGCCTCAAGCCGCTCGATCTCGCCCGGCAGGACCTCCAAACGATGCTTCTCGGTAAAGGACAGGCCCGGTTTCGGCTTTTCTTCCTGCTTTAGCTTCGCCGTGGATACCTTTGTTTTTTCACCTTTTCCGACAAGGTTTTCAGGCTTCTGCGCCTGATAATCGCTCCACCCGCCGGCATAGGCGACAGCGCGCCCGTCGCCCTCCATCGCCACGGTCGTGGTGGCGATCCGATCAAGAAAATCCCGGTCGTGGCTGACCAAAAGAACAGTGCCGTCATAGTCGTCCAGCAATTCCTGCAGCAGGTCCAGCGTCTCGACATCCAGATCGTTGGTCGGTTCGTCCAACACCAACAGATTCGACGTCTGCGCCATCAGCCGCGCCAACAACAACCGCGCTTTTTCGCCCCCCGAAAGGGACCGGACCGGGGCCCGTGCCTGCCGGTCGTCAAACAGGAATTCTTTAAGATAACCAACAACATGCTTGGGTGTGCCGCGCACCATGATCTGGTCCGACTTGCCCGCGATGCGCATCGCGGGATCACCCGTCAGGCTTTCCCACAGGGTCGCGTTCGGATCAAGTTGCGCGCGCGCCTGATCGAACACCGCGATCTCCAGATTGGTACCCAGCGACACGGTTCCCGAATCCGGTTCGATCTCGCCCAGAAGCAGTTTCAACAAGGTGGTCTTGCCCGCCCCGTTCGGCCCGACAAAAGCCACCCGGTCGCCGCGCTGAATCTTGATCGAGAAATCTTGCAAGATGACCTTGTCGCCATAGGTCTTTGAAATATCTACAGCTTCCGCCACCTTGCGGCCCGACTTCGGCCCCGAATCCAGCGCCAGTTCGGCACTGCCCTGTCGGCGAATCTGCGAGGACCGTTCGGCCCTGAGCTCTTGCAACGCCCGCACCCGACCTTGGTTGCGCTTGCGTCGGGCACTGATCCCCTCCACCGCCCAACGGGCCTCTGACTTGATCAGCCGGTTCAACTTGTGCCGTTGCATGTCCTCTTCGTCCCAGATCGCGTCGCGCCAGACCTCGAACTCGCCGAATCCCTTTTCCTGACGGCGCAGTTTTCCCCTGTCTATCCAAAGGGTTGCACGCGTAAGGTTCCGCAGAAATGCGCGGTCGTGGCTGATCAGGACAAACCCGGCTCGCGTCGCTTTCAGCTCGGCTTCCAGCCAGCCGATCGCCTCGATATCAAGATGGTTGGTCGGCTCGTCCAGCAACATCAATTCCGGGGCTTCGGCCATCAACCGGGCCAACGCCGCGCGGCGCCGTTCGCCGCCCGAGGCGGTCTCGACCGGGCGCGCGGGATCGAACTTCAGCCCCTCGCCAGCGCGCTCCACCTTGTACATCTCGCCCGGTTCCAGCCCCGCTGTGGCGAAATCACCAAGCGTGGCAAACCCTTTCATTTCAGGGTCTTGCTCCATATAGCCGACCGATGTTCCGGGGCCGACGATGACCTCGCCGCGGTCCGGTTCGACCAGTCCGGCCATCACCTTCATCAGGGTCGATTTGCCCGATCCGTTGCGCCCGACCAGCGCGATTCGATCGCCGGGCTGCACCACCAAATCGAAATCGGAAAAAACCGGGTCCCCGCCAAAGGTCAGGGAAACGCGATTGAGTTGTAAGAGGGGTATACGTGCCATATCGGCCTGCTATCTCCCGCCACGTCGCCCGTCAACGCCCCGCGTGATCCAGCCTATCCCGCCACCGCCCGCAGCAGCCGTTTGCGCGCCGCAGGAATCGCCCCGATCTCCAACCCGGTAAAGACATGCAGGGAGTTCATCTTCCTGTCGACCACCGCATGATCGCTGACCCAGCCCCCCATCAACAAATAGCTGCGCAGCAAAGGCGGCATGTGCAGCATCGCCTTTTTCGCATCCGGCTTGCGCCGCAATCGGGCGCCAAAACGGAACACATCCGGGGCCTTGACCCGGGGCGACCAGCGTTTCGGGCCCAGATGGCGGTATTTCAGCATCGCAAAGGCGTCGAGATACTGCGCCGTCTCGATCCCCGCGAAAGACGAGCAGCCAAACAGCATGGCGATCTCGTTCTCGTCCACGAACCGCGTCATCGCCCCCCAGGCCACCCGTAGGATGTCCGGGTCATGCCAATCCGGGTCGATACAGAATCGCCCCATCTCGACCATCCGGCCGTCAAAGCTTTGCAGGCCGGACAAATCATAAAACTGCGCGGAATAGCTGCGCGGCAGCTCGGCGCCGCCCTCCAGTACCAGCATGCGAAAACAGCAGACCAGCGCCCCGTTGCGGCCCTCATGCACCAGAACATGCGAGCAGATTTCATCAAAGGCATCGCGATCGGGCTGCGCGGTGCGAAAGGCGCGCGTCCGCAACGCCTGCGCGGCGGCGATGTCGCCATCGGTCTCGGCCAGACGTGCCTGGTATCGGCCCTTGGTCAAAAGCGGCATGGCCCCTCCGCATTCCGTTCCCGGAACGCTAGTGCCGCCGCTGCCGTCATACAAGACAAGACAGCGGCGAACTCGCTTTCAGCAGGGCGAGATCCCTAGTCCAGAACGTTGCTATTCCAGAACGCTGCCCGGGTTGAACCGGCCAAGGTTGCCCAGCAGTTGGCGCAAGAACGTCTTGTCCTCAACGCTGGAACTGGTCACCCGGCGCTGAATCGGGATCGCGCGCCCATCCTCCAGCCCATAGCGTTCGATGCCACTGACCACGCCGCGCTGGTCAAAATTGATCGCCACCACTTCGCGTGAGACGATCTTGGGCTCGGTCGGGCCATAGTGGCGCATCCGGGTTGAGACGTAATACAGCCCGCTGTCCTTGAGCACCCCCGAGGACGACGGCGGGCCGACCGCCTTGATCACGTTGTCGCGGGTATCCTTACCCAGCTGGATTGCATCCAGCTCTTCCGGTTTGGGAACATAGCCGTGGTTGCGGTATATAGCTGCACAGCCCGAAACAGCCAGCACCGCCAGCCCCAGGATGGTGCTGCGGAACGCCGCTTTGAACGGTAAGACAGATGCGATCATGGTTGCCCTTTCGCGTTGGCTTTTCTGTGCCTGCCATCCCGCTTATATAAACTGTGCCCACGGTTCAAGATTGCGAACACCAACGACGGAAGGCGAATACCGGGAATGACCGACACACAGGCGCTACGCGTGGCCGAGCTGCCACAGAATACCCCCACCTTGTTCGAACTTGCCCCGGACGCCCCAGCGCGTGCCCTGCTGGCGCAAGAGCTGGGTTTGATCGCCCTGCGCAAGCTGCGCTTTAGCGGAGAGATTTCCGCCTATGGCAAACACGATTGGCAGCTAAAGGGGAAACTGGGCGCCACCGTGGTGCAGCCCTGCGTCGTCACGCTGGAGCCGGTCACCACCCGAATCGATACCGAGATTCACCGCCTCTTCCTGACCGAGCTGCCCGAGGACGAGGCCCCTGACGTCGAAATGCCCGAAGATGACAACAGCGAAAAGCTGGGCGCATGGATCGACCCTGCCGCCGTAATGGCCGAGGCGCTGGCGCTGGCGCTGCCGCTTTATCCACGCAAACAGGATGTCGAACTGGGCGAGGCAATCTTTACAGAACCGGGCAAGGCCCCGATGCGCGACAAGGACACCCGGCCTTTTGCTGGTCTCTCCGGGTTGCGCGACGCGCTGAAACAGGGCAAATGACCTCTCAAGCCCGGTCGCTCAGACGCGGCGGGTAAGAATCGGTTGCACGGCGAAAGAATCACAGTATTTTCGCCCGCTCAGCCGAATTAGGGTTGGACATCGAGCAGGCTGCGGCCTAAACGCACGTCACACCGTAGCTAACGGAATTGAAACACGGCTCGGAGACCGCTCCTGGCCCCTATCAGACAAGGGTTGAGACATGGCTGTCCAACAGAATAAAGTATCCAAGTCGCGCCGCAACAACCGCCGGGCGCATGATGCCTTGGTTGCTGCAAACCCCAACGAATGCTCCAATTGCGGCGAGCTGAAGCGCCCTCATCACGTGTGCCCGTCCTGCGGTCATTACGATGATAAGGAAATCATCGCCCTGGCCGACGACGTCGACCTGGACGAGGACGCGGCTTGAGCCACACCGGTATCGCCTGCGCATGACTGCCACGCCCGACCAGATGATTGATCAGCCCCGCCTTCAAGGCGATAAAATCGTTATTTCGGTCGACGCGATGGGCGGCGATGCCGGGCCTGGTGTCGTGGTATCGGGGATGGCGGAATCCGCCACAAAGAACCCCGATATCCGGTTCATTCTGCACGGGCCTGAAGAGGCGCTAAGAAAGTTGGTCGCGCGCCGTCGCATTCTTGCGGGGCGCGTGTCTTTTCGTGACGTCGCAGATGTCGTCACGATGGATGACAAACCCAGCCACGTGATGCGCAACGGCAAGAGCACCTCGATGTGGTCGACGCTGGAAGCTGTGCGCAAGGGCGAGGCGCATGGCGCGGTGTCATGTGGCAATACCGGGGCGCTGATGGCGTTGAGCATGCTGTGCTTGCGCAAACTGCCCGGCGTCAGCCGGCCAGCGATCGCTGTGCTATGGCCATCGCGCAATGTTCAAGGCTTCAACGTGATGCTTGATGTCGGCGCCGATGTGCGCGCCGATGCACAAGATCTGCTGCAATATGCCTTGATGGGCGCCTCTTACGCGCGCAATGGCATGAATCTCAAGCGGCCACGGATCGGGCTTCTCAATGTCGGCACCGAACAGCACAAGGGCCGCGCCGAGTTGAAACAGGCGCATGCGCTGATCTCTCGCTTTGCCGATCAGGCCAATTTCGATTTCGTGGGCTTCGTCGAGGGACGCGACATCCCCGGCAACGTCGCCGACGTGATCGTGACCGACGGGTTCACCGGCAATGTGGCTGTCAAAACCGGCGAAGGCACCGCCAGTCTTGTGAGCGAGCTTTTGCGCGAATCGTTCCGCCATTCGCTGTTGTCGCGGATGGCCTCGGTGCTGGCTATCACATCGCTTTTGCGGCTGAAAAAGCGGATCGACCCCAGTCGCGTCAATGGCGGCGTTTTCCTTGGGCTGAACGGCACCGTGGTGAAATCCCACGGCGGTGCCGATGCCACCGGCGTTTCATCCGCGATCAAGCTGGCCTTTCAACTGGCGCAATCGGGTTTTTCCGAACGGCTGGCAGCACGGGTTGCATCCACCGCCTCACTTACCGAAGATGCCCAAGCCGCGCCGGACACGGCCGACAAGAAAAATCAAAAGAATGAAGGCGAGCAAAAGGCATGACGAAACGTTCAGTGGTCACCGGTGTCGGCCATTACCTGCCCAAGCGGGTAGTGCCAAACGCAGAGTTTGAAGCGACGCTGGAGACCTCGGATGAATGGATTCGCACCCGGTCCGGCATCGAGCGGCGCCATTTTGCCGCCGAAGACGAAACAACATCGGATCTGGCCACCTATGCAGCGCAGGCCGCGCTTGCCGATGCGGGGCTGGTCGCGTCTGATATAGACGCCATCATCCTGGCCACATCGACCCCCGACCTGACCTTTCCCTCTGTCGCGACCATGGTGCAATCCCGGCTCGGCATGACCAAAGGGTTTGCCTTTGACGTGCAGGCGGTTTGCGCCGGCTTCATCTATGCGCTGTCGACCGCCAACGCGTTGATTCTGGCCGGACAAGCCAAGCGGGTGATGGTGATCGGGGCCGAGACCTTCAGCCGAATCCTCGACATGACGGACCGTGCCACCTGCGTGCTGTTCGGCGACGGGGCCGGCGCGCTGGTGCTTGAGGCGCAGGAGGGCAAGGGCACCTCTGACGATCGCGGCATCCTGTCCGCCGATCTCAATTCCGACGGCAGCTATCGCGACATGCTTTATGTCGATGGCGGGGTTTCGACCACCGGCTCTGCGGGAAAACTGCGCATGCAGGGCAACCCACTGTTCCGGCAGGCGGTTGAAAAGCTCGCCTCTACGGCTGATGCGGCGCTGAGCAAGGCCGGACTTGGCCACGATGACATCGACTGGATCGTACCGCATCAGGCCAATATCCGCATCATTCAGGGCACCGCCAAGAAGATGGGGCTGAGCATGGACAAGGTGGTGGTCACCGTACAGGACCACGGCAATACCTCGGCCGCCTCGATCCCGCTGGCGCTGTCGGTGGGCAAGGCGCGCGGCCAGATCAAACCCGGCGATTTGCTGGTGACCGAGGCGATCGGCGGCGGGCTGGCTTGGGGTGCGGTTATCCTGCGCTGGTAGCGCTGCGGATTTTCACCTAAACCACCACGTGCAATTCATTGATATTGACAGTGAAATTGCCTCGACCCTATTCTCGGGTAATATAATGGGGGACGGCATGGGTTCTAAAACACTTACCCGGATGGATCTGAGCGAAGCAGTGTTTCGCGAAGTCGGGTTGTCGCGCAATGAAAGCGCCCAGTTGGTCGAGAGCATGCTAGAGCATGTCTCGGACGCATTGGCGCGCGGTGAGCAGGTCAAGATCTCGTCTTTCGGGACCTTCAGTGTCCGCGATAAATCGGCCCGAATCGGGCGTAATCCAAAAACTGGCGAAGAGGTTCCGATTCAGCCCCGCCGCGTGCTGACCTTCCGCCCGTCGCATCTGATGAAAGATCGGGTCGCGGTCGGAAATCGAAAGTAGACAGGCCTTGCACAGATGACCAAATCGCCCGACGCCTTTCGCACCATCAGCGAAGTCGCGACCTGGCTTGATGTGCAGGCGCATGTGCTGCGATTCTGGGAAAGCAAATTTCCTCAGGTCAAACCCGTAAAACGTGCCGGTGGGAGACGCTATTACCGCCCCGCTGACATGCGACTGCTTGGCGGAATCAAGACGCTGCTGCATGATGACGGCATGACCATCAAAGGCGTTCAGAAAATCTTGCGCGAACAAGGGGTTGTGCATGTGATCGGCCTGTCGCCCCCGTTGGATGGCGAGGCGATCGACGCCAGCCCTGCGGGTGGCACCGTTCTGGCCTTCAAGGCCAAGACCCCACCAGAGACGGCCATACCCGCACCCGTGCCGAAAATCGTTGATCGCGGCGCGTCTGAGACACCCGTGACGCCGGACGCGCAGGTGCCCGCCGCACCGATCACGCCCGCGCCTGCCCCGCCGCCCGCGCCTTCCAGCCCGGCAGCCACCGCCTCGGGGCTGCCGTCGTTTCTGAACAAACCGACCGCCGCACCGGAGGCGCGATCCGGGCTGACGGCACAGGGGCGCGATTCTGCCCCAGTCGACCCCGGGATGCCCAAGACAGAACCGACCAAAAGCGATCTCGCCAAAAGCGAACCGCCCGAAGCCGAGTTGCCCGAAACCGAGCCGCCCTATACCCCCGGCCCCCTCGGTCATCTGGCTGGGCTGGCGGTGCTGAGCCCCCGTCAGGCGGACGAAATCGCACCGCTGACCCGGGCATTGCGGGCTTGGTACGACCGCAATGCAAATGCCGGTCGAGGCTGATAATTTTTTCGATGATTCCCTCTTGCCCCCGGCCTCAAATCAAGTATTTAGACCCCCATGTCGGGCTATGGCGCAGTCTGGTAGCGCGTCCGTCTGGGGGACGGAAGGTCGCAGGTTCGAGTCCTGCTAGCCCGACCAATTTACGCCGACATATGAAGAAAACAGGCCGCGACACCCCACGCGGCGGGGGACTGACATGACCGGCGTTTGTCCCGACCATCAGATCCGGGCGATGATCGCCGAGACCGCGATCCGCGCCGAAACGCCGGTGCTGGACGAACAGGTGCAGCCCGCCAGCCTTGATCTGCGGCTGGGCAAAACAGCCTATCGTATCCGCGCCTCCTTCCTCTCCGGTCATGGCCGCACGGTCGCCGAGCGTCTCGAAGAGTTCGAGATGCATCGCATTGACCTGAGCGATGGCGCGGTGCTGGAAAAGGGCTGTGTCTATCTGGTGCCGCTGGAAGAAACGCTGGCCCTGCCTGCCGATATGACCGCCGTCGCCAACGCCAAAAGCTCGACCGGGCGGCTCGACCTTCTGACCCGGACCATCACCGATGGCGGCACCGAATTCGACCGTATCGCGCCGGGCTATTGCGGCCCGCTGTACGCCGAAATCTGCCCGCGCAGCTTTTCCGTTCTGGTGCGCCCCGGCATGCGGCTGAACCAGATTCGGTTCCGGCGCGGTCAGGCGGTGCTGAGCGATGCGGACCTCAGGACGCTTCATGCCGAAAGCCCACTGGTGGACGGCGAGGCGGTGATCGAACAGGGGCTGGGGTTCTCGGTTGATTTGCGCCCCAAGGGTTCAGATCTGGTCGGGTATCGCGCCAAGCCGCATACCGGTGTGATCGACCTGGATCGCATCAATGCCTATGATCCGGCCGCGTATTGGGAAGAGATCCGGACCGGCGACGGCCAGATCATCCTCGACCCCGGCGCGTTTTATATCCTTGTCAGCCGCGAGGCGGTGCATATCCCCCCCGCCTATGCCGCCGAGATGGCACCCTATCTGGCCATGGTTGGGGAATTCCGGGTGCATTACGCCGGCTTTTTCGACCCCGGGTTTGGCCATGCGAACGCCGGCGGTGCCGGGGCCCGTGGTGTGCTGGAGGTCCGCTGCCACGAGGCCCCCTTTGTTCTGGAGCATGGCCAAGTGGTGGGGCGGCTGGTCTATGAGCGCATGACCGCCCTGCCCGACCGCCTGTATGGGGCCGGGATCGCCTCGAACTATCAGGGCCAGGGGCTCAAACTCTCCAAGCATTTCCGGGCCGGCTGAGCCGCCCCGAACCACGCTGAACCGCCTCAGCGCGCGTTACGCATTGCGGCCTGCGCGGCGCGTCTTGCGTGGCGCATCTCGCGTCTGCGCTGCCGCTCTTCCGGCGTCATCGCGTTCTGCGGCTCCGGTGCGGCTGGCGGTTGCTGATACGCGGGGCGTACCTGTGGCTGCATCTGCGGCTGGGCTTGTACCTGCGGTTCCGGCTGGGCTTGCTTCTGTGCTGGCATCTGCGCTTGCCGCTGCGGCGGGGCCGGCGGCGGAACCTGCTGGGGTTGAGGCTGGGGCTGCCGATGAACGGCCTCAGGTGCCGGGGCAGCAACCGGCGCACGCCTTTTGCGCCGCTTACCCAGATTCGTGGCGGCGTTGATCCCCGCATTGACCCCAGTGTGAAGCACGCGCCGCATCACCAGACGCAGGATCATATTGACGATCTGATTAAAGTTCATTTCCGCATCCCCTTGCTTCTCCCTCGTTATTTAGGGGCGGATTAGGCCAATTTCAGGGCATTTACCGGGTCAATCTTCGAAAAGCTCGGACTGGCCTTCGATCACCTCGTCGTCGTCCTCGTCCTCCTCGCGTGGGCCCAGCGGCCCCGGCGGTGGACGGTTTTCCAACAGACCTGCTGCGCGCAGCTCTTTGAGGCCGGGCAGATCGCGGGCGGTTTCGAGACCGAAATGATCCAGAAATTCCGGCGTCACCACAAAGGTCACGGGCCGACCCGGCGTCATCTTGCGCCGCCCGAACCGGATCCATTCCATCTCCAACAGCTGATCAATGGTGCCCCTGCTGACCGAAACGCCGCGAATCTCTTCGATCTCGGCGCGGGTGCAGGGTTGGTGATAGGCGATGATCGCAAGCGTCTCGACCGCAGCGCGCGACAATTTGCGCATCTCGACGGTTTCTTTCTGCATCAGATAGCCCAGATCCGGGGCGGTGCGGAATGCCCAAGCATCCCCCACCCGCACCACGCGCACACCGCGCCCCTCATAGCGCTTGCGCAGATGCGCCAGCGCTTCGGCGGCATCGCAGCCATGCGGCATCCGCACCTCCAGATCGCGCACGCTTACGGGTTCGACGCTGGCGAATAGCACCGCCTCGACCATGCGCTCCTGCTCGCCCATGGGCGGGGCATCAAACAGGGTTTCGCTCTCGCTGGTGTCGTCGTGCTGGTGCGACTCGCTCACGGTCTGCCATCCCTTTTTCGCAACTGGATCGGAGCGAACAACTCGCTTTGCCGGATCTCCATATGCCCCTCTTTCACCAGTTCCAGCGAGGCGGCAAAGGTTGCCGCCGTGGCCGAGCGGCGGCGCGCCGGATCCTCTTCCCAGCCCTCGGGCAAATAGCTGGTCAAATCGGTCCAGGCCCCGGCAAATCCGATCAGCGGGCGCATCCGCTCTAACGCCTGTTCCATCGTAAAGATATTGTTGCGATCCATCACGAAGGGGCGGAATTCGTCCCGCGTACGGATCCGGGCATAGCCCTGCATCAGATCCAACAGCGTCGCGGTATAGGTCACCGTGCGGATGCGCATCATGTCCTCGCGCTGGCCACGGGCAAAGAAATCGCGCCCCAGCTGGTCGCGGCCCATCAGCCGTGCGGCGACGTCGCGCATCGCCTGCAACCGCTCCAGCTGGAACGCCAGATGTGCCGCCAATTCCTCGCCCGAGGGGCCCTCTTCCGAGGGGTCGGGCGGCAGCAGCAACCGTGATTTCAGAAACGCCAGCCACGCCGCCATCACCAGATAATCGGCGGCCAGCTCGATCCGCAGGGTCTTGGCCTTTTCGACAAAGATCAGGTATTGGCGCGCCAGTTGCAGCACGCTGATCGTGCGCAGATCGACCTTTTGCGTGCGCGACAGCATCAGCAACACGTCAAGCGGGCCTTCAAACCCGTCGACGTCAACGATCAGCGCCTCGGCGGCCAGCCGTTCGGTGACCGAAAGCGTATCTTCTTCAAAAAGATCTCTATCCGCCATAGACCTGTCCGCCCATAAGGGCAGAAAGTTCTTCTTCGGCGACGCGAATGTCAAGCGCCCCGGGTGCGTGACGCGCCGCCAGCGCTGCCTCGGCACGGGCCTGGGCAAGCGCGCCCATCTCTCCCGAGGCCTCGGCAACGGCAATCCGCTCGGCCAATGTGCCGTTGCAATGCAGCACCACATCACAGCCCGCTGCCAGCGCCGCGCGACTGAGATCGCCCAGATCGCCCTTGAGCGCCTTCATCGAAATGTCGTCGGTCATGATCAGCCCGTCGAAGCCGATCTGCTCGCGGATCAGCGTCATCATCGGGGCAGACAGGGTCGCAGGTTGATCGTCGATCGCGTCATAGACCAGATGCGCGGTCATCCCCATCGGCAGATCATTCAGCGCGCGGAAGGCGGCGAAATCGGTATCATCCAAGGCTTCGGCATCCAGCGTCACATGCGGCAGGTCAAAATGGCTGTCCTGGGTGGCGCGGCCATGGCCGGGGATATGTTTCAGAACCGGCAGCACGCCGCCGTCCAACAGCCCCTGGGCCACAGCGCAGCCCAATCGGCTTACCGTGTCGGGTTCGGATCCATAGCAACGGTTGCGCAGAAACGGATGGGTGGTGTCAAACGCCAGATCGACCATCGGTGCGCAGTTGGTGTCGATGCCAAGCTGGCGCAGCTCATCCGCGATCAGGCGATAGCGCAGATACATCGCCCGCTCGGCCCCCTCGCCCGCGCGCGTGACATGATCCAGCGGCGCCGCCCACTCTCGAGCCAGCGGGGCACGCAGACGCTGCACACGCCCGCCCTCCTGATCGATCAGGATCGGACAGTCGCGCCCGACCGCTTCGCGCATGTCCCCGCAAAGCGCGCGAATTTGATCCGCACTCTCGATATTGCGGGCGAACAGGATGAAGCCGAACGGGTTTACTGCGCGGAAAAATGCCCGCTCCTGCGGGGTCAGCCGCAGCGCGTCCGCGTCCATGATCGTGGCGCCAAAGGTCATCTCACGGTCACGGGAATGCAATCGGCGTTCTCCGCCACCAGCGCCGAGCAGAACCGGCGCGCGTCCGACAGATCGTCAAAGCCCATCGCCCGCAGCCGGTAAAAAACCCGCCCGCCGCTGCTGGCCTTCTGGATCACCCGCTGCTTGTCGTCGAGATAATCGCCGAACCGGGTGTTCAGCCGCTCCCATTCGGCGCGGGCCAGATCAGGGGAGTCAAAGGCACCAAGCTGGGCCAGACGCGCGCCCTGTGGCACGTTGTCGGCCT
This sequence comes from Antarcticimicrobium sediminis, assembly GCF_004348975.1. Classification (GTDB taxonomy): domain Bacteria; phylum Pseudomonadota; class Alphaproteobacteria; order Rhodobacterales; family Rhodobacteraceae; genus Antarcticimicrobium; species Antarcticimicrobium sediminis. The sequence goes on along the minus strand of NZ_SMFP01000002.1, from coordinate 443,450 downwards.
CCACATCGACGCTGGCGACCGCATCCTGCGCCGCGCTCAGCGCCGCGAGCACATCCGCGTTCATCGCCGACGCGGTCTCGAACTGTGCCGGACGGACCTGCGGGCGCAGCGACCGGCGCAGCCCCGGTCCTGCCAGCACGGCAGGCTGAGCCGTTTCTGTCGCGATCTCTGTCTCTTCCATGCTCGCGCGATCCTGCGTCCCCTGCGCACTGGAACCCGTCAACGGTTCGGGCTGCTCGATCTTGTCCGCCAGCGGCTGTTCCAGCGGTGCCGCGTCTCGGGTCAAATCCTTGACCAGAGCGTCAACATTCCCGTCGCGAAAGGAGGCGATAGCACCGCTGTCGAGCGAGGCACGGGTCGCCACCGCGCCCAGATCGCCCATCGGGACATCCTCGTCTGCCAAGCGCACCGGACGCGGGGCCAGCGCCAGCCGATCCGCCGGCGGCGTCGCCGCGCCCCCAGCCGCAACCGCGTTGACTGCCAAGCCCTGATGATCCGCCGGCTGGCCGCCGGGCTCATCGGGCAGCGCCCGCATCGGTCCCGCCAGCGCCCGCACCACCGGCACGCCGCTGACATCGCGCATCATCAGCTTGTATCCCCAGACGCCGACGCCGATCACCAGCGCCAGCGACGCCAGCGCGCCGGCAATATTTACTGTCCGGCCCAGCGTTCCCGCGTCGCGGTCCTGAGTCTGCACGCTCGCTGCAGGCGCATCCGGCTGTGGTGCCGCGTCATCCGCATAAAGCTCACTTCCATACACGCCATAGGTGTATTCGATTTCCGCCATGTCCGCCTCACTGCCCCTTTGGCGCGGGTCAATTCCCACGCGCCGGGGTCTCTTGCTATCTGCCTCGGGCCAGCGGTTCGTGCGGTTTTGTCACCGCATCTCCTGCACCGGCGTTACCCCAAGAATACCGAGACCGGCAGAAATAACAACGGATACAGCCCGCGCCATGGCCATTTTTGCCTGACTTGTGGCCGTGTCGCCCTCTTGCAGGAAGCGCAGCTCGTGCAACTCGTTGCCCCGGTTCCACAAGGCGTGGAAGTCGCCAGACAGTTCATAGAGGTAAAAGGCGATGCGATGCGGCTCATGCGAACGGGCGGCGATTTCCACCAGACGCGGCCATTCGGCCAGCTTTCTGGCGACCGTCAGCTCGGCCTCATGGCCAACAGACGACAGGTCCGCGGCCCCGAGGGTGGCATCATCGGCGGCAATGCCCGCGGCCGCGGCTTTGCGCAGTACGCTCATCACACGGGCATGGGCATATTGGACGTAAAAGACCGGATTTTCCCGGCTTTGCTCCAGCACCTTGTCGAAATCGAAATCCAGCGGCGCGTCATTCTTGCGCGTCAGCATCACGAAGCGGGTCACATCCGGCCCCACCTGTTCGACCACGTCGCGCAGGGTGACGAAATTCCCCGCCCGTTTCGACATCTTGAAGGGCTCGCCATTCTTCCACAGCTTGACCAGCTGCGTCAGCTTGATGTCCAGCGGCACCCGCCCTTCGGACAGGGCCGAAACCGCCGCCTTCATGCGTTTGACATAGCCACCGTGATCGGCCCCGAACACATCGATCAGCTCGTCGAACCCGCGCAGCACCTTGTCATAGTGATAGGCGATATCGGGCGCGAAATAGGTCCAGCTGCCGTCCGATTTCTTGATCGGGCGGTCGACATCGTCGCCGTGATCGGTCGATTTGAACAGGGTCTGTTCGCGCGGTTCCCAATCCTCGGGCAGCTTGCCCTTGGGCGGTTCCAACACACCGCGATAGATCAGCCCCTTGTCGCACAGATGCTGAATCGCATCCTCGATCCGGCCGGTGCCGTACAGCGATTTTTCCGAGAAGAACACATCCATCTTGACGCCAAGCGAGGCCAGATCGTCGCGGATCAGCACCAACATCTTGTCGGTGGAATATTCGCGCAGCTCTTGCAGCCAGACCGATTCAGGTTGGCCGACATAGCGATCCCCGATCTCTTTCGCCAGCGTCTCGCCGACCTCGATCAGATATTCACCGGGATAGGTGCCGTCGGGAAACTCCACGGCCTCCCCCAGCGCTTCGAGATAACGCAGATAGACCGAGCGGGCGAGCACATCGACCTGCGCGCCGCCGTCGTTGATATAATATTCGCGCGTCACCTCATGGCCGGAATAGGCCAGCAGGCTGGCCAGCGCATCGCCGAACACCGCGCCCCGGGTATGGCCCACGTGCAGCGGTCCGGTGGGGTTGGCCGAGACGTATTCGACGTTGATCTTGCGCCCCTGCCCCAAGTCGGAGCGGCCATAGTCCTCGCCCTGTTGCAGAACGGCACCAATCACCCCGCGCCAGACGTCGCCCGCCAACCGAAGGTTCAGGAAACCGGGGCCTGCCACCTCGGCCGTGGCGATGCGCGGATCCTCGATCAGACGCGCCGCCAGCGCCTCGGCGATGTCGCGCGGCTTCATCTTTGCCGGTTTGGCCAGCACCATCGCCGCGTTGGTCGCCATGTCGCCATGGGCCGGGTCGCGCGGCGGCTCGACCGTGACATTGTCCAGCACCAGCCCGGCGGGCAGAACGCCAGCCTGCATCATTTCGGTCAGGTTGGTCACGACAAGCGCGCGTATATCGGCAAACAGGTTCATCGGGGCATCCTTTTGGGCTTTGGCGCGGTTTACCACTCCCGGCGGGGCGGTCAACCGCCGTACAGGGGGATCAGCCGTGCTTCCCGCCCAACAGACGTGCATGTTCCAGCAGCGCGAAGCGGTCGGTCATCCCGGCGATATAGTCCGACACGATCCGCGCCACCGCCGTTTCGCCATCCTCTGCCTTGGCCGCGCGGGCCAGATCGGGATGCCAGCGCGCCGGCAACAGGCCGGGGTCGGACAGGAACAGCGCGAACAGCTCTTCCACCACCACCGCCATCTCGGTGCGGATCTTCATCACGCTGGGGGCGCGATACATGCGCCGGAACAGAAAGGCGCGGATCGCTTTCAGGTCCGTCCACAGCGGCGGCGAGAAACAGATCACCGGGCGCCCCAGCAGGCGGATATCCTCGACCGAGCGTGCGCCGCTTGCCGCCAAATTGGCGCGCGCGGTGTCGATCACATCTGAGACCATGACCCCGAACACCCGGCGCAACGCCTCGTGGCGGCGCCGATTGCGATCAAGCCCGGGGTATTTGGCATCGACCTCCGCATAGGCGGCCCCGACGATCGGCAGCGCGACGATATCTTCGTCGGTGAACAGCCCGGCGCGCAGCCCGTCGTGCAGGTCGTGGTTGTTATAGGCAATGTCGTCGGCCAGCGCGGCCACCTGCGCCTCGGCACTGGCATGGGTGTGCAGTTCCAGATCAATCGCCCGATTGCATTCGGCCAGCGCCCAAGGCAAATCGCCCAGCACCGGGCCATTATGTTTTGCAATCGCCTCAAGCGTTTCCCACGTCAGGTTCAAGCCATCGAACTCGGCATAGTGGCGCTCCAGCACGGTGACGATGCGGATCGCCTGCGCATTGTGATCGAACCCGCCATAGGGGGCCATCAGCGCATGCAGCGCATCCTCGCCGGTATGACCGAACGGCGTGTGACCCAGATCATGGGCCAGCGCCACCGCCTCGGTCAGCTCCTGATTCAGATCCAGCGCACCGGCGATGGTACGCGCCACCTGCGCCACTTCGATCGAATGGGTCAGCCGGGTGCGGTAATTGTCGCCCTCATGTTCGACAAAGACCTGTGTCTTGTGCTTGAGGCGCCGAAACGCGCTGGCATGGATGATCCGGTCCCGATCCCGTTGGAAACAGGAGCGAAAACTGCTTTCCTCTTCCGGCACCAGCCGCCCACGGCTGCGCTCCGGATCCGAGGCATAGGGCGCGCGCATCTGCTGTCCTTGTTCTTGTGCCTGTGCTCGCGGCCTCTATATTGGAATAACAGAAGAATTCAAACGCCGGAGTGATCCATGAACCTGCCCCCCAAAGTGACCGAGCGCGCCTTTGCCCGCCTGGCAGAGATCGGTGCCGCCGATCAAGGCAAGGCCTTGCGCGTTGCCGTCGAGGGTGGCGGCTGCTCTGGCTTCCAGTACGAGATCGTGCTTGATGAGGCGGCCGAGGATGATCTGGTGCTGGAAAGCAAAGGACAGAAGGTCGTGGTTGATTCCGTGTCGCTGCCGTTTCTGGCAAATGCCACCATCGACTTTACCGAAGAGCTGATCGGCGCCCGTTTCGTGATCGAGAACCCCAACGCCACCTCGTCCTGTGGCTGCGGCACCTCGTTTTCCATGTGATCCGGGCGTCATGAAGCGCGTCGATCCGAAATTAACCATGCGAAATCAAAGGGTAATTCTGCATTTCTGGAACGCGACCTGAAGACAGGTCTTTGCCGCACCCTGCCCCATGACTTACCCAAGCGAACGCGATAAGAGATAGATCGAAACGCATCGCTTCGAGAGGCCTGCCATGAAGATCGCCACCTTCAACATCAACGGGATCAAGGCGCGCGTCGGGGCGTTGGCCGACTGGCTCGACAGCGCCCAGCCCGATGTGGCGATGCTGCAAGAGATCAAATCGGTCGATGAAAACTTCCCGCGCGAGCTGTTCGAAGAGCGTGGCTACAACGTCGCGACCCACGGGCAAAAAGGCTTTAACGGCGTGGCGATCCTGTCGAAACTGCCATTGGAAGACGTGACGCGCGGCCTGCCCGGCGACGATGAGGACGAACAGGCGCGCTGGATCGAAGCCACCGTCGTGGGCAAGACCGCGATCCGCCTGTGCGGGCTGTACCTGCCCAACGGCAACCCGGCACCGGGACCGAAATTCGACTACAAGCTCGCCTGGATGGAACGGCTGCAGGCCCGCGCCGTGGACCTGCTTGCCGCCGAGGAACCGGCGATGATGGCGGGCGATTACAACGTCATCCCGCAACCGCAAGACGCCGCTAGCCCCGAGGACTGGACCGAAGACGCGCTGTTCCGCCCCGACACCCGCGCCGCCTTTCAACGTATCGTCAACCTGGGCTTTACCGAGGCGGTCAGCACCCGGTTGCCGGGACCGGGCCACTATACCTTTTGGGATTATCAGGCCGGGGCGTGGCGGCGCAACAACGGCATCCGCATCGATCATATCCTGCTGACCCCGCAGGCCGCCGATCTGATGCGCGATCTGGGCATCGACAAGGAAATCCGGGGCTATGACAAGCCGTCCGACCATGTGCCGGTCTGGGTCGACCTCGATCTCTGACCACCCCCTTTGATCGCCTCCGCGCCTTTCCGCCGTCCGATCCCCACCCCCATTGCCATACGTCGTCCTTCCCGCGTTAATGGCTGCTGATGGTGGTTGTAAAAGGGTGTGACATGGTTCGGGCGATCCTGCGTTTTTCGGTATTGCTGTTGCTGACAGCCTGCGCCCAACGGTCCGCCCCGGTTGCCCCCACGACGGCAGCGGCGGCAGATGTGCCGCATATGTCGTTCCTTGCCGCCCCCCGGTTCGAGGATCTTGACCCGCATGACTGGCAGGGCGTGCCGCCGCATCGCTATCCGGTGCACGGGATCGACGTCTCGCGCTATCAGGGGGCGATCGACTGGCGCAAGGTCCGACGCGGTGGCGTAGCCTTTGCCTATATCAAGGCGACTGAGGGCGGCGATCATTCCGACCAGATGTTCGCCGAGCACTGGCGCGGCGCGCAGCGCGCCGGGGTTCGCCGTGGTGCCTATCACTACTTCTATTTCTGCCGCCCGGCGGCAGAGCAGGCGCGCTGGTTCATCCGCCACGTGCCGCGCGATTCCTCGGCCCTGCCCCATGTGCTGGACATGGAATGGAACCACCGCTCTCGCACCTGCACCAAACGCCCTGACGGGGCCAAGGTCCGGGCCGAGGCGCGCCGTTTTCTTGATATTCTCGAGCGCCATTACGGGCAGCGCCCAATCATCTACACCACGCCCGACTTCTACCGCGACACCGGCATTGGCAGACTAACCGGCACCCGGTTCTGGCTGCGCTCGGTCGCCGGCCACCCGCGCGACACCTATCCCGGTGCGCGCTGGACCTTTTGGCAATATACCGGAACCGGCGTGGTGCCCGGCATCGACGGTCCGGTGGACATCAACGCTTTTGTCGGCCCGCCCGAGACTTGGGCGGCCTGGCCCGGTTAAACCTGTAATTCAGGGATATTATTTGCCGATCTTGACGATTTGCCGTAAAGTGGTGAAAAAGTGTACCATTTTAAGCAGCACGTTAGAGCAGCAAGGCAAACCCCGATGGACCCTCGCAAGATCCCGTGGCTGGAGAGCGTAAAACTCATGCTGAGCCGCCCCAAGGCGGTCCAACTCGGCGCGTTGTGCTACCGTCACGGCAAGGACGGCGAATTGGAAGTGCTGCTGATCACCTCGTCGCGGGGCCGCTGGATCCTGCCCAAGGGCTGGCCGATCACCGGGTTGGACAGCTGGGAAACCGCGCTGCAAGAGGCGTGGGAAGAGGCTGGCGTGCGCAAGGGAGAGCCTTGGCGCACCCCGCTGACCAGCTACCATACGGTCAAGAAATACGACAGCGGGCTGGAACGCGATTGCACCGTCTGGGTCTATCCCGTCGACGTCAGTGAAATGCGTACCGATTACCCCGAGGCCGACCGCCGCGAGCGGGTCTGGCTGTCGATCCCCGAGGCCTGCGCGCGGACCGACGACCCCGGCGTGCCTGATGTTTTGCGCCTGTTCGCGGACAAGATGACAGCCCGCGCTTGAACTGACGGACAATCCAGCCTATCGCCAAACGGATTGCAACGGATAGATGACAGGCGTGTGCCAGCCCGGACCGCGCCGCACCGAAAGGCGTGAATGTCGCAGAATTCTTCCCCCCGACAGTGGAAAACCCTCGACAAGGATCTGGGCCGGATCGGACAGCTTGAACTGGCCACGCTCTATGTCTCGCGCCCGATGGTGGGGCTGGGCGTGGCGCTGGCCTTTATCGTCATTGTCGGGCTGATCGCGGCCCTTTTCACCGGCAGTGGTAGCAGCTCCTCGGCGATCATCGTCGCGGCGGCCGTGCTGGGCGCCTATATGGCGATCAATATCGGCGCCAATGACGTCGCCAACAACATGGGCCCTGCCGTGGGCGCCAACGCCTTGACGCTGGCGGGGGCCATCGTGATCGCCGCACTTTTTGAAAGCGCCGGTGCGCTGCTGGCCGGCGGCGATGTGGTCTCGACGATTTCCAAGGGCATCATCGACCCCACCAGCATGAGCGACACCCGCATCTTTATCTGGGCGATGATGGCGGCGCTGACGTCTTCTGCGCTTTGGGTGAACCTTGCCACATGGATCGGCGCGCCGGTCTCGACCACCCACTCGGTCGTGGGCGGGGTCATGGGCGCGGGCATCGCCGCCGCCGGTTTCAGCGCGATCAACTGGTCCAGCATGGGCGCAATCGCGGCAAGCTGGGTGATTTCGCCGGTTCTGGGCGGGGTGATCGCGGCCGGGTTCCTCGCCTTCATCAAGGCCCGGATCATCTATCAGGACGACAAGATCGCCGCCGCGCGCCGCTGGGTGCCGGTGCTGGTCGGGATCATGGCCGGCGCCTTTTCCGCCTATCTTTCGGTCAAAGGGCTGAAACGCGTGATCACCATCGATCTTGGCACCGCGTTGCTGATCGGGGCGCTGGTCGGCGTGCTGTTTTATGCCATCGCCGTCCCTGTCGTGCGCCGCCAGTCGCGCGGGATGGAAAACCGCAACAAGTCGCTCAAGATCTTGTTTTCGCTGCCGCTGGTGATCTCGGCGGCGCTGCTGTCCTTTGCCCATGGGGCCAATGACGTGGCCAATGCGGTGGGACCGCTCGCCGCCATCGTGCACTCGGTCGAGTTTGGCGAATTCGCCGGCAAGGTGGCGATCCCCACCTGGGTGATGATTGTCGGGGCTTTGGGAATTTCATTCGGGCTGGTGCTGTTCGGGCCCAAGCTGATCCGCATGGTCGGCAGCCAAATCACCAAACTGAACCCGATGCGCGCCTTTTGCGTCGCGCTCTCGGCGGCGATCACGGTGATCGTGGCAAGCTGGCTGGGGCTGCCGGTGTCTTCGACCCATATCGCCGTGGGGGCCGTGTTCGGCGTCGGCTTCTTCCGCGAATGGCACAATGAAAAGCACCGCCCCAGAAACGCGCCGTCCAACGGCAGCAAGATCGCGACCGAGGAACGCCGCCGCCGCAAACTGGTGCGCCGGTCGCATTTCCTGACCATCGCGGCGGCCTGGGTCATCACCGTGCCCGCCGCCGCGCTGCTGTCCGCGCTGGTCTTTGTCGCCCTGAACGCGATGTTCGTCTAAGGCGGTTGCCCTGCCACGGACCCCCTCGCGGTCAACGCGCGGGGGTTACTCTGCCCCCGGTTCGTGCATCAAGACGGCGGAGACCGGAGCCAGCGCCACCCGCTGCGCCCGGTCCTGCAAGCCCCAGAGCAGCAGCGCGCTGATCGTATCGGGCTTCACCCGACCCAGCATGATCACCGCCCCGTCCAGCCCGGCCCGGAACGCCGCCTGATCCAGGAACCGGCGCATCACCGTCGCCGACTGCCCGGCCCCGTCAAAGTCGCGAAACACCACCGCCGAGGGAACGCCGGCGCGAACCGCCAGTTTCTGCGCCGTATTCAGCCCATTTGCCTGCATGATCAGGCCAAGGCCGGCATCCTGCGCAATCAAGGTCACCTGATCCGACAGCGCCCGGCTGCCCTGAATGCCGCTGCCGGTGCCTTCCAGAATCGCGACCGCCTCGGGGACTGCAGCGCGCCAGACCGACAGCGCGACCTCGGCATCCTGTGCCAGCGCCGCCGCCGGAAGATCGGCCAGCAAGACCACCTCGAACCCGGCGGCGCGATGGCGCGCCATCTTCTCCGCCGCGTCGGGCGCGGCAGGATCGACCGCAAAGGTCAACGGATAGGGGAAATCCGCCAAGGCCTCGGCCCCGATCGAATCCTTCCCATCCATCAACAGGATGGACATCAAAGGCTGCCCCTCGGGGTTCTCGAAAGGCACCGCAAACCGTTCAATCGCCGGCGGTTCGGTGCGGCCCGCATCCGGGGTTGCCTCCGGGGCATCGTCGCGCTCGGTCAGTGGCGCCACCGGCGTGCCGATGGCCGGGCTTTGCGGCGCGGCCTCCTCCCCATCGCCGGCCTGCGGCAGAGCTGCGATACGCGGGGCTGGTATGACTGGCGATGGGGATTCGGGGGCGACATCAGGTGCGTCCTCGCTCTTGGGGGCGGCCTCGCTCATGGGATCTGCGCCGGGCACTGACGGCGGCACGGCCTGCAGGTCCGGGTCCGTGTGCGACACCACTTCTGGCGCCGCCTCATCCGCAAGCGGGGCCGTGCCAAAGCCGGAGCCAGCATCGGGCAGCGCCGGCAGAGAGGGCTGCGAGGGATCGGAGACCGCGGGCACTCCGCGCTCTTTGCTGGGCGTATCGGGGGCACTGACCGGAGCCTGCGGCATCGCGGTGGCCTCCTGCGTGGTGGACAGGGTCGGTGCGCCGGGGATCTCGTCCGGCCCCTCCAACGCACCGGTCGCAGCGCCGACGCTTGGCTTCTCCGCCGGGTCTGTATCCGCCGTGTCCATCGATGCCAGCGAGTCCGATCCGGCCCCTGCCGTTCTGGGGGCCAGTGGCGCGGCCTCGACCAGATCAGCGTCGGACCCGGGCTGGGTCACGCCCGTCTCGCCCCCGTGATCCACGCCGCCCGCCGCCGCGTCCGGTGACTCGCTCGCCACGTCAGGCCGCGACATCGGCACCAACAGCGACAGCCCCGCCGTCACCGACACAACCAGCGCCGCGCCCAATATCAGCCCCCAAAGAAATCCGCGCATTCCCGCCTCGCCTCTCTCATTTATTCGCCCGCGCGCCCAAAGGACGGCCCGCAGCAGCACGATGTCCCGCCCTCTGGCCCTTGACGCTGCCGACCATCCCTGAACATGTAGGGTCCAATCACTATAATGCTGGCGGGCCTCGCGCCACCAGCCCCCAATGTATCCCGGGCGCCATGCTGCTTTTGATCGATAATTACGACTCCTTCACCTATAACCTTGTGCACTATCTGGGCGCTTTGGGCGCCGATGTGGTGACCCGACGCAATGATGCGCTGAGCGTGCAGGAGGCGATCGCGATGCGGCCCTCTGGCATCCTGCTCTCGCCCGGCCCCTGCGATCCGGATCGGGCGGGCATCTGCCTTGCGCTGACGGCGGCGGCGGCAGAACAGCGCATTCCGCTGCTGGGCGTCTGTCTTGGGCATCAGACCATCGGTCAGGCCTTTGGCGGCACAGTGGTGCGCGCGAAAGAGATTGTACACGGCAAGATGGGCGTGATCCATCACGATGGCGAAGGCGTGTTTGCCGGCCTGCCGTCGCCGTTCAAGGCGACCCGCTATCATTCGCTGGTGGTTGATCGCGACAGCCTGCCCGACAGTCTCAAGGTGACCGCTTGGCTGGAGGACGGCACCATCATGGGGCTGCAACACCGCGAGTTGCCGATCCACGGGGTGCAGTTCCACCCCGAGTCCATCGCCTCGGAGCATGGCCATGCCCTGCTGAAGAATTTCCTGAACGACATGAAGGTTCCCGCATGAGCGACGCGCTGAAACCCCTGATCGGCGCCAGCGCCGAACGTCCCCTCACCCCGCAGGAGGCCGAGACCGCCTTTACCATCCTGTTCGACGGCGAGGCGACACCAGCCCAGATCGGCGGGCTGCTGATGGCGATGCGCACCCGGGGTGAAACGGTGGATGAATACACCGCCGCCGCCGCCGTGATGCGGGCCAAATGCCATGCCGTGATTGCCCCCGAGGGGGCGATGGACATCGTCGGCACCGGTGGCGACGGCAAGGGCACGCTGAACATTTCGACCGCCGCCGCCTTTGTGGTGGCCGGTGCCGGTGTGCCGGTGGCCAAGCACGGCAACCGCAACCTGTCATCGAAATCTGGCTCTGCCGATGCGCTGGGGCAGATGGGGATCAACACGATGGTCGGCCCCGAGGTGGTGGAACGCGCCCTGCGCGAGGTCGGGATCGGCTTCATGATGGCGCCGATGCACCACCCGGCGATGGCCCATGTGGGACCGGCACGCACGGAACTGGGCACGCGGACCATGTTCAACATCCTTGGGCCGCTGACCAACCCGGCAGGGGTGAAACGGCAGTTGACCGGCACCTTTTCCCGCGACCTGATCCGGCCCATGGCCGAAACGCTGGGTCGGCTGGGGTCAGAGCGCGCATGGTTGGTGCATGGCTCTGACGGCACCGACGAGCTGACCATCACCGGGGTCAGCTGGGTCGCGGCGCTGGAAGATGGCACCGTCAAGGAGGCCGAGTTGCACCCGGAGGATGCCGGTCTCCCCGTGCATCCCTTCGAGGATATTCTGGGCGGCACACCGGCAGAGAACGGCGCCGCCCTGCGCGCGCTGCTTGACGGTGCGCCCTCGGCCTATCGCGACGCCGTGCTGCTGAACGCTGCGGCGGCGCTGACGATTGCCGATGCCGCCTCCGACCTGCGCGAAGGGGTGGCGATGGCGGCGGAAAGCATCGACAGCGGCAAGGCCAAGGCCTGCGTCACGGCGCTGGCAAAGATCACACAGGAGCGCGCATGACCGAGACCGTTCTGGACCGCATCAAGGCGTACAAGCTTGAGGAAATCGTGGCGGACAAGGCCGCGAAACCGCTGGCCGAGATCGAGGCCGAGGCGCATGCCGCCGGCCCGGTGCGCCCCTTTACCGAGGCGCTGCAAATGGCCAGCCGCGGCGGATACGGATTGATCGCCGAAATCAAAAAGGCCAGCCCCTCCAAGGGGTTGATCCGCCCCGACTTTGACCCGCCCGCACTGGCCCAAGCCTATGCCGAGGGTGGCGCGACCTGCCTGTCGGTGCTGACCGACACCCCCAGTTTCCAAGGCGCGAAAGAGTATCTGATCGCGGCACGCGCTGCCTGCGACCTGCCGGTCCTGCGCAAGGATTTCATGTATGATCCCTATCAGGTGACCGAAGCCCGCGCGCTGGGGGCTGACTGTATCCTGATCGTCATGGCCTCGGTCGAAGACAGCCAGGCCGCCGAGTTGGAACAGACCGCCGTTGACTGGGGTATGAGCGTCCTGATCGAGGTGCATGACGAAGATGAACTGGAACGTGCGGCCCTGCTGAAAAGCCCGCTGATCGGGATCAATAACCGCAACCTCAAGACCTTCGAGACCACGCTGGACACCACCCGTCGGCTTTCGAAACTGGTGCCGGTGGACCGCACCATCGTCTGCGAGAGCGGTCTGAACAGTGCCGAGGATCTCGCCGAGATGGCGCGCTATGGCGCGCGCTGTTTCCTGATCGGCGAAAGTCTGATGCGTCAGGACGATGTCGCGGATGCAACCCGGCACCTGCTGGCCAACCCGCTGACCGCCCCCGGAGGGATGTGAAATGGCCGAGCTGACCCATTTCGACGCCGCTGGCAACGCGCATATGGTCGACGTCTCGGACAAGCCCGAGACCGCCCGTGTCGCCACCGCCGAAGGCTACGTCAAGATGGCCCGCGCAACCTTTGACATGATTACCGAAGGCCGCGCCAAAAAGGGCGATGTGATGGGGGTTGCCCAGCTTGCCGGGATCATGGGGGCCAAAAAGACCCCGGACCTGATCCCCCTGTGCCATCCGCTGCCGGTCAGCAAGGTCGCGGTCGAACTGACGCCAGACAGCGCGCTGCCCGGTCTGCGGATTACCGCTACGGTCAAGACCACCGGGCGCACCGGGGTCGAGATGGAGGCGCTGAGCGCCGTCAGCATCGCCGCGCTGACCGTCTATGACATGGCCAAGGCCGTGGACAAGGCGATGCAGATCGGCGGCATCCGTGTGACACTGAAAGATGGTGGAAAATCAGGGCGGTACGAGGCACAATGATCGGTGCAATGATCACGGTGGACGAGGCCCGCGCGCTTCTGTTCAAGCTTGCCGCCCCGTTGCCGGCAGAAGAGGTTCCACTGATCGCGGCCGCGGGCCGCATTCTGGCCCGCGACGTGAGAGCGCGCCGCGACCAGCCGCCCTTTGCCGCCTCGTCGATGGATGGCTATGCGGTGAACTCTGCCGAGGTCGAGCAACACGCGATGTTCAAGCTGATCGGCGAGGCCGCCGCCGGGCATCGGTTCGAGGGCCGGGTCGGCCCGGGGCAAGCGGTGCGCATCTTTACCGGTGCGCCCCTGCCCGAAGGGGCTGATTTCGTTGTCATTCAAGAGGATGTCAGCCGAAGCGGCGATCTGATCACCATCGCCAACGCACCGGGGAAAAACGACAACGTGCGCCCGCTCGGCGTGGATTTCCGCGCTGGCGACACGGTACAGGCCCCGCGCCGGTTGCGCCCCGCCGATATTGCCCTGCTGGCGTCGATGAATATCGACCGGGTGCCCGTGGTGCGCAAACCCGTCGTCGCGCTGATCTCCACCGGGGATGAATTGGTGATGCCCGGCGAACAGCCCGGCCCGGACCAGATCATCGCCTCTAATACCTTTGGTCTCAAGGCGATGCTGGAAGAGGCCGGCGCCGAGGCCCGGATCCTGCCCATCGCGCGTGACAGCGCGGCCTCGCTCATCACGGCCTTTGACCTCGCCAAGGGCGCCGATCTGGTGATCACCATTGGCGGCGCCTCGGTCGGCGATCACGATCTAGTGGCGGGCGTGGCGGAAACGCTGGGGATGGAGCGTGCGTTCTACAAGGTGCGGATGCGCCCCGGCAAACCGCTGATGGCGGGGCGGCTGAACGGGGCCGCCATGCTGGGGCTTCCCGGCAATCCGGTCTCGGCCATGGTCTGCGGTCGGGTCTTTGTGGTGCCGATGCTGCGCGCGATGCTCGGGCTGGGGGCGCCCGCCCCAAGGCTCAACCAAGCCGCGCTGGCCGCGGATATCGGCGCCAACGGCCCGCGCGAACACTACATGCGCGCGCGGATCGGTGCAGATGGCCGGATCACGGTAGAGGGCAACCAAGACAGTTCGCTGCTCTCGGTTCTGTCCGCCGCCACGGCGCTGGTCCGACGCCCCGCTGACGACCCGGCCCGTGCCGCGGGCGAGGTTGTGGACTATCTTTCGATCTGATCACCCGCTCTGCCGCCCTTGACACAAAACGTGAACATGCGTAGAACAAAACAAAACGCATGGCTGCGAGGTGAACACGATGCTGACCCGGAAACAATTGGATTTGCTAACGTTTATCCACGACCGCGTACAGCATGACGGGGTTCCGCCCAGTTTCGACGAAATGAAGGTGGCGCTGGACCTGCGCTCCAAATCCGGCATTCATCGCCTAATCACCGCGCTCGAGGAGCGGGGCTTTATCCGGCGGTTGGCCCATCGCGCCCGCGCCATCGAAATCGTCAAACTGCCTGAAAGCCTGGGCGGAGAGTCGAGCACCGGGTTTTCTCCCCGCGTGATCGAGGGAGACCGCCCCAGCGCCCCGCGCCCGGCCAATGCCGATGGGGTCGAACATTATTCGATCGAACTGCCGATGATGGGCCGCATCGCCGCCGGTGTCCCGATCGAGGCGATCAGCCATATCTCGCACAATGTCGCGGTTCCGGCCTCCATGCTGTCGGGTCAGGGCGAGCATTACGCGCTTGAGGTCCGGGGCGACTCGATGATCGAGGCGGGGATCAATGACGGCGATATCGTCATCATCCGCGAAACCCAGGCCGCCGATAGCGGTGATATCGTGGTGGCCTTGATCGAGGATCACGAGGCGACCTTGAAACGGTTTTTCCGCAAGGGCAAATCCATCGCTTTGGAGGCCGCCAACCCGGCCTATGAAACCCGCATCCTTCCCGAAGACAAGGTCGCGATACAGGGCCGTCTGGTCGGGTTGATCCGGACCTATTGACCCAAACCTATTGAATTGGCCCTATTGAACTGGCCCTGACCAGAGCCGCCAACGGTCCGGGGTTCGCGTCGCTCGCACCCCGCCGTCGCTGTCAAAGGCCACCGCGCCGGTCTTGCCCAGATATGACGGATCAAGCACCAGACAGGGCCCGTCCAGCGGCACCGGCAGCGGGGCGACGACCACATCCTGTGCGGTGCAATCGCTCAGCTCCGGCAGCGCGCGTTTGCCGGTCACATGGATGATACGGCGTGCCCCGGCCTTGATCACGCGCAACCGCCCAGCCCCCCCCGGCCAACGCGCCGCCGCTTCGGGTTGATCGGCGCCGTCACCATCGTTTTCCAACCAGATCCCGGCGACAAAGCCCGCCCCGCGCGACTTGCTCAAGGCCCGGCCCTGCGGTGTCATCACGCCGACCAGTGTGCCACTGTCGGCAATCAGCACCGCTGGACGTTCGGCCCCGGTCCAGATCAGCACCGCCGCCGCTGCCGGGATCAGCCCGACAAGCCGCGCCCATCCCTGCCAGAGGATCACGAACAGGATCCCCAGCACGAAAAGCGGCAGCACCAGCGGGCCGGGGCTGGTCACGTAGCCGCGCGCGCCCGGCAGCTGCGCGGCCCAATTGGCCACCATGAGAATCCAGCGCAACCCGAGCCCCATCGCCTCCAGCGGAAGTGCCTCAAGACCAAATGGGGCGAGGGTGGCGGCCAGCACCGCCGCCGGGATCACCACCAGCCCCATCACCGGCACCGTCGGCAGGTTGGCCACCAGCCCGTAATGTGCCAGCGCATTGAAATGCGCCGCCGCCACCGGCGCGGTGGCCAGCCCCGCCACCAGCGACGACAGCCCCACCCCGACCACCGGGGACAGCCATCGCGGCCCCAGCGCCAGCTGCCAATCGCGCAAGGCCCCAAACACCGCGATCAGCGCCGTGGTGGCCGCAAAGGACATCTGGAACCCCGGCCCCAGCAGCGATTCCGGCCGCATCAGCAAGACAATCAACGCCGCCAGCGCCACCGCCCGCAGCGAAAAGGCGCGCCGATCCACCATCACCGCGCCCAGCATGACGGCGGTCATGACAAAGGCACGTTCTGTAGCCACGTTGCCGCCCGACAGCGCAAGATAGCCCGCAGCAGCCAGAATCGCGGCCCCGGCGGCGATCTTGCGCGCGGGCAACCGCAGCGCCAGCACCGGGATTGCGGCCAGCCCCAATCGGATCGCGGCAAAGACGAACCCGGCCAACAGCCCCATATGCAGCCCCGAGATCGCCAGCAGATGCGCCAGATTGCTGGCACGCAGCGCCTCCAGCGTTTTTTGCCCGACGCCGCTGCGATCGCCGGTTGTCACCGCCGCAGCAAAGCCGCCGATATCCCCGGGCAAAACCGCCCGCATCCGCGCCGCGACCGCCATGCGCAGGCGGAACAGGCCCAGATCGCGCCCCGGCGGGGCCGCGACGAGCACGGGCGCGCGGGTATAGCCCACCGCCCCCAAGCGCTGAAACCAGGCGTGACGGCGAAAATCAAAGCCGCCGGGCTCTGCCGGCCCCTGTGGCGGGGCAAGATGGGCGGTGGTCATGATCCGCGCGCCGGGCCACCCCCCCTGCCCCGACGCCGTGCCATGCAGCGCGATCCGCAGCCGTGCCGGCACCTGGGTCGATACCGCCCCCTCCAGCCGGACGCGATCCAGCGTCAGCCGCAGCGCATCCGAGGCGGAACGATCAAGCGCCACGACACGGCCTTCGACCGGCCCGTAGTAGCGGAAACTCAGGACCGGGGCCGCGACCAGATGCGCCCGCGCCGAAGCCAGCGCCAAGCCGGTTGCGAGCAACGCCGCCGCCACTCCCAGCGCCGCCACCCCGCCCGGGCGCAACAGCGCCCAGACCGCCCCGGCCGCCCCGATCAGCCCCGGTATCAGATAAAACCTGCCGTCCGGCTCTGTCGGTAAAAAGAAATAGATCCCGATCCCCAGCCCGAGAAACACCGGAGCCCAAGGAAACAAATGCCCGCGCTGGCGATCCAGCACCGCATCAAGCGCGGCTGCAACCTTGCCCGCAACGCCCATGCTTGCCCCCCGCCGTCCGGCCCGCTATTCAGGCCACAAAACGTTATTCCCCTCATGGTTACCAAAAGGTAAAGCGCCCTTATGTCCGATCAGGTCGTCACCCGTTTCGCCCCCTCGCCCACCGGTTTTCTGCATATCGGCGGCGCGCGCACCGCGCTGTTCAACTGGCTTTACGCGCGTGGGCGCGGCGGCAAGTTCCTGCTGCGGATCGAGGATACCGACCGCGAACGCTCGACCCCCGAGGCGACGCAGGCCATTTTGCAGGGGCTGAGCTGGATGGGGCTCGACTGGGACGGAGACCCGATCAGCCAGTTCACCCGCGCCGATCGACACGCCGAGGTGGCCCGCCAGCTTCTGGCCGAAGGCAAGGCCTATAAGTGCTTTTCGACACAGGACGAGATTGCTGCGTTCCGAGAGTCTGCCCGCGCCGAGGGCAAGAGCACACAGTTTCGCAGCCCTTGGCGCGATGCCGATCCCGCCACACACCCGGATTTGCCCAGCGTCATCCGCATCAAGGCACCGCAGCAGGGCACCACGGTGATCCGGGATCAGGTGCAGGGCGATGTGACGATTCGCAATGACCAACTGGACGACATGGTGCTGCTGCGCGGCGACGGTACGCCGGTCTATATGCTGGCGGTGGTGGTCGATGACCATGATATGGGGGTCACCCATGTAATCCGGGGCGACGATCACCTGAACAATGCTGCACGGCAGATGATGATCTATGACGCCATGGGCTGGCCGGTGCCGGTCTGGGCGCATATCCCGCTGATCCACGGGCCGGACGGCAAGAAACTGTCGAAACGCCACGGTGCGCTGGGGGCGCAGGAGTATCAGGCGATGGGCTATCCCGCCGCTGGAATGCGCAATTACCTAGCCCGGCTGGGCTGGAGCCACGGCGATAACGAATTCTTTACCGACGCACAGGCAAAAGAGTGGTTCGATCTGAGCGGAATCGGCAAAAGCCCGGCCCGGTTCGACCTGAAAAAGCTGGAAAGCCTTTGTGGCCAGCATATTGCCGTTAGCGATGACGCCGCATTGCGGCAGGAGCTGGAGGCCTATCTTGCCGCTGCAGGCAAGCCAGCCTTGACCTCAACGCAGGGTGACGCGCTGGAGCGGGCCATGTTCTGCCTCAAGGATCGGGCGAAAACCTTCCCGGAACTGATTGAAAAGGCGCATTTTGCGCTGGCAAGCCGTCCTGTCGAGCCGGATGAAAAGGCCGCCAAGGCGCTGGCAACGGTATCCGACGGTATGCTGTCTGAATTGACGCCGCAGTTGCAAAATGCTAGCTGGACGCGAAACGATCTGGAGGCGACTCTGGGCGCTTTCGCCGAAGACCGGGGCACCAAGTTCGGCAAGTTGGCCGGCCCGCTCAGAGCCGCTCTTGCCGGGCGCGCAGTGACCCCTTCGGTGTTCGACATGATGCTTGTGCTTGGCCAGGACGAAACCCTGGCCCGCCTCAGGGATGCTGCCGGGCGCGTCGGGTCGAACTGACCGGACATGACCGCGGCGAAAGATACAGGACCGGTGCCCGATGCCCGGTCTGCCCGCGCGGAGTAAGACGCTTTCGCGTTCCGTGCCAGATGAGAAGAAGGGACTAAAATGACCGATAAGAACAAGACCGCCACGCTACATATGGATGGCAAGACCGTCGAGCTGCCGATCCTGTCGCCGACGGTGGGTCCCGACGTGCTGGACGTGCGCAAACTTTACGCCGAAGGCGGCGTGTTCACCTATGATCCGGGGTATACCTCGACCGCGAGCTGCGACAGCACCATCACCTTTATCGATGGCGACAAGGGCGAGCTGCTGCATCGTGGCTATCCGATCGACCAACTGGCCGAGAAATCGCACTATCTCGAAGTGTGCTATCTGCTGCTTTATGGCGAACTGCCCACGGCGGTCGAACTGGAAGATTTCGAAACCCGCATCATCCGCCACACCATGCTGCACGAACAGATGCAGTATTTCTTCCGGGGCTTCCGCCGCGATGCGCACCCGATGGCCATCATGGTGGGTGTTGTGGGGGCGATGTCGGCCTTTTATCACGACTCGACCGACATTCAGGATCCCTGGCAGCGTGAAGTCGCCTCGATCCGCTTGATTGCCAAAATGCCGACCATCGCGGCCTGGGCGTTCAAGTATCACACCGGCCAGCCGTTTGTGTATCCGCGCAACGATCTGGACTATGCCTCGAACTTCCTGCGCATGTGCTTTGCCGTGCCTGCCGAGGAATACGAGGTGAACCCGATCCTGAGTCGCGCGATGGACCGCATCTTTACCCTACACGCGGACCACGAACAGAACGCGTCGACCTCGACCGTGCGTCTGGCATCGTCTTCGGGGGCCAACCCGTTTGCCTGTATCGCGGCTGGTATCGCCTGTCTCTGGGGTCCGGCCCATGGCGGCGCCAACCAGGCCTGCCTGGAAATGCTGAAGGAAATCGGCACCCCGGACCGCATCCCGGAATTCATCGCCCGCGCCAAGGACAAGAACGATCCGTTCCGTCTGATGGGCTTTGGCCACCGGGTCTACAAGAACTTTGACCCGCGCGCGACCGTGATGAAACAATCCGCCGACGAGGTTCTGGATCTGCTGGGGATCGAAGACAACCCGGTCCTGCAAGTCGCCAAGGAACTTGAAAAGCAGGCGTTGGAAGATCCCTATTTCGCGGACAAGAAGCTGTTCCCGAACGTGGATTTCTATTCCGGCATCATCCTCGAAGCGATGGGCTTTCCGACCTCGATGTTCACACCGATCTTTGCGCTGTCGCGCACCGTGGGCTGGGTCAGCCAGTGGAAAGAACAACTGGCCGATCCGCAGCACAAGATCGGTCGCCCGCGCCAATTGTACCTTGGCAGTGCGCGCCGCGATTACATGGATATCGAAAACCGCTGATCGCGGCCAAGATCCTGAATACAAAACGCCCCGCGAGATATCGCGGGGCGTTTTGCGTTTGGGGATCTCGGGAAAGAGGAACGCCAGCGCAGCTGGTCTGTGCCGCCGCCGCACGCAGGTGAGGCGTTTAATGCGCCGCCTTGCCTTTGCCGCTTACCGCGCGCCAAAGCGGCGCAACGATCCGCGTTCCCAGCCCCAGCAGGATCAACCCGAGCAACACCGCGAGAACACCATCAAGCGCCGCCGTCACGATCCATTCGGCCGCCGCCGTGATCTGTGCCGGCAGCGGTTGGGCAACGGCCACCGCGACATGGTGAATCGCGTCTTCGGGCGCATGCCAGCCCAACACGCCCAACCCGTGAATGATAATCGAGCCGCCAACCCAAAGCATCGCCGCCGTTCCTACCGCAGTCAGCAGCGCCAGGAATCCGGGCATCCCCCGCACCAGCCCACGACCGACGGCGCGGGTCAGGCCCAGCCGCCCCGTCCCGGCCATGTGCAGCCCGACATCGTCGGCCTTTACGATCAGCGCCACCGCGCCATAGACCACCACAGTAATACCAACCGCCACGATCGCCAGCGTCGCCGCCTCGATCACCACCCCGCTTTTCGGGATTTCCGAAAGCGCGATGGTCATGATCTCGGCGGACAGAATGAAATCAGTCTTGATCGCGCCCGAGGCCTTTTGTTCTTCCAGATGCGCGGGGTCCTGCGGCTCCTCCGGTGCGTCCTGCGGATGGGCGGCATGGGGACGGATCGCATGGGCGATCTTCTCCGCCCCCTCAAAGCTCAGATAGGCGCCGCCCAACATCAGAAGCGGCGCAATCAGCCAAGGCGCAAAGGCCGACAGCAACAGCGCGGCGGGCAACAGGAACAGAAGCTTGTTGCGCAACGATCCCTTGGTAATGCGCCAGATGATCGGCAACTCGCGGCTGGCCTCGAAACCATGGACATATTTCGGGGTCACCGCCGCGTCATCAATGACCGCGCCCGCCGCCTTGGCCCCGGCCTTGCCGGCATAGGCCGCCACATCATCAACCGAGGCCGCCGCCACCTTGGCCAGCCCCGCCACATCGTCCAGCAATGCCAGAAGCCCGCTCATCCCACCGTTCCCATTTCCAGTCTGTCACGCATCAACAGAGCCTAACTTATCCCACCCTGACCGCAAGCGTTAGCGCCACCGGGGCGAAAGCCTGTCGGTTTTGCGCTAACAGGCTCTGGGTTCGACGCTTTTTCCCTTTTGGGCAGGTCCTGCGCCAGCTATATCACCGGCGAACCATTCTACGGAGATTGTCATGACCATCAAAGTCGGGATCAACGGGTTTGGCCGTATCGGCCGTTGCACCCTGTCGCATATTGCGGCCTCGGGCCGAGACGATATCGAAGTGATCAAGGTGAACGCCACCGGCCCTCTGGAAACCGCGGCGCATCTGATCAAATACGACAGCGTGCATGGCCGCTTTTCCGGCCCGGTTACGCTTGGCGACGGCACCATGGATCTGGGCCGTGGGCCGATGCAGATGTTTTCGACCTATGACATGAACGAGTTGGACTGGGACGGCTGCGACGTCGTGCTGGAATGCACCGGCAAGTTCAATGACGGCGAAAAGGCCAAGGCCCATCTGGAACGCGGCGCGAAAAAAGTGCTGCTCTCGGCCCCCGGCAAGAACGTGGACAAGACCATCGTCTTTGGCGTCAACGACAACACGCTGACCGCAGACGACAAGATGATTTCAAACGGGTCCTGCACCACCAACTGTCTTGCGCCGCTGGCCAAGGTTCTGGACGAGGGCGTGGGGATCGAAAGCGGGATCATGACCACGATCCATTCCTACACCGGCGATCAGCCGACGCTGGACCGTCGGCACAAGGATCTGTACCGCGCCCGCGCCGCCGCGATGTCGATGATCCCGACCTCGACCGGCGCCGCCAAGGCCTTGGGCGAGGTTCTGCCGAACCTCAAGGGCCGCTTGGACGGCTCGGCCATCCGCGTGCCCACCCCCAATGTCTCGGCCGTGGACCTGACCTTTCGCGCCAGCCGCGAGGTCACGGCGGAAGAGATCAACGCGCTGATGGAAACGGCCGCCAACGGGGCGATGCGGGGCATTCTGGCCTATGAGCCGGCACCGCTGGTCTCGACCGATTTCAACCACAGCCCGGAAAGCTCGATCTTCGCCCCGGACCAGACCCGCGTCGTCGAGGGCCGACTGGTGCGCGTGCTCAGCTGGTACGACAACGAATGGGGTTTCTCGGTGCGCATGGCCGATGTGGCCGTGGCGATGGGCAAACTGGGCTAAACTCGCAAGTCTATCCCACCCTTGTTTCAAAGCACCCGGTCGGGCATACCTGATCGGGTGCTCTTGTATTTTCAGGATGGCCCATGACCGACAGAATCGCCCTTGTCCTGGGCCTGGTGATCCTCTCCGCCCTTACGCTGGACGTTGTCCTGAACGGGAGCGAGCATCTGGTCTTTCTGGGACAGAAAATGTTCGACTTCATCGAATGGCTCGCGTTCTGGCGCTAAGGCGGGCACCACTGGCGCCCCCGCCTGCCGTTCGTCGGGTGCAGTTCGTCGGAGAACGCTAATGCGTCCCCAGCCGATCCTTGAGTGCCTCGTTCACCAGCGGGGTAACGAACTTTGACACATCCCCGCCAAGCCGCGCGATTTCCTTGACCAACTTGCTGGCGATCGCCTGACGCCGTGCGTCGGCCATCAGGAACACGGTCTCGACACTGGCGTCGAGCGCGCGGTTCATGCCGACCATCTGGAATTCATACTCGAAATCCGCAACCGCGCGCAGGCCACGCACGATAATCTGTGCGCCGACATCATGGGCGCAATCGATCAGCAGATTTTCGAACGGATGCACGACGATCACGGTGCCGGTCTGCTCGCTCAATTTGGTGCATTCCGCCTCGATCATCGCGACCCGCTCTTCAAGGGAGAACAGCGGCCCCTTGTCACGGTTGATCGCGACACCGATCACCAGCTTGTCGACCATGATCGACGCCCGGCTGATGATGTCGATATGGCCCAAAGTGATCGGGTCGAATGTTCCCGGATAGAGCGCTACGCGCATGGCGTCCTCCTGCCTGTTTGCTCTGCCATCGCAAGCAACACGACAGGGGAACGATTTGCAAGGGCGCGCGGGCCTCTCCGCAACAAAATTACGCGGCTTAATGCCCCATGATCATGCCTTGCAGGGCATCCTTTTCCATCGCCAGTTCAGTCAATTGCGCCTTGACCACGTCACCGATGGTCACGATGCCGACCAGCTTGCCGTCCTCGACCACCGGCATATGGCGAAAGCGGCCCTCGGTCATGCGGGTAAGCACCTCTTCCACGCTGCACTGACCGGTGCAGGTGATAATATCCTTGGTCATGTATTGC
Source organism: Antarcticimicrobium sediminis (assembly GCF_004348975.1). Lineage (GTDB taxonomy): Bacteria > Pseudomonadota > Alphaproteobacteria > Rhodobacterales > Rhodobacteraceae > Antarcticimicrobium > Antarcticimicrobium sediminis. The sequence continues at coordinate 420,277 of NZ_SMFP01000002.1, read as the reverse complement.
GCCACGGTCTTGTCGAGACAGCCACCGCCGACCCGGCCCAGTTCGCGCACGATATCGCGTTCCGAGAAAATCCCGTCAGCCGTGTCGCCAGAATCGGAGACCACCAGCGACCCGATCTTTTTCTCGGCCAGCAGACTCGCCGCCTCGGACACCTTGGCATCGGATCTGATGGTCACGACGCCGGCGGCGGCCTTGGATTTGAGAATGGATTGAACAAGCATTTCCGTAACCTCCCGCAATTTTCTTTCCTACAACAAAGCGTTGCCGCAATATGCGATCAAGTCAAGTCAGGCTTTCAAGCCTTGCCACCTCGGCCCGGACCCGATCACAAAGCAGTTCGGCAAAGCGGGTCAGGCGCAGGCTGCGCTGCGCGCCTTGATATCGCACCAGATAGAAACTGCGGGTCAGACTGACCTGATCGGGCAAAACCTTGCGCAGATTGCTGTGCGACGGCAGGCTGAAATCATGCGCGATTCCGACCCCGGTGCCCTGCACCACCAGGCGCAACTGAACGGAAACCGAGTTCGAGGCCAACGGCACCCGCTGGACCCCCAAGGCCCCGAGGTAATCCAGTTCCTCGTCAAAGATCATCTCGGGAACATAGCCGACCATCCGCACCTGTCGCAGAGCCTCCAAAGTGTCGATCGGCAGGTTTTGGCGCAGGAAATCGCGTGTGGCGACCAGATGCAGGTGATAATCGCAGATTTTCTGCACCAACAACTGCCCGGCCGTGGGCGGGCTGACGGTGATCGCCATATCGGCTTCGCGCCGCGACAGGTTGACCACCCGTGGCAAGGCCACGATCTGAAGATCAAGGTCGGGGTTCTCTTCGCCAATCCGGGCGCAGACCTGCGGCAGCACGTAATTGGCGCAGCCATCCGGTGCGCCGATTCGGATTTGTCCTGCCAAACTGTCACTGGAGCCGGTCAGCGCCTCGCCCGCCGCGCGCATGGCCGCCTCCGCCGCTTCGCCATGGGCGAGTAACCGCTCCCCCGCCGCGCTGAGCGCGTAGCCCTGCGGCGATTTCACGAACAGCACCGCCCCCATCGCCTGTTCCAGACGGGCAATGCGCCGCCCCACCGTTGCCGGGTCAAGCTTTAGCATCCGCCCCGCGCCGGACAGACTTTGCTCTCGCGCGACGGCGAGAAACACTTTCATATCGTCCCAGTTCGGTTCCATCTCACCCCTTGCGAAACTGCAAAGCCTTTTTGAAATCTTGCCCCTGTTCAAGGGATTTCCGCAAGCCTATCTTACAGAAAATTCAGTAGGAGGAGCGATCCCATGCAAGAACTGACCCACTATATCAACGGTGAACATGTAAAGGGCCAATCCGGCCGCTTTGCCGATGTGTACAACCCCGCCACCGGCGAGGTTCAGGCCAAGACACCGCTGGCGAGCGTCGAAGAAATGGCGAAGGCCGTTGAAATTGCCGCTGCAGCACAACCGGCTTGGGCCGCGGTCAACCCGCAGCGTCGCGCCCGGGTGCTGATGAAATTCGTCACCCTGCTGAACCGCGACATGGACAAGCTGGCCGAGGCGCTGAGCCGCGAGCATGGCAAAACCTTCCCCGACGCCAAAGGCGACGTCCAGCGCGGGCTGGAAGTGGTGGAATACTGCATCGGTGCCCCGCAGATGCTGAAAGGTGAATTCACCGACGGCGCCGGCCCCGGCATCGACATCTATTCCATGCGTCAGGCGCTGGGTGTGAGCGCCGGGATCACCCCGTTCAACTTCCCCGCCATGATCCCGATGTGGATGTTCGCCCCGGCCATCGCCTGCGGTAACGCCTTCATCCTGAAACCGTCCGAGCGTGACCCCTCGGTGCCGCTGATGCTGGCCGAACTGTTCGAAGAAGCCGGTCTGCCCAAGGGGATCCTGCAGGTTGTGAACGGCGACAAAGAAGCTGTCGACGCCATTCTCGACCACCCCACCATCCAGTCGATCGGTTTTGTCGGGTCCACCCCGATCGCCGAATACATCTATGGCCGTGGCTGTTCCAACGGCAAGCGGGTGCAATGTTTCGGTGGCGCCAAGAACCACATGATCATCATGCCCGATGCCGACATGGATCAAGCCGCCGATGCGCTGATCGGCGCGGGTTACGGTGCTGCGGGCGAACGCTGCATGGCGATCTCGGTCGCGGTTCCTGTCGGCGACGAGACCGCCGACCGCCTGATCGAAAAGCTGGTGCCGCGCATCGAAAAGCTGAAAGTCGGGCCCTATACCGCTGGCGACGACGTGGATTACGGCCCTGTCGTGACCGCAGCCGCCAAGGAAAAGATCCTCGGGCTGGTGCAGTCGGGCGTGGACCAAGGCGCCGAACTGGTTGTCGATGGCCGCGGCTTCTCGCTGCAGGGCTATGAAGATGGCTTCTTTGTCGGCCCGCACCTGTTCGACAAGGTGACCCCGGACATGGATATCTACAAGCAAGAGATCTTTGGCCCGGTGCTGTCGACCGTGCGCGCCCAAAGCTATGAAGAAGCGCTGAAACTGGCGATGGACCATGAAATGGGCAACGGCATCGCGATCTTTACCCGCGATGGCGACACCGCCCGTGATTTCGCCAGCAAGATCAATGTCGGCATGATCGGCATCAACGTGCCGATCCCGGTTCCGTTGGCCTATCACACCTTTGGCGGCTGGAAGAAATCGGCCTTTGGTGACCTGAACCAGCACGGCCCGGATGCGTTCAAATTCTACACCCGGACTAAGACCGTGACGGCACGCTGGCCCTCGGGTCTGAAGGACGGCGGAGAGTTCCACTTCAAAGCGATGGACTGATCCAAACTGTCTGAAACGATAGGAAAGCCCCGGTCATTTGACCGGGGCTTTTTTCGTTGCACGGCGCGGGAACGATTACCAGGTCAGGGTCTGCATCCCGTCGCGGAACAGCCAGCTTTCGACCAGCGGCCAAGTTCCCATTTCGACCCCCTCGATATAGTCATCCTTGGTCAGCCCGGCGGCCTTGGAACAGGCGCCGCACATGATGACGGTGCCGCCATCGGCCATGAACGCCTTGAGCATGTCCTGAATCGACGTCCCCTGTTCTGCCATCAACCCGTGCACATGGCTGGCGCGTTTCTTGTCGGCCAGATACACCGCGCGCACGTTCAGCCAGATCGCCGTGTCATGGCCATTCTTCAGCGATTTCTGATGCGCGAACAGGATTGCCTTGGCCGCCGACCAGGTGTCATCGGTGGTCAGGCTCACGAACAAACCGCGCTTGGCCCCGTCGTCGGCCCGAACAAGATCGGGGGTTCCGGAAACGACCAGCGCAAGAAGCCCCATCGCGACGAATTGAAAAATCCTGAGTTTCACTTTTTTCTCCCTCATATATGAAATTGACACATTCCAGATACCGCATATTGGCGCCGCGCTGATTGACCCATGTCAACAACCTTCCTGCGCGGGAAGGATTGGCGCTGACCCTGCCCTTGCGTCATCTGCCGCCCCTTCTGTTTCTGACGGAGGTCTTGCGTCCCCCGGGAGCAGATCAGATCGCAAGCCGGTCGAGACAGGGCCGGACACCGGATTGACCCACCGAGAAAATCATGTTTTCTGGATCGAACTGACCAGAAACTACTGCTTGTTCCTGTTTTCGAGGGCGTATCACATGTCTGTTTCGTTCCGCATATTCCCAGACCGCGGGCTGGCTTTTGTCCGTTACACAGGTTTTGTACGGATGGAGGACACGCTGACTGCCTTTGCCGACTATGCCCGCGATCCCGATTGCAAACCGGGACAGAAACAGCTGGTCGACCTATCCAAAATCACCGGCTATGAACCGGATTTCACCAAGATGATGCAGGTGCAGGCAAACAAGGCCGACGTGTTTGCCGCCGAAGGGGCCGAAACGCTGATGGTCTATTATGCGCCGAACAAGCTCACACAGGATCTGGCGCGGCTTGCCCTGCGCTCGTGGGAGCCATTCGACTCCGTCGTCGCCCTGATTCAGGAGGACGAAGCGCATGCGCTGGAGCTTCTTGGCCAACCCGAACGCGCATTCGATGCCCTTTGGGCCTTGGCGCGTGAGGCCTGATCCGGCCAGAATTTCATCGCTTGCGGTCGTGCTTGGTTAACAATGCCGTGAGGCAAAGGTCTGCGGCCGCACGCCCTCTGGTATGATCGCGAAAATTTGGGTACATCCCAAGCATAAAAAGCACACCGAGGTCCGAGCATCATGTCCGATTTTCGCATCACCCGCCGCAGCGCCCTGCTTGGTGTCGCGGCGACTTTGGCAAAGCCTGCCCTGCTGCGCGCACAATCCTCTGACGCCTTTCCGCAAGAGGAACAACCGATCAGCGATCAGTTCCCGGTGCGGCGCAACATCTCGTCGTTCAGCGAGCAGCATTGGCAGGACCATTTCGACACCTTGGGCAAAGGCTGTCTGCTGGCCGATATCACCAGCCGCGCGGTGCATTACTGGGGGCCCGATGGCGAAACCTATCGCCTGTTCCCCTCCTCGGTGCCGTTGAGCGAGGAGTTGACCAAGCGCGGCTATACCGAGGTTGTGCGCAAGGCCGAGAACCCGCGCTGGACGCCGACGTCCTCGATGCGCGAACGTGATCCCACCTTGCCCGCGTTCATGGTGGGCGGCCCCGGCAACCCGCTGGGCACCCGTGCGATGTATCTGGGTTGGCCAGCCTACCTCGTGCATGGCACCCACGACACCCGCAAGATCGGGCGGCAAAGCTCGTCCGGGTGCATTGGGCTTTACAACCAGCATGTCGAAGAACTGTATCCGATGGTTCAGGTCGGCACGCAGGTGCGGCTTCTCTGATCTGGGGACTTCGGCCCTGAAATCGTACAGAACGGGCGGTCCAGACGGGCCGCCTGTTTTGCGTTTCCCGTCCGACGTCATCCTGTCAAAGGCCGGGGACGCCCGCCCCTAGCGTTTGCGCATCCAGAAACTCTGCGCCCGCCCCTTGGACAGAAACGGCAGCGCCGCGACAGCATCGGCACGGCCACGCTGCAACAGGTATCCGGGCCAGAGTATCTCATACCCGCCACCCTGCAACAGCGCGTGCAGCATGTATTGCTCGCCCCAGGACGGGCAGTCATAGAAGAACCGCTTGGGGTATTCATAGGGCAGGAACACGTCGTGGACGTGGATCACAACACCGGGCGCCAACGCCGGGATGATCCGGCAGAACAGATGCGCGACATCGTTGCTCATCCTGACCTGATGGCTGGAATCGATGAACAATACATCGCCCGCCTGCAGCCCCGCGAAAAGCGCCGGATCGACGCTTTCCAGTGTCGCCTGTTCGAACCGGTCCACCACGTCGGCGATATCGGCGCGCGGCCACGGATCAACCGCCGTGAGCTGCGTGTTCAATCCGCCGTCGATGATCGCCTGACGAGTGATGCGGGTGGAATTGCCACAGCCCACCTCGATCACGCGTTTGGGGGCAAACCGGCGGATCATCAGATACAGCGCCTCGGCATCCGGGGTATCGAAATAGCCGTTTCCAGCACGATAGCCGGACGCCGTGCCCTCAGGCGCCATCAGGGCCGCCAAAGCCTGCGCATGGGTTTGATAGTCCGCCACCAGCGGCGCGATATCGAAAGCCTCCATCCCCGGGGACAGCGCATAGGCGGGCCGGTCCAACCCGCCAGCGGCCTCAAAGGCGGCAAGCCGATCCTGTTCCGCCGCCTGCTCGACCAGAGTGCGCGCCAGCCGCCGCCGCCGTGCCCCGTCCAGCCCGGAGATGATGTCTTCAGGGTCTGGCAAAAGGGGTTTGGGCATGGGCATGGCTCCGTCTGGCTGCGGCAGCCTGCATAGCCCCCCGCGCCCGCACGGCGCAACCGTGGATCGCCAAACTCGGGCTTTTTCGCTTGGCATCGTGAACAGGGCAGGTTTGACTAACCGAGAGCACCGCGGATCGGAGCCTGACGATGCAAAGCACATTCACCCTCGGGATCGAAGAGGAATATCTGCTGGTCGATCGCGACTCGCTGCGGCTGGCCGAGGCGCCCGAGGCGCTGATGGCCGCCTGTCAGGCGGATATGCAGGGGCAGGTCAGCCCCGAATTCCTGCAATGCCAGATCGAGGTCGGCACCCGCGTCTGCGAAACGGTGGCGCAGGCGCGCGAGGATCTGAAGCGGTTGCGCACGAGCGTCTCGAACCACGCCGCCAAGCACAACCTCGCCCCCATCGCGGTCAGTTGCCACCCCTTCGGGGATTGGAAAGAGCAGCACCATACCCGCAAAGACCGCTATGACAGCCTGCACCACGATCTGGGCGGCGTGGCGCAGCGGATGCTGATCTGTGGCATGCATGTGCATGTGGGCCTTGACGACAAGGCGCTGCGCACCGACCTGATGCCGCAGATGTGCTATTTCCTGCCGCATCTGCTGGCGCTGTCGACCTCCTCGCCGTTTTGGCAGGGGCAGGACACGAAACTGGCCTCGTACCGGTTGACGGTGTTCGACAACCTGCCTCGCACCGGGCTGCCGCCGGTGTTTTCAAGCTGGGAAGATTATGAACGCGCCACCGGCACGCTGATTGATCTTGGTATCATCGAGGACAGCTCAAAGATCTGGTGGGATTTGCGCCCGTCGCATAATTTCCCCACGCTGGAGACCCGGATCATGGATGTCTCGCCCCGGTTGGAACACGCCCTGTCGCTGGCGGCCCTGACCCAAGCGATTCTGCGGATGCTGGTGCGGTTGCGCGAACAAAACCTGCGGTGGCGCGACTATGACCGGTTCCTGATCGCCGAGAACCGCTGGCGCGCGCAACGCTATGGGGTCAGCGAGGGGTTGATCGACTTTGGCGAACGCAAGATCAAGCCGATGTCACAGCTGATGGACGAGATGATCACCCTGCTGTGCGAAGATGCCGAGGCCCTGGGCACGCAGGAAGAGATCGCCGCGCTGCGAACGTTGGCCGAACAGGGCACCAGCGCCACCCGCCAGCGCCGCGTCCATGCCGAGGCCGTGGCAAAGGGCGATGATCCCGGTCGCGCCGTGGTCCGCCACCTGATCGAAGAATTCCGCGCCGATCTTTGACCGCACCCCGGCGATCTGCAATCATCTTGCAAGAGTTTCCTGAGACAAGATCGGACCAGACAACGGCATTCGTGCAAATCGGGTTTGCAGCAATGGTACTTGTACGTCCGGTTCTGCAAAGGCTAATAATAAAACGAACGTTCAATTAAACACGACCGACGGGAGGCGCAGCGTGGATTTTGCACTGACAGAAGAACAGACCGCGATTTTTGACATGGCCCATGCGTTTGGCCAGGACCAGATCGCCCCGCATGCCCGCACCTGGGAGGCACAGGGCACCATTCCCAAGGAGCTTTGGCCGCAGGTCGGCGAACTGGGGTTTGGCGGGCTTTATGTCTCGGAAGAGTCCGGCGGCGCCGGTCTGGGCCGGTTGGATGCAACATTGGTGTTCGAGGCGCTGAGCATGGCCTGCCCCTCGGTGGCGGCCTTTCTGTCGATCCACAACATGTGCGCCAAGATGCTGGACAGTTTCGGCAGCGACGAGTTGAAGGCGCGGGTCATGCCCGGCGTGCTTAGCCTGAACACGGTGCTGAGCTATTGCCTGACCGAACCGGGGTCTGGATCGGACGCCGCCGCGTTGAAGACGCGGGCGGAGAAATCCAACGAGGGCTATACCCTGAACGGCACCAAGGCGTTCATCTCGGGCGGCGGCTATTCGGATGCCTATGTCTGCATGGTGCGCACTGGCGAAGACGGGCCCAAGGGCATCTCCAGCGTCTATGTCGAGGACGGCACAGCGGGGCTGAGTTTCGGCGCGCTCGAGGAAAAGATGGGCTGGCGCAGCCAACCCACCGCGCAGGTCCAGTTCGACGATTGCAAGATCCCTGCCGGCAACCTGATCGGCACCGAGGGCGATGGCTTCAAATACGCCATGATGGGGCTTGATGGCGGACGGCTGAACATCTCGGCCTGCTCGCTGGGCGCGGCGCAGACCGCCCTGAACCTGACGCTGGCCTATATGGGTGATCGCAAGGCGTTCGGCAAAAGCATCGACCAGTTTCAGGCGCTGCAATTCCGTCTGGCCGATATGGAGATCGAGCTTCAGGCCGCGCGCACCTTCCTGCGGCAGGCGGCATGGAAACTGGACCAAGGCGCGCCGGATGCCTCCAAGTTCTGTGCCATGGCGAAGAAATTCGTGACCGAGGCCGGATCGAAGATTGTCGATCAATGCCTGCAACTGCATGGCGGCTATGGCTATCTGGCCGACTATGGCATCGAGAAGTTGGTGCGCGATCTGCGGGTGCACCAGATCCTTGAGGGCACCAACGAGATCATGCGGATGATCGTGGCCCGCCACATGCTGGCCAACCGTTGAGGATGCCGGGATGAGCGATATCGACATCCGCATCACCGGTCGCGCCGGGCGCATCACCTTTACCCGCCCGCAGGCGCTCAACGCCATGAGCTATGACATGTGCATGGCCGTTGATGCGGCGATGCGGCAGTGGCGCGACGATGATGAGGTGGCGCTGGTTGTGATCGACGCGCAGGGCGACAAGGCATTCTGTGCCGGTGGCGACATCGCCGCGCTGTACGACACCGGCACCAAGGGCGATTTCGCCTATGCCCGCCGGTTCTGGCGCGACGAGTATCGGCTCAACGCCTTTATCGCGGAATTTCCCAAGCCGGTGGTCAGCCTCATGCAGGGGTTCACCATGGGCGGCGGGGTCGGCATCGGCTGCCACGGTGGGCACCGGGTGGTGGATGACAGCACCCGCATCGCGATGCCCGAATGTGGCATCGGGCTGATACCGGATGTGGGGGGCTGCCATCTGCTGTCGCGCGCACCGGGATATCTGGGCGAGTATCTGGGCCTGACCGCCGGGCGCATGGCGGCGGGTGACGCGATTCTGGCCGGCTTTGCCGATCATTTCATCCCGCGCGAGAAATGGGCCGACCTGATCGAAATGCTGGAGGCCAGCGGCGACATTGCCCATGTGGCCGCACATGCCCTGCCCGCCCCGCCGTCGTCACTGGGCGAGATGCGCGCTGATATTGATCGCCATTTCGGGGGTGGATCGCTGCAGGCCATCCTGGACTCGCTCAGCGCGGACGACAGTGACTTCGCACAGAAAACCCGTGCGGTTCTGGCGCGCAATGCGCCGCTGTCGATGGCCTGCACGGTCGAGATGCTGCGACGGCTCCGGGCCGAGGATGCCACGATCCGGCAGGCGCTGGATCTGGAATACCGCTTTACCTGGCGGTCGATGGAGGATGGCGATTTTCTGGAGGGCATTCGCGCCCAGATCATCGACAAGGACCGCAATCCAAAGTGGCAGTACGCCGGGGATACCGGACCTGAGGCCGTGCCCGATGCCGTGTTGAACCACATGCTGGCCCCGCTGGGGGCCGATGCGTTGACATTCGAAGGGGAGAACAGACAGATGAAAATCGGGTTTATTGGCTTGGGCAATATGGGTGGGCCGATGGCGGCCAATCTGGCCAAGGCCGGGCATGACGTGACCGGGTTCGACATGGCCGATGTCACGATCGCAGGCGTGAAGATGGCAGGCTCTGCCGCCGAGGCCGCCAAGGGCGCCGACGTGGTGATCACCATGCTGCCCAACGGACAAATTCTGCGGGCGGTAGCCGCCGACATCATCCCGGCGATGGACAAGGGCGCGACCTTTGTCGATTGCTCGACCGTTGACGTGGACAGCGCCCGTGCCGTGGCGCAACAGGCCGAGGAAGCCGGGCTGCTGGCGGTGGACGCGCCGGTGTCCGGTGGCACAGGTGGCGCCAGTGGCGGCACGCTGACCTTCATGGCCGGTGGCTCGGATGCGGCCTTTGCCAAGGCCAAACCGCTGTTTGACATCATGGGCCAAAAGGCCGTGCATTGCGGCGCGGCCGGGGCCGGACAGTCTGCCAAGATCTGCAACAACATGATCCTTGGCGTGACCATGATCGCCACCTGCGAAGCCTTTGCGCTGGCCGACAAGCTGGGTCTGGACCGGCAAAAGATGTTCGACGTCGTGTCGACCTCCTCGGGCTATAGCTGGACGATGAACGCCTATTGCCCGGCCCCCGGTGTCGGCCCGCAATCTCCGGCGGACAACGATTACAAACCCGGGTTTGCCGCCGATCTGATGCTCAAGGATCTGCGTTTGAGCCAGCAAGCCGCCGAAAGCGCCGATGCAGATACGCCGATGGGCGCCTTGGCACAGGCGCTTTATGCGCAGTTCGTCGAGAACGAGGATGGCAAGGGCATGGATTTCAGCGCCATGCTGCCCCGGTTTGAAAAACGCGGCCACTCCGAATAACCAAGTTGCGGCGGGGGCGCACGTCCCTGCCGCATCCAGTTTGATATGAATTGTCTATATTTTCTCGCCCCCCATGGGCCGGTCTTTACCCTCCATTAAGCGCCCTGCGGTCAAATCACATCAGCATGTATGGCTGGTGAAAGGGACCGCAATGTTTAACAGCAATCTGGGTAATATCGACCGGATCGGGCGCATCCTGCTGGGGGCGGCGATGTTGATCCTCTATACGGTGATCGCCCCTGCGCCGTTCAGCTGGCTTCTTCTGTTCGGTCTGGTGGCGATGGCCTCGGGGCTTCTGGGCACCTGCCCGATCTATTCCCGCCTGAACATGAGCACGAACGAGGCGGATTGAGGCATCTCTAGTCGGTGCAAAGCGCCGCGATGCGATCATGTGCGGCGCGGGTGATCCGCGTGCCCTCCTCGATCGCATGGTTGGCGCGGTAAAATTCCAGCGTCGACATATCGGTAAGGTCGGCCGCCAGTGCCAGATCGGCGGGGTCGGCGGCCTCTCGGCTTTTGCGCAGAAACTCCGTCAACACATCAATCGAGGCCGAGACCACGTCAAAATAAGTCGGCTCGGCGGGCCCCTCGTCACGATCCGGCAACAGGCGGCGCAGCGGGTCGGGCAGTTTTTCCAGAAACTCCGGGGCCTGCAACGCGGTCCAAAGCTTGCCTTCGCTCGGCGCCCAAAGCGGCCCGCCCGCCTTGTCATTGGGATTGACCGAAAGAATTCGCCGCGCCCCCAGCGCGCGCGCGGCAGAAACCGGCACCGGGTTGATCAAGCCGCCATCCAACAGCCAGCGCCCGTCGATCCGGTGCGGTCGCAGGATTGCCGGCAGCGAGACCGAGGCGCGCACGGCATCCGCCAGAGACCCCTTGCGCAACCAGACCTCGCGCCCGGTTTGCATGTCGGTGGCCACCGCGATGAAGGGGTATTTCAGCTCTTCGATGGTCTCGGGCAGGCCAAGATCCCGCAGCAAGTCCATGATCGCCGCGCCTCGCATCAGCCCGCTGCGATCAAGCCGCAGATCGATCATCCCCATAAAGCTGGTGCTGCTCAGATCCCGCGCCCAGTCTTCCAGCGCATCCAGTTTGCCAGCGGCCCATGCCGCGCCGACCAGCGCCCCCATGGAGCAGCCCGCAACCATCGCGGGCGCCACCCCCTGCGCCTCCAACTCGCGCAGCACACCGATGTGGACCCAGCCGCGTGCGCCGCCAGAGCCAAGCGCCAGCGCCAGCCCCCCGGACATCACTCCGCTGCAACGCGGGAGGGATCAAGCAGCGGTTTCAGATATTGCCCGGTATAGCTGCGCGGATTCGCGGCCACATCCTCGGGGCGCCCCTCAGCGATGATCTCCCCGCCGCCGTCGCCGCCTTCGGGGCCGATGTCGATGATCCAGTCGGCGGTCTTGATGACATCAAGATTGTGTTCGATCACCACCACCGAATTGCCCTGATCCACCAACTCGTGCAGCACCTCCAGAAGCTTTTTCACATCCTCGAAATGCAGCCCGGTCGTGGGCTCGTCGAGGATATAGAGCGTGCGCCCGGTAGAGCGGCGGCTCAGCTCCTTCGACAGCTTCACCCGCTGCGCCTCGCCGCCCGAAAGCGTGGTCGCCTGCTGGCCGACCTTGATGTAATCAAGCCCGACACGCTGCAGCGCATCCATCTTCTCACGGATGCTCGGCACCGCCTTGAAGAACACCTGCGCCTCTTCAACCGTCATATCAAGAACGTCAGCTATGCTTTTGCCTTTGAACTGAATTTCCAGCGTCTCGCGGTTATAGCGCGCCCCTTTGCAGGTCTCGCAGGTGACATAGACATCGGGCAGAAAATGCATCTCGATCTTGATCACGCCGTCGCCGTGACAGGCCTCGCAGCGGCCGCCCTTGACGTTGAACGAGAACCGCCCCGGTTTGTAGCCGCGCGCCTTGGACTCCGGCAGACCGGCGAACCAGTCGCGGATCGGGGTAAAGGCGCCGGTATAAGTCGCGGGGTTAGACCGCGGCGTTCGCCCGATCGGGCGCTGATCAATGTCGATCACCTTGTCCAGATGCTCCAACCCCTTGATCGTCTCGCAGGGGGCCGGGGTCTGGCGCGCGCCGTTGAGCCGCATCGAGGCGGTCTTGAACAGTGTCTCAAGCGTCAGGGTCGACTTGCCGCCGCCAGACACACCGGTGACGCAAACAAACTCGCCCAGCGGGAAATCAACCGTCACGTTTTTCAGGTTGTTGCCGGTGGCCTTGACGACGGTGATCGCCTTGCCCTTGCCCTTGCGCCGTTCGGTCGGGACCGCAATCTCGCGTGCCCCGGACAGGTATTGCCCGGTGATCGAGGCCGGATCGGCGGCGATCTCTTGCGGAGTGCCATGGGCCACCACATGACCGCCGTGCACACCGGCACCGGGGCCAATGTCGAACACATAATCGGACTGGCGGACCATGTCCTCGTCATGCTCCACCACGATCACGGTATTGCCCTGATCGCGCAGATTCTTCAGCGTCTCAATCAGCCGGTCGTTGTCGCGCTGGTGCAACCCGATCGAGGGCTCATCCAGCACATACAGCACCCCGGTCAGCCCCGACCCGATCTGGGAGGCGAGCCGGATGCGCTGGCTTTCGCCGCCCGAAAGGGTGCCCGCATTGCGGCTGAGCGTCAGGTAATCGAGACCGACGTTGTTCAAAAACCCCAGCCGTTCGCGGATTTCCTTGAGGATGGCGCGGGCGATCTCTTTCTTCTGCGCGCTCAGACTTTCGGGGGCGGTGCCGATCCAGGCATGCGCCTGTTTGATCGACATCTGCACCACCTGCCCCACATGCATCCCGTCGATCTTGACCGCCAGCGCCTCGGGCTTCAGCCGGTAGCCACCGCAGCTTTGGCACGGACGGTTGTTCTGATAGCGCTCGAACTCTTCCCGGATCCAGTTGCTATCCGTCTCGCGATAGCGCCGCTCCATGTTCGGGATCACCCCCTCGAACACGCGGCTAACCTGATAGACCCGCCCGCCCTCGTCATAGCGGAACTGGATTTCCTCATCGCCCGAGCCGTAAAGAAACACCTGCTGCACCTTCTCCGGCAGATCCTTCCAACGCGCGTTCTTGTCAAATTCGAAATGCTTGGCGATGGCCTCGATGGTTTGCAGGAAATAGGGCGACTTGCCCTTGCGCCAGGGTGCCAGCGCGCCGTCGTAGATCTTGAGCGTGGCATCGGGCACCACAAGGCGTTCATCAAAGAACAGCTCCACCCCCAGCCCGTCGCAATCCGGGCAGGCGCCGAAAGGCGCGTTAAAGGAAAACAGCCGCGGCTCGATCTCGGGGATGGTAAAGCCCGAAACCGGACAGGCGAAGTTTTCCGAAAAAGTGATCCGCTCCGGCTCACCCTCGCCTTCGCGCGGGGCGGTTTCCAGAATGGCGATGCCGTCGGCCAGATCCAACGCGGTGCGGAAACTGTCGGCCAGCCGCGTCTCCATCCCTGCGCGCACCACGATCCGGTCGACCACCACATCGATGTCATGGCGGAATTTCTTGTCCAGCGTGGGCGGCTCATCAAGCTCGTAAAACTCCCCATTCACCTTGACCCGCTGAAAGCCCTGCTTGCGCAGCTCCAGAAACTCCTTGCGGTATTCGCCCTTGCGGTCGCGGACGATGGGCGCCAGCAGATAGCCACGGGTGCCCTCCTCCAGCGTCATCACCCGGTCGACCATGTCCTGCACCTGCTGCGCCTCGATCGGCAGGCCGGTGGCCGGGCTATAGGGGGTGCCGGCGCGGGCGAACAAAAGCCGCAGGTAATCATAGATCTCGGTGACGGTGCCAACGGTGGACCGCGGGTTCTTGGAGGTGGTCTTCTGCTCGATCGAAATCGCCGGCGACAGACCGCTGATATGGTCCACATCCGGCTTTTCCATCATGTCGAGGAACTGGCGCGCATAGGCGGACAGACTCTCGACATAGCGCCGCTGCCCTTCGGCATAGATGGTATCAAAGGCCAGCGAGGATTTGCCCGACCCCGACAGCCCGGTGATCACCACCAGCTGATCGCGCGGAATATCCACGTCGATGTTCTTTAGATTATGCTCGCGCGCGCCGCGCACTTCGATCTTTTTAAGCTCAGCCATATCGCCCCCGCACCACTGCCTATGAAATAGGGGAGTCGCGGCGAGTCTCCAACCGGAAAAAGCGAACAAAATATGAACGCGCGCCATTTCAGGGCATTCAATCTTTGTATTCTATTTATCGAATGTTATATGGGCGGCTATCGGTCGCTGAATCGGCTGTATCAGATAGAAAGGATCGCAATGTTCTTGTTCAGACGGGCCAGCAGTCGCGGCCTTAGCCCGCAAGAGGCTGTAGCAGGGGCAAAGGACGGCAGCGTCATCGTGATCGACGTGCGCGATCACGGGGAGTTGGCGATGTCGGGCAAGGCCAAGGGCGCGCTGCATATCCCGCTAATGCGGCTGCGCGACATGGCCGATCCGAAGCATCCCGATTACCGCCCGGAACTGACGCCAGAGGCCAAGATCGCGCTGTATTGCGCCAGCGGCGCGCGCTCGAACGCGGCGGCGTCGATCATGGCGCAACTTGGCTACAGTGATGTGCACAACATCGGCGGGCTGGGTCATTGGGTGCGGGCGGGCGGCGAGATCGAGCGCGGCTAAGCCGCCCTCACCCGCAGCGCTCACCCCTTGCGCGCCATCGCCCAAGCACAGATCGGCATCTCGGGATCGTTCTTCAGCGTGTCGTGCTCGGGGTCGAATTTCGGCGGCCAACTCTCTTCCATATTGCGCAGGGCGGCGTTGCGGTTGCCCCATTGCTCGGCCTGGATCTGATCCTCGTCAAAGCCGCATTCGATCAACAGGTTCTTCAGCCCCCGGGCCGACCAGCGCGAACAATCTGCCGGCGCGGCGTGGAACGGGATGAAGAACGGCACCGCAAGCCAGAAATGCCCGCCGGGGCGCAGCATCTCACGCACGTTCTGGGTCGCGCGATAGGGGCGATCCAGATGCTCCCAGACCTGATTGGCAAGGATCAGGTCGAACTGCAGTACCTCCTCCGCCGCATCGGTGAACGGGGCGGCGCAAATATCAAACTCAGGATAATTGAATTGCCGGTAAGAGGCGAACTCGAACATCCGCCCCCATTTGCCTGAGATCTCGGCCACCTCCAGATCGGGGCCCAGTGCCCGGATCATCCCTCGGCTGGCGCGGCCCATTGCGATGCGATTCAGACTTGCCACTGATGCCCCCTGCCCCCGCTACCTGACCGCCAGGAAACCACGGCCCGCGCGCCCGGTCTAGAAAAGAACGACCTCGCAGCGCCCCCCAAAGCCCGGCTTTTCCTTTCACTGCAAATATCCCCGCCAGAGGCAGGCGCCAAAGGCGCCCCCCCCACGACGAAACCGCCCCTCATCAGAAATGAATCGCGCGCCCATAGGCGTCGAGCACGCTTTCGTGCATCATCTCGCTGAGCGTGGGATGCGGGAAGACGGTCTGCATCAGATCCTCTTCTGTGGTCTCCAGCTGCCGACCGATCACATAGCCCTGGATCAGCTCGGTGACCTCGGCGCCGACCATATGGGCGCCCAGCAGCTCGCCGGTTTTCGCGTCGAACACGGTCTTGACCATGCCCTCCGGCTCTCCCAGCGCGATCGCCTTGCCGTTGCCGATAAAGGGGAAGCGGCCGACCTTGATGTCATAGCCCAGCTCTTTCGCCTTGGCCTCGCTATAGCCGACCGAGGCCACCTGCGGTTGGCAATAGGTACAGCCGGCGATGCTTTCGGGTTTGACCGGATGGGCATGTTTGCCCGCGATCAGCTCGGCCACCATCACGCCCTCGTGGCTGGCCTTATGCGCCAGCCAAGGTGCGCCGGCGATATCGCCGATGGCATACAACCCCTCGATCCCGGTGCGGCAGAATTCATCGGTCACAACATGGGTGCGCTCCAACTTGACGCCAAGCGCCTCCAGCCCCAGCCCTTCGACGTTGCCGACGATGCCCACGGCCGAGATCACGGTGTCGAACTCCATCTTTTCGAGTTTGCCGCCACTCTCGATATGGGCGGTGACCTTGCCGCCGCCCGTCTTGTTCGGAGCCCGGTCAAGCTGTTTGACCATGGATTTCTCCAGGATGGTCATGCCCTGTTTGACGAATTGCTTCTTGGCAAAGGCGGCGATCTCGGCATCCTCGACCGGAAGCACCCGGTCCATCACCTCGACCACGGTGGTATCGGCGCCCAGCGTGTTGAAGAAGCTGGCGAATTCGATGCCAATCGCGCCCGATCCGATAACCAGCAGCTTTTTCGGCATCCGTGGCGGATTAAGTGCATGTCTATAGGTCCAGACCAGATCGCCGTCGGCCTCCAGCCCCGGAAGTTCGCGCGCCCGCGCGCCGGTGGCCAGAACGATGTTCTTCGCCGTCAGATCCTCGGTGCCCTTGTCGGTCTTGACGCTGACCTTGCCCTTGGCAGGGAGCGTCGCCGCGCCCATAATCACGGTCACCTTGTTCTTTTTCAGCAGGTGCCCGACCCCACCGGACAGCTGCTTCGCCACCCCGCGCGAGCGTTTGACCACCGCGTCAAGGTCATAGCCGATCTTGTCAGCGGACAGCCCGAACTCCTTGGCCCGTTCCATCAGGTGAAACACCTCGGCCGAGCGCAGCAGCGCCTTGGTGGGGATGCAGCCCCAGTTCAAGCAGATGCCGCCCAGATTCTCGCGCTCGACAACGGCCACGGACAGGCCAAGTTGCGCCGCGCGGATCGCGGCGACATAGCCGCCCGGTCCAGCCCCAATGACGATCAGATCAAACGATTTAGCAGCCATGACATCCCCTCGGCACCGCCGTTGAAAAACTAGTTCACCATTAAACTATTCCGGAACGCACATCAATGGGCGCAAACAGGCATTCCCACCGCAGCGAAGATCTGCGGCGAATGCACCTGTCTCACAGAGGCGTCACCGCCCCGGCTCAGGACGCGGCCTGAAGCTCTCGCATGGTCACGCCATAGCCGCCGTCAGAGACATAGGCCGCCTCAGGCCCGGTCATCGCGCGCGACAGCGCCACGTTGCGATAGGGGAAGCGACCAAAGCGGCGGATCACCTCGCGATGGGCGCGGGCATGCAACAGGTTCGACGCGCCGGTTTCCGGCATCCGCTCGCACAGCAGCCGGACACAGCGATCCTGATCGCACAGGTTTTCCGAATGCATCAGCGGCAGGTAAAAGAACTGGCGCGCCGGTTCGTCAATCTTCATGTCCCAGCATTTGTCGATCGCCGATTTCGCGGCGGCGAGCGCCGCACGGTCGGTGGAAAACGCCTTGCCCTCGCCCCGGAACATGTTGCGCGGGAACTGATCCGTAAGAATGAGATAGGCCAGCGCACCGCTGGGATAGGTCAGCCAGAACGAAAATTGCCCGGCACTGGCCCCCTCCCATGTGACGCCAAAGCGGTCCCGGATCGCGGCATCCAACGCATCGTCCTGCGCGTACCACCCCTTTGGCCCGACCTCGTCCAGCCAGAAACTCAGAATCTCCTCAGGACCAACCATCCCCTCACTCCCCTTCTGCCGTTTCAGCGTAACACCCACTGTAAGAAGGGTTTGTGCGGGAAATACAGTAACGATTTGCAACAGCGGCAATAAACCGTGCGACATCAGGCCGCGTCGCTCGCGTCTTGGGCGTCTTGGGCGTCCTGTTCGGTCTCGATCGCGAATTCCTGCGCCACCTCGACAGCCACCGGGGTGGAGCTCGGGGACATCGGCGCATAGCTGCCGGTATCCTCGATCGGCACCGCCGGGCGCTGGGTGGTGCGATACAGCGCATAGCCCGCCAGCGCGAACAGCAGCAGCGCCATCAGCATGAAGAAGCCCGGCGCGCCGAACACGTCGTCGCCCATCAGCCAACCGGTGATCAGCGGCCCGGCGATGGCGCCCAGCCCGTTGATAAAGATCAACCCGCCAGAGGCCGCCGCCATGTCGTCATGTTCCAGATAATCATTGGTATGGGCGATCAGCAGCGAATACAGCGGGTTGGTCATCCCTCCCACCAGAAACGCCGAGGCCAGCAGCATGATATAGATCCCGCCAAAGATCATCCCCAGCACCGCGCCGACACCGGCGGCGGCCGCGACCATCAGGATCAGCAACCGGCGATCCATCCGGTCCGACAGCCAGCCCAGCGGATATTGCAGCAGCAGCGCCCCGACATAGAAGGTAGCGACAAAACCGGAAATCTCGGCCACGCTCAAACCGACCTTGGCGCCATAGACCGCGCTCATCCCGAATTGCGCGGCAAAGACGCTGCCCATCAGGAACATGCCGACGCAGCCCAACGGCGAGGTTTGCATCAACTGCTTGAGGTTCATCGGCTTGGTGGTGTCAAACGCCGGGGTTGGGCTGATCGACAGCAGAATTGGCGCGAAAGAGACCGAAATCAGCACCGAGGCCAGCACAAAGGTGTCATAGCCCGCCGGATCGCCCAACAGCATCATCGCCTGCGCCGTGACGACGCCCGCCATCTGCACGATCATGTACAGCGACAGCGCCTTGCCCCGGTTTTCATTGTCCGAGGCATTGTTGAGCCAGCTTTCCGCCGTCACATAAACGCCCGAAAAACAGAACCCGATCACAACCCGGCCCAGCGACCAGGCAAACGGATCGGCAAAGGTCGGATACAGGATCATCACAGCCGATATGAACGAGGCCAGCGCGGCAAAGACCCGCACATGCCCAACCCGCCGGATCATCTCGGGCGCAAGCTTTGATCCACCCAGAAAGCCCAGGAAATAGGCCGACATGACGATGGACATCTGAAAGGTGGTGAACCCTTCAATCCCGCCCCGGACCCCCAAAAGGGTGCCCTGCAGGCCGTTGCCGATCATCAACAGCCCCATTCCCAAAAGCAGCGCCCAGGCACTCGACAGAACTTGTTTCACAGGGGAAGCCTTTCTGTTTCGCGCCGAACCGTCCGCCCCAGCTACGGGGGGGAGACAGCGGCGTCAGCCCTATCCGCGACATGGGCAATGTCGCATTCAGGCAAAGCGGCCTCGAATGCGCAGGTTCCCCAACGCCTACCCCGCCTTTGCCCCCTCGTGCAAGCCTTGCCCACTGGCTCAGCGCGGATCAGGAAGCAGCAGCGACGCATCGCCATAAGAGAAAAAGCGATAGCCCTCGGCGACGGCGTGATCATAGATATCGCGGATGCGCTCAGACCCGATCAGGGCCGAGACCAGCATCAGAAGGGTCGATTTCGGCAGGTGAAAATTGGTCACCAGCGCATCGGTCACGCGAAACTCGAACCCCGGATAGATGAAGATGTCGGTCTCCCCTTCCCACGGCGCGATCTGGCCGCCGCGCGCCGCGGTCTCGATCAGGCGCAGCGCAGTGGTGCCCACCGGGATCACCCGGCCGCCCGCCGCCTTGGTCGCAGCGATCTGCGCCGCGGCGTCTTCGCTCACCTGCCCCCATTCCGCATGCATGCGGTGGGTGGTGACATCGTCCACCTTCACCGGCAGAAAGGTGCCCGCCCCTACATGCAGGGTGACATAGGTGAACGCGACCCCCATGTGGCGCAGCTTGTCCAACAGCTCGGCGTCGAAATGAAGCGAGGCTGTCGGCGCCGCCACCGCGCCAGAGTGTTTCGCCCAGACGGTCTGGTAATCGGTCTTGTCCTGCTCATCCGCCGGGCGTTTGGCGGCGATATAGGGCGGCAACGGCATCGCGCCAGCCTCGGCCAGCGCTGCATCGAAATCCTCGCCCACAAGATTGAATCGCAGCAGCCCCTGCCCCTCGGCCACGGCGTCCAGGGTGGCGCTCAACCCGGCGGAAAACAGGATGGCTTCACCGACGCGGATCTTTTTCAACGGCTTCAGCAGGGCCGCCCATGTACCATCGGCGCGCGGCTCCAGCAGCGTCACCTCGATCCGGGCGCGGGTGTCGCCCTGGGCGCCGCTGCGCGGACGCTCTCCGCTCAGGCGCGCCGGGATCACGCGGGTGTCATTCAGCACCAGCCTATCGCCGGGGCGCAGCCAGTCGGGCAGATCGCCCACATGGGCGTCGGTGATCGCCCCCCCGGCAGAGACCAGCAGCCGCGCAGAGCTGCGCGGCACCGCCGGGCGAGTCGCAATCAGCCGTTCGGGCAGGTCGAAATCAAAATCGCTCAGTTTCATGGCCTGCGCTATAGGACGGTGCAACGGGTTTGACCATGCCCTGTGCTCATCGTCCGCCCTCGGCCCCGTTGATCAGGTCATTGGTATGGCGCGGCGTCCGGTCGGGCTCCTCCGGCTCATCGCCCGGCATGGTCGGCGTCGCGCCGCGAAAGATCTCGCGAAACAGCCCCGGCGCCAGCCCCGACAACGGGTTGACCTGCACGACCGGCTTGGACGAGGGTCCTTTCAGCGTATAGCTGAACCCGATCATCCCCTCTCCCTTGCGGGTCAGGATACTGCCCACCGCATTGATCAGATACACCGGCGAGACCACGCCGCGCATGTTCAACACCCCGCGCTCCAGATCATAGAGCCCATCCATCGACAATCCGATCGAGGGGCCGGTGGCGCTGCTTTCGAGCAGGACCAGACGATCCGGCTCCAACCGAAACCGCGCTTCGACTTGGGAAAACTGGATCCCCTGCCCCGACATCTCGTCCAACAGCCCCACTACGCTGACCGCGTTCAACAGCGCCGCGATTGCCGGGGCGTCCTTGACGCGGGTATTCTTGACCCGCAACGTTCCGTTGAACAGCGCCGGTGCCTTTGCCGGCAACAATGTCATTTCGAACGCGCCGCCATGGCCCTGAGTGAGAATCCCGGCCGAACGGAACACCCCGCCGCCATCGTCCGACTGCACAAAGATTGCGCTGCCCCCGGCCCGTGGTTCGATCCGGCCACGCACCGGGGTCTGCCCGTTCAGCGTGCCGGTGAAGGGGCCGCGTAGCCCGTCGCTGGTGGTGAAATCGCCAGCGAAATCATGCAGCGCCAGCCCCTCGGTCACTTGCAGCCGATCCAGCCGCACTGTGAGCGCTCCGCCGCCTTCGCCGCCGCCGTCCAGCGGCGCGCGGCGCAGATCCAGAACCCCGGTCAGGATGCGCACATCCGGGGCCGCCTTGCCGCGCCCGGTCAACTCCACCCCCGCCTCCAGCCAACCGCCCAGCCGCACCGAGCTGAACAGCGCCCGGTCGAGCCCGCCCCCCTTGCGGCTGATGACGCTGCCGGTGGCCTTGAGCCCGGCGGCATCAATCGCCAGATGTTCGATCCGGGCCGTTTCGCCCAAGACGCCAGACAGCTCGAAACGGCCCGTACCCGCCGCCGGTTTGCGCCAGCCCAGCGTTGGAATCGAGAGGCCGACCCCGCGCAGATCCGAGCTCAGACGCAACGCCGGCGGTGTCCCGCTGCCCAGATCAAGGGTAAAGCTGCCGGTGCCCTGCCCACTGACGCTGCCCTCTGGCAGGCCGAGTTCGAACGTATCAATCAGGGTCTGCGATAGCTCTACCTGCCCCTTGACCCGGCTGCCTTTTGCGGCGCCCGGTCCGATCGGCTGGCGCCAGCCCAGCACCACCGGCAGCGCGCCGATATGGGCGGTGCCGTCGATCTGAACCTGCGTTTGATCCGCCTTGAGCCGCAACGCACTGGCCGACACCGTCTGCCCCGGCACCAGAACCGAGCTTTCGACATCGCTCAACTCGCCCGCAAAGTGAAAGGCGATATCTTCAAACGGCACGCCCTTTTCCAAGGGTAGCGACAGCGTCCCGTCAAGCTTCACCTGGCCCTGCGCCAGATCGACCGGCAGATCAGTGGCGCGCAACGCCCGCACCGGCGGCCCGGCCAGCAGCGACATCGCCGCCGTGACCTGTCCCGCCCCGCGCAGGCGGATCACCGCCGGCGTCGCCGGTTTGACCGAGATATCGGGGATGACAAAGGAGGAGCCGGAGATATCCAGATCGCCCCCCTCTGCGGCGGTGACGATCCCTCGGTCGGCGCTGGCCACCAACCGCCCCCGGTCCAGCGTCAGAACGCCAGCCGCGTCGGTCAACAGCGGCAGATACCGATTATAGCGCAGACTGACCTGTTCGAATTCCAGATCGGCATAGATATCGGGTTTCTCACCCTCGTTCAGCCGCAGCGCCAGATCGAGATCACGCATCTTTCCGGTCAGGATATTCTGTTCCACCCACAGACGCGGCTTTTCCGCCACGGCGGCGGGCCACAGCTCCATCAGCCGCGCGGGCGTCAACTGGTCCAGCTTCGCATCCAGTGCCAGCTTCCACCCGGTTTCCGCCGCCGTCAGTTGCCCGGAAAAATCAAAGGCGCTGTCGCGTTCATTCACGTGCATCTGGCCCAGCGTCAGGCGAAACGGGTCCAGTTCCAGACGAAAATCGGCCGAGCCCCCCTCCAACTGCAGCGGCTCGGCATAAAGCCCGGCAGGATTGAGACGGGTCGCGGCAAAGGTGAACTGGCCGACCAGATCGGTGAGCGTCCCGTTCTCGATCCCCCTGAGATAGGCGCGCCCCTCGCTGCGCCCTGCGCCCCAATCGCTGTCCACCGACATCTCGTCAAAGGTCAGGGTCTGCGCCACCGGATCATAGGTGAAATAGCTGCGCGCCCCGCTGAACGGAATCGGAAGCGTCGCCTCGGTCGGTTGCAGCGCACCGGCGCCGATCTGCAAGGTGGCCGAAAGCGGCCCCAACGCCCCGGTTGCGTCGATGCCACCGCGCAGCGCGCCCGAGATCGGCGCGCGCAAAACCGTCAACCAACGCAACGCAACGCTCTGCGCGGCGATGTCCGAGGCGGCGATATCCTGAACCGAGACGCCGAAATCCGCCTGCGGCTCGCCGATCTGGCTGGTATAATTCATCTCGACCGAACTGGCATAATCCCGCCCGCTGAGCAGGGCAAAGTCGGCGCTGACATCCAGGTCGTCGCCGCGGCGCTTGAGCCGCACCTGACCGCCGTCCAGCGTCCAGCCCTGCCCGATGCGGGCATCCTCATAGCGCATGGTCACCGAATCCACGTCCACCGCGACCAGCGCGGAAAACTGCGGCCGCTGCAAAAGCTGTTCGGCACGTGCCAGCAACTGCGGCACCCCGGCGGCCTGTCCGACCGGGGCCGTCGGATCGCCCAGCGTCAGCGAGACCGCCCCCTCGGTATCGCGCCGCAGGGTGGCGAACAATCCGCTCAGCGCGATCCGCTTCGGCTGCACCTCTCCCCGCAGCAGCGGGCGCATCGCCAGACTGGCCTGTGCATCCGAAAGCCGGGCCAGAATGCGGCCGTCAGGTTCGGAAAGCACCACGTCGCGCAGATGCATCCGCGGCCGCAGCCCGTCGCGGATCACCAGTTCGATATCCCCGAATTTGATCTGAAGCCCGTCCAGCCCCTGCTCAATGCGGGCCTCGGCGCGGGCGCGCAGCCAGTCCGGCGGGCTCAACCGTTTGTTCACCGTCAGGAGCACCAGCAGCGAGGCCAGCAGCACCACGACGGCAATGACGCGCATGGCCCATAGACCGGCGCGGCGCAACGCCTGCCCGCTGCGCCGCTCGCGCCTTTGCGCGTCAGCTTGCGTCACGGCCCCAACCTGCGCACAAACCAGCGCCAATGCCGCGCAACCGCCGCCGCGCGCTGCTTTCGGCTTGCCTGTGGCAGCCTAGTATGGAACCCAGTTGTTCAACCATGTCAGTGGAGCCACCCAATGCCCGATATTTCCGATACCGCCCCCGAATTCACCCTGCCCCGCGATGGCGGCGGCACGGTCAGCCTGTCGGATCTGCGCGGTAGTGTTGTTGTTCTGTTTTTCTACCCGCGCGATGATACTCCGGGCTGCACCAAGGAATCCATCGGCTTTTCCGAGCATCTGCAAGCCTTTGCCGATGCCGGCGTTCAAGTGTTCGGACTCTCGCGCGACACGGTCGCCAAACACGACAAATTCGTCGCCAAACACGGGCTGACCACGCCGCTTCTGTCCGACGAGGACGGCACGGTCTGCGCGGCCTATGGCGTCTGGGTGGAAAAGAACATGTATGGCAAGAAATCCATGGGCATCGAACGCTCGACCTTTCTGATCGACGCGGACGGCAAGATCGCGCGGATCTGGCGCAAGGTGAAAGTCGCCGGTCACGTGGAAGAGGTGCTGGAGGCGGCCGGGGCCGTCGCCGGATGAAACGTGGAATTCCCCGGTCGAACCATACAGTTTCCCGATGACAGAGACACTTACCCTTGCCCAACGCGCCGATCAGGTGCTGCGCACCGCTGACGGGCGCGAGAAGACCGCGCTGTCGCACCGCCATGCCACTGCTTGGTTTTCCTCCCGCGCCGACGGGGCGGAGCCGATCACCATCGGCACCGCCACACCGCCACTTCACCCGGCGCGGCCCGACAGGCCCGAGTTGCTGTCGCCGCGCGACGTACCCAAGCGCAAGCCCGGTTCCCCGACCGGGCGCATCGCGCTGTTGCATGCGGTGGCGCATATCGAGTTGAACGCGGTGGACCTGCATTGGGACCTGATCGCGCGGTTCTGCCATGTGCCGATGCCGTTGGGATTCTACGACGACTGGGTCAAGGCGGCGGATGAGGAGAGCAAGCATTTCAACCTGATGTGCGATTGCCTTGAGGCATTAGGCAGCCACTATGGCGCCCTGCCCGCCCATGCCGGCATGTGGCGCGCCGCCGAGGATACCGCTGGTGATCTTATGGGACGTCTTGCGGTGGTGCCGATGGTGCTGGAAGCGCGCGGGCTGGACGTGACGCCGGGCATGATCACGATCTTTCGCAACGCAAAGATCGACCACGCCGTCGCCGCGCTGGAAACCATCTATGCCGAAGAGGTGGGCCATGTCGCCTATGGCTCCAAATGGTTCCACTTTCTTTGCGGGCGCGAAAATTCCGACCCGAAAGAGGTGTTCCACACCCTCGTGCGCAAATACTTTCACGGGGCACTGAAGCCCCCCTTCAACGAGGAAAAGCGCGCCGAGGCCGGGCTGCCGCCGGATTTTTACTGGCCGCTGGCCGACGAGATCCCGCCGCGCGCCTAGCCTAACGGGCTCGGCGATTTATTGCCTAAATGCCTCTAATCGGCGCATAAATGCCGGCAGATGGGTCAATGATCTTGCCCAAAAGCCGAGCGCCGGGTATGCACTCGCACCAAGGGTCGGGGCGAGCAGTCAATCCGGACCAGGGATTGAACAAGGACAACGGTTTGCGTACACGCCTCGCAATCAAGGTTCATGCGGTGCTGGGAAAAGCCTTTCCCGAACGCCGCGTTTTTCTGAAATCGGATGCCGATACCCGCTTTATCCGTCTGCGGCCCGGCACCCAGTTGATTGCCGCGACCGGCGCGGGGTTGATTGTGGCCTGGGCGATCATCGCCACCGCGATCCTGCTGATGGACAGCATCGGATCCGGCAATTTCCGCGATCAGGCAAAACGCGATCAGCGCATCTATCAGGCCCGGCTGAACCTGATCTCGGGCGAGCGGGACACCCGCGCCGAAGAGGCGCTGGCCGCCCAGTCCCGGTTCAACGCCGCGCTGGACCAGATCTCGGCGATGCAATCGGAACTTCTGGCTTCGGAAACCCGGCGGCGTGAGTTGGAGACAGGAACCGAGGTGATCCAGACCACCCTGCGCGACACGATGCGCGACCGCGAAACCGCGCGCAAGGCGCTCGCCGCGCGGGAACAGGCCGATGGCAACGGGGGCGGGCTGGCCGCAAATCCGGTGATCCCGGTGCAGATGGATTTCATGACCACCGCGCTGGCCGATACCGCCCGCGACCGCGACCGCATTCTGGCCGATGCCGATGCCGCGCTGGAACAGCGCGACGCGCTGGAGCATGAAATCAAGTTGATGCGCGAACGCAACGACCAGATTTTCCGACAGCTGGAAGAGGCGATGGCCATCTCGGTCGAGCCGCTGAACAAGATGTTCCGCCAAGCCGGGATGCCCCCCGAACAGATCATTGAGCAGGTGCGCAGCGGCTATAGTGGCCAAGGCGGGCCGCTGACACCGATTTCGTTCTCGACACGGGGCGAGGAACCCACCCCGGACGAGCTGCGCGCCAACAAGCTGCTGCACCAGATGGACACGCTGAACCTGTATCGCATCGCGGCACAAAAGGCGCCGTTCGCAAATCCGGTGCATAGCTCGGTCCGCCACAGCAGTAATTTCGGCTATCGCCGCGACCCCAAGACCGGCGGTCGGCGCATGCACAACGGCTCGGATTTCGCCGGACCACACGGCACCCATATCTTTTCCACCGCCGACGGAATCGTCACCCGTGCGGGCTGGCTATCGGGCTATGGCAAGGTGGTCATCATCAAACATGCGTTCGGGATCGAAACCCGATATGCCCATACCTCGCGCATCCACGTCAAGAAGGGCCAAAGGGTCTCGCGCGGGGATCACATTGCTGATATGGGTAACACCGGACGCTCCACCGGCACCCATCTGCACTACGAAATCCGGGTGAACGGAAAACCTGTGAACCCCATTACATACATCAAGGCTGCGAGAAATGTTTTCTAAGAGCAAGATCAACGAACCCGGTTCCAAAGCCTCCGACTCTGCCAGCACGGCCACCCCGGTCACTCCGACCCCGGGCGATTACAAATCGACCCCGCCCAAGGCCAAGCCGCCAGCGTCGGTGCTGTCTTCGGATCTTCATGTGACCGGCAATCTCAAGACCACCGGTGACATTCAGGTCGAGGGCACCGTCGAGGGTGATATTCGCGCCCACCTGCTGACCGTGGGGGAAACCGCCACCATCAAGGGCGAAGTCTCGGCCGATGACGTGGTGGTCAACGGTCGCATTGTGGGCCGCGTGCGCGGGCTTAAGGTGCGTCTGACATCGACCGCACGGGTCGAAGGCGACATCATCCACAAGACCATCGCCATCGAAAGCGGTGCGCATTTCGAAGGCTCGGTACAGCGTCAGGACGATCCGCTGAACCCCGGTCGCGCCGCCGCCCCCAAGGGCAGTGCTCCGACCGCAGGCCAGCCGGCCGCCGCGAAACCTGCCGCGAAACCCGAGGCCTGAGGCGACATATCCTTTTCTGCGCGGGGGCACTTGCCCCCTCGCCCTGTTACAGCGCCGCGGATCTCTGCGGCGCTTTTCTTTTGGAGCCCTGCTTTGCGGAGCGCGGTGTCACACGCCATGCGCCCGCCCGTGGTCCGCGAAGACGGCGTTGCACAGGGCTCGCCTCTGCTCCCGATGCTTTTGCTTGAAAATTGACAGGATTGCCCGCCGCACCTCGGCCCATACCTTGGCCCGCAGCCGCTCGGTCAGCGAGGTGATCTGTCTTGGATCGTTTTGTTTTCCAGCGCGGGGATCGGAACTATCCCGAAAAGGGTGGCCCGACGACCAAGGGGCTGAGCGGTTTCTCCCGCCCAGCCCCCTGAAGCCGTCGTAGCCATCAGCGAGATCACTCGCTGACGGTGACCTTTTTCATCACGTCGGGCTGGCCGACCACCGCGCCGTTCTGGCCCTTGCCGCGCTTGATCGCATCGACCACATCCATGCCTTCACTCACATGGCCGACCACGGTGTATTGACCGTTCAGGAACGGACCGGGGGCGAACATGATGAAGAACTGCGAATTGGCGCTGTCTGGGCTTTGCGAGCGGGCCATGCCGACCACGCCACGCTCAAACGGGAGATCCGAAAACTCGGCCTTGAGGTCCGGCCGCTCTGATCCGCCCATGCCGGCGCGGCGCATGTCGCCGCCCAGCTTGCCAAACTCCACATCGCCGGTCTGGGCCATGAAGCCGTCGATCACCCGGTGAAAGACGACGCCGTCATAGGCGCCTTCCTTTGCCAGCGCGGCGATCTGAGCCACGTGGCCCGGGGCCACATCATCGGCCATGTCGATCACGATGGTGCCATTGGCGCCCTCGCCCTCGACCTCGATGGTCAGCTCGGTGGCGAAAGCCGGTGCCGCCAGCAGTGCGGCCAACGCCGCTGCGCCCGCCAGCTTACGCATCGGCCGCGACCTTGACGCTGATCATGCGATCGGGGGCCACCGGCGGCTCGCCCCGGGTGATCGCGTCCACATGTTCCATCCCGTCGATGACCCGGCCATAGACCGTGTATTGCCCGTTGAGGAAATGGTTGTCGCCGAAATTGATGAAGAACTGCGAATTGGCCGAGTTCGGGCTTTGGCTGCGCGCGGCGCCCAGCGTGCCCCGGTCATGCGGCAGGCTCGAAAACTCTGCCGGAAGATCCGGCATATCGGAGCCGCCGGTGCCAGCCCGGCGCAGGTCAAAGCCGTCTTCCATGTCACCGTTCTGCACGTCGCCGGTCTGGGCCATGAAGCCGTCGATCACCCGGTGAAAGCAGACGTTGTCATAGGCACCGGCGCGGGCCAGCTGTTTCATCCGCTCGGCGTGCTTGGGGGCTACATCGGCCAGCAGTTCGATGGTTACGGTGCCGTCCTTCAGTTCAATCAGGATGGTATTCTCGGGGTCTTTGATATCGGCCATTTGGCGTCTCCTCTAGCTGTATTTGCCCAGTTACCTAAGACGCAGACGCGCGAATGCCAAGTGACGCATTGACCTGAGGCGGAATTCCGGGGAAATACAACGGTGGATTGCGACCGCACGATTTCAAGGTGAAGATATGGGCTGGAATACGCTGGACGACATGGATTTGCGCGGCAAGCGCGTGCTGGTGCGGGTGGATGTCAACGTCCCGATCGAAAACGGGGCGGTCACTGACGACACCCGCATCCGGCGATTGGCCCCCACCCTGAACGATATCCGCAACGCCGGCGGCACGCCGATCCTGCTGTCGCATTTCGGTCGCCCCAAGGGCAAACGGGAGCCGGAACTGTCGCTGCTGCCGCTTATCCCCACGCTGGAGGCCGCCTTTGACGCGCCGGTGGTGTTTTGCGCCGATTGTCGCGGCCCCGCCGCCGAGGCGGCGCTGAGCGCGCTGGAGCAGGACAGCATCCTGATGCTGGAGAACACCCGGTTCCATCCCGGCGAGGAGCAGAACTGTGCCGATCTGGCCGCCGAGATCGCGGCGCTGGCCGATGTCTATTGCAACGATGCCTTTTCGGTGGCGCATCGGGCGCATGTCTCGACCGAGGGGCTGGCGCGCTTGCTGCCCTCTTGCGCCGGCCGTCTGATGCAGGCCGAGCTTGAAGCACTGGAGGCCGCGCTTGGCACACCGCAACGCCCGGTGGTGGCCGTGGTCGGCGGCGCCAAGGTCTCGAGCAAGCTGGAGCTGTTGGGCAATCTGGTGGAAAAGGTCGATCACCTGATCATCGGTGGCGGCATGGCCAACACCTTTCTTGCGGCGCAGGGTATCGACGTGGGCAAATCGCTGTGCGAACACGACATGTCGGATATCGCCGCCCAGATCCTGACCAAGGCCGACAAGACCGGCTGCGCGGTGCTGCTGCCCTCTGACGTGGTGGTGGCGCGCGAATTCAGGGCCGGGGCCGCGCATGAAATCGTTGCCGCCAACGCCTGCCCCAGCGATGCGATGATCCTGGATGCCGGGCCCGAGACGGTAGCGCGGATCGCCGACGTTCTGGAGCACGCGAAAACGCTGATCTGGAACGGTCCGATGGGCGCGTTCGAGATCGCCCCCTTCGATGCAGCCACCAATGCCGCCGCACGCAAGGCGGCGGATCTGACCCGCGACGGGCAGTTGATCAGTGTGGCGGGCGGCGGCGACACGGTGTCGGCCCTGAATCAGGCCGGCGCGGCGGACAGTTTCACCTATATCTCCACCGCTGGCGGGGCGTTCCTGGAATGGATGGAGGGCAAGGTCCTGCCCGGCGTGGACGTATTGCTGCGCAAGCACGCAGAGCCGGCCACGGCCTGAGCGGGCCGCAGGGTTGTTCGCGCTAACGCGATTGCAACGGACGACCCGCTTGCCTATTCCCTTTTTCCAGATGGGTCGTGCCCCGAAAGCACGTCGTAAAACTCAATTTAGGCGGACAACAGATATGACAAAACAGAAACAGACCGAACAGATCCGCGCCGCAAAAGGGTTCATCGCCGCCCTCGACCAGAGCGGTGGATCAACCCCCAAGGCGCTGCGCCTGTATGGGATCGAAGAGGATGCCTATAGCTCCGAACAAGACATGTTCGATCTGATCCACCAGATGCGCTCGCGCATCATCAAATCGACTGCCTTTACCGGTGATCGGATCGCCGGCGCGATCCTGTTCGAGATGACCATGGATCGCGATATCGACGGGATCCCCACCGCCACCTACCTGTGGCAGGAACGCGGTGTCGTCCCGTTCCTGAAGGTCGACAAGGGGCTGGCCGACGAGACTGACGGCGTGCAGCTGATGAAACCGATGCCCGATCTGGATGCGCTGCTGGAAAAGGCCGCGTCCAAGGGCATCTATGGCACCAAGATGCGCTCGGTCATCAACGCGGCCTCGCCTTCGGGCATCGCCGCCGTGGTCGATCAGCAGTTCGAGATCGGCCAACAGATCCTGAGCCATGGGCTGATGCCGATCATCGAGCCCGAGGTGACCATCTCGATCGCCGACAAGGCCGAGGCCGAAGACATCCTGCAGGCCGAGATCGCCAAACACCTTGATGCCCTGCCCGAGGACAAGCAGGTGATGCTGAAGCTGACCCTGCCGGAGACAGCCAACCTCTATCAAGCGCTGGTGGATCATCCCCGCGTGCTTTGCGTCGTGGCGCTTTCGGGCGGTTATTCGCGCGACGAGGCCAACGCGCGGCTGGCGCAGAATACCGGCATGATCGCCAGCTTCTCGCGCGCCCTGACACAGGGGCTCTCGGCGCAACAGACTGACGGTGAATTCGACAAGGTACTGGCCGAAAGCGTCGACAGCATCTTTCAGGCCTCGCTCGCGGGCTGAACGCCCTGCCCTGACATGCGAAAAGGCCCGGCATTGCTCCGGGCCTTTTTCAGCTTGGCCTGCCTGTCCTGTCGTCCCGGCGCCGTTTCACCCGCCAGAGTGCAACGCCCCGGCGAATACCGCAGCCAAATTCATTCAGCCCCAAGGGCGCATTCCTCGGGGCGGTGATCTTCGATCGATGATTGATCTGCGACCCCTTACGAATAAAGTTCAAAGGCCACGGCAAGACCGCCCTTCGACAGACCCTTGCCGACAAGCACGGAAAGAAGCAGCCGCGCTTTCACCGCCGACAGATCCCCGGCGAGCAAGGCGCCGTTTTCCACCAGAGTGACACCGCCGCTATCACTGCCATACACGGCGCGTGTCCGCCCGTCGTGACAGCGAGAGGCGACGACAACCGGCAGACCGCGGGCAACCAGCCGCGCGGTTTCATCGGCAAATCCCTTTGGTGCATTGCCCCGTCCGAAGGCAGACAAGACAATCCCCGTGGCCCCCGCCTCTGCCGCCAATGCCATGAGACGCGGCGTGGTCCCAAGACCAAGGGCGATCAGCTCGACATCCGGATCAAGCGCCGGTGTATCGAGGGCCAAGCGCTGTTGTGCAGGGCGTGCATAAAGATGCACCACGCCATGATCCACTTCGCCCAGCTTGCCTTTCCCGACAGAGCGGAACGTGTCGACACGGGCAGTATGTGCCTTTGTCACATAGCGCGCGCCGTGAATGTCGCCTTCAAACAGGATGACCGCACCGACCCCGATCAGATCTGTACTTGCTGCGGCACAGAGTGCGTCATGGATATTGCGCGGCCCGTCCGTATCAGGTTGGCCCGCGTGACGCTGTGCGCCGGTAAAGACGACGGGCTTGTCCGATTGCACCAGAAGCCAGGCAAGAAAGGCGCTTTCTTCCATCGTATCCGTCCCGTGCGTCACGACGACACCCTCGACGGCATCGTCGGCAAGCACGTCATCAATACGCCGGCACAGCCGATGGATCGTTTCAAGATCGAGCGCATAGCTGCCGGCCGCTTCGAAATTCTCGACGCTCACGGCGATCCCGTCGAGCGGAGAATGAAGACTGCTCAACAGGGTTTCCCCGGTCAGCCCGGCGCAAACCGCCCCGCCAGTCTTGTCTTGGGCAGACGCAATTGTCCCGCCAGTGGCGATCAGGGTCACATGTTTCATTTCGGAATTTCCTCTAACTCACGCGTCGATGGTGTCGGCTTCTCGACGCGGCCAATTCGACCAGTTCATTCCAACTTCGGACGACGTAGTTGTGCTCATCCATCGTCGAATTCCAGATTGCGATATGACGGGTCCGTTCCTGACGCGACCCTCCTGAACGGGTCTGGCCGGGCCAGATCGCCCGTCGGCCCGCAACGTCGCAAAGGTGTTGCGACGCGGGCAGGCCTTCGTACCAATAGTCCCAATCGGCTTCGGGAAGATGCGCCTTCACCCTGTCGGGGACGGACATGTAATAGCCCTGACGGGCAACGATCGCGCCAGCATAGCCATCGAGGTACCAGTTCAGCCATTCATAGGATTTATCAAGCATTTTTCCATCGAGATTACGTGACAGGCACATGCCGCCATGCCATGCGCGATACCCTTCTACAGGCCGCGCCTGACGTATATTCATGCCTTGGCGTTTCATCTCCACGATGGTCGGGGACCAGATCGAGGCGAGTTTCAACTCCTCAGTGCGGAAACGCTCCACTGGTTCGTCTGCGCGAAGCCAGAACTGGCTCAGATGTCCGGATAGAATCAACCGCCGTGCGTGGTCCACGAGCTCGTCAATCTCCGGAACGGACATGTTGCCCATATCCTTGAATTCCATTTCCCCAGCGGCAGAAAGCGCCATGGCCAGATCGAACAGACCGATAGCAGGTTCATCCACCAGCGCGACCTGTCCTGCCCATCTCGGGTTGAGAAGTTCGGCCCAGCTCGTGACCTCCTGGTCGACGTCAATCTGCGAGGCTTCGACGGCAAAACTGTCAAAGTTGTAGAACGTCGGCAACATTGAGATTGATCCGGTCGGGCTGTCCGACAATGTCTCATCATGCTGAACGAAAAGCCGCGATGCGGGCACGTCGCCAAGACCGGGTTGCCGCGACGTGTTGATCGGGCGCGTCAGATCATCGAGATCGTCCCAATGTGTGATCCGGCGCGTGTCGATGGACTGAATAGCGCGCCAATACCAGACAATATCAAGATTGTGGAAACACTGATCATAGACGTCATAGCTGCCCGGATCGATAGCCGCTGTCCGCTGGGCGCTGATGAAATCCTTTTCGATGAATTCCAGTTCGAAACCAAGATCCGCTTCGGCCTGCGCCTTGAGCAACCGCCACGGTTGAATCTCGGTCGTCAGAATTCGTAGTGGGTCACTCACGCCGCAGTCCTAACCTGTGCCAGCCCGGTGAACGCCGCGAAGGATCGCTTGATAAGGTCGGGGGACAGGTCTTCGAGAATGAACACCAGCCGTGACTGTCTCGGCCCTTCGGGCCAGTGCTCCATATGGGTCGGCGCATGCACAAGATGTTGAACCCCGTGTATCGCGACAGGCCGATCTTCGCCCGCAATCGCCAAAATGCCCTTCACTCTGAAAATCCTGTCACCATATCGATTTAGCAAGAGTGTAAGCCACGTTCCGAACATAGTCCAATCGATCTCGGCATCGATGATCAGCGAAAAACTAATGATACCGAGTTGGTCATCGTGGTGGTGGGAAACGTGGTGATGAGCATGGTCGCAATGTGCATCACAAACGTGATCTTCGGGCTGCGTCGCACGCGCTGCGGGCACGATGTGATCGCCCGGACCGAAACCGGCGACGAGGCTCTCGACTGAATCCAGGGTCGTATAGATACTTGCACCTGGATTTATTTTCGACAGACGTTGCTTGAGGCGGGCGACATCATCCGCGGCGACCAGATCGGTTTTGGTGAGCACGATGCGGTCAGCCGCCGCGATCTGGCGCGCGGCTTCGGCACGATGCTCGACCTGCCCTCCCGCATTCACCGCATCCACCGTGGTCAATACACCGCCATTGGTGAAATGGGATCGCAATACAGGATGGGCCGTGAGCGTTTGCAAAACCGGATAGGGATCAGCCAGCCCGGTGGTTTCGATCACCACGCGGTCAAAGCTGATTTCACCGCGCGTGCGCAAGCTGTCAAGATTGGACAGCGCATCAGCTACTTCGCCGCGAACGGTGCAGCAGATACAGCCGGATTTCAGCAGCACCACGTTATCGTCAATCCGGTCGAGGAGATGATGGTCAAGCCCCACGTCGCCGAATTCGTTGATAAGCACTGCGGCACCCTGCATCGACGGATCGGTCAGAAGCCTTTGCAATAGGGTGGTTTTGCCCGATCCGAGAAACCCGGTCAGCAGGATGACGGGAGTCATGAGCGCTGATCCTCCATCCATGAGATAAGGTTCTCGTCAAGTGGGTCAAAATCGCGCCCGGCAAGCGTTTCGGCTTCGGGCCAAAGATGGGACAATGCCTCGAACACGCTGGACGCCCCGGTGGGCGAAGACAGGACATAGGACCGCCCCTGCCAGAGATCGAGCTTGAGGCGGCGATAAGAAAGAACCGTATTGGCCGCGTTCAGACGGCGCGATGTCTCGACGCGCCGCGACTGGCTGTCATGGTTGCGGGTATAGATCCCCGGACGTTCGACAGCGTTCGTCCAATGATCATCGCATCCGAGAATCCCACACAGCGAACACATTTCTCAGGTCCTTTCCACATCATTGCAACGAACGGACGGGAACGCGACGCCCCCGTCCGCACAAGATCCGGCAGCGGTTAGCCGCGCGGGAACTTCTTGTCGTAGTTGTCAGCCATTTCGTTCATGGTGACGAATTTCACGCCGTCATGCGACTTGATGTGATTGAAGAGGCGTTCAAGCATGAGAAGCACCTGCGGACGGCCCGAAACATCAGGGTGGATGGTGATCGGGAAGACCGCGTAATCCATGTTTTCATAGACCCAGTCGAACTGGTCCTTCCACATCTGTTCGATGTCGCGCGGATTCACGAACCCATGCGAGTTTGGCGACTTCTTGATGAACATCATCGGCGGAAGGTCATCGAGATACCAGTTGGCGGGGATTTCGATCAGGTCGGTTTCTTCGCCCCGCACGAGCGGCTTCATCCAGTCTTCGGGCTTGCCCGCATAATCGATCTTGGTCCATGTGTCCCCGACCCGCACACGATAGGGCGAGAAGTCGTTGTGCATCAGAGAGTGGTCATACTTGATGCCCTTCTTCAGAAGCATCTCGTTGGTGACGTTGGAAAATTCCCACCACGGTGCGACATAGCCGGTCGGGCGCTTGCCGGAAAGCTCGGTGATGAGGCCGATGCACTTATCGAGCACGGCTTCTTCCTGCTCCGCAGTCATCGCGATCGGGTTTTCGTGGCTATAGCCGTGAATGCCGATTTCGTGGCCCCGCTTCGCGACCTCTTTCATCTGTTCGGGAAAGGTCTCTGCCGAGTGCCCCGGAACGAACCATGTGGTCGTGATCCCGAACTTGTCGAACAGATCGAGCAGACGCATCGAGCCGACTTCGCCGGCAAAGATCCCGCGCGAGATGTCATCCGGGCTGTCTTCGCCGCCATAGGAGCCGAGCCAGCCGGCGACTGCGTCCACATCGATACCGAAACCGACAAGAATTTCTTTAGCCATGAGAGTATTCTCCTTTTGTGTAGTTAAGCGTGAACGAGAGTGACTGAGTTGGGATCGACGCCGAGCGTGACCGACGCGCCAAGCGCCAGCGCCCGCACCTCAGGGCGATCCGCACTGACTTCAACGGAAATCTCGCGCGCATCGGCGAGACGCACGTTGAGATGGCCCACAGCACCGACAAGCTTGCGTTCGATGAGTGTGCCAGAGAGCGTGATTTCCCCGTCCGTGTTCTGCGGCACGATACGGAAGGCTTCTGCAGGGATGACGGCGAGCGTTTCGTTGCCCTGGCCAACCCCTTCGATCCTGCCGACAGGGCTGTCGAGGCGCCCGAAACCGGGGGCGCCCGCCCCGAGGGGTTTGCCCTCTATCAACGTGTTTGAACCGATGAAATCGGCGACGAACGGGGTTTGCGGGCGGCGGTACAACTGCTGCGGCGGCGAGATCTGTTCGACGACGCCGTTCGACATGACAACGACACGATCGGACAGGCCAAGAGCCTCCGATTGCGCATGGGTCACAAAGATGAACGTGATGCCCAATTCGCGCTGCAACAGCTTCAATTCGTTCTGGATGATCCGGCGCAGGTTGGCATCGAGCGCACCGAGAGGTTCGTCGAGCAGCAGGATCTCGGGTTCCACCACGAGCCCACGGGCCAGGGCGATCCGCTGACGCTGCCCCCCCGAAAGCTTGTCGGCCTTGCGATTTGCAACGGGATCAAGATTGAACATGTCGAGAATGCGGTCCACCTTGCGATCGCGTTCCGCTTTCGGCATGCCTTTGACATCAAGTCCGAAGGCCACGTTTTCGCGCACATTCATATGCGGAAACAGCGCGTAATTCTGAAAGATCATCGAGGTCGGCCGCTTTTCCGGCGGCACGTGGGTCATGTTGTGCCCCATCATCATGACTTCGCCGTTGGTGATATCCTCGAACCCCGCGATCATCCGCAGGGTCGTGGATTTGCCGCAGCCGGACGGGCCGAGAAAAGCAACGAATTCACCCTTCTCCACTTTCAGATCGAAATCGGAAACGGCGACGGTGCCATCGGGATAGGTTTTGCCGACGGAAATCAGCTCAAGATCATGGAGCATAGGGGTCAGCCCTCGTGTTGAGTCGGTAAGGAATGGACCGGGCGGCGCAGGGAAGCGCGCGCCGCCCGGTCACGGGAAGATTATGCGTTCAGGAATTCGTCCCAACGCATGATCAGGTGGTCGTATTCGTCCGGCCACTGGTGCCAGTAGGCCACGTTGGAAGCGCGTTCCTCGAGCGAACCGCCATCCCGCAGGTCGCCGGGATTGATGCCGCGCTCGGCTTCGCCTTTCCAAGGCTGGCCTTCATACCAGAAGGCGTATTTGTCGGGGTCCATCACGTCCTTGATGTTCTTGGACGGCGAATAATACCCCTGCTCGGTCACGGTGACGCCCGGTTGACCCGACAGCCAGAAGTCGGCGTATGCGATGACCGCTTCGCGGTTCGCGGTCCCCTTCAGCATTGACGGACCGATAGCCCAGCCACGATAGCCTTCTTTCGGGGTGGCGTATTTGGAGGGTTTGCCCTGGGCCTTCACGGCCATGACCGCAGGCTGCCATGCGTCGCAGACGACCATCTCGCCCGAGGCCATCAGGTTCACCAACTCGCCGAAGTCGCCCCAAAGCGCGCGGAACTGACCTTCCTTTTTCTTCGAGATCAGGAATTTCGCGGCTTCATCGATTTCCGCCATCGTCGGGTTGCCGGCGTTCTTGGCTTCGATAAGGCCAAGCGAGTTCATCGCCAGAATGGCTTGACCGAAGGCGATCAGGGGATCGACATTAAGGCCGGACTTGCCTTTCCATTTCGGGTCGAACAGCGCAGTCCAAGTGTTGGCTTCTTCAGCGGACAGAACCTCCGGATTGTACCCGATGGAGTCGTAGTTGTAGACGGCCGGCACCATGTAAAGCTCGGTCTGTGCCTTGTCCGCCCAGATCTGACCAGAGATTTGCGCGCGCGCATCCCACTTCGGGTCAACCTTGGTGAAGGTATCGCGGATCGACGCCCAGTTCTTGATTTCCGACACCGGAATCGGGTCCACGTTGTCGGTGGCGATCAGAGCGGGAAGGCGCTCGGCGATGATTTCCCAAACGTCATAGTCGGCTGACCCAGAAAGAATCTTGGTCTGCGCATCCGGATAGGTCGATGGCGTACCGGACACGGAGCCAACGCCGGACTGGGCCTTGAACATTTCGAGGATGCGATCCTGAACCGTGGTCGACAGGCCCGTGGTCCGCAGTTTCTGATCACCCATATTGGCGGCATATGCCATGCGCGACCATGGGTGCAAACTGGTGCCGACGACAGCAGCGCCGGCGGCGGCCCCGTATTTCAGAAATGATCGACGGTTTGATTTAACTGTCATGATGTTATTCCCTATTGATGACGAGTTGATAGTGAGCGGAATGATCAGGGCGTTGGACGCCCCTTGTGATTGGCGACCTCAGTACCGGCCGGGGGTCAGCCCCCCATCCACCGTCACAACCTGCCCAGTGAGGTAGGAGGCATCGGAGGACGCGAGAAACTTGATGACACTGGCGATTTCCGCCGGATCTCCGAGGCGGCGCATCGGGATGTAGGGGGATGCGATATCGGCAGCATCCGGCCCAAGGCTGTGACCGGGATTCAGCAGTTGCGCCGTGCGGATATACCCGGGTGCGACGCCGTTCACGCGGATACCCTTGTCCGCATATTCGACCGCCAATCCCCGCACGAGGCCGACAACACCGGATTTCGCCGTTGAATACTGCACATGTTCGTTCCAGCCATAGGCTGTCCCCATGATCGACGAGAGGCAGATGATCGACGCGCCCGGCTTCATCGCAGGCAGTGCCGGGCGGATCACACGCATCATGCCGTACAGATCGACGTCGATCGTCTGGTGCCATTTCTCATCGGTCATTTCCGACATCGGGACGCGCAGAGCGATCCCCGCATTGGCAACGATGACGTCGATACCGCCGAAACGCAGGTTCAGATCGGCAACCAAGGCATCGGCCGCTTCGGTCGAGCGCACATCCAGCGTATGGAATTCAGCGCTGCCGCCGGCGGCTTGGATCTCGGCGACGACGGCCTCCCCCTCGTCTTCGAGAACATCGGTCACGATCACATGATCGCCGTTCGCGGC
Organism: Antarcticimicrobium sediminis; assembly: GCF_004348975.1. Lineage (GTDB taxonomy): Bacteria > Pseudomonadota > Alphaproteobacteria > Rhodobacterales > Rhodobacteraceae > Antarcticimicrobium > Antarcticimicrobium sediminis. The sequence goes on along the minus strand of NZ_SMFP01000002.1, from coordinate 381,339 downwards.
GAAGCACTGCGCTGCGGCGCGGCCGATCCCGATCGCGGCGCCGGTGATGAGAACAGTTCGTTTGTCCATTTGATGCAATTCCGTTTCTGAAGGATCTTGAGGGGTCACAGCATGACATCGCCGGAATTCGGTCCGAGCGTCTGGCCGACAAACAGCGCGGCGTCGGACGAACACAGGAAGGAAACAGCGCCGGCCACGTCTGCAGGGCTGCCAAAACGACCGAGCGGCAGTTCGGCGCGCTTGGCCGATTTCCAGTCTTCCGACAGGGCCTCGACCAGTGGCGTGTTGATCGGCCCCGGGGCGACAGCGTTGACGCGCACCCCCTTGTCCGACACTTCGCGGGCAAGGGCTTTTGTCATCCCGATTATCGCCGCCTTGGCTCCGGAATAGTGGACAAGCTCTACCCCGCCGACCTGACCCAGTTGCGAGGCTATGTTGACGATATGGCCCTCGCCTTTCTGCAACATGGCGGGCAGCGTGGCGCGGGTGCAGATGTAGTTGCCCCGCACATGGACAGCGAACATCCGGTCAAATTGCGCGGGCGTGATATCCACGAACAGAGCCTGATGACCGAACCCCGCATTGTTGACGAGGATCTCGGGGGCGCCGAACTCGTCAGTGATGGCTTTGACCATCGCATTGACCTCGGCCTCGTTGCTGACATCGGCACCATAGGCCCCGGCGGTTCCACCAGCGGCGGTAATTTTGGCGGCGGTGGCCCTGGCTGCATCAAGGGACAGGTCATTGATTGCGACCCTGTGCCCATCTGCTGCGAGCCGTTCTGCGATGGCGGCCCCGATACCGGAGCCCGCGCCTGTGACGAGAGCGATCATCAGTTTTCCTCCTGCCCCTTGAAGCGGGCCGCCTTGGCGGTGAAGCGCTTCATCAACAGGCCGTAGATGACCAGAAGCGTGAAGCTGAAGAGGGTTGTGAGCACTCCGAACGCGAAGATGTTGGGATAAATCTCGACCGAGAAGGTGCCGTAAATCGCCAGCGGCAGGGTAAGTTGCGACCCGATGGTGAACAGCGTGCGAGAGAATTCGTCATAGCTGAGTGTGAAGGAAAACAGCATGGCCGAAAGCACCCCCGGGAAGATGATCGGGAAGGTCACACGACGGAACGTCTGCGCCGGGCTGACACCAAGCGAGAGCGAGGCTTCTTCGACCGAGCGATCAAACCGGTTGAAGATGGCAAGCATGACAAGGAAGGCGAAAGGATAGGTATAGACGACGTGCAGCACGAAGGAGGTGCCCCACCACGCCCGACCGATGCCAAGCGTATTGGACAAAAGCGCCATCCCCAGACCGACCAGGACACCGGGCACCATCATGCCAAGGATGATCAGATAGAACGCGGGACCGGAACCCTTGAACTTGGTACGGAAGGCTTCCGCGCTCATCACCCCGAGGATCGTGGAAACCACGGTGGTCATGAAGGCCAGCAGGATGGAACGCAGCAGGCTGTCACCGACGGGAAGTTGCGAAACACGGGAGGTTTCGGTCAACCCCAGAAGATGCTGATACCAGTAGATCGACCAATCACGGATCGGGAACTGCGGCCCGCCATCCGAACTTTGGAACGACAGGATCGCAAGCACGATCATAGGTCCGTAGAGAAACAGCAGGAAGGCTGCGGTATAGATGGCGAGGGTTGGACGCAGGATACGAGACTGCATGGCTCACATTTCCTTTCGCAGGTCGACGATGCGCAGGGCGAGCGCAATGACAGCGGTGATGATGATGGTGAGCACCACACCGGCGACCGCGGCAAAGGCCCATTTGAGTGACCCGACCTGGCTGACGATGATGTTCCCGAGGAGGTTGACCTTGCGGCCCGACAGCGACGCGGCGGTCGCGAATTCGCCCAGCACCATGACAGAAACGAAGATCGAGCCGACCATAACGCCCGGAAGCGACAGCGGCAGGATGATGCGGCGGAAAATCGTACCGAATGACGCCCCGAGATCGCGCGCGGCTTCAATCACAGAAGGATCGATGCGCCCCAGCATGAAGGTGATCGGCCCGACCATGAAGACACAGTAGATCTGGGTCATCCCGACGAGGACGGAAAATTCGGAAAACAGAAGAAAGGTCAGCGGTTCGGAAATGATCCCAAGCTTCATCAGGATCACGTTGATCGCCCCTTCGGTACCCAGCATCGGGCGCCACGCGATCACGCGGATCAGGAACGAGGTCCAGAACGGGATCACACAGGCAACCAGCAAAGCGGTCTGGAACGTCTTGTTGCGCACGAACAGCCCGATGAACAACGCAACGGGATAGCCGACAACCACGGTTGCGACGAGCACGATCGCCCAGACCCGGAGCGTGGTGCCGATCGCGGAAAGATAGGTCGAGGAGCTTAGAAAGCGTTCCCAGCTTGCGGTGGTAAGCGTCGATTCCACGGCAAAGGTCGTCTGGGTCCAGAACGACACATAGACCACCATGCACATCGGCAGAACCATGAACAGAGACATCCACAGAAGGCCCGGCGTCAAGAGCCCCATGGCGCGGCGGCGGTCCTGTTTCTCGCGCAGTTCTGCGGGGGAATGGGTGGGTTTGGTCGGGGTGTCCGTTGACAGGGCGGTCATCAGGCGGCTCCGTGGAACTGACGCGCGGCATCCGGCGCGAAGTGAAGATCATAGTGTTGGCCTTCGACCATGTCGGGCAGACGCGGCTGGCTCAGGTGATCAATGACTTGCAAAAGCGTGCCGTCTTCGGCGCGAAAGAACGACAGCGCAGTCGGGCCGTTAAATTCTCCGGTGAGGTATTTCGCTCGAAGCCAGGGACGCCCGTCCGGCACTTCACCTTCGGCGCTGACGTCGATCTGGTCGAAGCGGACCGCGACCGTCCCCTGCCCCATCGCTGGGCCACAAAGCCCGGCTTCGAAAATGTTCCATGCATTGAGGTGGCGCGCGGCGTCGACATTGTTGGGGTGCGAAAACAACGTATCGGGCGCATCCGACTGGACAATCTTGCCTCCCGACAGCACGGCCACCTTGTCACCCATGGTAAGGGCTTCGGTTTCGGACCCGGTCACATGCAGAAAACTTACCTTGAGCCGTTCGCGGATGGCCTTCAGTTCGTCGCACATGCGCGCGCGCAGGTTGGCATCGAGTGCGCCCAGCGGTTCGTCGAGCAAGATGACCCGCGGTTCGCAAATCATTGTGCGGGCTAGCGCGACACGCTGGCGCTGACCGCCTGAAATCGCGCTGATTGCGCGATGTCCAAAGCCCGAAAGCCCGACCAGAGAAAGCACGCTTTCAGTCCGGTCCTTGATTTCGTTTTCGTTGGAAACGGGCGCATTTGCCCGGTACCGCAGACCATAGGAGACATTCTGGGCGACCGTGAGATGCGGGAACAGCGCGAAGTTCTGGAACACGAAACCGATATCGCGCAGATGCGGCGGCTGGCCGTCAATGCGCTCGCCATCGATTGAGATTTCTCCCTGATCCGGCTCTTCGAAGCCCGCGATCAGACGCAACAGCGTCGTTTTGCCCGAACCAGAGGCCCCGAGAAGGGACATGTAGGTGTTTTCCGGAACAACGAAATCCACCCCGTCCAGAGCAGTGGTCTCGCCATATCTTCGGCTTACTCGGCTTAGCGTCAGCACCGGTCGCTCCCTTTTATCGATTTTCTAATACAAACATCGATTCTCCTCGGCGCGCAAATATAAACTGATTTTTGTATAAAAATTTTCACTAACAACGCGCCGCGAGGCTCTGAAATGAACGCCATGCGTGCAATATTCACCCAAAAACACCTAAAACAGCACGAAATACGTGCACATGTGAGATTTCGAGAAGAGTCATGAACGATTTTTGAACACAAAGGAAAAGCGTTTCCAACAGGCAGGAGGTCGCCCTATGTTCAGTTAAAGCAGTGAGGCGAGGCTCTGATGATTCACCCCATAACTCCCGGATCCGATGCGGAAGATCAGGACAAGCGCGCGCCGCTTTTCGAAGTGGCTGCGGATCTGCTTCGCCAGAATATTGCGCTCGGCAAGCTTTATTCGGGGCTGGTTTTGCAGGAGAGCGCACTGTCTGAACGCATGAACATGTCCCGTGCGACGGTCAAACGCGCGCTGGAACTGATCGAGTCCGAGGGCCACATCTGCAAATTTTCCGGGCGCGGATTTCTTGTCGCCGGGACCAACGGCGTGGCAAAGCGCGATGACCTGCGTCGGATCGACCTGGACCTGACCGGGCTTGACGAAGGTGTGGGCAAACCCAACTGGCTGCGGATCTACGACGATGTCGCGCACTACGTGACCCGCAGCCCGGTCTTTGGCCGCTATCGGGTCATCGAAGCGCAGATGGCGGAAGAGTATGGCGTGTCGCGCACGATCATCCGCGACGTTCTGGGCCGCCTGCAGGAACGCGGGCTGATCCAGAAAAGCCGGACGTCCCGATGGGTCGTGGAGCCGCTGACCTCGCAGAAGATCAAGGACAAGTACGAGTTGCGCTCGATCCTGGAAGTGGCCGCGCTGCGGTCGGCGCAATTCCCGATTCAAGACCTGCGCCAGCTTGCCGACGAGATCAGGGCCCAGTCCAGCAATGTGTCGCTGACACCGGCACAATGGTTTTCGCTGGATCAGCGGTTTTTCGAAATCGTGATCCTCACCACCCCGAACGCAGACCTCGCTGACTATGCCACGAGCAACCGGCTGGCGCTGGAGGCCTGTCAATCAGCGCTGTTCTCACTTGGGCTGCCGCCCGACACACAATCCATTCTCGAGTTGGGTCAGGTGATTGAACTGTCCCTGTCCGGGTCGATCAGCGCAGCGGCAAGCATGTTGTCAATGCACTTGGAAAAGGCCCGTGACCGCACCATTGCACAGCTCAAAATCACCGCGATCATTGCCCCGCCCAAGGACTTCCCCTCCTACCTCCAATTCGTTTGAGAGGCGGCCAATTCCTCCACCAATTCTGAACTGAGGGGAGGCTGCGCGGTGCGCAAAGCGCGTGCACGGCTCCACCATCAAGACCGCGCGCGCCAGATACCCCCTAGGGCGCGCAGATGTCGCCTACGATACCTGAGGCAGCCTCTCCCGCACGTTCCGGTTCAGCCCAGCCGTTGCAAGATCGCTTCCGTATCAAGCCCGGCGACCGCCCCCGGCAGGCTGCCGCGCGCGCCCGTCAGGCGCGAGGTGACATAGCCGCCCGCCACCGCGTCGGGCGCGGTCTCAAACAGCGCCGCGGCGGTCAGCAGGGTCGCCAGACTCTCGGCAAACCAGCGCGCCTCGGCCTCGGGCGGCAGGCTGCGCCAGCGGGCGCGATGCGCCTCCAGCGCGGCGTCAAAGCGGCTGTCGCGCCCGCGCGCGGCGTCCAGCGTGGCGTTCAGCACCTCGCCCGCCAGCGGGTCGCGCGCCAGTGAGCGCAGGATGTCGAGACAGATCACGTTGCCAGACCCTTCCCAGATGCCGTTCAACGGTGCCTCGCGGTACAGCATGGGCATCGGGGTTTCCTCGATATAGCCCATGCCACCAAGCACCTCCATCGCCTCGCCGATCACCGGGATACAGCGCTTGTTGCCGAGATATTTGGCCAGCGCCACGCCGATCCGCGCAAGCGCCCGGCTTTCGGCGTCCTCACGATCAAAGGCCGCCGCCATGAAAAACCCCAGCGCGGTCGCCCCTTCCCAATCCAGAGCCAGATCGGCCAGCACCGCACGCATCAAGGGCTGGTCGATCAACCGCCGTTGAAAGGCGCTGCGCCCCGAGACCCACCAATGCGCCTCGGCCAGCGCCGCGCGCATCAGGCCAGCGGGCGCCATCGCGGTGTCGAGACGGGTATGGTGGACCATCTCGATGATGGTGCGCACCCCGGCCCCCTCGTCACCCAGCCGATAGGCCAGCGCGTCGACATATTCGATCTCGGAACTGGCATTGGCGGTATTGCCCAGTTTGTCCTTGAGCCGTTGCAGGCGGATGCCGTTGCGGCTGCCCTCCAGCCAGCGCGGCACAAGGAAACAGGTCAGCCCACCCTCGGCCTGCGCCAAGGTCAGGAACCCGTCCGACATCGGCGCGGAACAGAACCATTTATGCCCGGTCAGCCGATAGGCATCGCCGTCGCGCCGCGCCCGGGTGGTATTGGCCCGCACGTCCGATCCGCCCTGTTTCTCGGTCATCGCCATGCCCAGCGTGGCGCCGGATTTCTCTCCAATCGGCCGGGTGGCTGGGTCATAGACGCCCGAGGTCAGCCGCGGCCGCCAGAGCGCGGCCAGTTTGAGATCGGCAGCCAGTGCCGGCACGGCGGCATAGCTCATGGTTTGCGGGCAGCACACGCCCGGTTCCACCTGGTTCATCATATAGACATGGGCGGCATGGGTGACGTGCCCGCCCGGCTGCCCATCCCATGCGGCACCGGCATAGCCCTGCGCGCTGGCCTCCTGCATCACCCGGTGATAGCCGGCGTTGAAGCGCACCTCATCCAAGCGATGACCCGAGCGGGAAAACAGCATCAGCCGGGGCGGATCGCGGCGAGCCTCTTCGGCGGCGTACAGCAGTTCTTCACTGCCATAGGCGGCCCCGGCGCGGGCCAGATCGGCGCTGCGCCCGCCGAATGTCGCGATCGCGCTACGCAGCGGCAGATCCTGCGCCCACAGATCGCGCGCGCCGCGCGGCGCAGGCTGGTTTGAAACCTCATGCGTGCCCAGATCGGCGCGCGGCGGTGAAACGGTCATGGCGCATATCCTCCCGATTGCGATGGCGTCAGTTTGAGGTCGCCTCCACGACGACGCAATCGAAACGCCGGGTCAGAATAAGACACCCTGACCGGCGCGAAGTGCAGAAAGGGGATTCACACCGCGAATCACCTGTGACATAGTGGTGAAAGACGTCCGCAAAGGGCGCGTTTGAGGCAGAAAGCAGTACCCGTGATCCGTTCCACCCGACCCAGCTTTGGAGCATTGATATTTTTCGCTGCCGCTTTTGCGGTGGGGGCTTATTTCACCTTTGCTGCCGTACAGGGCGATTATGGGCTGTTCCGCCGCGTCGAGATCGCCGCCGAAGCCAATGTGCTTCGCGCCGATCTCGACCGGCTGAATAGCGAGATCGCACGGATCGAAAACCTGACCCACCGGCTGTCGGACGACTATCTTGATCTTGACCTGCTGGATCAACAGGCGCGCTCGATGCTGGGCATGTTGCGGGCCGACGAAATCGTCATCCGATAGGCACCGCCTGATCCGCCGAACCCGGCGCAGAACGGGACGCCAAACGCGACGCGGCAAAATCCCTCTCGTCAGCGCGATCTAAATCTTGTATTAGATAGTTTAACGCTAAACTATCCTTTTCAGGAGGAGAGACGCCGCGATGGCAACGCGAAAAAGCCCCCGGAAATCAAATGTTTCCGCAGAAGAACTTACCACCTATTACCGCGAAATGCTGCTGATCCGGCGATTCGAGGAAAAGGCCGGCCAGCTATATGGCATGGGTCTGATCGGTGGTTTCTGTCACCTTTACATCGGACAAGAGGCGGTCGTCGTCGGCTTGGAAGCCGCCGCCGAGGAGGGCGACAAGCGCGTCACCTCGTACCGCGATCACGGCCATATGCTGGCCTGTGGCATGGACCCCAAGGGCGTCATGGCCGAGCTGACCGGCCGCGAGGGCGGCTATTCCAAGGGGAAAGGTGGCTCCATGCACATGTTCTCCAAGGAAAAGAATTTCTATGGCGGCCATGGCATCGTCGGGGCGCAGGTTCCGATCGGCACCGGGCTCGCCTTTGCGGACAAGTACAAGGAAAACGGGCGCGTCACCTTTACCTATTTCGGGGACGGCGCAGCGAACCAGGGCCAGGTTTACGAGGCGTTCAACATCGCCGCCCTGTGGCAACTGCCGGTGATCTTCGTGATCGAGAACAACCAATATGCCATGGGCACGGCGCAGGCGCGCTCGACCTCGACCAAGGATATCTATCACCGTGGCGAGGCCTTTGGCATCCCCGGCGAGATGGTCGATGGCATGAACGTGCTGGCCGTCAAGGACGCGGGCGAGAAGGCGGTGGCACACTGCCGCGCCGGCAAGGGCCCCTATATCCTTGAGATCAAGACCTATCGCTATCGCGGCCACTCGATGTCGGACCCGGCGAAATACCGCACCCGCGAAGAGGTGCAGAAAATGCGCGAGGAACGCGACCCGATCGAACAGGTCCGCACCATGCTGCTCGATGGCAAGCATGCCAGCGAGGACGACCTCAAGGCGATCGACAAAGAGATCAAGACCGTCGTGAGCAACGCCGCCGATTTTTCGCGCGAAAGCCCGGAACCCCAGCCGCAGGAACTGTGGACCGATATCTATGCCCCGGAAATCCCGCAGGAGGTGAACTGAGATGGCGACCGAAATTCTCATGCCCGCCCTGTCGCCGACCATGGAAGAAGGCACGCTGGCCAAATGGCTGGTCAAGGAGGGCGATACCGTCTCCTCTGGCGACATTCTGGCCGAAATCGAAACCGACAAGGCGACGATGGAGTTCGAGGCCGTCGACGAAGGCATCGTCGGCAAGATCCTGATCCCGGAGGGCACCGAAGGGGTCAAGGTGAACACCCCCATCGCCGTGATGATCGAAGAGGGCGAAAGCGCGGAGGATATCGCCAGCGCCCCTGCCCCCGCTGCGGCAGCTGAACCGGCAGCGGCTGAACCGGCGGCTTCGGCCCCGGCCAAACCGGCGGCCCCTGCGACCCCGGCCCCTGACCTCAGCCCCGACTGGCCCGAAGGCACCGCGATGAAAAGCCAGACCGTGCGCGAGGCGCTGCGCGATGCCATGGCCGAAGAGATGCGGCGCGACGGTGATGTCTATCTGATGGGCGAAGAGGTGGCCGAATATCAGGGCGCCTACAAGATCAGTCAGGGCTTGCTGGACGAATTCGGCTCGAAACGGGTGATCGACACGCCGATTACCGAGCATGGCTTTACCGGTGTTGCGGTTGGCGCGGCCTTTGGCGGGCTGAAGCCGATCGTCGAATTCATGACCTTCAACTTTGCCATGCAGGCGATCGACCAGATCATCAACTCTGCCGCCAAGACGCTGTATATGTCCGGTGGGCAGATGGGGGCTCCGATGGTGTTTCGTGGCCCTAACGGGGCTGCCGCCCGCGTCGGCGCCCAGCACAGTCAGGATTACGCCGCATGGTATATGCAGATCCCCGGTCTGAAGGTGGTGATGCCCTATTCTGCCTCTGACGCCAAGGGGCTGCTGAAAACGGCGATCCGCGATCCCAACCCGGTGATCTTCCTTGAGAATGAAATCCTTTATGGGCGCAGCTTCGATGTGCCGGACATGGAGGATTACACCGTTCCCTTTGGCAAGGCGCGGATCTGGCGCGAGGGCACGGATGTAACCATCGTCAGTTTCGGCATCGGCATGACCTATGCGCTTGAAGCCGCCGACAAGCTGGCGGCAGAGGGGATCGAGGCCGAGGTGATCGACCTGCGCACCCTGCGCCCGATGGACACTGACACCATCATCCGCTCGGTGATGAAGACCAACCGTTGCGTCACCGTCGAAGAGGGGTGGCCGCAAGGCTCGGTCGGGGGCTATATCTCTTCGGTGCTGATGCAGGAGGCGTTTGATTACCTTGACGCCCCGGTGATCAATTGCACCGGCAAGGACGTGCCAATGCCCTATGCCGCCAATCTCGAAAAGCTCGCGCTGGTCACCACCGACGAGGTGATCGAAGCCGTGAAACACGTGACTTACCGGTAAGGAGCAGAACCATGCCCACCGAAATCCTGATGCCCGCCCTCTCCCCTACCATGGAGGAAGGCACGCTGGCCAAATGGCTGGTGAAAGAGGGCGATACCGTCACCTCTGGCGACCTGCTGGCCGAGATCGAGACCGACAAGGCCACGATGGAGTTCGAGGCTGTCGACGAAGGTGTGATCGGCAAGATCCTCGTCGCCGAGGGCAGTGAGGGGGTCAAGGTGAATGCCCCCATCGCCGTGCTTTTGCTCGAAGGCGAAAGCGCCGATGATATCGGCACCGCCGCCCCGGCAGCAGCGCCCGCACCGGCGGCCAAGGCAGAGGCGGCAAGTGCCGCCGCCCCGGTCGCTGCCGTCAAATCGGCCCCGCCCGCACCCAGCGTTGGCGGCGAACGCGTCTTTGCCTCGCCACTGGCGCGCCGGATCGCGGCAGACAAGGGTCTGGACCTGAGCCAGATCACCGGCTCTGGCCCGCATGGCCGGATCGTCAAGGCGGATGTGCAAAGCGCCAGCGCCGCGCCAAAGGCAGCCACAGCGGCGGCCCCGGCCCCGCAGGCCAGTGCCAGCGCCCCGACGCTCGCCACCGGCCCCTCGGCGGATGTCGTCGCCCGGATGTACGAGGGCCGCGACTATGAGGAGGTCAAGCTCGACGGGATGCGCAAGACCATTGCCGCGCGGCTGACCGAGGCGAAACAGTCGATCCCGCATTTCTATCTGCGCCGCGATATCCGGCTCGACGCGCTGCTGAAATTCCGCGCCGAGTTGAACAAGCAGCTTGAAGGGCGCGGCGTGAAGCTGTCGGTCAACGACTTCATCATCAAGGCCTGCGCGCTGGCGCTGCAATCGGTGCCAGATGCCAATGCGGTCTGGGCCGGCGATCGCCTGCTCAAGCTGAAACCCTCGGACGTGGCTGTTGCCGTCGCCATCGAGGGCGGACTGTTCACCCCGGTGTTGAAGGATGCCGAGATGAAATCGCTCTCGGCGCTGTCGGCCGAGATGAAAGATCTCGCCGCCCGGGCCCGCGACCGCAAGCTGGCACCGCAGGAATATCAGGGCGGCAGCTTTGCCATCTCGAACCTCGGGATGTTCGGGATCGACAATTTCGACGCCGTAATCAACCCGCCGCATGGGGCGATTCTGGCGGTTGGCGCGGGGGTCAAGAAACCCGTGGTCGGCAAGGATGGCGAACTGGCCGTGGCGACAGTGATGAGCGTGACGCTCAGCGTCGATCACCGAGTGATTGACGGCGCGCTGGGGGCTGAATTGCTCAAGGCTATTGTCGAGAACCTTGAGAATCCGATGGTGATGCTGGCCTGACGCAGGCGCGTATTTCGCCCGCCCATGACGTGAATCAAAGCGCGCCGCACTGCGGCGCGCTATCCGTTTTCCGAACACACAGCTGCAAAAGGAACACGCGATGAGCTGGACAGATATTCTGAACGAAGCCCAAGGCGGCATGGAAACATTCGGCACCGCGCAAACCGCAACCGCCGAAGGGTTTGGCGCGCTGCACGTGGCCTCGACCACCGCAGGCGAAATCAGCAACAAGCACAAGGAGTTGATGGCGCTGGCGCTTGGGATCGGCAAGCAATGCGTCGATTGCATCGCCTTTCACGTCAAAGCCTCGATCGAGGCCGGGGCCACCCGCGCCGAGATCGAAGAGACCGTCGGCGTCTGCATCCTGATGGGCGGCGGCCCGTCCTATATGTACGGGGTCAAGGCGCTTGCGGCCTATGACGAATTCACCGCCTGACGGCACCACCACCTGACGACAATACTGGGCGGCGGTGCAATGTCTGGCGCCGCCGTCCCAATCCGCAGCCCTATGAGGCGCTGCCCTTGATCACCTGATCCATCATCACCGAGGGTTGGTCACAGCCCGCCTCGCCCACGATCTTGGCCGGCACACCGGCAACCGTGGTGCAGGGCGGCACATCCTGCAACACCACCGACCCCGCCGCGATCCGGCTGCAATGGCCGACGCGAATATTGCCCAGAACCTTGGCCCCGGCCCCGATCATGACGCCGTCCTCGATCTTGGGGTGCCGGTCCTCTTCTTCCTTGCCGGTCCCGCCCAGCGTCACCGAATGCAGCATCGAGACATTGTCGCCCACCACGGCGGTTTCGCCGATCACGATGGAATGGGCATGGTCAATCATGATGCCCTTGCCGATCCGCGCCGCCGGGTGAATGTCGATGCCAAAGATCTCGGACACCCGCATCTGAAAGAAATAGGCCAGATCGTGCTGCCCCTTGTTCCACAGCCAATGGGCGATGCGATAGGCCTGCATCGCCTGATAGCCCTTGAAGTACAGGACCGGCTGCACAAACCGGTGGCAGGCCGGATCGCGGTCATAGACCGCCATCAGGTCGGCGCGGGCCGCATCGATCAGCTCTGGCGTCTCGGAATAGGCCTGATCGACGATCTCGCGCAGCACCACCATCGACATCTCGTTGGAACTCAGCTTGGCGGCCACCCGATAGGACAGCGCCTTGTTCAGCGAGGCGTGGTGCAGGATGCAGGCATGCACCAACCCGCCCATCAGCGGCGCGTTTCGCACGATATCCTCGGCCTCGGACCGGATACGATCCCAGACCGGATCGACCGGAGAGATTTTCTTGCGCGGTTCAAGCATGGCCAAATATCCTTTCGTACCCTTAGAATGGCATCTAGGCCAAAAAACTCCAACCGCAAACCCATGATGACAGCGATGTGAGATATGAATGAGACCGACACCCCCCGCTTTGCCGCGCTGATCCGCGCCCGTCTGGACGAGATTGCGCAGCAAAACCGCCTTGGCCACGACGCCCTGGCGGTAGTGCAGCTTGACCAGCAGGCGGTGGGTCGGCTCAGCCGTATGGACGCGCTGCAAAACCAGGCGATGGCCAAGGCGCAGCAAGCCCGCCGCGATGGAGAGAGCAAGGGTCTGCGTGCTGCGCTGGCGCGGATCGACGCGGGCGAGTTCGGCTATTGCGAAGATTGCGGCGAGCCGATCGCGCCAAAACGGCTGGAACTGAACCCCGCCGTCACCCGCTGTGTCGGCTGCGCCTCAAGCTGAGCGGCCGCATGGCCAGCGCCTCCAGCACCATGATGAAACAGCGGCAGTAATCGACATCGTCAAAGCCCGGTTCATCCGCCATCCCCCGGTGCCGCGCCGCCGCCATCAGCGAACCATTGCCCCAGCGCGGATGTACCCGTGCGTGGCGCAGGCGGTATCGGTCCGCCGCCTCCGCCTCCCGGATCATCCGGCGACAAAGCGCCGCCCGCCGCCCCGGTGGAACGGCACGCAGCACGCGTGCGGCACAGCTCACATCGCCGTGCAGAACCGGCCGCATCCCGCTACTCCGGCAGATCGACCCATGCGAACAGACCGGGGCCATATCGCGCCGAGATCTGCGTCACCTCCAGCCGGGCCGGAAAGCTCAGCCCATCCGCCGCCTGCGCCGCCGCGCCGTAGCTCCACTGCGGCGTGCGCACGGTTTCTTCCCGCAGCACGGTGGTGCCCTGCATCACCCGCACAAGATAGGCCTCGCTCTCTTCGCCCAGCGGCACCTCGTCCAGTGCCCAGTCGCTGCCGTCCACCATCCGTGTGCGCCGGATCCAGCCCACCGCATAGGCCCCGCTCTCGCGCGTCACCGTCAGATGACAGGGGGCATAGGGGCGCAACCCGTTGCCCTCAAAATCCTCGATCAGATGCAGATAGGACGGGTCGCTATAGCCGCGCCGCGCCGGGCCGATACGATAATGCCGCGCCACCCGCCGCTGCGCCGGGGTCAGGTCGATCTGCACCTGCCGCCCGTCCAGCACCACCACCTTGGAGCCGACCGGCCAGACCGCAGGCATCAGCCCGTCGCTGCCCGCCTGTCCGCGCAACCGCCCGCTGAGCAGATAACGGTTCGGTGCCACCAACTCGGCCTCGCGGAACTGGAACAGCTCCCAATTGCCGCTGCTGCCATCCCCGATTGCCATCAGGTTTGCCCCGTTCAGCACCGCCAGTGCATCGCGGGTCTCCAGTGCGCCATTGAACAACTGAACCTGCAACGGTGCGCCCTCATCCCAGACACCCGCCCGCGCCGCTGTCAGGGGCGTCTCGCTCACCCCGATGATCGAGCGCGCGGCGATGATCTCGTCCAACTCGTAATTCTCATCCGCGGTCGAGGCATAGAGCGCCACGGTCCCCGGCCAGGGCGTCGCCGTCACCGCCAGATGGGGCGCATGGGGCACCTCGTCGCCAGCGATCAGCGGCAGGTCCATAAACAGCGGCAACACCGGCACCGGCGCCGCAAAGGCGCGCGCAGAGGGCAGCCCACCGACGGGGGCTGACGGAGTATAGACCGCCGGCTCGACCCGCACCGCCTCGATCAGCTGCGCCTCGCTCTGCTCCACCCGGTCGATACGATACAGCGCCCCGCCCGCGCCCGTTTCATCCGGCAGTCGCACCACATCCCCCGCGCCCAGCGCCATGGCCGATGGTGGCAGCACAAAACGCGCGCTTTCTCGCGCCACTCGTGCCTCGGTCAGCCAGCGTTCGACCACCGCGCGCGCCTCGGACCGGGTCAGTGCCAGCGGCAGGTCATTCACCGCAACCGCATGGGTGGCATCATCCGCCAACACGGCCTGTTCGGCGGACACATCGTGATCGCCGCCCCATTCGACAAAGCGGACCTGAACCCGTCCCGCCAATTCGGCTTCGGGTTCGCGCAACTGTTCGACCCACCCCTCCAACTCGCCGCTCTCGGCCAGATGGTCGCGCACCAGCGCATGCGCCCCGCGCCCGTCGCGCGGCAGGAAACGCAGCAGCCCGTCGCGCTCCACCGCATCGACGCCATAACATAGCATCAGGGGCTGCAACGCGGCGCGCACGTCAGCAATCCGATCCACCCGGTAGCCGCGCACCATGTGATGCACATGCGCGGTGTCGATATCGCTCAGCCCGGCCCTCCCGCACAGCTCCTCGATGACCGAGGCCAGCGTGCGCGCCCCGACCCGCCCGTTCAGCCAGTGCCCGCGCAGGTAATTTCCGCCATCGCTCCACAGATCGTCACGGTTGGGAAACACCGGAAACGGTCGCGCATCCCAAGCCCAGACATAGGCATTCGCCAGATCCAGCATCGGCCCATCATAGACCTCTGACACCGGGTTGTTCCCCTCCTTGGCCCAATGGCCCAGTTGCGCCCGCAGATAGCACAGCTGGATCAGGTCATCGCGTCGGCCGGTGGAATATTTCGGCGGCTGAGATTCCGAGGATTTCGGATCAAGGAACTTGTTCGGCTGGTTGGTGCCCTTGTCGATCGCCGCGCAGCCCAGCTCAGTGAACCAGATCGGTTTCATCCCCGGCTCCCAAGCGGTGGCCGAAGCCTGCCGCACGCCGCCGATCCGCTCGTGGTGATCGTTCTCCCACCAGCCGCGCAGATCCTTGTAGCGCCAGATCCACGGCTCGCCATGCGCCACGTCGGTGATCGGCGTGCGGATCTGGGCCGCCTCAGCCTCGGGTGAGTGATAGAACCAGTCAAACCCCTCGCCGCCCTCGACATTGGCGTCCAGATACGCCGGGTCATAGATGCTCTCCCAGCCGGCGCGCGCATCCAGATGATCCTCACCCTCGCGCCAGTCCGACAGCGGCATATAGTTGTCGATGCCGACGAAATCGATCTGCGGATCGGCCCAAAGCGGGTCAAGGTGGAAAAAGCGGTCGCCGCTACCATCCTCGGGCTGATACCCGAAGTATTCCGACCAGTCGGCGGCATAGCCAAGCTTGACCTCAGGCCCCAGAAGCCTGCGCACCTCACCCGCGAGATCGCGCAACGCCTCGACCACGGGAAAGCCATCGGCCCCCCGGATCTGGGTCAACCCGCGCAACTCGGAGCCGATGCAAAAGACATCGACCCCGCCCGCTGCCGCGCAAAGCGCCGCATAGTGCAGGATGAACCGCCGCAGCCCCCAGTCCTCGGGGCCGGTATAGGTGACCTCTGCATCACCCACAGTGAAATCCGCTGCTGAAGCCGCCCCCATGAAGGCAGCGACCTCAGCTTCCGCCGCCGCCGTGCCATCGGGGCTTCCCGGTTGTCCCGGTGCCACCGAAAGCGTGATGCGCCCCCGCCACGGCAGATGTGCCTGCTCCGCCGCCCCGGTCCAGGGGTCAGGCAGCCCGTTGCCCGCCAGTTGATCCATCAGGATAAAGGGATAGAACATCACCCGCCGCCCGGCATCGCGCATATGTTTGATCGCCTCAACCACCGCCGCATCCGCCGGTGTGCCGCCATAGATCGGCCGCTCCTCCACCTGAGCGATCGGGTCAGCCTCCCCCCGGGTCAGCCCAGAAACCTGCCAGGCCATATTGCTGCCCTCAAAGGTCTTTTGTTCGACCTTGGGCACCACCTGGCAGGCACCGCAGCGCAGATCGCCGCCAAACCAGGACACCACCAGAGACACCGCATCACAGCCGGGCAGCTCTTCTGTGAGCTGTTCAAAGGCGCGCGGGAAATCCGCCATTGCAGAGGGCGTCGTCAGGTTCGCCGCCGACTGGCTTCCCAACGGGTCGCCGTAATAGACCGGCGTCGTGGCCAGCGCATATTCCCCGGTGCCGGGGATCAACGCCACGCCGCGCACCAGCTGCGCCAGATCGGCCTCATAGTCGCGCCCGCCCGGTTGTTCGCCGCGCAGCACCTCAAAGGAAAACTGCGGCACCCGGTTGCCATAGGGGCCAAGGTCCACATCCTCCATCACCACATAGGCGGTACCGCGATAGGCCGGGACCATGCCGGCGCCCTCGATCACCTCAATCAGCGGATCGGGCAGTTGATCGGCGCTGCCCGGATAGACCCGCATGTTCAGATCCTCGCGCGACACTTCTTCGCCATCGGCCCAGACGCGCCCGATGCTGGCCACCTCCCCCTCGCAGACCGCCACCGCCAGCGACACCGAATAGCTGTATTCGGTCACCTTGGCGCTGGGGGCTGCCCCCTTGCCGCCACGGGTCGTCGCGGTTTCCTGAAAATCCGAGGCCCAGATCACCTGCCCGCCCAGCCGCATCCGACCATAGACTTGCGGGATCGGATCGCCCTCGCCCGCCTGCATCAAACGGAAACGATCGACCTTGCCGGTCTCCACCGGGTCAGCCCCCGCGCCCAGCAGACGCTGGTCAATCACCCGGCCCAGCGTCGCCCCCACCGCCCGGCCAATGGCGACAGAAGACAGCCCCGCCAATGTGCCACCGACCGAGCCACCAATCGCCGCGCCCGCCGCGGACAAAAGTATCGTCGCCATCAGCGCA
The DNA here is from genome assembly GCF_004348975.1 of Antarcticimicrobium sediminis. Taxonomy (GTDB): domain Bacteria; phylum Pseudomonadota; class Alphaproteobacteria; order Rhodobacterales; family Rhodobacteraceae; genus Antarcticimicrobium; species Antarcticimicrobium sediminis. The sequence goes on along the minus strand of NZ_SMFP01000002.1, from coordinate 364,366 downwards.
TCTCCTTGCCTGAGTTGCCGTTGGGAAATTCGAACCGCGCCACCACCCGCCGCGCCCAAGGTGCGCTCAGCGGGCTCTCCACCACGCCGCGCCCGGCATAAGCATGCACAAAGCTGACCTCTGGCCCGACCTCGGCCAGAAGTCCCAGATGTTTCGCCACCGCCCCTGCGCGCATCCGAAACAGGATCACATCCCCGGGCCGGGGGGCGCCCGCCCGCTCGCTCAGATACAGCCGCGCCGCCGCCCACAGCCGCTCTTCTCCCTGCGGCTCTGACCAATCCATGGTATAGGCCGGCACCGGTGCCGGCTCAGCGCCACACAGCTCACGCCAGACCCCGCGCACCAGCCCAAGACAATCAGCCCCCGCCCCCCGCACCGCCGCCTGATGGCGATAGGGCGTGCCGATCCAGCCGCGAGCCACCGCCACCACATCCGGCCGCCCCGCCGTGACAGCGACGCTCACCGCAGGCTTCCCCCGGTGTTCGGTTTCGACGATTTCGGCACCGCGACCACCCAGTCCTCGCCCGGGATATCCGGAAAGCCCTGAAAATTTGCCAGATTGTTGAATTTCAATCGACAGGTCTCCATCCGCTTGTCACAGCCCGCCTCCAGCCGCAGCAGATCGCCGGGCATGATCGCGGCGCGCAGCGGTTCCCACAGCGCGATCTCGCGCCCTTTGGCATCGCTCGTATCGGTCTTGATCAACCCCCACAGCCCTGCCGCCGCGCCCGACAGCACCACCAGCCGCCCGCGCGTGAACCAGCCCGCCTCGAACCCCGCCAGATCGTCCCAGCGAAACAGCCGCGCCCCCTCGACCAAAGCCACCGCTCGCGCTTCGGCATAGCCGGGCGCCTCAAGATCGAACCGGCAGGCTCCATCGCCCAGCACAGCGGTGCAGGCTTTCTGAGAGATCCGCCCCAACGGTTGGTTCAACGCTTCGGTCAAGCCACGCAGATCAACGCTGAACGCACCGCCCGCGCGCCGGATCTCACCCAGCGTGCCGCGAAACTGCATCCACCGCACAGAGACATCGGCCCAGTTGACCAGCCAGGCCCGCAGTTCCGCCCCGTCGAAGCGGCCCGCCTCGATCTCTGCCGCGCTAAGCCCCACATCGCTCAACGCGCCGATCGCCTCGGTATTGTCCACCGCCAGCCCACTGGCCTGCTGCAACGCCTGCGCCGACAACCCGGTCTCGGCCTTGAAGGCGATGCCGTCGAAGTCCAGCGTCCGGTCGTGGTCGGTAAACCCGTATTGCACCCCGTCCGTACGCGTCAGCGCCCAGCACCGGCACAGCGTCGTCACCCCGCCTTCCACATGGGCGCGGAAGGCCTCGCTCATGCCTGCATCGCTGGCGCTGCTCATACCCGCACCTCCACCACCGGCACGCTGGGCACGTCACCGGCCTGAAAACTGGCCACGCTGGTCTGGATGCGGTCGGTGTCAAAACGCACAGGAACATCGAACTCGAACCCCGCCGTCACCGCCAGATCCGCGCCCGGAGGATGTGCGAAGGTGATCAGCCCGGTTGCCGTGTCCACGGTGTAATCCACCGCCTCCTGTAGCTCGTCCTGTTCGATCCCGACGCGCACCGTACCCGCCACCGGCTTGGCGATCGGGCGCGCATAGCTGTGCGCCCCCGAGCGATAGGTCTTCATCACCTGAAACACCCGCTTCGCCCCGTCGCCACGGGCGATGACCTGATCGTCAAACCGCACCTCGGCCCGGGCGCGACCGGATTTGTAATCCGACCAGTCCTTCCAGCGGAACCCGTACATCTGCCCCTGCCGCGCCTCGAAAAACGCGATCAGTGTCTCGACGTCGTCAAGCGCCCGCATCCCCAACCCGGCATCATAGCGCCGCCGCGCATGGGCCCAAGGCGTGTTGCGCTCCTCGTAGCCATTGGCCAGCGTCACGATATCCGTGCGCCGCTCTGGCCCGCCGACCGAGCCAAAGCTCAGCGAAGCGGGAAACCGCACCTCGTGAAAGTTCATCACACCCCTCCTGCCGTCAAAGATTGCGCGCACCACGATCCAGCGCGCGGCGCATCTGGGCCGCGATCTGGCCCCGGCTGCGCTGGAACCCACCCACGTCGGGCGTGCTCACGTTCATCACCAGGCTCACATTGGCGCTACCGCCGCCCGAGCGGACCCCCAGCTTGCCATCGCGTCCCCGCGCCAGTGGCAGGATCGCCTCGGGCCCGGCCTCACCCATCAGCCCGGTCGCGCCGCGCATCGGAAACAGGGTGGCATTGCGCACCACCCCGCCACTGGCAAAGGGCATCACCCGGCCCTGCGCGAACCCCGCCCCCGACTCGAACGGCAACAGCCCCTCGACCAGACTGCGCACGCCATTGCCCAGCATCTCTCCGAAATGGCTGGTGACCGGGCGGATCGCGGCGGAATAGGTGGTCTGCACCATCGTGCGCGCCAACCCGTCCAGCGCCTCCGACAGGCTCTTGCCGTCAAACACCACCCCGTCAAAGGCCCTGCGCAACCCGCTCGAGAACCCGCGCTCCAGGGTCGCCACATCGCGCCCCGTCGCTGCCAGCGCGCTGCGCATCCGCGACAGTTCGCTCTCGAAGCTCGCCGCCATGTCGCTCGCCGCGCCCAAGCCGCTCTCCACCCCGTCAATCGCCGCACCAAACATGTCGATATCGCTGCTATCCGCCATCCTCGCCGCCTTTCTTCACATCCGGCCATTGCGCCAACAGCGCCTCAAGCCCGCCCCGTGACATCGGGGCCCGGCCTTGCCCCTGACCCAGCATCAACGCCAGTTCTGCCGGCGTCAGGTGCCAGAACTCCTCCGGGCGCAGCCGCAACGCCTGAAACCCGGCTCGCATCAACGTCGGCCAGTCAATCCCGCTCATGCGCCCCCCGACCCCGTAACCGAGCCCGACCCCGGCACCGTAAACGCCCGCGCCAGCAATTCAGCCGCCGCCCGCGCCGCCGCCAGCGGCCCGCCCTCGATCTCGGCCCGAAGCAAATCCCCGGCAGCCCAATCGACGCCGCCGCCACGCAACCCGGCCAGAACCAGCGCCAACAGATCGCGGCTTGAGAACCGTCCCCCCTCAAACCGTTCAACCAGCGCCACCAGCGTATCCTCGCCCAGCGACTCCTCCAGTTCGGCTAACGCACCCAGCGTCAGCTTCAGCACCCGCCGTTCGCCGCCGACCACAAGCGCCACCTCTCCCGCCCAGGGATTGACTACGTGGTTCGCCATCCCCTAGACCGCCGTGAACACCAGCATCCCGGCGCTCTCCATAGACATCTCATAGGTGGCCTCGCCGTCATGGCTGCCCGCGTATTCCAGCGCCGTCACCTGAAACGGCCCCTCGACAATGCCGAAATCGGGGATGATCACCTGAAAATCCGGCACCTCCCCGTCAAAGAAAAGCTGGCGTGCCCGCTCGTCGGTGCCCGCGTCCTTGAACACGCCCGCCCCCGAAATCGCCGCCGATCGCACCCCGGCCCCGGACAACAGCTCGCGCCAGCCGCCCTGACTCTCGAGGCTGGTCACATCGACGCTCTCGGCGTTGAAACTCACCCGCGTGGCGCGCAGCCCCGCAATCGTCTCGAACAGACCGTCGCCGGTCATGTCCACCTTGATCAACAGATCCTTGCCGTTCTGGGCACCCATGTGCTGTCTCCTGCTCTGGCCCGCCTATGCGTCTTCGACGCGGGCGCGAAAATTCAGATCAATGCGCCGGATCTGTCCGGCGCTGCCGGTCCGCCGCGCCTGCGCGCGTTCGAACCAGATCCCCACCACGCGGCCCCGGCTCAGCGGCGGCACCGCGTCCACCAGCACGTCCCCGATGGCCGCCGCCGCCGCCTTGGCCGCGGCAAACCCCTGCGCCTCGCTGATCACCGAGATGGTGAACCGGTGCAGCGCCCCCGCGCCCTCCCGGTCCGACCGGTCGCGCACCACCTCGGGGCCAAGGTTCACATAGGTCTCGGGCAAAGGGCCCGCCGGCAGCCCGTCATAGATCGCGCCGCCCACCACCGCCGCCAGCGCGGCATCTGCCGCCAGCAGCTGATAGACCGCCGCCTGCAACGGACCGGACATCGCACAGCTCATGCCGCCACCTCCTCGTCGGCAAAACAGATCAGGAACTGCCCCGCCGGGTCACGCTCAGCCACGGCCCGAATACGATACAGCCGCGCGCCGTCACGAAACCGCTGCTCTGGCGTCGGGCGTTGCACCGATCCCACCGGCGCGCCGCGCACCACGATGCGATAGCCCATGGTCGAGACCGGCGTGCCCGCCTCGGCCCGCTCTCGCCCGGTGCGCGGTCGCACCTCCGCCCAAAGCGCGCCGATAGGGGTCCAGCTCTCGATCACACCACCGGCACCGTCAGGCAGCCGCACCGGCGTCTCCAGCAACAGCTGCCGGGCTAGAACCGGCGCGCTCATTGCACCGCCCTCGGGCTCAACCGCAGCACGCGATAACGATCGATCAGGCTGCTGACGCCGAACGGCATGCAGCCGGGGCCCAGAGCCGTCTCGTCGCGGTATTCGTAATAATGCGCCGCCAGCAACAGCACCGCCTGGCCAAGATCGGCCGGCAAATCACCCCAATCCGCCGCCATCCCGGCGCTGAGCGCGATCCGCGCATGCCCCCCTCTGGGAATCGAAGGCAGCAGCGCGCCCGAGGGCCGCAGCACCGGAGCTTGCAGGTCGCGTTCCAGCCGAAACCGCTCGGCCGCCACCGTGACCTCTGCCGCCGACGCGTCCACCAGCGTGAAACCGGTGATCGCCGTCACCGGCACCACCGGGAGGCGCGCCCGCGTCAGATTGGACCACGCATAGACCATCCAACTAAAGTCACGCGACATCAGCACCTTGCCTGTACGCGCCTCGATCGTCGCGATGGCTGCCCGCAAAAACCCCTTCAACAGGTCATCCTGCAACCCATCCTCGCCAAATCCGCTGCCCAGCCGCAGATGCGACCGGAACTGCACCACCGGCAGCGCGGCATCCGCAATCGCCGTTTCTTCGCTCAACATCATTCGCTCTCTCCGAAATACCGGGCCGACTTCCAGGCCGAAGGTCAGGGCCAAAGGGCGGCGCCACACGCAGACCAGTCCCGGGCCGCATGGGGGCCCACCTTTGCCCTAGCGCGGACGCGCGCCGTGCCCCCGTGTCGCTCGGACGGAGGGGAGCAGCTAGACAACACGGGGGTTATCCCGGCGCGCGCCCACCACGGCACCGGCGATCCGGCGCCGCGATCCGGCCCCGCGTTAGGCGGTGCCGAATTTCAACAGCTTGATCGCGGCGAAATCGCTGACGTCGCCACCCACGCGCTTGGTGGCATAGAACAGCACATGCGGCTTGGCGCTGAACGGATCGCGCAGCACGCGCAGATCCGGCCGCTCGGCCACGGTATAGCCAGCGCGGAAATCACCGAAGGCGACCGCATAGGAATCGCTGGCCACATCGGGCATGTCCTCGGCCACCAGCACCCGATATCCCATCAACCGCGCCGGTTCCGCAGCCGCCAGCCCGTCCGACCACAGGAACCGGCCATCAACGTCCTTCATCTTGCGCAGGACACCCGCAGTCTTGGAGTTCATCACGAAACTGGCATTCGCCCGGTACTGCGCCCCCAGCGCATAGACCAGATCGACAATCGGATCGGCATTGGTCAGGCTGCCATCGGCACCGGTGGCGATATAGCCCAGATTGCCCCAGCTCCAAAAATCGTTGTCGATCTTGGTGTGGGTCAGGAACCCGGTCGGCTTGTCGATACCGTTGCCATTGACGAAAGCATCGGCCTCGGCGCGGGCGAATTTTTCGGCGATGCGCCCGGCCAGCCAACCCTCGATGTCGAACGCGCTGTCATCCAACAGCCGCTGGCTTGCCTTCGGCAACGCGCTCAATTCATGCAGCGGAATGGTGATGCGGTCGATCTGCGGCGTGTCGCTCTCGCTCACCGACCCGGTCTCGGTGGCCCAGCCCGCACCCAGCTCGGTCTGGTCAACCAGCACGTCATAGGAGGTCGCCTCCACATGCACCACGCTTGCAACCGCGCGGATCGAGGCGGTCGATCTCAACACCGATTGCACCGCCTCGGCGGTTTTCGGGTCGACCAGATACCCGCCATCGCTGTTGACGGCCGAGGACATCGCCTTGCCCTCCAGCTCCAACCCGCGCAGCGCATCGTCGTCGCCACAGCGCAGATAGGCATTGAACGCCTTGCGATGGGGGGCTGCGGGCTCGGGCGCCGCCGCCAACGGCGGTCGTCCCACCGTGTAAGATTTACGATCCAGCATTGTCAGTCGCTCTTCTGTTTGTTGAAGTTTCGATTGAATTTCATCCCGAAACCCACTGACTTCACTCAGAAAGCCTGCCATCGCATGCTTTACATCGCGCATCAGATGCGTCTCGGTTCCGGCCTGCGCCGGCGCGGTCTTCTCGGTCATCCGCTCCTCCTGGTCTTGGGATGGGGATTGGCGCGCTCGCGCTGCGCCAACGCATGCTGCGCGTCCCGCAGGACCGCCGCCAATTGCTGCAGGGTGCTGTCGGCCCCAGAGGCTTTTGCAGTGTCTTTTGCCGTGGCTTTTGCCGCCACCCGCGCGCCGCTCAACATCGGAAAGGTGACCAGCGACACCTCCCACAACTCCAGTTCGGTTAGCAGCCGCCCGCCCTCGGCGCGCCGCTCGGCCTGCCGGGTGCGATAGCCAATCGACAGCCCGTCCAGCGCCCCGGCAAGCACCAGGGCGGCGGCCTCGCGGCCCCGCTGCGTGCTTTGCAACAGCCGCCCCTTGACCCAAAGCCCGCGATCATCCTCGCGCAGCTCCTCCCAGACGCCGATCGGTTGCGCCGGATCGTGCTGCCACAACAGCTTGACCGTTTGCCCACGCGCCGCCATCGCCTTGAGCGCCGCCCGATAGGCGCCCTTGGCCACCATGTCGCCGCCCTGATCGGCGCAGCCAAACAGGCTGGCATAGCCCGCGATCTCGGCCTCATCACTCACCTGCAGCCCGTCTCCGAACCGCGCGAATTTGGTCTCAAGCCCACTCTCCGGCCCGCACTCTGACCCGCACTCTGGCCCGATCTCACGCCCCCCCGACCTTCCGGCCTCAAGGCTCCTGCCATGCTCCATCCGATATCTCCTCAGATTGTCTTGCGCCGCGCTGGCGTCAGCCGCCCGCCGTCAGCACCGATTGCAGCGCCTGCGCCAGGATCATCGCCACCACGCCATAGACCGTCAGCCACAGCCGGCGCTCCAGCCGCTCCATCGCCTGATCCAGCCGCTCCAACCGGCGACAGATATTCTCGTGATGAATCGCGCTGACCCGTTCATGTGCCGACAGCCGCAGCCCCGGCGCACAGTCGAACGGCATCAGGCCCGGCGCGCCCCGCTCAGTCATCCGCCACCGCCTTTCCCTGACCCTCCCGCGCTGGATCTGACCGCGCCGGCAATCCCAGCAGCGCCCGCTTTTCCGCCTCGCTCAGGAAATCCGCCTGCGCCACCCGGCTCCACTGCGCCTCGCGCTCTGCCGACAGTGCCGGCACCTGATCCAGATCGGGTTTCAGATCCAGCACCGCGCCGGAATACCCCGTCAACCAGTCCGACAGCGCCGCCCCCACCCGCGTTGCCAGCGGCAACACGGTGAGACGATAGAACGCCCGGTTCGCCTCTTGATAATTGGCATAGGTGGCGTCGCCCGGGATCCCCAACAGCATCGGCGGCACCCCAAAGGCCAGCGCGATCTCACGCGCGGCAGACTCCTTGGTCTTTTGAAACTCCATATCGCTGGGCGAAAACCCCATCGGGCGCCAATCCAGCCCGCCTTCCAACACCATCGGCCGCCCGGCATTGCGCGCCCCGCGATAGTTTTCCTCGATCTCTGCCGACAGGCGGCGAAACTGCTCCTCGCCCATCACCCCCTGGCCATCGCCACCGCGCCAGATCAGCGCGCCCGAGGGCCGCGCGGCATTGTCCAACAGCGATTTCGACCAACGCGAGGCACTATTGTGCACATCCACCGCCATCGCCACCGCCTGCATCGGCGCGAACCCGTAATGATCGTCCTGCGGATGGAAATTGCGGATATGACAGATCGGAGAGACCGGCCCGGTCGCGTCAAACCGATGCTTGCGCGCCCCCACCGCGTATTCATAGGCCATCGGCCAGCCATCCGCCCCCGGCACCACCCGCATCCGGTCCGAGCGCAGCACATGCAGCTCCTGCGGCAGGGTGGTCGCCGTATCCGCGCCCCCCGGCACCGCCTCGACATAGGCATTCCCCGACAGCAAAAGCTGGGCGAAAAGCGCCTCCAGCAGCTCTGCCCGACCCTGCGCCGGGTTGGGCCGCGCGATCAGGCTCAAAAGCGGATGGCTGGCAAACCGCCGGTCCCGGTCCTGCAGCACCAGCGGCAAAGCCGCGGCGGCCTCGCAGATCATCTTGACCGCACGATAGCCCACCGGGTTGCCCATGAACCCCGCCCGCGTCAGCGAGGCGGTGTCGCGCGGGCTCCATGCCACCCGCCCGGCGCTGTGCCAGGTCACGACCGGCCCGGTCGCGCTGGCCTTGCGCTCGGGCACGCCGCCGTCCTTGCTGCGCCGCAGGAATTCAAATGCCATGGCTCGATGCTCCTCTGTTCCCCCGTGCCGGACGGCCCCGGCGGCTTGGATGAGGAGGTTATGACGGGCGCAAACCAACAAAGCGGAAACCGGGCGAACGGTGGCAGTGCAACAGGGCGTTTGACCGCAACATTGCGCCGGGGCCGCTACCAGAACGACAAAAGGGCGAGGCCATCGCCCCGCCCCCTGTCAAAACGTCACCAAATCGCCTCTTACAGCACCCGAAGCCGTGGCCGCTGCCAGTGCGCCGCCGGGGCGATGATCAACTCGTGCAGGGCCCAGACCAGCGCATCGACCCGGTCGGGCGACCCCGCCCCCTCAAATCCCCGCGTGGTCATCAGCGCCATCTGATCCTCCAGCGCCTCCAGCCCCGGCAGATGCCGCACCCGCCCCTGTTCATACAGCGCCGCCACCGGCTCGGCCCGCGCGGTCTTGCCCCGCGTTGCCCGCACCGCCCGCACCGGCACCAGCGGATCAACCTGGCGCAACACCTCTTCGACCAACTGCCCGCCTTGGTTCACCTCGGCCACCAGCCGCTCGGCGCCGAACTCCTGCATCGCCCGGATCGCCGCCTGTGCCCAGCCTGCCGGCCCCACGCCCTGCACCGTGCGATCCGCCAGAACCCAGACCCGCCAGTCCTGCGGTGGCCCCTGCAGTTGCGCCCCGGCCACGACGATCCCGCAAGCATCCGCATCCGCCCCCGAGGTCACCGCCGGGTCCAGCGCCACGACAATGCGATCCAGCTCCGGCACCGCCCCGACCCGCGCCTCCTCCAGCATATCTCCGGTCCAAAGCGCGCCCTCGGCATCCGACAACAGCACCCCGTCCAGCTCCTGCCGCCCCAACCGGGTTCCGGCATAGCGCGCCCGCACCTCCTCTAGGAACGACGCCGCCAGATTGGCCCGGTTAGCCTCGGTCGGGGCCTGCGTCACCACCGTTGACGGGGCCGCCAACAGCGCCTTGAGCACCCCTTGGTTGCGCGGCGTCGTGGTGACGCAGACCTGCGGATGCGCCCCCAACCGCAACGCGAATTGCAGCATGTCCCAACTGTCCTGCGCCTTGGGCCATTTCGCCAGCTCATCGGCCCATGCGGCATCGAATTGCGGGCCGCGCAACCCGTCAGGGTCCTGCGCCGAGAACGCCTGCGCCTCGGCCCCGTTGGGCCAGACCAGCCGCCGCTCGCTCGCCTTCCACACCGGTCGTCGATCCGGCGGCGAACAGGCCAGAATGCCACTGTCGCCGCGGATCATCACGTCGCGCACCTGATCAAAGGTTTCGCCTAACAGCGCCACGCGCCGACAGCGCCCCTTGTCCAGTGGTCGCGGCCCCTCGACCTGCGCGCGCACCCATTCGGCCCCGGCCCGCGTCTTGCCAGCCCCGCGCCCTCCCAGAATCGCCCAGGCCCGCCAATCGCCCTCGGGCGGCAGTTGATGCGGCAAGGCCCAGAACTCGAACAGAAACGGGAGGGCACAAAGCCCCCCCTCTCCGATCTCGTCAAGAAACCTCTCCCGGATCGCAGCAGGCGCGGAGGCGACCCAGGCGGCACCCGACCTCAGCCCGGGCGGCGTCGAGATCGAGCGCATATCCCCCTTGGGCAATTCCTGTTTTACGATGTTGCTCTTGGACAAAACATTCCTCCACTTTCTGGCAGGACCGGATCACCTGTCCTGCACGTTCAAGATCCTTGCTGCGTACCGCCTCACCGGCGCCCCCCTCGGTCTCGATCTCCTGTTTCAAGGCCTCGGCAATCTGCCTCAACTCCTGCACCGACCGCTTCAATGACTGAAGCAGCGCCGCGGCATCCGAATTCCGCTCCTCCGGGGTAATCAAAATCATGTCTGCTCTTTGACCTCGTCCGTGCGTGATCTCCGCACGAGAGAACGAAAAAACGGCCAACGGGGTGCCCCCGCGGCCGTTCGTTCAGTTCTTCCAGCATGGCACAACCTATACGGGAAACCGTGCGCTATGTCAAGCTGAAACGCATGAGGACCGCACGCCAAGCGCACGGTCCCCTTAACAAATTCTTGATTTCAGCCTGAAGATCCCGCACCGGATCAATCGTCGGATCAATCGCCGCCAGTCTGCCGCTCCGCCTCGAGTTTGCGCCATTTGGCGACATTGCGGTTATGCTCTTCCAGCGTCGCGGCAAAGGCATGTCCACCGCTGCCATCAGCCACAAAGAACACATAATCGGTCTTTTCCGGTGCGACAGCCGCTTCCAGACTGGCAAGCCCCGGATTGGCGATCGGCGTCGGCGGCAGCCCTTCGATCACATAGGTGTTCCAAGGGGTTACACGGCGCAATTCGCTTTGCCGCAGGCCCCGGCCCAGAACGCCCTCGCCCTTGGTGACGCCATAAATCACCGTCGGGTCGGTCTGCAACCGCATGCCGCGCTCCAGACGGTTGATGAACACGCTGGCCACTTGGCCGCGCTCGTCCGGCACCCCGGTCTCTTTCTCGATGATCGAGGCCAGGATCAGCATCTCTTCGGGCGTGTCAAAGGGCAGCCCCTCTTGCCGCATGTCCCAGGCCTGTGCAATCCGCTGTTGCTGCAACGCTGCCATCTCGGCCACAAGGGCGGCGCGCTCCATGCCGCGCGTCACCTCATAGCTGTGCGGGGCCAACATGCCCTCGGCCGGGCGCGTGCCGACCTCGCCGCTCAGAACCTCGATCGACTTCAGCGCGTCGACCACCTGCCAGCTTGTCACCCCTTCGGCCACCGCGATGCGGAACCTCGTATCGGCCAAGGCGCGCTTCTGTACAAAAACCTCGGGAAACTCCCCGGATTTCAGATCGAAATCGGCCCGCTCGACAAAACCGCGCGTCGCCGGGTCCAGCTCCCGCACCGCGACCTGCGTCCGGGTCACGCCAACCCGATAGACGATCTCGGTGCCACAGGTGCTGGCCCCGCCACGGGTGATCTGATCGACGATCTCCTCCATCGAGGCATGTTCGCGCAGCAGAAAGCTGCCCGCCTTCAACTGTGCCGTCTTGTCGTCGTAGTTTGATCCGATCCGAAAGATCGCGCCGCTGGAGATCGCGCCCTGATCCTCCAGCTCCCGGCTCACCCGCGTCATCGTGCTGCCGCGTTCCACCTGCAGGCAGATCGCCGCATCAAGCGGCCCCTCACTGCTGTACTGCCGTTGTCCCCAAAGGATCACGCCGGCCACAAGAAACAGGACAATCGCAAGGATTGTCAGCATGTTAGAGGCAAGGCTCCGCCACATTAGCCAAGCTTTCCGAACAGCACGCTCGCATTGGTGCCACCAAATCCAAAGCTGTTGGACAGGGCCACGTTAACCACGCGCTCACGCTTCTCGTTCGCGGCCAGATCCACCGGCGTATCGACCGCCGGATCGTCCAGATTGATGGTCGGTGGTGCCACCTGATCGCGGATCGCCAGGATCGAGAACACCGCCTCAATCGCGCCAGCGGCGCCCAGCAGATGCCCGGTCATCGACTTGGTCGACGACATCGTCACCTTGCCCGCCGCATCGCCCATCAGCCGCTCAACCGCGCCCAGTTCGATCGTGTCGGCCATGGTCGAGGTGCCATGCGCGTTGATATAATCCACATCGCCCGGCTCAAGACCCGCATGTTTCAGCGCCGCCCACATCGACCGTTCGGCCCCGGCGCCGTCTTCTGCCGGCGCGGTGATGTGATAGGCATCGCCCGACATGCCATAGCCCAGAATCTCGGCATAGATCTTGGCACCGCGCGCCTTGGCGTGTTCGTATTCCTCCAGCACGACCACGCCCGAGCCCTCGCCCATGACGAACCCGTCGCGCCCCTTGTCATAGGGGCGGCTAGCGGATTGCGGATCGTTGCCGTATTTCGTGCTCAGCGCCTTGCAGGCATTGAACCCGGCAATCCCGATTTCGCTGATCGCGGCCTCGGCCCCGCCGGCAACCATCACATCCGCGTCGCCATATTTGATCAGACGGCTGGCATCACCGATGGCATGCGCGCCGGTTGAACAGGCCGTCACCACCGCGTGGTTCGGCCCCTTGAACCCAAACCGGATGCTGACCTGACCCGAGATCAGGTTGATCAGCGCACCGGGAATGAAAAACGGCGAAACACGGCGCGGGCCGCGCTCCTTGATCAGGATGGCGGTATCGGCGATCGAATTCAGCCCCCCGATTCCCGACCCGATCATCACACCGGTTCGCGCCCGGCTTTCCTCGTCTTCCGGCATCCAGCCCGAATCGCGCACCGCCATATCTGCGGCTGCGACGCCGAACAGGATAAAATCATCGACCTTGCGCCGTTCCTTTGGCACCATCCAGTCATCTGGGTTGAAGGTGCCATCGCTGCCATCGCCCAGCGGCACTTCGCAGGCATAGGTCGTGGTGACCCCGCTGGCGATCGGATCGAACCGCGAGATCGTACCAGCGCCAGACTGGCCTTTCAGCAGTCGTGTCCAGGTTTCCTCGACCCCGCAAGCCAAAGGAGTCACCAATCCCAGTCCGGTTACAACGACTCTGCGCATGAACAGCCCTCTTGCCTCATTCGTTTGAGAACCGCTCATACCCCGCCCCGGGGGATGGGGGCAAGAGAAACGGCACCGTCATCACCTGCGCGCCCTTCACAGACCGCCCAGTTTGCCCCGCAACGCACCAATATTGCACCGAAATGCGCAGGGTTTGCAACGTCGGCGACGCGAAAACGCGCGTCGTCCCGAACCGGGGACGCAAACGAAAAACAGCGCCGCCCCATAGGGGGCAGCGCCGCTCAAATCTCGGTGATCCGAAAAGGGATCAGGAAGCTTGGCTGATGAACTTCACCGCGTCGCCAAAAGTCTGGATGGTCTCGGCTGCGTCATCGGGAATCTCGATGCCGAATTCTTCTTCGAAGGCCATGACCAGTTCGACTGTGTCCAGGCTGTCTGCGCCCAGATCGTCGATGAAGGAGGCGCTTTCGGTCACCTTGTCTTCTTCAACACCCAGGTGCTCCACAACGATCTTTTTCACGCGATCTGCGACGTCGCTCATGTCTCTTCCTCATTCCGTTCGGGGCCATTGGCCCCAGATTACGCCCCTGCCCGCTCGGGGTAGCTTGGATTTGCCCGGTCCGGGCGGTTCGGTCCCGGTTGCCCGGGTCAGGCAGGGCTTGGCCGCACGCGACCGCTGCCCCCCAAATGTGCGCCGCCTATAGCACAGTCCGGCGCGATGGCAAACGCTTTCGCTACGCAACGAAAGCCCGCTTACAGCATCGCCATGCCGCCGTTCACATGCAAAGTCGTGCCCGTGACATAGGCGGCCTCAGGGCTGGCAAGATAGGAAACCGCTGCGGCGATCTCTGCCGGGTCCCCCATGCGACCCGCCGGGATCTGGGCATTGATCTTGGCCTTTTGGTCCTCGCTCAGCTTGTCGGTCATCGCCGTGGCGATGAAACCCGGTGCCACCGCGTTGACGGTGATTCCCCGGCTCGCCACCTCATAGGCCAGCGATTTCGACATGCCGACCACCCCGGCTTTGGAAGCGGCATAGTTGCCCTGCCCCGGGTTGCCGGTGGCCCCCACGACCGAACTGATATTCACGATCCGGCCCCAGCGCGCCTTCATCATGCCGCGCAGCACCCCTTTGCACAGTTTGAAGGTGGCGGTAAGATTCACGTCCAACACCGACTGCCATTCATCATCAGACATCCGCATGAACAAATTGTCGCGGGTAATCCCGGCGTTGTTGACCAGGATGTCCACGCTCCCCATGGCCTCGGCCGCCTGTTTCGGCAGCGCCTCGACCGCCGCTTTATCGCTCAGGTTGCAGGGCAGCACATGGGCGCGCTCGCCCAGCTCTGCGGCCAACGCCTCCAGCGGTTCTGTTCGCGTGCCCGACAGGCCCACGGTTGCGCCCTGTGCGTGCAGCGCCCGCGCGATCGCGCCGCCGATCCCGCCCGATGCGCCGGTGATCAGCGCTGTCTTCCCCGTCAAATCGAACATCATCCTGTTCCCTTCTGCTTGCGCGGACCTCCCCAACAGGGGCCCGGCCTCAATTCACATGCTTTGCGCAGCCGCCTTCACGTCGTCAGGCGTGCCCACAGCGCGGCCGGCAATCGAGCGATCAATCTTGCGGATCATCCCGGACAAGGCCTTGCCCGCGCCGATCTCCCAGGTCTCGGTGACGCCATGAGCTGCCATGTACTGCACGCTCTCGCGCCAGCGGACCGACCCGGTGACCTGCTCCACCAAAAGCTGACGGATGGTGTCGGGATCGCTCACCGCGTCGGCGCGCACATTGGCGATCAGCGGCACGGTGGGGGCCGTGATCTCGACCCCGGCCAGCGCCTCGGCCATCACATCGGCGGCGGGCTGCATCAGCGCACAGTGGAACGGCGCGCTGACCGGCAGCATGATGGCGCGCTTGGCGCCCTTTTGCTTGGCGATCTCGGCGGCGCGTTCCACCGCCGCCTTGGTGCCGGAAACCACCACCTGCGTGGGGTCGTTGTCGTTGGCGGCCTGACAGACCTCGCCCTGGGCGGCCTCTTCGGCCACGGCACGCACCGCCTCCAGATCCAGCCCGAGGATCGCGGCCATAGCGCCTTCACCCACCGGCACCGCCGATTGCATCGCCAGCCCCCGCGTGCGCAGCAGCTTGGCGGTGTCCGACAGGCTGATCGCGCCAGCAGCACACAGCGCCGAGTATTCGCCCAGCGAATGCCCCGCCACAAAAGACGCGGCATCAATGCCAACCCCCTCGATCTCCAGCGCGCGCATGGCGGCAAGCGATGTCGCCATCAGCGCCGGTTGCGCGTTCTGCGTCAGGGTCAAGGTCGCGATATCGCCGTCCCAGATCAACGCGCTCAGCTTTTCGCCCAGTGCCGCATCGACCTCGTCGAACACCGCTTTTGCGGCCGGATAGCTCTCGGCCAGGGCCTGGCCCATTCCGATGGTCTGCGCCCCCTGCCCGGGGAATACGAATGCCCGGCTCATGCCGTCCTCCTGCTTGTCTTTGTGCCCGGAATAGACCGCCGTGCCGTTCTGTGCAATGGCGCGCCGGGGCTGTGCGCGCCCCGGCCCGAAGACCCGGACACAAAAACCCTGGCCCGAAAGATCCGGGCACAAAAAAGCCGCCGGTGCCCAAAAGGCCCCGGCGGCAACTGGTTAAAAACACCCTTTGTCTTCCGCGGCTTTCGTCGCCTTGATCGACATCTCTAGGTAACCTGACTCCCGACATAAGGAATGAACATGCCCGTGTCAAAATCCGAGAGTTTCAAGTTGATGCCAGGGCAGAGTCGGAGCAAAGGCCTGCCCTCCATCGGAGGATCACTTGCCTGAATTCAGATCCGCGCGCAGCCCAACCGGCTTTGCCCTCGTTCAAGGGCAATTCACCGGTGATCCGCGCGCTCTTGTCGCCCGGATCAGTTGCAGATTGACGCCAGTTGGCGCAGTTGCGAACGCAGCGCAGCGCGTCGGATCGGGTCCGCCACCTTCAGACCCAAAAGCAGCCGACCGTCGAAATCGTACAGTTCGACCCGGTTTTTGTGGAATCGCACCCGGCCCAGACTGTCATAACCCCGGCGCAACACAATATGTGGCTGGCCGTCGACCGCCCGGACCAACACCCGCAACTCGCGCCGGATCGGATCGAAACAGACCTCTGGCAGGTTGTCAGAATGGTGAATCATCACCAGCGCCAGACCGCAAAACAGAAAGAACAGGGATGTGCCAAGCTTCATGATCACCAGATCGGCATCCGACTGGCTGCCCGGCAGGAACCACATCGCCGAAGCCACGAGGATCAGAAAGACCCCCGATGCACGAAACACCGTCCGCGCGACCGGATACCGCGGTCCAAACGCGATCCGAACCGGGGCGCTATCCCCACGATAGGCAACTGGCGCAACGGGCCCAAGCCCCGCGAAATCCATCTTTGACATAATAGCAGCATCTTTCTGGCGCATTGTCCGCGCATCATCCCCAACGTCCATTCCGGGTCCGAATTGCGTCAGCATTGCGGCGGCTGCGTGAAATTCGCCGGGCAGCCCCCTTTGCGGCAAGGTTACGCCGATGCGGGCTTGTCCGCAGGGCTCAGGCGTGTATATGGGGCCATCCTTCGCATCTTTATCCGAACCGCGCAGTCTCTCGTGGCGGGGCCGCGAAGGGAAATGGCCCCACCTATGAAATGCGCCTTGATAGAAACAGGAGACTACATGCCCCTCTATGAGCATGTCATGATCGCGCGTCAGGATCTTTCCAACGCGCAGGCCGAAAGCCTCGTCGAACATTTCGGCACCGTCCTCGCCGACAACGGCGGCAATCTCGTGGATAGCGAGTATTGGGGCGTCAAGACGATGGCCTATAAGATCAACAAGAACCGCAAGGGCCACTACGCGTTCCTGCGGACCGATGCACCGGCCACCGCCGTGCAGGAAATGGAACGCCTGATGCGTTTGCATGACGACGTGATGCGCGTCCTGACCATCAAGGTCGGTGCCCATGTCGAAGGCCCCTCAATCCAGATGCAGAAGCGTGACGAACGCGACACCCGTCGCGAACGCCGCTGATAATCGCCAGAAGAAAGGACGCTAAGACATGGCTGCAAAACCGTTTTTCCGCCGCCGCAAGGTCTGCCCCTTCTCGGGCGACAATGCACCCAAGATCGACTACAAGGACACCCGTCTGCTGCAACGCTATATCAGCGAACGCGGCAAGATCGTGCCCTCGCGTATCACCGCCGTCTCGGCGAAGAAGCAGCGTGAACTGGCCCGTGCCATCAAACGCGCCCGCTTCCTCGCCTTGCTGCCCTACGCCGTGAAGTAAGGAGATAAGCAGATGCAAGTTATCCTTCTGGAACGTGTGGCCAAGCTGGGTCAGATGGGCGACGTCGTCGACGTCAAGTCCGGCTACGCCCGTAATTTCCTGCTGCTGCAGGGCAAGGCTCTGACCGCCTCGAAAGCGAATATCGAGTCTTTCGAAGCGCAGAAAGCCCAGCTCGAAGCGCGCAACCTCGAAACCAAGAAAGAGGCCGAAGCTCTGGCCGACAAACTTGGTGGCCAACAGTTCGTCCTGATTCGTCAGGCGTCTGATGGTGGCAACCTCTACGGGTCGGTCACGACCCGCGACGCGTCCGACGTGGCGACCGAGGAAGGCTTCACGCTTGATCGCAAACAGGTGATCATCCGCCTGCCGATCAAGACGCTGGGCCTGCACGAAGTCGAGGTGCACCTGCACCCCGAGGTTGTGGTCACCGTCGAACTGAACATCGCCCGCTCGCCCGAAGAGGCCGAGCTTCAGGCGTCGGGCAAATCGATTCAGGAACTGGCCGCCGAAGAAGAGGCGCAGGCTGAATTCGAGATCTCCGAGCTGTTCGATGATATCGGCAGTGCCGCGTCGGAAGACGACGAAGGGGCGCCCGCCCCTCAGGCCGCCTCGGACGAGGACGAAAGCGCTTCCTGAACCGGATCGCTTTGAACAGATCAGGGCCGCGCGGCAATGCGCGGCCCTTTTTCGTGGCCGACCGGCAAACAGCTGCCCATTCCCGACCGACCCCGGGCCGGGGGCTTTCTTGTCCGCCCCTGCATGGAATAGAGTGCCCCAGTTCAAGCAGCAGGTGCCCGATGACGACCCAAGCCCAGATGACACGCCGCAGTGTCCTGTTCCTTTTGTCCGCACCGCTGATCGCCTCTGCCTGCGGGCAGCGCGTCCATAAATCCAGCCGAAACGCGCCCAAAGAGCCACCGCTCTATCCCAATGAAACACCGGCGCTGCGCCGTCGAATCAACACATGGGCCGACCATTATCAGGTTCCGCGCGCGCTGGTGCAGCGTGTCGTGATCCGCGAAAGCACCCACCGCCCCGAGGCCCGCAATGGCCCCTATTACGGGTTGATGCAGATCCACCCCAAGACCGCGCGCGGCATGGGCTTTTCTGGACCCGCCAAAGGGCTTCTGGATGCCGACACCAACCTGAAATACGCGGTCAAATACCTGCGTGGCGCTTGGATGGTCTCGGACGGCAGCTATGACAAGGCGGTGAGCTGGTACGCCCGCGGTTATTATTACGAGGCCAAGCGCCGCGGTCTGCTGTCGGAAACCGGGCTGATCTGAGCCGTGCGGATACAACTTTTGGCTGAATGCAATTGCCTCTTGGCTGTATTTGCGGCAAGACTTTCGCACGTTATAAATGGTGGTGTGCAGGCGCAGCGACCCGAAGAGGTTGTGCGCCTATTTGCACCGGTTCAATTGCGACAACAGGAACCGTAGGTGATCTATGAATGAAATCGACGTATTGGTAGGGAATCGCATCAGGGCACGACGCTACGCCTTGGGAATCAGCCAGTCAGAACTGGGCGAGGCGATCGGGGTCAGGTTTCAGCAGATCCAGAAGTATGAGACCGGCACCAACCGGGTCAGCGCATCGCGTCTCTGGGCCGTCGCCGAGAAGCTGCGTGTTGAAATCGAATATTTCTTCGAGGGCATTCGCGCCACCGCGCCTGATGAAGACAACATGGCAGACAACGTTGATCGCACGGGGTTGCTGTCCGATCAAGAGGCGGTTCAGATGATGGAAATGTTCCAGCACCTGCCGCACTCGCAACGCAGCGCCGTCCTCGCTATCGTGAGGTCCATGGCCGAAACTGCGCCGCAACGCTCTTTGCGCGCGGCAACCTGACACGGGATATGAGCGACCCAAAGGAGAGCCGAAGTTGAATCTGATCGATCTCAGCACGGTGCCTGATACGGATGACAATTTCACGTCCTTCCTGACCAAACTGTGCGAATCGTTTGAGTTTGAATATGCCTCCTATGCCACGGCGCATCCGATCACCGGGGACGTGCAAGGCTATGCCACCTATCCCGACCAGTGGAAGCTGCACTATGGCGAACGCGGTATGCACCGGGTTGACCCGACGCTGTATCAATCCGCACGCAGTATCGCGCCGGTGGATTGGGGGCTGTTTACCGACCATCCCCATTTTCAGGCCGTGTTCAACGATGCCCATGATTTCGGGATCTCCAATCGCGGCCTGACCGTGCCGGTGCGCGGCCCCAAGGGCGAATGCGGATTGCTGAGTGTCACCCGCGACTGTCCGGACGGGGAATGGAAAACGCTGAAACGCAAAGTCATGGGAGACCTGCAATTCGCGGCCGTGCATATGCATGACAACGTGATGCGCTCCGGGGTGCTTCATCGATCAGTGCACAACCCGACGCTATCGCGCCGCGAGCTCCAGATTCTGCAATGGGTCGCCGCTGGCAAAACCCAGCAGGATATCGGCGATATTCTTTCGCTCTCCCACCGCACGGTCGAGGTGCACCTGCGGTCGAGTCGGCAAAAACTCTGCACGCTGACCACCACACAGGCGGTCGGACGGGCCATCGGCCTTGGGATGATCTCGCCCGGCTGATTCTCGGTTCAGGTTATACGAGCACCACATGGCTTGGCTCAGCCCCAGGTGGAATGCGCCCCTCCGTCGTGCGTCCAGCCATGGGGTCGGGACGCGCCCCCCGTCCAAAACTACGGGAATCCCCTACTGGCGAAAAACTGCGTCATGGCTAACGTTGTGTCAACGTTTCGGATGGCAGGGGAAAAGCATGATTATCGTAGTCGACGCACTTAACAAGCACAGGTTCAGTGCGCTGTTGGATGAAATGCACAAACTGCGGGCCCGGGTCTTCCACGATCGGCTTGGCCGGGATGTCACCGTCCGCGACGGCAAGGAGATCGACTCGTTCGACCATCTCGACCCGGCCCATGTGATCTGTCTGGACGCGGAAGGCGACGTCGTCGGCAGCATGCGCCTGTTGCAGACCACCGGGCCGCATATGCTCTCGGATATGGTCCACGCTCTCCTTGACGACGATGCGCCGCTGCGCAGCGGTCAAGTCTGGGAAGCCACGCGGTTTTGTGTCGACACCCAGAAGCTGTCCGACGGAAAGACCCGCAACTCGATCTCCTATGTCACTTCGGAAGTCATGATCGGCGCCTTTGAATACGCGCGGGACGCCGGTGTGCTGGATGCGGTGGCGGTAATCGACCCGGTGATGAGCCGGGTCATGACACGTTGCGCCAACGCGCCCTATGACTATCTCGGCGCGGCCAAGCCCATGGGCAAGGGCACAGACATCGCCGCACTGATAGATTGCTCAGACGAACGTATCGCCGGTATCCGCGCTTTCGCCGGGATCGATCACGACGTGTTCCTGAGTGAGGACGACGCGTTGGACATTTTCAACCGCAACCGGGACACCGCAATAGGGTCGGCCAAGGTCAGCCATCTGGTCCCGCACCAAACAAAGGCCGCGATCACGCTCGTGCCCGACGCCCTCAAGACGGCGCTGCAACTTTATTGCTTCGAACAGATGCGGGATGCCGAAAGCCAGACCGATCTCGATGCGGCGCTCGCCTTGATGGAGGCCCTCTCTGAAGAGTTCGGCACCGCCAAGGCGTCAGAGCTGGGCCGCATGATGCAATCCCTTCCCCGCCACTCACGCACACAGGTTCAGGCAACCCTGAACTAGACCTGACCTGGCCCCCGGGAAGGCAGGCGGGCCGTCCCCCACGGGGGCGGCCCGATTTGCGTCCCCCCTGCCCGTGCCACAGAACTCAAATCGGGCCCCAAATCTGGATCCAAAGCAGAGCCGAAACGAAAACGGGCCGCCCATTGGGCGGCCCGCTGCGGTTTACCAAGGCAAACCAGATCAGTCGTCGTCTTCCATCGCTTCGACGGCCTTTTGCAGATCGTCCTTGGACACCTCTTTCTCGGTGACCGTGGCCAATTCGCAGATATAATCCACGACCTTGTCTTCAAAGATCGGCGCGCGCAGTTGCTGCTGCATCTGGGCGTTCTGCTGAACGAATTCAAAGAACTGGCGTTCCTGACCCGGATACTGACGGGCCTGGTTCATGATCGCCTGAGTCATCTCGGCATCGGTCACTTCGACCTTGGCCTTCTGGCCCAGCTCGGCCAGAAGCAGACCCAGGCGCACACGGCGCTCGGCCAGCTTGATGTGCTCGTCGGTGGTCTCGACGGACCCGTGGTCGTGGTCGTGAACCTCGGGGTTTTCCTCGTGCCACAGCTGGTGTGCGATCTGTTTGGCCTCGGCGTCGACCAGGCTCGGCGGCAGCTCAAAGGTGACCAGATCGTCCAGCTTGTCCAACAGGCCACGCTTCAGCACGGCGCGGGCAGCACCGGCATATTCGGCTTCCAGACGCTCAGCGATCTGACCTTTCAACCCGGCGAGATCTTCGGCACCGAATTTCTTGGCCATCTCATCGTCGACCACGGCCGCGACAGGTTCCTTCACCTCTTTCACGGTGCAGGCGAATACGGCTTCTTTGCCGGCCAGATTCTCGGCTTGGTAATCCTCGGGGAAGGACACGGTAACGTCCTTCTCTTCACCGGCCTTGACGCCGGTAAGCTGTTCTTCAAAGCCGGGAATGAACTGACCGGAGCCCAGCACCAGCGGGTAATCTTCGGCCGCGCCGCCTTCAAAGGCTTCGCCGTCGACTTTGCCGACGAAATCGAACACCACCTGATCGCCATCCTGCGCGGCGGCGCCTTCTTCGCGGGCTTTGAAATCCTGCGCGCTCTCGGCTAGGCTGTTCAGGGCCTCGTCCACGGCGGCGGCGTCGGCCTTGGCGACCATGCGCTCCAAGCTGACCGAAGCCAGATCGACCTCGGGAATCTCGGGCAGTTTTTCATAGGACAGCTCGACATGCACGTCGTCGCCCTCTTTCCAGTCCTCATTGGTCATCTTGACCTCGGGCTGGAGCGCCGGGCGATCGCCGCTTTCCTCGAAATGCTTGGTCATGGCGCCGTCGATGGTTTCCTGCATCGCTTCGCCCATCAGGCGCTCGCCGAACTGCTTTTTCAGCAGCGGCATCGGCACCTTGCCCTTGCGAAAGCCCTTCATCTCGATCTCGGGCTTGGCTTCGGCCAATTTCTCATTGACCTTGTCGTCCAGTTCCTGCGCCGTAAGCATGAGCTTATAGGCGCGCTTCAGACCTTCGTTCAGCGTCTCGGTGACCTGCATCATATTCCCCATAGAGTCGAAAGCGCGCGAAAATCCCGCGCGCGGCAAATTTGTGGCCTTCTATTTGCCCCTGCCCGTCTGTGCAAGGGCCATTGCGGAAAGAGTCGCGCAAACCACGTCCCACCCCGCCCCCTGAATACAGAAAAACAGCCCGCCGCCGAAGCGACGAGCTGCCTGAATGATCCGAGGGAAGAGGACCAGTTCAGAACGACCAGCGGGCCCCGAAGATGAGGGCGCTCAGATCGTTATAGGTGGTGGCGCTGGTATCCTCATAGGAATACTCGCGATAACCCAGATAGGTTTCCACATTGGCGCTGTCGATATTCTGCACAAGGCCAATGCCGAAGGATTCCGATTCCGACCCTACGGACACAAGGTCGTCGCCGGTGTAATAGTCAACCGAAACAGCGGTCGAGCCGATGGCAAACAGGTTCGCCGTATAGCCCAGTTTGATATAGCCATAGTTCCCGCCGGTATCGCGGTCCCCATAAGAAATCGCGCCATTGAGGCCCGAGCTGTGCATCACGCTGAACGACGTCGAGATGTCGCGGGTGTCGGCACCCGTGGCCTTGTCGGTCCAGATCACACCCAGCGCGCTATCGAAGTTGTAGTCGCCAAACTGGTTTTGATAGCGAACGGTGACGTCATAGGCCTCGTCGTCGTTGCCTTCGGTCAGGATGTTGGTCCCGTAGGACGTCGACAGCGTGAAGCCGTTCAGCGACATGCTGTCATAGCGGACACGACCCAGACGGGCACCATCAAAGGTCGGGAAGGCATCGCCGATCGAGATACCCGAGAGCGCGCCCGCAGTTGTGGTCAGTTCAAAGCTGCTGGCCAAGTCTTCGACCGATGCGGTCGTCGGAAGGCCGGTGCCCGACAGATCGGTGAAGGCGACACCGTCGCTCGCCATGCTGCCTTGACCAAACGAGAATTTACCGTAGCTACCCGCGATGCTGAAGTCGATCTTGCGGATGTCGGTGCGATCCCAGTCCATCGCGTTCAGGTCGTTGGTCTGGCTGATGTCGGCAGAGCCGCGCAGCCCGAGAGCGGTTTCGAACTGGAACTGGAATTTGCTCTGGCCGATGGGCTGGCGCAGGTAAAAGCCGATGCGGCTGTTCGAGCTCGAGTTGTCTGCGAGATCGCTCGTGGTGTTCACGCCGTCGTCCACCGACAGGAAGGACGGGTCGAGGTGACCATAGAAGGTAAAGCTGCCGCCATTGGCATTCTCATAGGTCGGACCGGCCAGAGCCGGGCTGACCAGAGCTGCGGTCGCGGCAGTGAGAGACAGGGTTTTCAGGAGGAGTTTTGACATCTTGGTGGTCTCCGTTGAGTAGGCTGCCTACGTAGTCCTCAAGGCGGCAGCCGCCAGATATCGACCCCGAATTTCTTAAGTTTTCTGTGCCCTCACATCTGCTGTTGCATCGCGGCATCAGCCCAAACAGGGGCTGTGCACCGCCGCACCAACGCCGTAGCGTCACACGCCCCCGTGCCGTCTTGCGCCCCCATCCCGGACATGGAACGCCGGGCGATTTTTTCGACTCGCCCGGGGTCATTGCTCAGGGGTCCAGACACGCTGAAGCCGCGGTTCGCCGACTCAGCGGGCTTGCGCCAGATGGCCGACCGGAGGTTTGAAAATTTGATACAGAGACCCTGCGTTGTAAATGCGACCTATTGCTCGCGAATACCGGGAAATCATACCGCGCGGGGCAAATACACCGGCGTATGATGGCGCCGGGCACATGCCCCCACCCGCGCAAAGCGCAGTTGTCCAAGACGCCTTCGGAAGCCATACAGATGGACCCTTGCAAAAAATCCACAGCCACCGCAGAAAGCTGGTCAGCCGCATTGAAAAAAAACATGGACAGGTTGGATGAACTGGGACGACCTCCGGGTGTTTGCCGTCGTCGCCCACCATGGTGGCATCTCGCAAGCCGCAAATGCGCTGTTACTTGATCCCGCGACGGTCAGCCGCCGCATCGTTCGGCTGGAAAAAATGTTGGGCATCGCCCTTTTTGCGCGCTCGTCGCGTGGCGTCGTCCTGACCGATTTCGGCGAACGGCTGCTCGACAATACGCAACAGATCGAGGCGATCACGCAGAACATCATACCCGGCGACGCCCACCCGCACAGCGACCTGCGCGGCAAGGTTCGCATCGGGGCACCGGATGGCTGCGCCAATTTCCTGCTGCCGCAAATCTGTGCCGACATTCAGGCGGCCAACCCCAACCTGTGTCTGGAGATCATTCCCCGCGGCCGCAGCTTTGATCTTCAACGGCGCGAAGTCGATATCGCCGTGACCGTCCATCCGCCCGGCAACAAGCGCGCCCTTGTGCGGCCGGTGGCCGCATACGACCTGATCTTTGCCGGCCATGAAAGCCTGCTGGGCCACCACGATCCTGCGGCCGGTCTTGCTGGCCTACCGCTGACCAGCTACATGCCCGAACTGCTTGTCGATCCGGGACTGAATATTCTGGCGGAATATCCGGAAACAGAGCCCATGCTGCGCTCGACCTCCGCGA
Organism: Antarcticimicrobium sediminis; assembly: GCF_004348975.1. GTDB lineage: Bacteria > Pseudomonadota > Alphaproteobacteria > Rhodobacterales > Rhodobacteraceae > Antarcticimicrobium > Antarcticimicrobium sediminis. The sequence continues at coordinate 339,282 of NZ_SMFP01000002.1, read as the reverse complement.
TGGTGCAATGGCAGTGGATTTGCAGCGGTCGCGCCGTGGGGCTGCTGCACGATTTTGCCTTCCCGCTTGCCCCCGGTCTGGTTCACCTGCTGCCGGAGGTTCGCATCTCGCGCCAATACTTTCTGGTTGGCCGCCGCGACGACGGACACCTCAACAGCAGCCTGTTCGACATTCTCGAAATCAAACTCAGCCAAGAAATGGCACGCCTGCGCGCGATTGTGCGACCGAATGCGAGCTGAGCCCCGGGCCTCAACACCCGCGCAGCCGTGATCGTGCCCTGCGGCCCCCCAAACCACCCCTGCGCGAAACGTGCCTTGCCGCACCGGTGAAAGACCACCGCAGAACCCGAGCCCGCAGCGCCAGCACCTGAATTTATGCAACTCTACTTGGATTTTTATCGTGTAGATATCGGCAATACGCAACGCTACGGTGAAGCAAGAGGAGAAGTTCAGGGCCTTTCTGGCCGCCTAAGCGCGGTGCAGGCCCTGACCAATCGGCGAAGGCGCGCGCAGCGTCGCACCCTTTGCATAGGCCCTGACGGGCCACCTCCGGAGGATGTGGACGGCACCAGCGCCCTTGGGCGGGCAGGTCGCGCATGCCCTTCGGTGAAACCGGGGATGAGGCCGCCGGTGCGCAGGGAGAGGCGCACCGGCGCGCGACAAGGGGAGGAAGGTCGATGGCAGATATCGCCACGCACGTCGATGGTCGGCTTGGGCGCATCAACCTGATCCGCCCCGAGGCGATGAACGCCTTTACCCATGACATGTGCCTGAGCGTGACCCGCGCGCTGGAGCGCTTCCTTTCGGACCCGGATGTTGCCGTGGTCGTGATCGAAGCAGCTGGCGAGCAGGCGTTCAGCGCCGGTGCCGACATGCGGATGCTGTACCGCGCCGGTCGCGCCGGAAGCTTCCACGCCGGACAGCAGTTCTGGCGTGATGAGTACCGGATGGACGCCATGCTGGCGACCTATCCCAAACCCGTGATCTCGCTCATGCAGGGGTTCACGATGGGCGGCGGCGTCGGGCTGGGGTGCCACGTCAGCCACCGCATCGTGTCCGAATCCGCCTGCCTTGGCATGCCCGACTGCTGCATCGGGCGCGTCCCCGACGCCGGCGCGACGCGCATCCTGTCGGAGGCTCCGGGCGGGCTCGGGCGGTATCTGGCGCTCACCGGCTATCGGCTTGGACCGGCCGACGCCATCTATGCCGGTTTTGCCGATCACCAGGTGCCCCGTGCGCAGTGGCCCGACCTGCTCGCAGCGCTGGCAGCCTCAGGCGAGGTCGGCCAGATCGCGGAGTTTGCCACCGCGCCCGGCCCGTCGCGGCTGGCATCGGCGCGTAACGTGGTCGACCAGTGTTTTGCAGAGGGCTCTCTGAGCGAAATCATCGCCCGGCTGCAACAAACGGACGACGCGCTCGCCGTCTCTGCGCTGGCGCGGATCACCAAGTCCAGCCCTCTGGCGCTGGCCTGCGCGCTGGAGCTTCAGGCCCGCTATACCGGCAGCGGCATCCACGAAGCCTTGGCGGCGGAATATCGGTTCACCTTCCGAAGCTATGAGAACACCGATTTTCTCGAAGGGCTCCGCGCGATCATCATCGAAAAGGATCTGGCCGCCAAGTGGCGCCACCCGAGTCTGAGCGAACCCAGCGCCGAGGATGTCGCCGCCGTTCTCGCGCCGCTGGGAGATGCGGAATTGCAATTCGAACGTGGCGATTTGGGGAAATGACGATCGGGGTCACAGGATTTCCCGGCGCGATTGCAAGATACATTTGAAGGAAAGCGACATGAACGAGACCTACGGCAAATACCACCCGGGCCGAACGGCGGCGACGGATCCGGAAAAGCCGGCCATCATCCTCGACGATGGCACGGTCGCCTATAGTTTCCGCACCTTCGAAGAGACGTCCAACAGGTTCGCGCATCTGCTGCGCGCCCGCGGCATTCAGCGCGGCGGCCGGGTGGCCTTTCTGCTGGAAAACCGCAAGGAATACCTGCCGTTGGTCTGGGGCGCCTGGCGCATCGGAACCCATGTGACGACGATCGCCACACATCTCTCCGCCGAGGAGATCGACTATATCCTGCGCGACTGCGGTGCCGAGCTGCTCGTCACCTCGACCAAGTTCGCGGCGACGCTGGCCAAGGTCTCGCCCGCACCGGCCGAGCGTCTCGACGGGCTGATGCTGGACGGGGCCGAAGCCGGTTTTGAGGATATCTCCGGCCTGCTCGACAGCCAGCCAAGCGATCCGGTGCCGGATCAATACGAAGGTGTCGACATGCTCTATTCCTCGGGCACCACGGGGCGTCCGAAAGGCATCTTCAAGCCCCTGCCCGACCGCCCCTTCGGCACCATCGCCCCTTCCAATCAGGCGCTTTACGACCTCTACGGTCTTGACGACACCATCTGCTATCTCTCGCCCGCGCCGCTGTATCATGCCGCGCCGCTGCAATGGACGCTGCGGGCCCTGCGCGCTGGCGGCACCGTCGTCGTCATGCGCAAATTCGATGCCGAACGCGCCCTGCAGCTCATCGAACACTGCCGCGTCACGCACAGCCAATGGGTGCCGACGCATTTCGTCCGCCTGTGCCGCCTGCCCGAGGCCGTGAAATCCGCCCACGACCTGTCAAGCCATCGTTGCGCGATCCACGCGGCAGCGCCCTGCCCCGACGATCTGAAAAAGGCGATGATCGCATGGTGGGGGCCGATCCTGCGCGAGTATTATGCCGGGTCCGAAGGTCTGGGCCACACCGCCATCGACACCGCCGAATGGCGTACCTTTCCCGGATCGGTCGGACGCCCCGTGGGCTGCAGGGTGCATATCTGCGACGCCGAAGGCGAACCGCTGCCCCAGGGCGAGACCGGCATCGTCTATTTCGAAAGCAGCAGCCAGTTCGAATACCTCAACGCGCCAGAAAAGACCGCCGAGGTGCGCAACGCGCGCGGCTGGACAACGCTGGGGGACATCGGCCACCTGAACGAAGAAGGCTTTCTGTTCCTGACAGATCGGCTGGCAAACACCATCATTTCCGGCGGCGTCAACATCTATCCGCAAGAGATCGAGAACACGCTGTCCTCGCATCCCGCCATCGAGGACGTGGCCGTGATCGGGGTTCCCAACGAAGAGTTCGGCGAAGAGGTGAAGGCCGTCGTGCAACTTGTCACGCCGTCCGAGGCGGGCGAGGCCATGGCAAAGACGCTGAACGAGTTCTGCCGCGCCCATCTCAGCTCGGTCAAATGCCCACGCACGTTTGATTTCGTCGAGGCCCTGCCCCGGCAGGAGAATGGCAAGCTCTACAAGAAGCAGCTTGTAGACCACTACCGGGCCTTGTCCCGCGAGACGACGAATGCCTGAACGGATGCTGCGCGCCCTGGACATGACATTGACGCCGGACGAACAGGCGCTGATCGCGGCGGCTCAAGATTTCGCGACAGAGGTGCTGCGCGACGCCGTTTCCGCCTGGGAGGCCACCGGAGCCGTCGACCATGCGGTCTATCGCCAAGCTGCGGACCTGGGGCTGACGGCGATTGAACTGCCAGTCTCGCTGGGCGGAAAGGGCTATTCTTTCGTCTGCAAATCCCGGGTCTGCGAAGCCCTCGCCGCGGTCGATCTTGGCTTTGCTCTTTCTATCGTCAACAGCCACAACGCGGCGCTGCGCCTCGCTGGCAAGGCCAGCGCCACAGCGGTCGCGCGTTTCGTGCCACAGCTGTTGTCGGGGGAAACGATGGGCTGCACCGCGCTGACCGAACCCGGGGCCGGATCAGACCTTAGCGCCATGACGACGCGGGCGCGCAAGGTCGAGGGCGGCTGGCGCATCGACGGGGCCAAAAGCTGGATTACCAACGCGCAATTCGCCTCCACGGTCATCGTTTTTGCCCAGACCGGCGCGGCACGCGATGCGGCGGGCATCGGCGCCTTCGTGATTGATGCCAATGGCGCGGGCGTGACCCGCACCGACAGCGCCAACATCCGCAGCCTGCCCAGCATCGGTGTCGGCGGATTTACCTTCGACGATTGCTTCGTGCCCGACGATCAGCTGGTGCTGCAACCGGGCACCGCCTTCAAGGACACGATGGCCGCGCTCAACGGCGCGCGGATCTATGTGGCCGCCATGTGCTGCGGCATGGTACGGGCCGGGCTGCACCGCGCCGCAGGCTTTGGCGCCACGCGCGAGGTCTTTGGCAAGACGCTGGCCGAGACGCAGGCCTGGCGCTTGCCGTTGGCGCGCGCTTCGGCAGAGCTTTCCGCCGCGACAAGCCTGGTCCGGCAGGCCGAACAGGTCTTTGCCGCGGGGGAGGACGCGCAACGGATCGCGGCGGAGGCCAAGATCTTCGCCACCGAGATGGCGGCGCGTCAGATCCCCATCCTGACCCATGCCATGGGGGCGGGCGGGCTGCGGGCACAAGAACCCTTTGCCCGCCATCACATCGCCGCCCGGGTGGCGCAACTGATTGACGGATCAACCGAAATGTTGCTGGACCGCGTGTCCCGCTTCGTCGCGCGCGACGGGCAGACCGCATGACCGATCCGGCCCTGTCCGCCGTGTCGGCCCCCCTACAGTCAAGACCCAGACCCAAAAGGAAGACACTGATGAATGTGACCGACGCGATCAAATCCCGGAAATCCGTCCGCGCCTTCAGGCCGGACCCGGTGCCGAAGGCTGTGATCGAGGAAATTCTCGAGGTGTCCATGCGCGCACCAAGCGGGACAAACACACAGCCTTGGCATGTCTATGTCTGCACCGGTGCGCGGAAACAGGCCGTCACCGACGCGGTTCTGGACCAGATCCGTGCCGGCAATGCCGCGAAGTACCACGATGTCGGCTACTACCCCGAACGCTGGAGTGATCTGCACAACAGCCGACGCAGGAATGTGGGCTGGGGCCTGTATTCACTTCTGGGCATCGAGCGCGAGGACAAGGAACGCCGCACGTCGCAGGCGCTGCGCAATTTCTCGTTCTTTGACGCCCCGGTCGGGATCTTCGTGACGATCGAGGACTACCTGGCCAAGGGCAACTGGACCGACGTGGGGCTTTACCTGCAAACGCTCATGCTGGCGGCGCGGGATCACGATCTGCACACCTGCCCGCAGGCGGCTTGGGTGCCCTATCAGGACGCAGTCCTGAAAACCATCGGTGCGCCGGAAGGCCAGTCGCTGGTCGCGGGCATTGCGCTGGGGTACGAGGACACCACCAAGATCGAGAACTCGCTCGTGAGCGAGCGCGAAAAGCTCGAGAACGTTGTGCAATACCTTGGTTTCGAGGCCGAGTGAGCAAGATGCTGGGCGCGCTCTCCTCTCTTCGGGTTGTCGAATTTTCCGGGATCGGCCCCTGCCCTCTGGCGGGGCAGATGCTGGCCGATCTCGGCGCGCAAGTCTGCGTGGTGGACCGGGCCTCGGGGCCAGCGGAGCCTTCCGACATCAACCGGCGCGGCAAGCAATCCATCGCGGTGGACCTGAAGACACCGGAGGGTGTCGAGATCGCCCGCCGCCTGATCGCGCGCGCCGATGTGTTGATCGAAGGCTACCGCCCCGGCGTGATGGAGTCCTTGGGGGTGGCGCCAGAAGCGGCCACGGCGATCAACCCGATGCTGGTCTATGGCCGGGTGACCGGCTGGGGGCAGGACGGGCCCTATGCACCGAGCGCCGGTCATGACCTGACTTACCTCGCCATCACCGGCGCGCTTCACGCGATGGGCGGCAAGGACACCCCGCCAACGCCGCCGCTGAACCTTGTCGCCGACTATGGCGGCGGGACCATGGCGTTGCTCTTTGGCGTTCTGGCGGCACTGATCGAACGCATGGACAGCGGCCGGGGTCAGGTGGTCGACGCGGCGATGGTGGACGGGGTAACGGTGCTGATGGGGCTGCTGCATGGCAAGCTCGCCACTGGCGATATGTCGCCCGAGCGCGAAAGCAACATGCTGGACGGCGCCGCGCCATTCTATCGGTGTTACGAGACGCAAGATGGCAAATACGTGGCAGTCGGAGCGATTGAGCCGAAATTCTACGGCGAACTTCTGCGCCTGACGGGGCTGCCGCAAAGCCGGCTCGCCACCCAGCGCAACCGGGCGTTCTGGCCGCAGCAGACGGCAGAATTCGCCGATATCTTCCGGCAAAAGACACAGCAGGCGTGGCAGGAGATCTTTACCGGCACCGATGCCTGCGTGGCGCCGGTCCACGACTGGGAGGCGGCGCGCCGCGATCCGCACACCACCGCGCGTGCCGCGCTGGTGCAGGTGGGCACTGTCTGGCAGGCAGCCCCTGCCCCACGGCTGGACCGTACCCCAGGCCATGCCCCCCGCCCGCCGGAAGCGCCGGGCAAGGGCACAGAGGACATTCTTGAGGACATCGGTTTCTCAACAGAGGAAACGGCGCGGTTGAGACAATCAAGGGCGCTGATGTAGCGGCACAAGATCCGCGAAACGCAACCAAGGGAGGAAATAACAATGCAATTCAAGACACTCAGGGAGGACTTCATGAAAAAACACCTGACCCGCATCGCGGCCGCCACGCTGGGGATTTTCTCGGCCACGGCAGCCCTTGCCGAATATCCCGAGCGCCCGATCACCATGATCGTGGCTTACAGTGCTGGCGGCGGCACCGACGTGGCCGCACGCACGCTCGTACCCTATCTTGAGAAATACCTTGGCAATGACGCCAGCATCGTCGTCAGCAACAAGCCCGGCGCAGGCGGCGAAGTGGGCTTTACCACGCTGGCCCACGCCAAAGCCGACGGCTATACCATCGGCTTCATCAACGCGCCGAACATCCTGACCATCCCGATCCAGCGCAAGGCGCGCTACACGATGGAGGACATCCAGCCGGTGGCCAATGTTGTCTATGATCCCGGCGCCTTCGGAATCCTGCCCAGTGCCGGCATCGAGAACCTTGACCAGCTGATCGCCTATGCCAAGGAAAACCCGGGCAAGGTCACCTACGGCACCGCCGGTGCAGGCTCTGACGACCATCTCGCGGTCCTGTCCCTCGAACGTGAACACGGGGTCAAATTCCGGCACGTGCCCTTCAATGGCAACGCCGACGTGCGCGCGGCCCTTCTGGGCGGGCACATCAAGATGGCGTCGATGAACGTGACCGAGATGGTTTCGGATTCCGAAGAGGGCACGGTCATCGTCCTGGGCCAGATGTCCAAGGAACGCTGGGAAGGCGCGGCGAATATCCCGACCTTCCGCGAGCAGGGCTATGACATCGTCATGGGCGCCAACCGCAGTCTCGGCGCACCGGCCGGCATTCCCGCCGAAGCATTGGAAAAGCTGAGCGCAGCGACCGAGAAGGCGATGAACGATCCCGCGTTCCTCGCCGGAGCCAAGGATCAGGGCCTGGCCCTCTATTATATGAACGCGGGAGACTTCACCGTGTCGCTGCAGAGCCTGAACGAAGGGTACAAGGCGCTCTGGGCCGAGCAACCCTGGATCGCTCAATAATGAGTTCGGACACGGCAGGGCCGGTAGGCCATGAAACGTTGCAAGGGAGGTCTTTCATGAACAGGAACCTGCTGGAGCTTCTGGCGGCAATCTTCGTCACGGCGTTTTTCGTATATCTCTTCGGAGAAGCGAGGGGCTATGCCGGACAATCGAAGGTGATGCCCGTGGCCGTGACCGGCCTTGCCGTGGCCCTTTCTCTGGCTTGGGGGGCGCAGTGCAGCGTCGCCCTTGTCAAAGGCGGGGGGGCGGCCGGAACCGGCCCCGCCCCGTTCGATCTGCGACGTCTGGCGATCGTCGCCGTCGCCGTGGTGGTCTATGCCCTCGGCATCGGAACCCTGGGCTACTTCACCTCGACGATCATCATGCTGCCGGCGCTGTCGATCTCGCTGGGCTATCGCAACTGGCTTGTCGCGATCCTCGTGACGCTGGGCTTTGCCGCGGTGCTCTATGCCGTGTTCCGGCTGCTGCTCTCGGTGCCTCTACCGGCTGAAACCCTGTTCGGAATGGTGGGATAACGATGGATATTCTGGCAAACATCTGGGCGGCGCTGCCGCTCGTCTTTTCCTTTGATGTCATGCTTGCCATGGTGCTGGGCACCACGGTCGGCATCGCCGTTGGTGCCCTGCCCGGCCTGTCGGCGACCATGGGCATCGCCGTGCTGATCCCGCTGACCTTCGCCATGTCGCCGCTGGTTGCCCTTGGCATGATTGCGGGGATTTACAACGGCGCCATGTACGGCGGTTCGATCCCGGCCATTCTGCTGCGCATTCCGGGCACGCCGGCCGGCATCGCCACGGTCTTTGACGGCTATGAGATGGCCCGGCAGGGGCGCGCCCGCGCCGCGCTCGACATCTCGCTGACCTCCTCGGCCATCGGCAGTGCGGTCAGTGCCATCGCGCTGCTGCTGGTGGCGCCACCGCTGGCGGCGGTCGCGCTGAAATTCGGCCCCGCCGATTATTTCTGGCTTGCCATGTTCGGCATGATGACCGTCGCCGTGCTGATCAGCGACAACCCGGCAAAGGGCTTTCTCAGCGCCTGTTTCGGACTGGTCATCGGCCTTGTGGGCATCGACTCGATGACAGGAACCGAGCGCTTCACCTTCGACCAGCTCAACCTGCTGAGCGGCATCAACATCATCGTGCTGCTCACCGGCCTCTATGCGATCCCGCCAGCCGTTGGGCTGCTGCTGGGGCAATCCGATGTCGATACCTCGCGCCTAAACTTCAAGGGCGTCAAGGAACGCATAGACTGGGCCAGCCTCGTGCCGGTCTGGATCCGCAGCTCGGCGATTGGTCTCTTCATCGGCCTGATCCCGGCACTTGGCGGCAATGTGGCGGCGATTCTGGCATGGAACGAACAGCGCCGCGTCAGCAAGAGCCCGAATTATGGCAAGGGAGCGCCAGATGGGCTTGCGGCGCCGGAATGCGCCAACAATGCCGATACCGCGGCAACGCTGATCCCCGCGCTGACGCTGGGCGTGCCGGGCAACGCGGTGGCGGCCGTCATCCTTGGCGCGATGCTGGTGCATGGGCTGAAACCCGGCCCCGAACTGTTCCGCGACAATGCGACGACGGTCTATGGCTTCATGCTCACGATGCTGATCACCTCGGGTCTGATGTATGTGATCGGCAAGCTCGGCGCGCGGGCCTTTGTCAATGTGCTGCGCCTGCCGCCGTTGCTGCTGGGGCCAATGATCCTCGCACTGACGACAGTGGGCGTCTATGCAGTGCAGAACAGCATGTTCGACGTCTGGCTGATGCTGGGCTTTGGCCTGATCGGCTTTGCCATGGAGCGCATGAGCATCCCGACGGCGCCCGCCGTCCTTGCGGTGATCCTTGGCCCGATGGCAGAGGCCTCGTTCCGGCGCGCGCTCCTGATCAGCGGAGGCGAGTATGGCTACCTGTTCTCCAGCGCGATCTCGATCACTCTGGTGGTGCTGATCGTCCTGATGCTGCTGACCCCGGTCGTCCGCCATATCAGGGCGCGCCAGCGGCGGACACAGGAAGAGCTGCCCAGCGGCAGCTAAGCCAACCCCCACAACATCATTAGGTCGGGTCATCGCGCCCGGCCCCCTTCCCTGCACGCCCTGTCACCTGCTGACAGAGAAGGTGCGCCCGAAATCCACAAGAAAAGGCCAACCCATGTCCGACAAGATCGCACTTCAACTCCACGACACCGACAATGTTTTGATCGTGCTCAGCAATATCGAGCACGGAAAACAGCTCACCCCATTTGACCTGCTGTCAAACGGGCTGATCCCGCGCGGCCACAAGGCGGCGCTGACCGCCATGAAGCCGGGGGACACTGTACGCAAATATGGGCAGATCATCGGCATCGCCACGCAAGACATCGCGCCCGGCGAACACGTTCACACCCAAAACGTGAAGATGGCGCAGTTCGACCGCGACCACGCCTATGGCCAGCACGCGACGCCGACCGAGATGGTGCCCGAAGCCCAACGCGCAACCTTTCAAGGCTATCGCCGCCCCGACGGCACCGTCGGGACGCGCAATTACGTCGGCATCATCACCTCGGTCAACTGCTCTGCCTCGGCGGCGCGCCTGCTGGCACGTGAGGCCGCGAAACGGGGTCTTCTCGCCAAATATCCCAATGTCGACGGGATCGTGCCCATCGTGCATGGCGCGGGCTGTTGCATCGGCACCGACGACGAGGCCTTCTACAAGCTGCAGCGCACCATCTGGGGCTTTGCGACCCATGCCAATTTCGCCTCGGTGCTCATGCTGGGGCTGGGGTGCGAAGCCAACCAGATCCCGCTGATGCTTGAAGTCTACGGCAATCCGCCGCCAGAGAAATTCCGCTACCATACGCTGCAGGCCGAAGGGGGCACGCGCAAGACCGTCGAACTGGGTCTGCAATGGCTGGAACAGGCGCTGGAGTATGCCAACACCGCCCGGCGTGAAACTGTTCCGGCCTCTGAACTCACCGTCGCGCTGCAATGTGGCGGCTCGGACGGCTATTCCGGTATCACCTCGAACCCGGCGCTGGGGCATGCGGTCGATCTTCTGGTGCGCAATGGCGGAACCGCCGCCTTGGCCGAAACGCCAGAAATCTATGGCGCCGAGCATCTGCTGACCAACCGCGCCGCCTCGCCCGAGGTCGGCCAAAAGCTGGTCGGCCTACTGGAATGGTGGGAAGTTTACGCCGCCAAACATGGATCGGAAATGAACAACAACCCCACCCCGGGCAACAAGGCGGGCGGGCTGACCACGATCCTCGAGAAATCGCTGGGGGCCGTCGCCAAGGCTGGGTCGACCAATCTGAACGGGGTCTACAAATACAGCGAGAAGATCACCGCCAAGGGTCTCGTCTTTGTCGACAGCCCCGGCTACGACCCGGTGTCGATCACCGGCGAGGTGGCCTCGGGCTGCAATATGGTCTGTTTTACCACCGGGCGCGGGTCGTGCTATGGCAACAAGCCCGCCCCTTCGATCAAGATCGCGTCCAATACGCCGATGTATCAACGGATGCAGGAAGACATGGACCTCAATTGCGGCACCATCGCCGACGGCACCGAAACCGTCGCAGAAGCCGGGGCCCGGATCTTTCAGGAAATGCTCGAGGTGGCCTCGGGCAAGAGGACGGTCTCCGAGGCGCTCGACGTGGGCGATGCGGAATTCGCACCTTGGCAGACTTACGCGCAGATGTGATCTGCCCATCCCGAGACTGCACACCCTAAGATGTGTTGCTCGATCATCCTCCCCGGGGAAGCTTCGCGCCCCCGGGGATAAGGCGCCCGTCCCGCTTTCAGCTTGGCGGCACCTCTGGCCGGTGATCTCGCGGATCAGGTGCGGAACCGGTTGCGCTGAATGCAGTTTGAGCGGCTGCCGGTTTCTTGCCTGAACGTCGCTGCGCCAAAGACTAGCGACCTCGAAAGACTGGTTCGACTGATGGTTCAGGATGCCTTGACCGAAACGGCCCCGTTGCCGACGTCCTGACCATCTAACAGATCCGGGGCAACTGTTCGCCGACCAGCATATCGACGATCCGCGCGCCGCCGAATAGCGTGCGCATGGTCACGCGCGGCCCCGGACCAGAGGCGCGCGCGTTGCCGATAATCGTGGCGCCCGCGCCCTCGGGCAGAGATTTCATCGCGGCAAGTGCAGCCTCGGCGTCCTGTTCGGCAACGAACAGAACAAGAGTGCCCTCATTCGCCAGATACAGCGGATCGAGCCCCAATAATTCGCACATGCCTTTGACTTCGGCGCGCAGGGGCAGACGCGCCTCTTCGATCTCGATCGCGACCTGGGCATCCTCGGCAATTTCATTCAAAGCCGAGGCCAAACCGCCCCGCGTCGCATCGCGCGCACATCTCAGCGTCGGACAGGCCTTGGCCACCGCAGCCATCAGATGCCCCAGACCGGCGCAATCCGACTGGATGTCGGTGCTCAGCGCCATGTCGCCCCGAGCAGCCAGAATGGTGGCGCCGTGATCCCCCAGCACCCCGTTCACGATGGCCACATCCCCCGGCTGTACGGCATCCGCGCGCAAATCGCATCCCGGCGGGATCACCCCGACGCCGGAGGTGGTGATAAACACCCGGTCCGCCGACCCGCGCCCGACGACCTTGGTATCGCCGGTGACGATCTTGACGCCTGCCCTCTCGGCCTCGGCTTGCATCGAGGCGACGATCCGGCGCAACAGCGCGATCTCGGTGCCCTCTTCGATGATGAAGGCCGCGGACAACCACAAGGGCGTCGCCCCCCCGACAGCAAGATCATTGACCGTGCCGCAGACCGCGATCTTGCCGATGTCACCGCCCGGAAACTCGACCGGGTCCACCACGAAGCTGTCGGTGGTAAAGGCCAGACGCGCCCCGGGTTCAAACAGGGCGTCATCCATCAGACGGGCCTGATCCTCGCGGCTTTCCGGCTGAAAGACCGAGGTAAACACCTCGTCGATCAGGTCGCGCATTGCCTTGCCGCCGCCGCCATGGGCCAGCGTCACATGCTCATCTCTCAGGGCCATGATGTGTCTTTCTTCTTCCTCAGCCGGCGTCTTATTCAGCCGGTTCGACAGCCCGTGCGCCGCCATATTGATAATAGGCCGCGCAGGCGCCTTCGGAACTGACCATCAGCGCCCCCAGCGGCATTTCCGGCGTGCAGCCTTTGCCAAACTGTGGACATCCGGTCGGCTTCAACCGCCCCGTCATCACCGCACCACAGGCACAGCCTTCGGGTTCCTGAACACTGCGCTCTCCGGCCGCATATCCGATGCCGAATTTTTCCTCGGCGTCGAAGGGGCTGTATTTGGCGCGAATCCGCAGACCGGAATGATCAATCTCGCCCAGTCCGCGCCACTCGAACGACGGGCGCGTTTCATAGACATCCGCGATTGCCGCAATGGAAACCGGATTGCCATGTTCGGGCACGACACGGGCGTATTGGTTTTCGACCTCGGCCCGTCCATCGCGGATCTGTTGCAGCACCATCAGCACCGATTGCAGCAGATCGAGCGGCTCGAAGCCGGCAACCACGATGGGTTTGCCATAGTCTTGTGCAATGAAATCATACGGGTGCGTGCCGATCACCATCGAGACATGGCCCGGCCCGACAAACCCGTCCAAAAGCATATGAGGATCATCCAGAAGCGCCTTGATCGGAGGCGGCACGGTGATGTGATTGCAAAACACCGAGAAATTGGTCAGCTCTTCGCGCGCGGCCTGTTGAATCGAAAGCGCGGTCGAGGGCGTCGTGGTTTCAAAGCCAAGACCAAAGAAAACCACCTCGCGCTCGGGGTTGCGCCGCGCCAGTTCAAGCGCGTCCAAGGGAGAATAGACCATGCGGATATCCGCGCCGGCGGCCTTGGCCTGAAGCAGCGATGTCTTGGTGCCGGGCACGCGCATCGCATCGCCAAAAGTGGTAAAGATCACCTCGGGACGCGCGGCGATCTGCACGCATTCATCGACCCGCGCCATCGGCAAAACGCAGACCGGACAGCCCGGCCCGTGGATGAACTCAACGCCGTCAGGCGTCAATTTGTCCAACCCGTAGCGAAAGATCGCGTGGGTATGCCCGCCGCAGATTTCCATGATGTGAACGGGTTTTTCGCTGGTGGCGCCAATCTCGTCCGTCAGATCGGCGATACGGGCCAGCAGCGCCTTGGCGGCTGTGGGGTCGCGAAATTCATCTGCGTATTTCATGCCTCCACCTCCAGTGCCTTTTGACCTTGGGCCATCGCCTCGAGCGCCTCTTGCGCTTCGCCCAGATCGCGCAGCGCTTGCAGCGTCGCTTCGGCCTCGTCCTCGTCGATCAGGGCCATGGCAAACCCCACATGAATAAGCGCCCACTTGCCGATGAGATCCTCCATCGCGCCGCTCAGGACGGGGGCCACATTGACCGCGCGACGCACACCGGAAACATCGGCCATCGCCATCTGACGCGCGGGATCGGTGATCGCGATGATCTGCCCCGGAATTCCCAGACACATGGCTAGTCCTCCTCTTTAACGGTTGCGGTTTGACGCTTGGGCTCGATCAACCCATAGCGTTCGATTTTCGCGCGCAGACCCACCCGCGAAAGACCAAGCTCGGCCGCGGCCCGACTTTTGTTCCATTTCAAACGGGTCAGGGTTTCCCGCAGAATACGCATTTCGATCAGTTCCACCCGATCCTTGAGTGTCCCGCTGCCCACCAGAACCTGATCCACCGCCGTTTCGCTTTCAGGTAGTGGGCTGGCCTGCAGAATGTGACGCGAAATCAGTTCCGGCCCGAGGATCGCATCTTGCGAAAAGATCAACATATGGGTCATTTCGTTTTCCAGTTCGCGCATGTTTCCGGGCCAGTCATAACCAGCCAGAAACAGGATCGCGTCATCTGAAAGCCCGCTCACCGGCTTGCCATGACGGTCTGCGGCCTCGAACAAAAACGTCTGGGCCAATATGGCAAGATCATCGGAACGCTCGCGCAATGGCGGAACTGTCAAACTCACCTTGGAGAGCGCATAGTACAGCTCGGAATTGAACTTGCCGCGCTCCACCTCGGCGCGCAGATCGCGGTCTGCCCCGATCAACAGGCGAACCTGCGAATGCAGGATCTCGTGCCCGCCAAGCGGGCGAAACGCCCCATCGCGAGCAGCGCGCAGAAGCAGGAGTTGCAAGCGCGGCGACAGATCGGCGACCCCCGACAGATACAACGTGCTGCGATCCGCCTTTTGAAACAGCCCCATCTTGTGCGCCACGAGCCCGGGAACCGCACCACGGCGCGCCCCGAAAAGTTCGACCTCCAGAATATCATCATCAACAGACGAACAATCGAACTCGAAATAGGGTTTGTCCGAGCGCAGGGAGCTGTAATGCATCGCCCGTGCCAAGAGCCGCTTTCCCGTCCCCGGCTCGCCCGTCAGGATGACCGGCACGTCGAATGTCGCGAACTGGCGCGCCTGTTCGACCACCGCGTTCATCGGTGAATTCGCCGCGCGCAAGACGGTGTCAAACCCCAGACCCTCGCGCAGGGCCTTGCGCTGCACCTCCAGCTTGATCTCGACCGAGCGCGAAAGATAGCGCATTTCCAGCGACATGCGATCATGCTCGCGCGCCAGTCGAAAAAGATCGGCGGCATTTTTCGCCACCATCATCAGGTGATCGGGATGCCATGGTTTTGTCAGAAACTGATAGATCCCCGCCTCGTTGATGGCGGTGATCATATCACTGGATTCCGTGTAGCCCGTGATGATGATCCGAACCGTATCGGGCCATGTCTCACGCACTTCGGTCAGGAATTCGACCCCGGTCGTGCCCGGCATCCGGTGATCGCAAAACACCACCTGAACAAAGTGGTCCTGCATCAACCGGCGCGCCTCATCCGCGTTCGGCGCCGTCAGGATATCGAACTCGTCTTCCAACGCCATACGCATCGCGGCGAGGCTGTGTTCCTCATCATCGACCAGAAGCAGCGTGGGAAGGGTGTCAGCCATCCCTCAGACCCCGGCCCCGGGTTTCGCCGCCAACCGATCCCGCAGCCAGGCAACCCACGCCTGCATCCCCTCGCCCGTGCGGGCCGAGATGCGCAGGATTTCGATGCCGGGATTCACCCGTCTCAGATTGGCCTCGTAAAGATCAAGATCCACATCGCAATAGGGGGCCAGATCGACCTTGTTGAGAAGCGCGATTTCGGACACGGTGAACATATCCGGGTATTTCAGCGGTTTATCTTCGCCCTCGGTCACGGAGATCACCGCCACCTTGCAATCTTCGCCCAGATCGAACCCCGCCGGGCACACAAGGTTTCCGACATTCTCGATGAAAAGCATCGCGTTTTTCTCAAGCGACAGATGCTCCATCGCATGGCCCACCATATGCCCGTCAAGGTGACAGCCCTTGCCGGTATTGACCTGCACCGCCTTGGCCCCGGTTGCGCGGATGCGTTCGGCATCGTTGGCGGTTTGCTGATCGCCCTCGATCACGGCCAAGGGCTGATCTCCCAGCATCTCGATGGTCTTGCACAACAGCGTGGTCTTGCCCGAACCGGGAGACGACACAAGATTGATCGCGAAGGCGCCCAGCCCAGAGATCACAGCCCGGTTCGCATCGGCGTAGCGGTCATTCTTGGCAAGAATATCGGTTTCGATCTCGATCAAACGCTCTTGGGTCATGCCCGCAACTTCAACACCTGCCGGGCCATGGCCAAAATGAATATCATGGCCGTGATGATGGTGATGGCCATGCTCATGACCGTGATCGTGCGAATGACCATGATCATGCGCGCCATGCCCCTCAACGCTCGCCGTTCCGCATCCACACACGTTACACATCAGAGCACCTCCAAATCCTTGATCCGCATTTCATCGCCCCCTACAGGCATCAGCTTGCCACCGCCACAATCCGGGCAACAGTCCAGCCGGTTTTCAATCGAGACTTCTTTCAGACAGTCGTAGCACATCGCCCGCCCCGGCAGGTCGATCATCACCAAAGCGGCCCCTTCGGCCACCGAGCCACGCATGACCACGTCAAAGGCAAATTCCAGCGCGGGCTTTTCCACCCCGGCAAATTTTCCGATTTCAAGGCGCACGGTTTTCACTCCCGTGAAGCCGTTTTTCACCGCGGCCTCCTCGATCACCGAGCGCACCCCTTCGCACAGCGACATCTCATGCATGTCCTTGCCCTCCCTTGAGGGTCACCGGGCTGCAGGGGTCGAGGCAATCAAGCACCAATCCCGCAAGATGATGTTTGCCCCCCGGCAGGCTGGCAAGGGATTGGGCCAGAATACCGTTCGGGGCCAGCATGTGATCCGTCGGGGTGACCCGCTCGAACCGAGAGACGACGCCATCCATCGCCTGCGCGCGCAGCGCATAGATCCCGCGCGACGCGGGAACAATCGCCCAGCCATTTTCCAGACGCCTCGGCTTGGGCAGTTCCTTGGTCAAACAAGCCTCAAGATCCAGAAGCCGCGCCACGGCGCGCCACAGCGGCCCGCGCCCCTTCAGTCTTTGCACCACCAACAATAGCGGGTGAACGAAATGACGCGCCGCAATCGAATTTTCGCACGCCTGCGCCCTGGGCAAGTCTTCATCCGCGACCAAAGGCACGTTGGCAACCGCCTCGCCGTTCTCAAAAATGCCATGCAAGCCTTTGAAAACAGGCGCAAACCCCGTCCCGGACTCGAGATAGGCTTCGAAACTCTCCAGCGTTGTCGGCATCTGTTGCGGCAAGAACCAAGCGCCCCCTTGCGCAATCGGCAGTGGGTCGAGCCCAAGCTGTCGGGGCAGCATGACCCCGAGGCGCAGGAGATGATCGCGCACGAAATCCTCGGCAAGATGGGGACGCATCGCCTCTTCAAGCGGCAAACCAAGCGCCAGCCGTATCGCCACATCCTGAGACCCGCGGCACAGGTTGAACAGGCGCGGGATCAGCTTCACGACCTCCTCGACCGGCTTGCCAATCACAAGCTGCGCCACCGGCAGGGCCGGTGCCGTCGTGGCTGTGAGTGGCGCGGTGAGTGTCATCAATTACTCCGCTTCAGCCTCGGTTTCGGGCGCAATATCGGGCTTTTCGCTCAGGCCCGCAGTCAGAACCTGACGCCGGGTCGGGGCACTGTTCAGGTCTTGCGCCTGCGCTTCGGCCTCGGCCTGTTCGCGCGCTTCGAAAGCAGCGATTTCGTCCTCACGGGCGGCGCGGATATCGGCACTGCGATCGGTCTCGGCACGGTGTTCGTCCTGAAAAAGCGCAACCATCACAGCACGGGCCACTTCGACCGCCTGCGCCTGCGTCTTGAACTCGCCCATGGGCGAAAACAGCGAACAGGCCTTGTAGCCCCCGGTTTGTTCGCGGGTATTATGGATGAACTCGTAATCGCCCGAGGGGAAAGCGAGCACTTCCTTCTCTCCCGCTGTGAGAGCAGACCAATCCTCACCCTCGGCCGGCAGCTGGACCAGGTTCATGAACCAGGGCGAGATCAGAACGCCCAAGGGGCGCCCCCCCTGTTCTAGAAACCCGACGGCCTGCACATGCAGCACCTTGTTGACCATCGGCACGTCGCGCATTTTCCCATGCCAGACTTCGGTGAAATCCGTCACCAAGGCTTCGGTTTTGCGCGACAGCCGCGCGGCGGCCAGCATGGCGTCCGAGCCGGGATCTTCCGAGACCAGAAACTGCTCTTTCGGGGCGTCGCAATTGGGGCATTTCCAATCATCGGGCAGGGCCAGAAACGGCGTCCCGGGAAGAACCTGACGGGTATCATCGCCCTCGGCCGGGTCATAGGGAGTCCAGCAGATCTTGCACTCCATGATCGCCAGATCGGAAATCTTGTCATTGGCCCCCAGGTAAGAGCCCTCGAAACCGCCTTGCGCGCTCATTGGATCGCCTCCAGCACTTCTTGAATGCGCTCCCCGCTATCGACCAGATCTTCGGCGGCAGCCAGCGCCACCTCGGGCATCTCGGTCACCTCAAAGGTATCAAGGATCAGCGTATCCATCGAATTGAAGAATTGCACCCGCCAGACATTGACCAACGCCGTCGCCGTGACCCGGCAATTGCCATAGCCGCGCGAAAGGATATCCCCCGCCCCCTGCCCGAGCGCCTCATCAAGCCAGTCCAGATCCTGTTCCGTATGCGGCAGGAGCGTCAGGTTCACGACATGCACCTCGGCGCCCGGCGTTAAGCGGGCGGACCTATCCATCAGCTCCACCAAAAGCGGCGGCGCGTTCACGACCCCGGGTTGGCGCGGTGTCGCGGACAGCCCGGCCTGCTTGCGCGGCTCGAACGCGCGCACACGCACCAGGTGCGGTACGTCGCCGACCTCGATCACGTCCATCCCGGCGGCCTTGAGCATCCAGACCCCCGCAAACACGCTTTCCTGTATCGCAATGGCGGGAATGCCGTGCAGCTTCATCGCCACCTCCCCCGCGCCCATCGTCTCGGCGATCAGTGCGCGATTGGCGGCATCAAGGATCGAAAGATCAAACTCTGCACCCTGCCCGGTTTCGCCAGCCGTTGCGCAGGCGGCGGCAATCTGGGCCAGAAGATCAAGCGCGGGGTTGAGGTGATCATCAACCTCGACCTCGGGCAGATGGGTCGTGTAGGTGCGCATATCCTGCGGCATCGGCAGGAATTCCAATTCGGCCCCGTCCTCTTCAGGCGGCTGCGACCCGGGGCCGAACCCCACGGGCGGGAGCTGGAAATTGTTGACCATCGGTTTCTCTCCCTCAAGCGATTTGCGGTGTCGGAATGGTCAGGATCTGGGCGATCCGCGCCATGTAATCGTCCCAGTCGCGCACCTTTGGAAGTCCGGCAAGGAACTGCCCGTCGCGGTAAAACAGCAGCGACGGAGTCTTGAGCACTTTCGTGGCCTCGCGCAGGCTGGCCTCGATCGCGTCATCCACGACGGCGCAGTCAAACACCCCCTGAAAGGCTAGCTTCAACTCCGGCAGGATCACGGCCACATCCGCGGTCTCAAGATTGCGTTTCGCATCCCCCGGAATGAACAGCACATGCGTGCCCGGCCGCGTGGTGAACTCCAATACGTCGTGATCATTGCCAAGCACGGGCCAGCCGAACTCTGTTGTCAGTCGATCAATGAGCGGGTGGCTCATGCGGTGGTCTCCCCTTTGTCCAGCGCGGCTTGCAAATGCGGCGGAAGCTGTGGCGTTCTGTCGTCAAGATCCGAGAACGCATCTCCCAACCCGTGCCCCTGCATCAGGTCAGCGATCCCGCGCAGGGCCTTGCGAATTTTCAACGCCTCGTCCACGGGCAGCACTTCGCGTGCGGTGCCAAGAAACGTCAGGATCCATGTGCCGGGCTCAAGCGGCCCGGTGAGAGCCAAGTCGATCAGGTGATTTTCCACGCCATCAAAGGCGGTTGCCGCAAGCTCTTCACGCGCGACGATCTGCATCGGGATACCAAGACACATCTCAGGCGTCCTGCGGCAAGAAGCGATCATCACCGATGCGGCAGGCCTCATCTTCCGAGGGGCGCCCCTGTTCATAGGCCGCGCGCAAGATCGAGGGATCGGCCAGATCGCGGCTATCGGTGCGCCCTTCGCGCACCTCGATCCCCAGTGACCGCAGCTTGTCCACCGCAATCTCCAAAGCAGGATCAATCTGGGCCGCCACGACGGCGCGCAGGCTGCCGCCGTAATCTTCGATTTCTTCGGGCTGGCACCCAATCAGGATCAGGCGTTCGGGGCAGTAGCCCATCAACTGCGCGGTGGCGATGACATCCTGAAAACCGGTCTGATGCAGCGACATTTTTTTGGCCCCCATGAAGGCGGGCACATCGTCATCCTCAACGATTTTCAACGTTCCGGGTTCAAGCCCGTAGTCGACAGCATCAAACACGAGAAGCGTGTCGACCTCTTCGAGAAACGGCAAAAGATACAGACCCTGCGTGCCACCATCGAGCAGCCTCACGTCGGGGCCAAACCCACGGGTTTCGGCAAGCCGTTCGACACAGCGCACGCCAAACCCCTCATCCGCCCAGAGAACATTCCCGATTCCGAGAACCAGAACCTTAGCCGACATGGTGCGCCCTCCCTCGCTCTGCACCATCCTTCGGCGTTCCGCCGGGTCGTTGGAGGGTTGCAGTCCATTCTGTCCGTTGAAGGAGCGTAGGCTGTCGGGTTTCCAACTTCACGCTTTTTCCAATATGCGACGAAATGCCTCTTACCCATTGAAAATGCATATATTTCCGGCGCTTTTGGCAGGTTTTACCCCTCACAAGATGGAAGGTTATCTTCCATCTAGGTCATATTTCGGTAAGATAATAAGCAGAAAAGGCGAGCAGAGCCCGCCTTTTCCATAGGTTCTGAAGTTACGACAGGGGAAAGGGAACCACCTGCGCAGGCTTCAGTCCTTGAAGGTCCGTGTCCCGGAAATCATCGTCGAGACCATAGATTGGCGCGACATGATGTCTTCGCGGATCGCGGCATAGATGTGGATGATCATAAAGATCACGATGAACCACATACCCAGATGATGGACCGAATGCACGATCTGGCTGTTACCAAAGAGGGTCAAAACCCACCCCGCCGCTTGATCGGGCAATGAGCCCTGCCCTGCACCTTCGGAATAAAGCGCCCAACCGGTGAGGATCATGAAGCTGAGCCCGATGGTCATGAACATGAACATGGCGATTTGGGCGAGCGGGTTATGGCCAACGTATTTCTTCGGCATCTTTTCAAGAAACGCATACCATCTGAGTTCGATCAGCACCTCTTTCCACCAGCTCTTTCGCCAGACCGGCACATAGAACAACTGTTTGGCATGTTGATTGCCGACCATTGCACAATAGATGCGCCCGAAAAAACCTACGGTCAGGATCATCCCGGCAGCGAAATGCGCGAACCGCATATAGCCCATGACAAACTGAAACGTGGCCTCAGCAAAATCCATTGACGGCAAAGGCGAGGCGATGAACCAGCCCGTGAAGATCAGCACCGTGATTGCGAGGGCGTTCAGCCAATGCCACAGGCGCACAGGCCATTCGTAAACAAAGACCGAGGTCTGGGTGCGTATGCTGTCGATATCCGCTTGCGATGCATCGCCCGTAAGACGCGGGGCCGCGCCGCGCCCGGGCCGTTCGGAATTGGCCGCGTTCAAGGAGGTGTCCGACATGGCTCATTCCTTGTTGCGCGTGGATTTGCGGCGAACGACCGCGGCGAAAACAAGCCATGCGACAGCGATCGCCGCAGCGGCCATCGCAATGTGCATTTCCGCGTGCCCCGCCGGACCGGGCAGGGTTGCGTGTCCCGAATGCGCCAGTGCCGGTGATGCCATGAGTGACAAAAGTGCGATAATTTTCTTCATGATACGCCCTCCTCCTAACGTACTTTTACATTGGTCAACACGGCGCCATCGGGCGACATCACATGGGTCGAGCAGGCCAGACAGGGGTCGAAAGAGTGCAGCGTGCGCAAGATCTCGACCGGCTCGTCCGGGCGCTCCATCGGCGTGTTCATCAGCGAAGCTTCGAACGCGCCGATATTGCCTTGGGTGTCGCGTGGGCTGCCGTTCCAGGTGGTTGGCACGACGCATTGATAGTTTTCGATGCGCCCATCCTTGATCTTGATCCAATGGCCCAACGCACCGCGCGGCGCCTCGGTCATGCCGACGCCTTTGGCCTCCGCAGGCCAGGTGCTTGGGTCCCATTTTTCGACGTTCGCGGTCGAGCTGTCACCGTTCTTGATATTGGAGATCAGCTTGTCAAAGAAGTGCTTTTGCAGTCGCGAGCAATATTCGGATTCCAACGCGCGGGCCGCGGTGCGCCCCAAAGTGGAATACAGCGCCTCGACCGGCAGATCCATCGTGCGCAAAAGCCCATCGACCTGGTTGGTGATGTCCTCATGCCCCTTGGCATAGCCCACGATGTAGCGTGCCAGCGGCCCCACTTCCATCGCATGGCCTTTCCACCGTGGAGCCTTGATCCAGCTGTATTTCGCAGCCTCGTCGATCTCCTGGATATTGGTGCGTGTGCCCTTGGCATTGGGACCGAGTTCATATTGTGGCTCGGTGATGCCATCCCAAGGGTGCAACCCCTTGCCCGGCTCGCCATAGGTATACCAAGAATGATCGACAAATTCCTGAACCTGTTCAGGGTCGCGCGGATCGACATCATGCACGACGGACATGTCGCCATTGACGATTGCACCGCGCGGCAGGTGCAGGTTTTCCGCCGAGAAGTCATTGGGATGTTCGGGAATATCCCCATAGGCCAGACAGGCCTGCGACGACAGTCCACCACCGTATAGCCAGTTCTTGTAAAAGCCCCCGATGGCGATCACATCCGGGATATAGACGTTGCGATTGAACTCATGCGTCTGCTCGATGATCGAGGAGACGAGGTTGAGGCGTTCCATGTTGATCGCACCGACGCCGCCGACACCATCGACATTGATCGGGCACGGCACGCCACCCACCAACCAGTTCGGGTGCGGGTTCTTGCCGCCAAAGATGGTGTGAACCTTGACGATCTCTTTTTGCAGATCAAGCGCCTCAAGGTAGTGGGTCGTCGCCATCAGATCGGCTTCGGGCGGCAGTTTATAGGCCGGATTGTCCCAATAACCGTTCTTGAACAGGCCAAGCTGGCCGCTCTCGACGAATTTTTTCAGGCGGTTCTGCACGTCGCGGAAGTATCCAGGGGAGGACAGCGGATGCGACGGAGAAACCGCCTGCTGCAGCTCTGACGTGGCCTTGGGGTCGGCCTTGAGGGCGTTAATGGGATTCACCCAGTCAAGCGCATGCAGATGGTAAAAGTGTACGATATGGTCGTGAATTTCCAACGCAAGCTGCATCAGGTTGCGGATCGAATTCGCGTTGTCCGGGATCTGGATGCCCAGCGCATCTTCGACCGCGCGCACGGAGGTCAACGCATGGGTGCCCGTGCAGACACCGCAGATGCGTTCGGTAAAGGCCCAGGCATCCCGCGGATCACGCCCCTTGAGGATCACCTCAAGCCCGCGCCACATCGTGCCGGTAGAGACCGCGTTGCGGATCACGCCGTTTTCATCGACGTTCACTTCGCAGCGCATGTGACCTTCGATCCGGGTGACCGGATCAACGACGATGCGCCGGCCGGTGTTGTCGAGGTCATACCCATTGGGAGTTGCGACCATGGGTTACGCCTCCTCTTTCTTGTCTTGAGTTTTGCGTTGAGCGGCCTTGAGCGCAGACACAGCCGCATGGGCTGCGACACCTGCGCCAACCACTCCGGCGGCGACCATGCCGACCTTATCG
This sequence comes from Antarcticimicrobium sediminis, assembly GCF_004348975.1. Lineage (GTDB taxonomy): Bacteria > Pseudomonadota > Alphaproteobacteria > Rhodobacterales > Rhodobacteraceae > Antarcticimicrobium > Antarcticimicrobium sediminis. Next base: position 315,663 of record NZ_SMFP01000002.1, on the reverse strand, counting down.
GCGTTCGCCTCGACCCCGAACTGTGTCAGGTCGGTTACCCGGTTATAGAACGACCCCTGATCCCAGAATCCATCTTCCGAGCAGCCGATACAGCCGTGGCCGGATTGGATCGGGAAGGAAACGCCCTCGTTCCAGCGCACGGTCGAACAGGCGTTATAGGTCGTTGGACCCTTGCAGCCCATCTTGTACAGGCAATAGCCCTTGCGCGCGTTTTCATCGTCCCAATGTTCGACAAACTGGCCGGCGTCGAAATGCGGGCGGCGATAGCATTTGTCGTGGATCCGCTGGGAATAGAACATCGCCGGGCGACCTTGCCGGTCCAGTTCCGGCATCCGGTCAAAGGTCAGCATGTAAGTAATCACGCCGGTCATCACCTCGGCAATGGGCGGACAGCCGGGCACCTTGATGATCGGCTTGTCGGTAATGACCTTGTGCACCGGGGTGGCGCGTGTCGGGTTGGGCTTTGCCGCCTGCACACAGCCATAAGACGCGCAGGCCCCCCAGCTGATGATCGCCTTGGCATGTTCGGCGGCATGTCTGAGCTGCTCAACAAAGGGCTTGCCGCCGATGATGCAATACATCCCATCCTCGTTCAGCGGCGGGTTGCCCTCGACCGCGAGGATGTAGTTGCCCTTGTATTTCTCAATCGTCTCTTCAAGCGCCGCCTCGGCCTGATGCCCCGCCGCCGCCATGAGTGTATCGTCATAGTCGAGGCTGATCATCGACAACACGACATCCTTGGCCAAGGGATGCGCCGAACGGATGAAGCTTTCCGAACAGCAGGTGCATTCCAGCCCGTGCACCCAGATCACCGGCGTGCGCGGCTTGGTCTCCATCGCATGGGCGATCTTGGGGACGAATGACGGCGACAGCCCCAATGCCGCGGCCGTCAGCGAGCAATATTTCATGAACGAGCGGCGCGTGATCCCCTGGCGCCGCATCACGTCATAAAACGTTTCGATCTGAGTGGTGTCTTTGCCCACCGAGCGTCCCTCCCTTTGGTCTTCCCGGCTACGTAGACGGGTCTTCGATCCTCAGCATGGCAGGCCGGATCGCATGGTCCAAAGGAAAGCACCGCCTTTTCAGAACGGATCTTTCTGTCAGCTTTTCAAGGTCTTATGTGAATATCATCGCAGCACTATCGGTGAGTGACTTTCCGCCCGCCCCCGCGATCGGAAAGCGCGTTACCGCCCGTCACAGATGCCGCGCCGCCGCAACCAGCGCCTGACCGAAAGCGAGTCCGCCATCATTCGCCGGCGTTTTCCTATGGATCAAAACGGGAACATCCCCCAGCGCCTTCACCGTCAGATCCAGCAAAAGCGCGTTCTGGAAACACCCGCCCGAAAGCGCCACCGCGCGGGCCTGTCGTGTCGCCACCAAAGCACGGGCTTGCTCGGCAAAAGCCTGTGCCAGCGAGGCGTGGAAAGTATAGGCAAGCTCCGAAGCATCCTTGTCGCCTTGGGCGACAAGACGGAACAAAACCGCAGGATCAATTGCGCCGCCAGTGACGGGCAAGCCAAGCGCCCGACTCTGAGCAGAGGTCGCCAAGGCCTCCAGCCGCATCGCGGCCTCGCCCTCGAAAGACTGCGGGCCATCAAAGCAGGTCACAGCCGCAAAGGCATCAAACAGCCGCCCCGCTGATGAGGACATCGGCGCATTGAGACCATTTTCCGCCGCGCGACGCAGCATCTCCAGCGGCGCATCAGGCCAAGCCTTATCGGCAAAATCCCCTAGACCCGCCTGATCCAGCCGCATCAGCGCATTTCGCCACGGCTCTTTTTGTGCCATATCCCCGCCGATCAAGGGGGCCGGTTTCAGCCACGCCCAGCGCTCGAAACTCCGATAGTCGCCCAGCAGAACCTCGCCGCCCCAGATCGTTCCATCCGCGCCAAGACCAAGGCCATCCAGCACGATCCCGGCAACCTTGCCACCATTAAGCGGCCAAAGGTTTTCCCCCATGCAAGCCACCATATGGGCATGGTGGTGTTGCACCTCTTCCACCGGAAGCCCCTTGGAGCGGGCATGTTGCGAGGCGCGGAAATCCGGGTGCAGATCACAGGCCACCCGATCCGGGTGATGATCAAACAGCGCCGCGTAATCCGCATCCGCTTTGAGAAAGGCGTCATAACTGAGCGCATCATCCAGATCCCCCAGATGATGCCCCAAAAGCGCTTGCCCTTCTTTCACCAGACAGAGCGCCCCTTTCATCTGCCCGCCATAGGCCGCGATCTGGGGCGCGGCGTCGAACCCTTGCGGCAAGGGCAACGTCCCCGGAACCCGCCCGCGCGCGCGGCGCACCACCATCGGCCCCTGCGGCGTGATCCGTTCGACCGAGTCATCCAGCCGCCGCGCGATCTCGCGGTCATGCATCACGAAAGCATCGGCAAACTGCGCAAGCTTGTCGCGCGCCTCGTCATTGCCGATCACCTGCGGCTCACCCGACAGGTTTCCCGAGGTCATCACCAAAGGCCCGCCAAACCGCGCGATCAACATATGGTGCAAAGGGGTATAGGGCAGCATCCACCCCAGCGTCGCCTGCCCCGGCGCGATGCCGTCAGGTGAGTGATGAGCATCGAGCAAGACAATCGGCGCCGCCGGATCTTGCAGCAGCGCCAGTTCGTTGTCCGTAGGCGCACACCACGCTTCGATCATCTCCACCGTGCCCATCAAGGCAAAGGGCTTGGCAGGCCGGTGCTTGCGGGCGCGCAGGGTTGCGACAACCTGCACATTCAACGCACCGCAGGCTAGGTGAAAGCCGCCAAGCCCCTTGATCGCGAGGATTTTCCCAGCCTGTAACAGTGTGACAGCATCCTTGATCGGATCGCGCCCGCTTGCGGGTTCAAGCCAGATCTTAGGGCCACACTCGGCGCAGGCGATGGGCTGGGCATGAAAGCGGCGGTCCTCGGGGGTTTCATATTCGGCCCGACATGCCGCGCACATCTTGAACGGGGCCATTGTCGTATTGGCGCGGTCGTAAGGCAGGCTTTCAACGATAGTGAAACGCGGCCCGCAATGGGTGCAATTGGTAAAGGCATAGCCTGCGCGACGTTGCGCCGGGGTGAACACCTCGGCCACGCAGGCCTCGCATGTGGCCGCATCCGGCGTCACGCGTGTGCGCGCCGCCCCCCCTTTCGAGGCAACAATGGAAAACCCATCCGCCGCGCCCGAGATCTCGCAAACCTCGACCGCGTCAATGCGCGCAAGCGGTGGCAATTCCGCGCGCAAGCGGGCCTCAAACCCCGAGGCCTCCCCGAACAGGCGGATCAAGACGCCCTGCGCGTCATTGCACACATCCCCGGACAGCCCCATGTCGCGTGCCAAGCGCCAGACAAAGGGGCGAAACCCGACCCCCTGTACCTGTCCGCGCACCCGGATCTCAACGCCGCGCGCCATCTCAGTGCACCGTACAAACCATGCAGGGATCAAACGAGCGTACGATATGCTGCACCGAAACGGGCGTGTCTTCGCCCGCGCGCACGGACGCCCCCACCAGCGCCGCCTCAAGCGGACCCGGCACGCCATGGCGATCGCGCGGCGAGAAATTCCAAGTCGTCGGCGCGATGATCTGATACGAGGAGATCAGCCCGTTTTCGACCTTGATCCAATGCCCCAAAGCGCCGCGCGCCGCCTCGACCATACCCACACCCGCGCCCTCTTTCGGCAATTTGACCTGACGCATGAACGGTTCGCGCACGTTGATCGAAGCCAAGAGGCGCTCCATCTCGATCTGGCTGCGCGCCAGTTCCAACAGGCGCCCAACCACGCGCGCGCGGACCGATCCCTCGCGCGCCAAGGCCACGGCAAGCGGATGTCCGTCGATTGCCTGCCGCGCAAGCGCGCCGGTTTCATGGGGCACACCGCCCAGTCGCGGCGCCTTGCACCAACTATAGGCGTCCTCGCGCATGTCCTCATCGGGCATCGTCATGCCTTGCGAGGGATGCGCATCTGCGCCCAGCATCCACGAACTGGGAATCTCTTCGACGATGTCGCGCTGATCGAGCAGCCCCGCGACGCCATCACACAGGATACCGCGTTGAAACAAAGGCCCGCTTGGCAGGGGATAGGCTCCGAAGGACAGATATTTCCCGGCCCCGATGCCTGAGGTGTCGAGAGACAAATCATCGGAAATGGACAGGAACAGCGCCAGATCGCCACTGCTCCAGCCTGACAACTGTTCGATCTGTGTCAGGTCAACAAAGGCCTCAAGCGGCGCGCCAAACACGACCTCTTCCAGATAGCTCCGAAACGCAGCCAGATCGGCACCGATACGCACCTTGTCGCGCGCCGTTGGCGCATAGGTGACGCCGCCGGGCTGAATGGCTAGGGTATGGGGCCATTTCCCGCCCAGAAGCCCGACGATATGCATCAGTTGCGTGCGCGCCTCGGTTGCGCGTTTGAGCGCACTGCCCTTGAGCGCGGTAAAGCGGGTCACGGCGCGGTCAAACCACGGGCGGTCACTGTAAATGGGGCGCGCAAAGTCGGGCATGAAGAACAGGTTGAAATGCATCAGGTGGTCGGACACGTTTTCGACCATATGCAAAAGCTGCGCCACCTTGGCCCCCTCTGGCGCGGGGGATACTTGGGCCAGATCGGCCAGCGCATGGGCCGCCGCCATGGACTGGCTGATCGAGCAGATGCCGCAAATACGCGGCGTGATGGTCAAGGCATCCATCGGCCCCTTGCCTTGCAGGATCATTTCGAAGCCGCGAAACAAGGGCGAATTGGCATAGGCGGCACGGACGCGCCCGTCCGCGACCTCGAGCCGTATCTCCAGATCCCCCTCCACCCGGTTAAACGGCCCAACAAGCAGCGTGGTGGCGTCAGTCATGTTTACGGCTTTTCACTGAGGGGGGCACAATGATCCGATCGGACGTGGCATTCTTGGCCACCCGTGCGGGCGTGGCGCGTTTGGACAAAGAGGCAAGCGCCATGAACCAGGCCTTGGGCATATCGGTGGGCAGCCCGACCGGAATTCCTGCGAATTTTGGCGTCTGGGTAAATCCGTGGCCGGGCTCTTCGAATTCGGGGGCGGTGCAGTTGATGCAGGGATAGCCCGCGCGGGTGCAGCTTCCCTCGCCATTCCAGAGCCGGATGTTGCAATCGCCGACCGCCTGCGTTCCGATGCAGCCCAGATGCTCCATCATGCAGCCGATTTGCGACAGTTCCTCTGCCGAGGCCTTGTATTCGTAAAACTCGTTCTTGGGGCAGGCGTGATGCACCAGCGTGTCGGTGTAAAAGCGCGGACGGGCGTAGATATCCAGATCGTCAGCGCCCAATTCCCCTTGCGACAGCAACAGCAGGGTCTCGGCCACCCAATCGGGGTGTATCGGACAGCCCGAGATATTGATCACCGGCAAACCGGAGCGCGCCCGAAACGACGCAGGCAAGGCAGCCCCCGCATGTCGCCCGTCATATTGCAGCCCCGTCGCATCTGCGGGATTGTCCCCCGCCGACGTCACACCGCCATAGGTGGCACAGGTGCCGACCGCGATGACATGCTCAGCCTTGGGGGCAAGGCTTTGCACCCAATCCAGCATCGAGCGCCCGGTGCCCGCCAACATGTGATAGCGCCCCGTGTTTTTGGGCCCATGCACGATCGAACCTTCGACACAAAGGATATCCAGCTTTTGCGCACCGCTCTCGACCGCCTCCAGCAGGCGGCACACCTCTGCCCCGGAGGCCTCGGAAAGCGAGGGATGCCAGAGGAATTCCAACCCCGCCGAGGCGAACAGATCGAACAGGTTCGGGCTTTCCGCGCAGAGCAGCGACATGGTGCACCCGCCGCAGCCCGCCGATTGCAGCCAGAGGATATTCACGACGCATCCCCCCGCTTGAGCATCAGGCGGAAACAGGCCCCCGGCGCACCATCGGAAACATAGGTGAGAGACCCACCATGTTCCTCGGCAATCTTGAGAGAAATCGACAGGCCAAGCCCCGTGCCCTGCCCCACCTCCTTGGTCGAGAAGAAGGGGTCGAAAATCGCTGCACGCAGGTCTTCCGGCACACCGGGGCCATTGTCACAGACCTGCAGCACCGCGAACTCATCCTGATAGGACAATTTCACACGGATTTCCGGGGCCTCCACGCCCTGCATCGCATCGGCCGCATTCTGCATCAGGTTCATGATCACCTGTTGCACATGCCCCTGACGCCCCATCGCCAAACAGTGGCTTTCGCCCTCCACGCTGATCTTCATCTCGTTTTTCAGGCCGCGCTTGACCCAATCCGCACCGATCATAGCCGTCTGGCGCAAGTCAAAGACCGTCACCTCGCCCGAGCCGTCCGACGACAATCGACGCAGATCCTCGACAATATCGCGCACGCGTTCCGATCCATCCCGCGCGCCTTCGATGGCCACGCGCAGGTTTTTCAGATCCCGTTCAAGGCGCAATTCCGAACGCAGCGCCACCAACTCCTCGCGGCTTGCGCCGTCCTGGACCCGTTCGAAATAGGCCTCGAACCGATCAAGGTATTTCTGAAGACTGTGCGTATTGGCATAAACAAAGGAAATCGGGTTGTTCAGCTCATGCGCCACCCCGGCCAGAAGCCGCCCGAGAGAGGCCAGTTTCTCGGTTCGCACAAGCTGGGTCTGAGCTTGCTTCAAGCTCTCATGGCTTTGTTCAAGCTCCTGATAGGCGCGGCGCAATTCGCCCAATGGCCGCCCGGTCAGGATGATCCCGCTCAGCCGTTTGCGCCGATCCAGACGCGGAGCCACGCGAAAATCAACCGGGCTCGCCCCGGCGCGGGTCACCAGATCGGCCTCGAACGTTCTTTCCTGTTTGGTTTTCGCCAGATCGGTCATGACATCCCTCATGCGCTGGCACATCTCGCCCTCGAAAAAGCTAACGATCGGGCGCCCCAACAAAGCGTCTTTGTCGCGACCAATCGCGTCGCAAAAGGACCGGCTGACATCGGCGACGACCCCGTCCTTGTCCGTCACCACGAGGTAATCGGAGATCGAACTCATGATTGATCCAAGGAACGCCCGCATGCTCGACAATTCCGCGTTGCGCGCCTCGAGCTGCTCTTGGTAATCGACCAGCTCGGCATAGGTTTTGTCCACGGCATCAAGCACATCAACCCAGGCCGCGTCATCAAATCCGCTGCCCAGATCGCCACCCACGCGAGATGAAACCGTTGCCATACCCTGTGCCTCCATATCTAAGCCTGTCAGGCCAGGATCAGCGGCGCAACAGGAGAATGGCCCATCAACCGCAGCAAAGATGCAGCTTCTACCGGGGTGTCCACTCCTTCACACCAGTGTCTGTGCATGGAAAATTCGAGACCACTTCAGAGCGTTGCTGAACCTATCGGTGAGCGGGAGTCGCCCAAGGCAGATCACCGGCCCTCGCAGGCTGCCCAAAGGACACACTGGCCCGAACCAGCGCCCCCTGCCCCTGATCCCGCGCAAGTCTTTTGGAATCACAAGCCGGGCGGAATCCCGCCCCCTGCAACCAATGTTACAACATTGACGCGGACAAAGGCCCGTCGGCGCAAAAATTCTATTTATTTTCAAAATGTTAGAGTGGTGCGGGTGAAGGGACTCGAACCCCCACGCCTAGGCGCCAGAACCTAAATCTGGTGCGTCTACCAATTCCGCCACACCCGCACTCGGCGCGGCCCCAGCCGCGCGATCAGCGCCTCTTAGCAAAGCTTCACAAACGATGCGAGGAAAAACCGCGCCTTCCGGGGACCGTTGTTGTCCCCTAGAGCCCAAGAGATCGAAACACAGTCGGCAACGCTTCGGGCAGGTCTTCTGCGATCAGGCCGGGACCAAAGGCGCGCGCCGCCTCCACATGCAGCCATGCCGCCGTCTGCGCCGCTTGCATCGGGTCAAAGCCGCGCGCCAGCAACCCGGCGATGAGGCCGGCCAGCACATCGCCCGACCCCGCCGTCGCCAGCCAGGGTGCGGCCCGCTCATAACTGGCGGCATTCACCGCACAGCGCCCGTCGGGGGCCGCGATCACCGTGTCCGGCCCCTTGAACAGCACCACGCAGCCCGCGCGCGCGGCGGCCTCTCGCGTTGCATCCACCTTGGAATAGGCCGGACCACTGCGCGCCAGCGCGGCCAGACGCGCGGCAATATCGGGGAACAACCGCGCGAACTCCCCCCCGTGAGGGGTCAGAACGCACCCTGCATGCAGCGCGCCGAACAATGCCGGATCGCGCCCGATCAGCGTCAGCGCGTCGGCGTCCAGAACGACCGCCCTCCGGCTCACCAACGCCGTGGCGACAAGCGCGCGCGCCCGATCCTCCAGACCCAACCCCGGCCCCAGACACAGCGCCGTCAGTCGCGCGTCTTCCAACACTGTGGAAAGCGCCGAAGCATCTGCCACCCGTCGCAGCATCAGGGCAGTGATCTGACAGGCGATTTCCTGCTGTGCCGCTGGCGGCACCCCCAGTGTCACCAGCCCCGCGCCAACCCTGAGCGCGCCGCGCGCCGCCAACCGCGCGGCGCCGGTGCGCCCCGAGCCGCCCGACAGGACCAGCGCATGACCCTGGGCATATTTGTGCGTTTGCCGGTCCTTGCCCAAGCCGCCCAGCCCGCTGCGCAGCACCAGTCGAACCGCCCTATTGTCGCTGTCCGCCGTCGCGGTCGCAGGCGTTTTCGCAAGGCGCTCCAACCCGATGCTCTTGACCACGACCTTGCCACATAGGCGCGGACCATCCGCGAGCCGGTGACCCAGCTTTTCCGCGTGGAACGAAACGGTCAGATCGGCGCGGATCTCGACGACCTCCCGGTTTGGATCGCCCCCCGTCAAACGCTTGCCCGAGTCGGCGCAGACCCCGCTGGGGATGTCGATCGCGACGACCCGCGCGCCCCGTCCGCGTCCTGCCGCCGCCTGCGTCGCCCGACCAAAGGCGTTGAGCCCCTCCACCGGGCGCGAAAGCCCGGTTCCGAACAACGCATCGACCAGCAGCGTGCTTTCACCGGACAGATCGGGCGCAAAACCGCCCTCCCCCGCATCGACATAGCGGGACACCGTGCCAAGCGTCCGCCAGCGGTCGTAATTCGTCTTTGCATCTTTGGGGAGCGCCCCGGCCTCGCCATACAGGAACACCTCGACCTCCCAGCCCAGCACATGCAACAGCCGCGCCACCACGAATCCGTCGCCGCCATTATTGCCCGGCCCGCACAGGATGATGGCCCGCAGCGGCGCAACCTGAAGTTCCGGCCAGACATCGAACATCGCCGCGACGACGCCACGCCCCGCACGCTCCATCAATTCCAGCCCGGTCACATCCCCTGACCCAATGGCGGCCTGTTCGACTGCGCGCATCTGGGCGGCACTCAGCAATCTGATCATGGCTTTCTCCTGAAGATTCAAAACCGCTTATTTTTTACTCATACTGGCTAAAATTTACTCGCAGCCAATTTTTCCGCAACCCGCCCCACCGTCCCATACCGGTATCTGATTGTAGCCGATATTTAGAAGTGATCTGACCCGTCGAGACAAGGTTGCGAGGAGACTGCGATGAAAAAGATCGAAGCTATTATCAAGCCGTTCAAGCTCGACGAAGTCAAAGAGGCCCTCCAGGACGTTGGCGTCCAGGGGTTGAGCGTGATCGAGGTCAAAGGCTTCGGCCGCCAGAAAGGCCATACCGAACTCTATCGCGGTGCCGAATATGTTGTCGACTTTCTCCCCAAGGTGAAGGTCGAGGTGGTGTTGGACGACGATCAGGTCGACAGCGCGATCGACGCCATCATCGCGGCCGCCAAGACCGACAAGATCGGCGACGGCAAGATCTTTGTCAGCACCGTCGAACAAGCCATTCGTATCCGCACCGGCGAGACCGGCTCGGACGCGCTCTGAACCCATACCGAAACACGAACGATACTACAGAAAAGGACATTGCAGAATGAGCAAGGATGCAGTTCTCCAGTTGATCAAGGACGAAGAAGCGGAATACGTCGATATCCGTTTCACCGACCCGCGCGGCAAGTTGCAGCACGTCACCGTGGTGGCAGATCTGGTCGACGAGGATTTCCTTGAAGAAGGATTCATGTTTGACGGCTCCTCGATCGCCGGTTGGAAGTCGATCGAAGCCTCGGACATGAAACTGATGCCCGACACCGAAAGCGCCTATGTCGATCCGTTCTATGCGGAAAAGACCATCTGTGTGCATTGCTCGGTGGTCGAACCCGACACCGGTGAAGCCTATGACCGCGACCCGCGCGGCACTGCGGAAAAGGCCGAGGCCTATCTGATCTCCTCCGGCATCGGCGATGTGGCCTATATGGGCCCCGAGGCGGAATTCTTCCTGTTCGACGACGTGCGCTTCTCCAACTCGATCAACAAGGTCTCTTACGAGGTCGATGCGACCGACGCCTCGTGGAACACCGACACCGAGTACGAGATGGGCAACATGGGCCATCGTCCCGGCGTCAAGGGCGGCTATTTCCCGGTGAACCCGGTGGACGAGGCGCAGGATCTGCGCTCGGAAATGCTGTCTACGATGAAGCGCCTCGGCATGAAGGTCGACAAACACCACCACGAAGTGGCCTCCTGCCAGCATGAGCTGGGCCTGATCTTTGGCAGCCTGACCAAACAGGCCGACGAGCTGCAGAAATACAAATACGTGATCCACAACGTGGCCCACGCCTATGGCAAATCGGCCACCTTCATGCCCAAACCGATCGCTGGCGACAACGGCAGCGGCATGCACGTGAACATGTCGATCTGGAAAGACGGCAAGCCGCTGTTTGCTGGCGACAAATACGCCGATCTGTCGGACGAGGCGCTGTATTTCATCGGTGGCATTCTCAAGCATGCCAAGACGCTGAACGCCTTCACCAACCCGGGCACGAACTCCTACAAGCGTCTGATCCCGGGCTTTGAAGCTCCGGTTCTGCGCGCCTATTCGGCCCGCAACCGCTCGGGCTGCGTGCGGATCCCGTGGACCGAAAGCCCGAAAGCCAAGCGCGTCGAAGCCCGCTTCCCCGATCCCAGCGCCAACCCCTATCTGTGCTTTGCGGCACTGCTGATGGCTGGTCTTGACGGCATCAAGAACAAGATCGACCCGGGCGAGGCCATGGACAAGAACCTCTACGACTTGCCCGCCGAGGAACTGGCCGACATCCCCACCGTCTGCGGCTCGCTGCGCGAGGCGCTGGACTGTCTGGCTGCCGATCACGACTTCCTGCTGCAGGGCGACGTGTTCACCAAAAGCCAGATCGAGGGCTATATCGCGCTCAAGATGGAAGAGGTGCAAACCTACGAGCACACGCCGCACCCGGTTGAATACGGCATGTACTACAGCTGCTGATCTGTCCTTGCGGACAAACGGCTATAAAAGGGCGCCCTTGCGGCGCCCTTTTTCATTGCCAGATGCCCCTCGCTTGGGAAACGCCTGACAACGCGGACAGCGGGCGCGCACCATTTCACGATTGCCCCAACGCGCGGCACCGGGCAAGCTGGTGGCCTTGATCCACAACCCATTTATGAGCGCCATGAAATCCTTTGCCCTTGCCCTCCTCCTGACCGCCCTTGTGCCGCTGCCGCTGACCGCTGCCCCCTGCGGCAACACCAGCGCAGGATTTGCCGCCTGGAAACGTGATTTCGCGGAGGAGGCGCGCCGCGCCGGCGTCGGCCAACGCGGGTTGCAGGCCCTGGCACAGGCGCAATACGCCACCAGCACCATCGCCGCTGACCGCAACCAGAAAAGCTTTCGCTACAGCCTCGAGAAGTTCATGCAGGTTCGCGGCGCCGACACGATTGTGGCGCAGGGCCGCAAACGCAAGGCACGCCATCCCGAATTCTATGCCGCGCTGGAGCGGATCTATGGCGTGCCCGCCGGAATTCTAATCGCGCTGCACGGGATGGAAACCGCCTTTGGCCATTTCATGGGCGACAGCCCGGTGGTCTCGGCCATCACGACGCTGGCCTTTGATTGCCGCCGTGCCGATTTCTTCACGCCCCATGCCATCGCGGCGTTGAAACTGGTAGATCAGGGCACCATCACCGGGGCCACGCCGGGTGCCAAACATGGCGAACTGGGCCACACCCAGTTTCTCCCCGGCAATGCACTGGCCTTTGGGGTCGATGCCACCGGGGACGGGCGCGTCGATTTCTACGACATGTCAGACGCGCTGGCCTCCACCGCCAATTTCCTGCGCCAGAAAGGCTGGAAGCCGGGCCGCGGCTATCAACCGGGCGAGCCCAATTTCGAGGTGATCCGGCAATGGAACGCCGCCAGTGTCTACCAGCAGGCGATCGCGATCATGGCGGCCCGCATAGACGGTTGAGCGCCCGCCCCCGACCCCAGCTTCGCCCGGGTGGCGCCACACTTCCGCCCCAATTCCAGACTTAACCGCGCAACAAATTGAATTCGCGCGCATTTCTCAGTGGCCAGATTGACTCCCTGCCTTGGTATCTATCGGTTTTTGACACACTTTCTCCCTGATCCGACGCTAATTTTGGTTAACCACGCGACGGCTAACGGAGGTTCCACGCAGTGACACGGGAAAACTGGTATCACGGCGGACTGGTCTATCTGGGGATGACTGAGGGCGCGATCGAACGGTTCTGCCGGATCGCCGCCAGCACGTTGCAGGACTATGGCCATCTGGTCGACCGTCAAAGCGTGCTGAACATCGAACAGGCCCGCATTGTCACCAGCCAGTACATCGTGAAACTGTCGGTCGAAACCGCACCCTATGCCGGGCGCGTCGTCGCCCCTGAGCGGATGGGCAAACATCCCTCCAAATCCATGCACCGGCTGGAGTTCTCTCTTATGCCCGTGGCCCCGGGTGAAGAGGACCGCGATATCACCGAGCTTTTGATGGTGGTCATGCTGTACCGGATGGTCGATGCCTATCCGGTGCAACAGATCGAATGGATGAACCCCGAAACCATCCTGAGCGTCGAACAGTTCCTGGGGGCCTTTGCCAACGTCACGCCGCGCCGCGTCCACAGCCGCGCCCATTTCCAGGGCCCAAAATCCAACCGCTTTACCCCGGTCGACGAGATGGAATCAGACCTGTCGCAACAAGCGGAAATCATCGAGTCCGATACCGTGTTTGTTGACCAGATCGGCATCGCCCTGATCGGTGAAGAAGAATCGCTGGCGCTCGCCTTTCGCGACGATATGGCCGACCTGATCACCCCCGCCACGCCCGAGCAGAAAGCCGAGACCAACATTCGCCGCTTGGCCACGTGGGGCATGACCGGCATGCTGGTGTTTCTATCCGCACCGGTGGCGCTCTCGATGGCGGCGATCAATCTGGCCAAGGGCGAGGATTTCCGCCTCAACACCCATGTGCTGGCGCTCACCGCCTTTGTCGCTTCAAGCAGCGGATCGGGCCTGCTGGCCAACGCGATGTCCTATCTGCCGATCTGAACGGGGCGGCAAAGCGGGGAAACCGGGACGTCTGGCCTCGCCCCGCAGCGATCCCTCAGCTCTCGACGCGGTCAAGCCCCTCGGTTCCCGCTGGCGCGTCGGCCCGCGCCAGAACGAAGGTGTGGATTGAAAACACTACCGCGCGCGTGCGCGGCAGCCGCAGCACAGATTGCCGTTCGCTGCGCAGGAAATCGGTGCTCCCGTTGCCGCCTTCCGGGCGCCGCTCGGTCTCGCTGCGCGGCTGGTGCAGATCGGGATCCCCGTACCATAGCGCATTGAACCGCCACAACGGCCGGTCCGGCTGCACCCCATCGAACAGCCGTTGCACCCGCGCCGCAATATTGCCGTCATACTCGGCCACCGGGACATGGATCGCCGTCAGCGGGCGCATCACCTTTTCCGCCAGCATCCAACTTGCCGGAAAACACAGCGCGGCGGCGGTCAGCACATGTTCATCGTCGCCCTCGCGCTTTTGCAACAGGCACAGATCCTCTTGCACCAACCGTCCCAAGGTGCCCATCGGATCGTCGCGCTTGATCGGTACCGTGACGCCATCGGGACGTGTCGCCTCGCCCTTTGCACCGGGATAGGCCAGCTCCAACACCAGATCCAGCAGTTCTTCGGCAGCGTCGCGCGCGGACTCGTCCATGGCCAGAACCGCCCCCCGCCGCCCGGCCAGCAACTGGTCGCGATAGGCCATCTGTTCGGCAAAGGCGTCGTCGCGAATCAGCCAGTCCTCCACCGCCATGGGTTGAATGCCCGGCAACCGGCGTTGCGCGGCGATGTCATAGGGGATGCGGGTCTGCAGGATCTTGCTCATCCGTTCAGATTAACATCCTGACTGGCCTCTGTCGGCCCCAAAGCGATCTGACCATACGTCGCAGGCAAAGCCCGACTGCGCCCCTCCCGTCCTTGGCCCCAAAGGAAGGCGAGCCGCCTCAGGGCGTGACCGACACCCGCGCCAGAACGCCCCGGTGATCAGAGCCCAGCCGCTCCAGAATCTGGATCGTGCCAGACTGTGCGCCGCTGGCCAGCACATGGTCGATTCCCACCCCGAACCCACCATAGGGCAAGGCAAAACTGACCGCTTCACGGCCCACGCGCCGGGTGCCGCTGGCCCGTGCCACCCGGGTCACCGCATGCGACCAAGCGACAGAATTGAAATCGCCGCCGATCACCTTTGGCCCGCTCAGGGTGCGCAGCACCGGCTCCAGCCCGTCAAGCTGCTCCGCCTGTCCATAGGGCCAAGGCCAGCGCAGATGCAGCGCCACCGCCCAGACCGGGCCACCCGGCGTCTCGACCTGCAGCGCGCTCAGCCCATAGGCACAAAGCGCGCTGCCCGGAACCGCGGGCCAGCGCGACAGCACGGCGGTTCCGCCCACCGCGCGGTAATCGCAATACTGCTGATAGGGGAAATCCTGCTGCAGCGCCTCCAGCACCGCGCGATTGCGACCATCGACCTCCTGCAAGGTCACGATATCGGGCGAACGGGCGCGAATATCAGCCACCAGCGGCTTTGGGTCGGGCCGGTTAAACAACAGGTTCTTTTGATAGATCGTCAGCACGGCGCGCTCTGCTGCCTGCCCCGTCAACTGCCCCGGCGCCTGCCCGGCCGCCAGCGCCGTCGCTGCCACCGATCCTATCCCAACCCCTGACACCTGCGCCCAGAACCGGGGCACCAGCGCCAGCACGACCACAGCCAGCCCAAGCAGCACCCGACGCCTCGGGCGGCGCA
Organism: Antarcticimicrobium sediminis; assembly: GCF_004348975.1. Lineage (GTDB taxonomy): Bacteria > Pseudomonadota > Alphaproteobacteria > Rhodobacterales > Rhodobacteraceae > Antarcticimicrobium > Antarcticimicrobium sediminis. The sequence goes on along the minus strand of NZ_SMFP01000002.1, from coordinate 300,587 downwards.
ACAGCACCAGCATCAGCCCCGCCAGCCCTGCCAATGGCACCCGGAACACCGCCAGACTATCGCCCGCCGGATGCAAAGCCCCGCCATAGCCCACCAAGACCCCGACCAGCGCGGCCAGCGCCCCGACCCAGCCGACCTTGCGCAATCCCATTATCACCTGACCACGTTCCTCTTTTCACTTTCCCGTTGCCGGGGCTTGCTAAACCCCGCCCAGATGCCCAGCCTTAGACCCGCACGGCAAGAAAGGACAACCCATGCCCAGCGAACGCGTCACCTTCCCCGGCCATGACGGAACCGAACTTGCCGCGCGGCTAGATCTACCGGACGGGCCGCATCTGGCCACGGCGCTGTTTGCCCACTGTTTTACCTGCTCCAAGGATATCCCCGCCGCCCGTCGGATCGCGGCGCGACTGGCGGCGATGGGCATCGCGGTGCTGCGCTTTGACTTCACCGGGCTGGGCCATTCCGAGGGCGAGTTTGCCAATACCAACTACAGCTCCAACGTCGCAGACCTGCTTAAGGCGGCGGAGTATCTCAAGGGGCGCGGCATGGCGCCTGCGCTGCTGATCGGCCATTCACTGGGCGGCGCGGCGGTGATCAGCGCCGCCAACCAGATCGCCAGCGTGCGCGCCGTGGTTACGCTGGGGGCCCCCCACGATCCTGCGCATATCACCGAAAATTTCGCCCATGCCCTGCCCGAGATCGCGGCAAAGGGTGTCGCGTCGGTCGATCTTGGCGGGCGCGCCTTCTGCATCTCCCGCGCCTTTGTCGAAGACGTACAAGGGGCCAAACTGGACAAGGCCCTGCACGAGATGAAAGCAGCGCTGCTGATCATGCACGCGCCGCGCGATGAAGTGGTCGGAATCGACAATGCCACCAAGATCTTCCTCGCCAAGAAGCACCCCAAAAGCTTTGTCACGCTCGACACCGCCGACCATCTCATCAGCCGGGGCGAGGATGCCGAATACGCCGCCGAGGTGATTGCCGCCTGGGCGCGCCGCTATGTCGAGCTGCCAGCCCCAGCCCCCCGCCCCGACACGCCCGAGGGCGTGGTGCGGGTGGCCGAGGCCGATCCCGACGGTTTTCTGCAGGACGTTCAGTCCGGGCCCCACCACCTTCTGGCCGATGAGCCGCGCGCGGTTGGCGGCACCGAGCGCGGGCTGTCCCCCTATGGGCTGCTGGCCGCCGGGTTGGGCGCTTGCACCTCGATGACGATTCGCATGTATGCCCGGCGCAAGAACTGGCCGCTCACCGGTGTCAGCGTCGATATCAGCCATGACAAGCAACACGCCGCCGATGTCGGCAATGGCACCCCCGGCAAGATCGACCGCTTCACCCGAGAGATCCGGCTTTGCGGCGATTTGGACGCAGAACAGCGCGCCAGATTGCTGGAGATCGCCGACAAATGCCCGGTGCACCGCACGCTCAGCCACGGCGCGCAGGTGGACAGCAGGCTGGTCGAACCCGAGGGGTGAGAGGCCCGGTGGCCCGGTTCGCCTGTCGTCCAGCCGCCACTTGACCCAAATCAAGGCCACCCAAACCCGAAGGTGAGATCCTGAACACAGACCCGCATTCTGCGGAGGGAGAAGGACATGAACTTTTTTCGTCAAGTTTCCAAAAGCACCGATCTGATGCTCGGCATGGCCGCGCGGCTTGGTGCCGATCTGGGCGCAGAGATTACCCACGACCCGTTGCAAGGGGCGAATCAGGTCCGGTCGATGGCCTTGCGCTGCTCAGCCTGCCCCCATCAACAGGGCTGCGCCGCTTTGCAGCAGCAATGCGATCATCTTGACGCGGCACCAGATTATTGCCGGAACAAGGTTTTTCTGGACCACGTCGCCCACGCCTGACCGGCACCACCCCGGCCCGCGCCCGAGTGCTTTCTCGGGGGTACGGGTGGCGTATATAATCGACGCTCAGCCACTATCGACACTCTGTCGAGAGCGGCTGGTAAAGGCCGGTCATGCGGTAGGATTTGCGCGGGCCGCGCACTTGCCAAGTGACGCGAAACTTGGGCCAATCGCCGAACTCATAGCGCACCTCGTACTCGTCGGGGGCGCACCAATGCGCGCTGTCTCCGCCCTGCGGCGGCACGGCGTGAAAGAACCGCCCATCCTCGAACCAGACCGTCATATCCGCCCCCCAGCGATAGCGCCGCTCGGCCTGCATCGGTGGATGACCATCAAGCGTCAGCTGCCCGGCCTCGGCATAAAGCGCCCCCTCTCCCTGCGGCGTCCAGCGGGCTTGGCCGATGAAATGACCGGTCTGCCCGTCCGCCTGTTCTATGCGCCGGTCCAGTGACCATGTGCCGAGAAAATCATGCAAGTGGCGCGGCGTGATCGTCATCTTCTCTCTCCCCCACGCAGCCCTTCGGCCCGCCGGTCCTTCTTGGCGTTTGTCCAATCGGCGCGCTCCCGCCTTGCCGTTGCGGACGCGGCGGTCTATGACGCGCGCTGATCCCCGCCTAATCATAAAAAGGTGTTGCTGCCAATGATCCCCCGCTATTCCCGCCCCGAGATGGTCGCCATCTGGTCGCCCGAGACCAAGTTCAAGATCTGGTACGAGATCGAGGCCCACGCCTGCGACGCGCAGGCCGAACTGGGGGTGATCCCGAAGGAAAACGCCGAGGCCGTGTGGAAGGCCAAGGACGCGGAATTCGATGTCGCCCGCATCGACGAGATCGAAGCAGTCACCAAGCATGACGTGATCGCCTTTCTCACCCATCTGGCCGAACATGTCGGCAGCGACGAGGCCCGTTTCGTGCATCAGGGCATGACCTCGTCCGACGTGCTCGACACCACGCTGAACGTGCAGCTGGTGCGCGCCACCGACATCCTGCTGGCCGATATGGACCGGGTTCTGGCTGCGCTCAAGACCCGCGCCATGGAGCACAAGACCACCGTGCGCGTCGGTCGCTCGCACGGGATCCATGCCGAGCCCACCACCATGGGGCTGACCTTTGCCCGTTTCTATGCCGAGATGGACCGCAACAAGAACCGGCTGGAAAAAGCCCGGTGGGAGGTCGCCACAGGCGCGATTTCCGGCGCGGTCGGCACATTCGCCAACATCGACCCGGCGGTTGAAGAGCATGTTTGCGAAAAACTTGGCCTGCGCCCGGAGCCGATTTCGACTCAGGTGATCCCGCGCGACCGCCATGCGATGTTCTTTGCCACCCTTGGTGTCATCGCCTCGTCGATCGAGAACGTCGCCATCGAAATCCGCCACATGCAGCGCACCGAAGTGCTGGAAGGCGCGGAATTCTTCTCGATGGGGCAAAAGGGCTCCTCGGCGATGCCGCACAAGAAGAACCCGGTTCTGACCGAGAACCTGACCGGTCTCGCCCGTCTCGTGCGCATGACCGTGGTGCCCGCGATGGAGAACGTCGCGCTCTGGCACGAGCGCGACATTTCGCACAGCTCGGTCGAACGTGGCATCGCCCCGGATGCGACGATCACGCTGGACTTCGCGCTCAACCGTCTGGCGGGTGTGGTCGAGAAGATGCTGATCTTCCCGGACAACATGTTGGACAACATGAACAAATATCCGGGTCTGGTGATGAGCCAGCGCGTGCTGCTGGCGCTGACGCAGGCCGGTGTGTCGCGCGAGGATGCCTATGCGATGGTGCAGCGCAACGCGCTCAAGGTCTGGGAAGACCGGGTCGATTTCCGCGAACAGCTGCTGGCCGACAAGGATGTCGTGGCCGCCCTTGGGGTCGATGCGATCAACGAGAAGTTCGACATGGAGTATCACACCAAACATGTCGACACGATTTTCAAACGGGTGTTCGGCGAATAAATCCGCCGCGCCTGCACTGATCAAACCGCGCCCCGGCCCGTCCGGCGGCGCGGTTTTTCTTTGACCACGGTCCGCGCCGGGTTACCTTAAGTCATGTTTGACCCATTCGGGAGATTTGACATGACGATCAAGACCTTTTTCATCGCCGCATCCCTGATCGCGCTGCCCGCGCTGTCTTACGCCTCGTGCTCTGATCGCGAACATCAGGCGCAGTCCTGCGCGCCGGGCACGGTCTGGGACTCTGCGCAACAGATCTGCGTCGAACAGATCAACAGCTGATCCCGCACGACCGGGAGTCTCTGCACGGGCGGCCGGTTGCGACTGCCCGTCGGCCTTGGCTGCGTTTCTCTTTGCCGTATTTCTCTTTGCGTACAATTTTCCCGGCTTTTCGTACATTTCCTCATCGGAGTTTTCGCCCATGCGCCGCGCCCCCGTTCTCGGCCTCTCTCTCGGCCTCACCCTGATCCTCACCCTGCCCGGCCTCGGCTTTGCCGCGGGCATGGGTGGCAGCGACAGCACCCCGCCCAAGCCGACCGAGACCACCGGGACATGCGAGGGCGTGCAGGTCTGGGACCCCGAGACCGAAACCTGTGTCGATCCCAAGGAGGGCGCGCTGGATGCCGACACGCTGTATCGCGCGGTGCGCGAGTTGGCCTATGCCGGCCGCTACACCGATGCGCAGGGCGTGCTGCGCGCGATGCCCGATCAGGGCGCCGACCGGGTGCTGACCTATTGGGGGTTCACCCATCGCAAGATGGGAAACCGGGTGCTGGCGCGCAGCTTTTACGAGCGCGCGCTTGCAGCCAATCCCGACAACCTGCTGGCGCGCTCCTATATGGGACAGGGGTTCGTCGCCGATGGCGACACCGATGCCGCCATCGCCCAATGGCGCGAGATCAAGGCCCGCGGCGGGGCCGGAAGCTGGGCCGAGGCGTCGCTGCGCGACGCGATCCGCAGCGGTCTGACCTACAACTACTGAGCGATTGCTGTTGAACGATGGGGCGGTCCGGATGGACAGCCCCATCGTTCCCCCCTATCACAACCGGCATGATCGGTCTTTTCCCCATCCCGGTGGCCTGCGCCCAAACCTTTCCGCCCACAGCGGAACGCCCGGCGTGAACGCGGTCGAGGTGCTGGCCCAACGGAACCGGGCGATCGTGATGATGATCCTCGCGATCCTGTGCTTTTCGCTGATGGATACCAGCGTCAAGGCGCTGGCGCCGCGTGTCGGGGTATTGCCGGCGCTCTGGGTGCGCTACGCCGGGCAGATGTTGCTGGTGCTGATCCTGATCGCCCCGCGCCTGCGCAGCGTTGCCCGCACCCGCTACCCGGTACAGCAAATCCTGCGCTCGGTGCTGTTGATGGGGGCCACCGGGTTCTTTTTCACCGGGCTCAGCCTGATCCCGCTCAGCGACGCGGCGGCGTTGATGTCAGTCAATCCGGTGCTGATCACGCTGGGGGCGGCGCTGTTTCTGGGCGAGGCATTGGGTCCGCGCCGCATCACCGGGATCGTTGCGGCGATGTGTGGTGCGCTGATCGTGATCCGGCCCGGCAGCGATGTGTTCGTCCCTGCCGCGCTGCTGCCGTTGGGGGCGGCGGCCTGTTATTCCGGCTATGCGCTGCTGACCCGGCGTCTGGGCGCGAAAGAAGACCCTTGGACCTCACTGTTTTATACCGGGCTGGTGGGCACGGTCCTGCTTAGCGTGATCGTGCCGAGCCAATGGCAGACCCCCGACGGACCGGCGCTGATACTGTTTTTGTGCGTGGCGGGGTTTGGTACCATCGGCCAGATGTTCCTGATCCGCGCCTTCTCCAATGGCGAGGCGGCGATGCTTGCCCCCTATTCCTATGTCGGGCTGATCTTTGCCACCCTTTGGGGGATGCTGTTCTTTGCCGAACTGCCTGATCTCTGGACCATCTGCGGCGCGCTTGTGATCGCCTTGGCGGGGCTTTATGTCTGGCATCGCGAAACTTTCCGACCCTAACGAACCCCCGGACGCCCGCCCCATGCCCGCAGATCCCTCCACCCTGTCTTTTGCCGACCGCGCAGGCTATTTCGCCTCGAATCTGGCGCTGCGCGGGCTGATCGGCCTGTTTCAGGCGATCCCCTATCGCTGGCGGATCCCGGCGATGGGCTGGCTGGTCAGCCGGCTTGGCCCGATGGCGGGGCTGACGCGACGCATCCGCAACAACCTGAAACTGGTCATGCCCGACCTGCCCGAGGCCGAGGTGCGCCGATTGTGCCGCGCGGTGCCGAACAATGCCGGGCGTACGCTGATGGAGCTGTATTCCGGCGCGCCCTTTGTGGCGCGCGCGCGCCGTGCCCCGATCCACGGCCCCGGCCTTGCCGCGCTGGAGGCCGCCCGCGCCGAGGGGCGCGCGGTGGTCCTGATCACCGGGCATTTCGGAAATTACGATGCCGCTCGCGCCAATCTGATCGCGCGCGGTCACAAGATGGGTGCGCTGTATCGCCGGATGGCGAACCCCTATTTCAATGAACATTACGTGCGCACCATCTCGAACATTGGCACCCCGATGTTCGAACAGGGTCGACGCGGCATGGCGCAGATGGTGCGACACCTGAAACAGCGCGGCATCATCGCCATCGTCGGCGACCTGCATGCCCATGGCGGGCGGAATCTGGACTTTTTCGGCCAACCTGCGGTCACCTCGATCGTGCCGGCGGAACTGGCGCTGAAATACGATGCCGCGTTGATCCCGGTCTATGCGGTGCGTCAGCCCAACGGGCTGGATTTCGAGATCGTGATGCAGGACGAGATCGCCCATGGCGACCCGGTGCAGATGACCCTGCAGGTCAATGCCGGGCTGGAGGCGCTGGTGCGCGAGCACATGGATCAGTGGTTCTGGATCCATCGCCGCTGGAAACCCTACGGCCCCCAGACCCCTGACGCATCCTGAGTCCCCAAAGCGCCAAAGACCGGATCAAGAGCGTTCAGCGCACTTTCGCGGCGGCCAGAATCGGGCCAAATCCTGCCCGTTGCACCACAATGGCATCGCGGAAACCGTCCTGCGCCGGCAGTTCGACGCTGAACGTCAGCGGCCCCTGCCCGTCCCATTCCCCAAGCAGCGTCCAGCCCTCGACCACATTGGCATAGTCCAGATTTCGCCCGGCGTTCTCGCCCCGGGTGATCTTTACATGGCGCAGCGGCGCATAGCGCACCAGTTGCACCTGCAGCGGTCTCTCTTCGGCCCCCTCTTCGGCCCCCTCCTCCGCCCCATCCAGCCCCCGCTCCAGCGGTGCGGAGACTGGGCGCAGATCGACGCTCAAGCGGCCCGCGTCACGGTGGACTTCAAGCACCACCTGTGGCGCCAGTTTCATATGGTGCATGATCAACTCGGCAAGGCGCATCGCGCGGGCCCCGACCACGTCCTCCTGCCCCATCACGATCATCTGCGGGGTATAGATCATGTCCCGCCCGGCGGCGCGGGCATAGCCCTTTTGGCGCTTCGTGTTGGCCGGATCGGCAAAGGAATCCTGCCAACCGATGTAATCCCAATATTCGACATGCAGCGCCAGCGGCAGCACATCCTCGCGCTCGGCGAGTTCGCGCAGCAGCGCATCCGCCGGCGGACAAGAGGAACAGCCCTGCGACGTGAACATCTCGACCACCATCGGGCCACGGTCCTGCGCCACAGCAGGGGTCGCCAACCCGGTCCAGAGCATCATCACGATTGCGGTGCCGATCGCTGTTGGTCGTTTCATCGCCTGTGGGTTTCCCTTATTCGTTCCCTTGGGTTTACCCCCTGCCCCGCTCAACCGCCAATCAATGTTTCTTGAAAGACGACAGCGTTGGCGCATCTGTTATGAATAATCTGTGTGCAATGGTATACTAAAACGCCGCAGCACCCATGATCGCTATTGAACGCAGCGCCATGCTGATGCAAAACGCGCCCAGCTAATTCCTGTGATCCACGACTCTCTGAGGAGGCCAGATATGCCCATCACCGTCGGACAGGACACAGCCAAGACACGCAAGACTCTCAGCGTGAATGGCCAGTCCGTTTCCTACTACTCCATCCCCGCCGCGACCGAAGCCGGTCTGGGTGATTTCTCGAAACTGCCTGCGGCGCTGAAGGTCGTGCTGGAAAACATGTTGCGGTTCGAAGACGGCAAGACCGTCTCGGTCGACGACATCAAGGCCTTTGCCGACTGGGCGAGCAAGGGCGGCAAGAACCCGCGCGAGATCGCCTATCGTCCGGCCCGCGTGCTGATGCAGGATTTCACCGGCGTTCCCGCCGTGGTCGATCTGGCCGCGATGCGCGACGGCATCAAGGCCCTGGGCGGCGATGCGCAAAAGATCAACCCGCTGAACCCGGTTGATCTGGTCATTGACCACTCGGTCATGATCGACGAATTCGGCAACCCGCGCGCCTTCAAGATGAACGTGGACCGCGAATACGAGCGCAACATGGAACGCTACCAGTTCCTGAAATGGGGCCAAGGCGCCTTTAACAACTTCCGCGTTGTGCCGCCGGGCACCGGCATCTGCCACCAGGTGAACCTGGAGTATCTGGCCCAGACCGTCTGGACCGATACCGACCAGAATGGCGAGCAAGTGGCCTATCCCGACACGCTGGTGGGCACCGACAGCCACACCACCATGGTCAACGGCGTCTCGGTGCTGGGCTGGGGTGTAGGCGGTATCGAAGCCGAAGCGGCGATGCTGGGCCAGCCGATCTCGATGCTGATCCCCGAGGTTATCGGGTTTGAACTGACCGGCGAAATGGTCGAGGGCACCACCGGCACCGATCTGGTGCTGAAAGTGGTCGAGATGCTGCGCGAAAAAGGCGTGGTCGGCAAGTTCGTGGAATTCTACGGCACCGGTCTGGATCATCTGCCGCTGGCCGATCGCGCAACGATCGCCAACATGGCCCCGGAATATGGCGCCACCTGCGGGTTCTTCCCGATCGACGAAGAAACCCTGCGCTATCTGAGCAATACCGGTCGCGACAAGGACCGCGTCGCGCTGGTAGAAGCCTATGCCAAGGAAAACGGGTTCTGGCGTGGGGACGATTACGCGCCGGTCTATACCGACACGCTGAGCCTTGACATGGGCACCATCGTACCAGCCATCTCGGGGCCGAAGCGGCCGCAGGATTATGTCGCGCTGACCGATGCCAAAGCCGCCTTCACCAAGGAAATGGCCGACACCTTCAAACGCCCGATGGGCAAGGAAGTGGCCGTCAAAGGCGAGGATTACACGCTGGATTCGGGCAAGGTCGTGATCGCGTCGATCACGTCGTGCACCAACACCTCGAACCCCTATGTGATGATCGGGGCCGGTCTGGTGGCGCGCAAAGCCGCCGCATTGGGTCTGAACCGCAAGCCTTGGGTCAAAACCTCGCTGGCGCCGGGCTCTCAGGTCGTGTCGGCCTATCTTGAGGCCGCCAACCTGCAGGAAGACCTGGACAAGGTCGGCTTCAACCTGGTCGGCTATGGCTGCACCACCTGCATCGGCAACTCTGGCCCGCTGCAACCGGAAATCTCCGACGCCATCGCCGAGGGTGATCTGGTCGCCACCGCCGTTCTGTCGGGCAACCGCAACTTTGAAGGGCGGATTTCGCCCGATGTGCGCGCCAACTACCTGGCCTCGCCGCCGCTGGTGGTGGCCTATGCGCTGGCCGGTACGATGGACATCAACCTGGCCACCGACCCGATTGCCCAGACCCCGGACGGCAAGGATGTCTATCTGAAAGACATCTGGCCGACTAACAAGGAAATCTCGGATCTGGTGCACAGCACCGTGACCCGCGAGGCGTTCCTGTCGAAATACGCGGACGTGTTCAAAGGCGACGAGAAATGGCAAGCGGTCGAAACCACCGACAGCGAAACCTATGACTGGCCGCCGGCCTCGACCTATGTTCAGAACCCGCCCTATTTCCAGGGGATGAGCCCCGAACCCGGCACCATCAGCAATATCGAGGGCGCCAAACCGCTGTTGATCCTTGGCGACATGGTCACCACCGACCACATCTCGCCCGCAGGCTCGTTTGCCACCACCTCGCCCGCCGGCAAGTATCTGCTGGAGCGTCAGGTGGACCCGCGCGAATTCAACTCCTATGGCTCGCGCCGCGGCAGCCACGAGATCATGATGCGCGGCACCTTTGCCAACATCCGCATCAAGAACGAGATTCTGGACGACGTCGAGGGCGGCTATACCAAGGGCCCCGACGGCGAACAGACCTCGATCTTTGACGCCGCGATGGCCTATCAGGCGGCGGGCACCCCGCTGGTGGTGTTCGGCGGCGAACAGTATGGCGCGGGCTCTTCGCGTGACTGGGCGGCCAAAGGCACCGCACTGCTGGGCGTCAAGGCCGTGATCGCTGAAAGCTTTGAGCGTATCCACCGCTCCAACCTGGTGGGCATGGGCGTGATCCCGTTCGAATTCACCGGCGGCGACACCCGCAAAACGCTGAAGCTGACCGGCGATGAAACGGTGGCGATTTCGGGGCTGGACACCATCCAGCCGCTGCAAGACGTGCCCTGCACCATCACCTATGGCGACGGCAGCACGAAAACGATCCAGATCAAGTGCCGGATCGATACCGCGATCGAGATCGAATACGTCGAACACGGCGGCGTGCTGCACTATGTGCTGCGCAACCTGGCCAAGTCGTAAGACCGACCAGAGCCGAAAACAGGAAAGCCCCGCCTTGTGCGGGGCTTTTTCTTTTTTGGGGGACCATAGACTGTCGTTCCGGCGCGCTGGCCTATCTTCGCGAACTTCTTCTTTAAAGATAGATAAATATTACGACTTCATGCTAAGGTTGTCGGGCGAATTTGTAAAAGGGAAGAGAAAATGGCTTTGTCGACGGAGCAACAGATGCTGATCGAACAACGCCTTTCCAACGAAAAGAAATCAACGGGCGTCGCTTATCTTCTGTGGTTTTTTCTCGGCGGGCTTGGCATTCACCGCTTTTACCTTGGAAAAAGTGGCAGTGCTTTCGCAATGCTCGCGCTATCCATACTGGGGTGGGCGACACTGGTCCTGTATGTTGGGGTGTTCTTGCTTATTATTCTGGGGATTTGGCTTATTGTAGACGCGTTTCTTATTCCAGGTATGATTCAAGAAGATACGGACGCGAAACGCGCATCACTCAGAAACCAGATCTCAATGGCATAATACGCCGCAGCCAATGCTTCAGAGGCAGGTCTTCGGCTTTCCCGAAAGCTTTAAACCCGCAGGTTGCTCCGCTCCCGCCCGTCCCCATGGGCGGGCGTTGGGATTCGGTCGCGCGCCACGGTGCTGATGGCCGTCTTTCCCTTGGGTCGTTGGAAAGCTACGGCACAGCCCCCTTACTCCGCCTTCGCCGCCGCCTCCAACGCAGGGCGCAGGCGGGTGTCGATCACCCGTTGGGTCACCGGCCCGGCAAAGCGCATCAGGATCGTGCCCTCGCCGTCGATCACATAGGTTTCGGGCACCCCGTAAACGCCCCAGTTCAGCGCCATGCGCCCCTGTGCATCGCTGCCGATGGCGGCATAGGGATCGCCCAGATCCGCAATGAATTTCGTACCGTTCTCTGGCTTGTCCTTGTAGTTCACCCCGAGGATCGCGATCCCCTCTGCGGCCAGCGCCGTCAAATTAGGGTGTTCCACCCGGCAGGGCGCGCACCAGCTGGCCCAGAAATTCACCAGCTTGATCTTGCCATCGCGCAGGTCGGCGTCGTCAAACCCCTCGCGTCCCGGAAAACCGGTCAGTTGCACCGCGGGCGCCTGTTGCCCGATCAGCGCCGAGGGCAGCGCCTCGGGGTCTTCGCGGAACATGCCCACGGCGGCCAGCGCCACAAAACCGGCAAAGATCACCGGCGGAATGATCATCAGGGGGGATATCTTAGCCATTGCGGCGCGTCCTTGCCTCTAGCTGTTCCATCTCAATACGCATCCGACGACCGCGCCACAGGCTAAGTGCCACCAGCAGCGCCAACAGCAGGATCGACGCGGCATAGGCCGTGAGCACCGTATCGGTGTATTTTCCCAGATCCGGCATCATGCCCCGGCCCTCTCTCTTGCCAACAGCGCCCGGATTCGGCGCGCGCGAATTTCCGTCCCGGTGCGGTAGAACACCAGCGCGATGAACAACAGCACGAAGCCAGCGATGCAGACCAGCAGCGGCAGGTAGAACACGTCGTCCACGTTCTCCTTGGCGTCCATGCTGAGCGAGGCGCCCTGATGCAGCCCCTGATTCCAGAAGTTCACCGCATAGCGGCTCAGCACCGCGAATACCGATCCGACCAGACACAGCACCGCCGTCAGATCGGCGGCGGTGTCGGGATCATCAATCGCGGCCCAAAGCGCCATGTAGCCCAGATAGAACAGGAACAGGATCAGGAACGAGGTCAGCCGCGGATCCCAGGCCCACCAGGTGCCCCACATCGGCTGGCCCCAGATCGCGCCGGTGACCAGCGCGATCAGCGTCATCACCGCGCCCACCGGCCCGGCGGCCCGGGCGGCCAATGCGCTGACGTGGTGGCGGCGCACCAGCCAGATCAGCGAGGCGACCAGCATCATCATCCAGGCGTTGATCGCCATCAGCGCCGAGGGCACATGCAGGTAGATGATCTTGACGGTCGAGCCCTGCCGGTAATCGTCGGGGGTGAAGAAAAACCCCCAGACCAGACCGACCACGAGACAGACCAGCGCCGCGCCCCACAGGAACGGCATCACCCGTTCGGTGGTGGCGAGAAACTTTCGCGGGTTGGCATAGGACCAGAGTGAGCTGTTCTTTTCGATCTGCGACATGGGCGTTATCTAAGGCCTCCTCCGGGCGAACTCAATTGTTGCGGCTTAACGCAGATTGACGCGCAGCACCGCGGCGCTGGCAAAGGGCAGCAATGCCAGCGCGCCGGCGCTGATCCCCGCCAACATCAACAACGGTGTAAGGGTCTCCATCCCCAGCGCGCCACGCCGCGCCACCTCGGCGCCAAAAATCAGGGTCGGAACATAAAGCGGAAGCACCAGCAGCGACAGCAGCAGCCCGCCGCGCTTGAGCCCGACGGTCAGCGCCGCGCCAAAGGTGCCGATCACGCTGAGCGCCGGGGTGCCCGCGGCCAGCGACACCACCAGCCACAGGTACCCCGGCCCCGGCAGGTTCAGCAGCACGCCCAGCACCGGGGCGACCAGCACCAGCGGCAACCCGGTGGTGATCCAATGCGCCAGTGCCTTGATGGTGACGGCCGCCTCCAGCGGCAGCGGTGCCGTGGCCAGAAGATCAAGCGAGCCATCCTCCCAATCCAGCGCCAGCAGCCGGTCCAGCGACAGCAGGCAGGCCAGCAACGCCCCCAGCCACAGCACACCGGGCGCGATGGAGGACAAAAGCGCCGATTGCGGCCCCACCGCGAAAGGCACCAGCACGGTGACGATCAGGAAAAACGCCAGCCCAAGGCCAAAGCCGCCGCCGGCGCGGACAGCCAGCCGCAGATCGCGCAGCAACAGCGCGATCACAAAAAGGCCTCGTCGAAAGCATTGGCCCCGGCGGCAGGGGCGAGACTGGCCTTGAAGGGGGTCACATCCAGCACCCCCGCCTCCAGCCCCAGATCGATATGGGTGGCGATCAGGGCGCTGCCGCCCCAGGCCAGATGCGCGCGCACCGCATCGGCGAACATTGCGACGGCGCGGGTATCGAGCGAGACCGTCGGCTCGTCCAGCACCCAGATCGGCCGTCCGGTGACCAGCAGCCGCGCCAGACCCAGCCGCCGCTTTTGCCCGGCCGACAGGCTGCCTGCCGCTCGCTCGGACAGGGTTGTCAGATCAAACGCCTCCAGCGCCGGTTGAATGCCGCCCGCCCCGAACACCCGCGCCCAGAACCGCAGGTTTTCGACCACACTCAGGGTCGGCTTGATGCCATCGGCATGGGCGGCATAGGCAATACGGTCCTGCGCCCCGGTGATCTGGCCGGACACCGGCGGTTGCAACCCGGCGATGGTGCGCAACAGCGTCGTCTTGCCGATCCCGTTCGGCCCACGCAGGATCAGCGCATGTCCCGGCTCCAGCACAAAGCTGAGCCCGGCAAGCACCGGCACGCCCCCGCGGGCAATGGTCAGATCGGAAACGGTCAAATCCATGACGACCCGCATACCCGATTGCGCGGCGCGGAAAAAGGCGCATTCCGCCACAGGGCGCCTGTCGGGGAGGAGGACGTACTGGCCCCCCAACCCGGCCCCCCAGCGCCTGACACGGGCTGCGGCGCGCGGCCCTCTTGACGCCACGCGGGAAAGGCCCCAAACCCGCGCCCATGACACAAACAGATCCGAAAATCGCGCTGATCACCGGGGCGTCTCGCGGGCTTGGCGCGGCGCTGGCCGAGGCGCTTTGCGACACCCACCATATCATCGCCGTGGCCCGTACCACCGGTGCGCTGGAAGAGTTGGATGATCGCATCAAGGCCCGGGGCGGCAGCGCCACGCTGGCCCCGATGGACATCACCGTTCCCGAGGCAATGGCGACCCTGTGCCGTGGCATCCATGACCGCTGGGGCAAACTGGACCTGTGGCTGCATCCGGCGATCCATGCCGCACCGCTGAGCCCGGCGCCGTTCATCGACACCAAGGACTGGGAGAAATCCCTCGCCATCAACGCCAGCGCTACATCGCTGCTGATCACCTATGTGGCGCCGTTGCTGGGCGCGACCGGACAGGCGGTGTTTTTCGACGACCCCCGCGCCGGCGAGAAGTTCTTTGGCGCCTATGGGGCTACCAAGGCGGCCCAGATCGCGCTGGCGAAAAGTTGGGCGGCGGAAACCCCGCGCACCGGCCCCCGTGTGCAGGTGCTGGAGCCGCGCCCGATGCCCACCGCCACCCGCGCCCGGTTTTTCCCCGGCGAGGATCGCAGTGCGCTGACCCACCCCGCCGACGAGGCCCGCCGCCTGCTGGCACTGCTGTGATCCGGCTCCGGCCCTGCGGGGCCGGTCCCGCATCGGTATGGCGCAGGAATGTTGCGGTGAGACAGCGATGAGACTGCGGTGAGATTTTTCCGGCGATGACGGCCGCCCGGCTTGCCCCTCTGCGCGGCGACGACTATCAAGACCCAAACAGGGCGGGCTTTCATGCGCATTCTTCTAACCAATGACGATGGCATCAACGCGCCCGGACTCGCCGTGCTGGAGACGATCGCGGCCGATCTGGCTGGCCCCGAGGGCGAGGTCTGGATCGTGGCCCCGGCGTTTGAGCAATCCGGCGTCGGCCATTGCATCAGCTATACCCGTCCGATGATGATTGCCAAACTGGGAGAGCGCCGCTTTGCCGCCGAAGGCAGCCCGGCTGACTGCGTGCTGGCGGGGCTGCATGACGTGATGCACGACGCCCGCCCCGATCTGGTGCTGTCGGGCGTCAACCGCGGCAACAACTCGGCCGAGAACGCGCTGTATTCCGGCACGTTGGGCGGCGCGATGGAAGCGGCGCTTCAGGGCGTGCCGGCCATGGCGCTGTCGCAATATTACGGGCCGGCCAATCTGGGGCTGGACAACCCGTTTGACGCCGCCGCCCAGCATGGCGCCGATGTGATCCGCAAGATCCTTTCGGCCACGCCCGACGCGGGCGAGGATTACCGGCTGTTTTACAACATAAATTTTCCGCCGGTGCCGGGCGACGCGGTGCGCGGCCTGCGCGCCTCGCCGCAGGGATTTCGCCGCGATACCCAATTCTCGGTTGAGCCGCACAGTTCGCCTTCGGGGCGGCGGTTCCTGTGGATCAAGGGCGGCAACCAACATGTGCCCACCGCGCCGGGCAGCGATGCAGCGGTCAATCTGGACGGGTATGTCTCGGTCACGCCCATGCGTGCCGACCTGACCGCCCATGACGCGCTGGAGGCGTTGAAGGCCATCGAATGACCGGACCCGCAGCCGAAACCAAGATGCAGTTCCTGTTTGCGCTCCGCTCCCGCGGCGTGACCGAGCGGCGTGTGCTGAACGCGATGGAAGAGATCGATCGCGGCCCCTTTGTGCGCGGGCTGTTCTCTGAGCGCGCCTATGAAGACATGCCGCTGCCGATTGCCTGCGGCCAGACCATCAGCCAACCCTCGGTTGTCGGCATCATGACGCAGGCGCTGCAGGTCAGCCCACGCGACAAGGTGTTGGAGGTCGGCACCGGCTCCGGCTATCAGGCCGCGATCCTGAGCAAGCTGGCGCGGCGCGTCTATACCGTGGATCGCCATGCCCGTCTGGTGCGCGAGGCGCGCGTGATCTTCGAGGCGCAGGGCCTTGTCAACATCACCGCCATGACCATCGACGGCTCCTACGGTTTGCCCGATCAGGCGCCGTTCGATCGGATCATCGTGACCGCCGCCGCCGAGGACCCCCCCGGCCCGCTCTTGGCGCAATTGAAAATCGGCGGTATCATGGTTGTGCCGGTCGGGCAGTCCGACACGGTGCAGACCCTGATCCGGGTCCGGCGCAGCGAGACCGGGTTCGATTATGACGAGATCCGGCCCGTGCGGTTCGTGCCGCTGCTCGAAGGGCTTGGACCGGACAGTTGAGCGCCGGTTGAGCGTTACAGGTAACCCGTAAAAGGCCCCGGCCAACAAGGGGCGCGTATTGAGGAACACGACGAGATGCCAATTCCCGCCAACGCCACACCGGGCCGCCTGATCGCGGCGACCGCCGCTCTTGCCCTGCTTGCGGGCTGTTCCAAGCCGCTGGATTTCGACCTACGCGGCAATCTGGGCAGTTTCAGCACCGCCGAGGCCGCCCGCAGCGTCAGCACCGCCAACCGACCCGATCCGGATGCGCGCGGCATCATCTCCTACCCCAGCTATCAGGTCGCGGTGGCGCAACGCGGCGATAGCGTCGCCGATGTCGCCGCCCGCATCGGCCTGCCGCCCGAGGATCTGGCGCGCTACAACGGTGTCCAATCCAGTGACCAGTTGCGCAAGGGCGAGGTTCTGGCCCTGCCCCGCCGGGTCTCGGAACCGCCTGCAGGCACAGCCGGGTCCATCGACATCGCGACGCTGGCAGGATCGGCGATTGACGCCTCGCCCAATACCACACCGGCTGCTGTCGCGGTTGAAAGCACCCCGCTGGCCCCCGCCGGCACCTCACCCCGGCCACAGACCAAGCCGGATCGGGTCGAACCGATCCGCCACAAGGTCGAGCGCGGCGAGACCGCCTATACCCTGTCGCGGCTGTATCAGGTGCCAATCAAGTCGCTGGCGGAATGGAACGGGCTTGGCCCCGACTTTACCATCCGCGAAGGGCAGTATCTGCTGATCCCGGTCAAGGACCAGCCAGCCCCGAGCCGCGCCCTGCCGCAAACCGAGGTCACCGCGCCGGGCACTGGCTCACCCACGCCGACCCCGCCCAGTGCCGCCGCGCCGCTGCCGGACGAAAAAGTCCCGGCCAAGGCACCGGAACCGCCCAAGGTCTCGGTCGGAACGCCCTCGAACGCCTCCAGCGCGGCGATGGCCATGCCGGTTTCGGGCGGCAAGATCATCCGCGCCTATGCCAAAGGCCGCAACGAGGGGATCGACATCTCTGGCGCGCCGGGCACCCCGGTCGCCGCCGCCCGGTCCGGCACCATCGCCGCAATCACCGAGGATGCCGATCAGGTGCCGATCGTAGTGGTCCGCCACGATGCCAATCTGCTGACTGTCTATGCCAATGTGGACAAGATCACGGTCAAGAAGGGCGATACGGTCAAACGCGGCCAGAGTCTGGCCCAGCTTCGCCCCGGTGACGAGGCCTATCTGCATTTCGAGGTGCGCGACGGCTTCGACAGCGTCGATCCGGCTCCCTATCTGAAATAAGCCGCTCGGAAATAGCCTGCGGCAGTGCCTCGTTGGGTTGCACAGAAACGCCCCTTTCGGGGCGGGCCTCCGGCGGGAGTATTTGAGACAAGAAGAAGCGAGGGACGGCGCGCTCAGAGCCGCCCCTGCGCAAGGGCCAGCGGGTCAGACCTGCACCCCTTGTCGCCCCGCCAGATCGGTAAAGAACTGCCACGCCACCCGGCCCGAGCGCGACCCGCGCGTGGCCTGCCATTCGATCGCCTCGGCGCGCAGGGTCTCGGGATCCGCCGCGACCCCGTAAGCGGCGCAATATCGCTCGATCATCGACAGATATTCGTCTTGGGAACAGGGGTGGAAGCCCAGCCACAGCCCGAACCGGTCCGACAGCGAGACCTTTTCTTCGACCGCTTCGGACGGCGAGATCGCGCTGGAGCGTTCGTTCTCGATCATGTCGCGCGGCATCAGGTGGCGTCGGTTCGAAGTGGCGTAGAACAGCACATTTTCCGGGCGCCCCTCGATGCCGCCATCCAGCACCGCCTTGAGACTTTTGTAGTGCTGGTCGTCATGGGAAAACGACAGGTCATCGCAGAACAGGATGAAGCGTTGCGGAGCGTCGCGCAGATGGTTCAGCAGCCGCCCGACACTGGGCAGATCCTCGCGCTGCAACTCGACCAGTTTGAGATCGGGGTGATCCTTGGCCACCTCGGCATGGATCGCCTTGACCAGGCTCGATTTCCCCATCCCGCGAGAGCCCCAGAGCAGCGCGTTGTTGGCGCTGAAGCCGCGCGCAAAGCGGCGGGTGTTGTCCAGCAGCGTGTCGCGCGACCGTTCGATTCCCACCAGAAGGTCGAGCCGCACCCGGTTGATCTGGGGCACCGGCTCTAGCCGGTCAGGCTCCATATGCCAGACAAAGCCGCCGGCGGCGGTGAAATCCGGGGCCGGCATCGGCGCCGGGGCGATCCGTTCCAGCGCCTCGGCAATGCGGGCAAGTGTGGCCTGTTCCATCTGTGGTCCTCCAGTCAATTCGCGCCTGTCAAACCAGAAAGCGGCCCCGGCAACAAGAGGGGCCACAAGAGCGCCAACAAGAGGGGCACGCAAAGGGGCAACCGCAAAGCAAAGGGGCGCGCGGGTCTCCCCACGCGCCCCCTCATGCCACAAGCACAGCTGTTAGGTGTTGTCCGGTCCGGCGTCCTCGTCGAATTCGGACATCAACGGATCGTCGATCTCGTCCTCGTCGTCATAGTAGCCCTCTTCGCGCAGCTTTTGCTCGCGCGTCTTCTCGACCCGGCGGACCAGGAAAATCGAGATTTCATAGAGCCCGTAGACCACGGTGAAGAGAATGATCTGGGTGATCACGTCTGGCGGCGTCACCAGCGCGGCCAAAAGCAAGATCGCCACCACCGCGTATTTGCGCACGTTGCCCAGCCCATCGGCGCTGACCAACCCGGCCTTGCCCATCAGGGTCAACAACACCGGCAGTTGGAAACACAGGCCAAACGCGACGATGAACTTGATCGTCAGGTTCAGATATTCCTGCGCCGAGCCTTGGAACACCACGCTCAACGGGGCAGCGCCCTCTGTCACCGCCTCGCCCTCTGCGCCAAATTGCTGGAACCCGAGGAAAAAGTCATAGGCCAGCGGCGTCACCACATAAAAGGCGAATGCGCCCCCCACGATGAACATGAAGGGCGAGGCGATCAGGAACGGCAGGAACGCGCCCTTTTCGGTGCGATACAGCCCCGGCGCCACGAACCGCCACATCTGCAGCGCGATATAGGGAAATGACAGCATCAGCCCGCCCAGCAGCGACACCTTGATCGCGACAAAGAACCCTTCTTGCGGGCTGATGAAGATCAAGTCGCAATCCTGCCCCCGATCCGCCAGCACCTTGCACAACGGCTCGGTCAGGAAATTGAAGAGCGGCGTGGCCACGGTGAAACAGATCACCATGCCAACCAGAAACGCCGCAACCGAATGGATCAGCCGCGTGCGCAATTCTGCCAGATGCTCGATCAGCGGGGCCGAGCTGTCCTCGATCTCGTCGGTATTACTCATGTTTTGCTTTCAGGATTCTGCGCGGCATCCGGTGCGGGATCATTCAGCGCCGCCTCGGCCTCATCGGCCTTGGACCGCGCCTCTTCGGCCTCGCGCGCCTTGCGGTCTGCGGCGGCGCGCGCCGTGGCGGCCTGGATCTTTTTGGCGTCCGCGGCACGCTCCTTGGCCAGTTTTCCGGTTTCGCTGTCGGGGTCGAATTTCGTCGGGTCCAACCCAGAGGTGAGGTCGCGCGCCGCATCCTTGACCCCATCAAGCGCCGAGCCCAACGGGTTGGTCGCGGTCTTGAAGGTCTTGGCCACGTCGCTCATGCCCGACTCATCCGCCGCGTCATTCATCGCGCGGGAAAACTCGCGCGCCATGCCGCGCGCCTTGCCGACCCAGCGGCCAGCATTGCGAAACAGCACCGGCAGATCCTTGGGCCCCACCACGATCAACGCGACGACACCGATGATCAGCAATTCGGTCCAGCCAAGATCGAACATCTGCGGTTACGCCTTGTCCTTGTCGGTCTCGACGGTGTCGGGGGTCACGTCCTTGGCGATCTCGCTGACATCCTCTTCGATTTCCTTGCTGCCCTCGTTCACGCCCTTCTTGAACGAGGTAATGCCTTTGCCGACCTCGCCCATGAGCGAGCTGATCTTGCCGCGACCGAACAGCACCAGAACCACGACCGCAATCAGAAGAAGGCCGGGAAGGCCGATATTATTCAACATTGTCTTCTCCATTTTATCTTGTCCCAAGCGCGGCTCGATTGACCACGCGGCGGGGTCATCACCGTCATAGCCGAGCCAGCGGCCCGACGAAAAGCGCGTCCCGCCCAAGAATACCCGCAGCGCGGCCAGATTTCAGGGAGTTCAGCCCCCTTCCCAATACAACTGACATGTTTTTGTCAGTTTATCTTGACCTCCCTCTCGTCCCAGCGCAGGAAGATGGCATGACCCGCACCGACCGCCTGCTCGATCTTTTGCGGATTCTGCGCGACGGGGCATTGCACCGGGCACAGGATCTTTCAGCTCGGCTGGGCGTGTCACAGCGCACGATCTATCGCGATATGGACCGCCTTGCCGCTGCGGGCGTGCCGGTTGAGGGCACCCGTGGCACCGGCTATCGGCTGGCCACGCACATCACGCTGCCGCCGCTCCCCCTCACACAGGGCGAGTTGGAAGCGCTGCATCTGGGCATCGCCATCGTCGCCGAGGCCGCCGACCCGGATCTGAAGTCCGCCGCCCAGTCCCTCGCCGACAAGATCGATGCTCTGCTGCCGGAAGAGACCATCGCCGAGGCCGAGGCGTGGAAGACCGCGCTTACCCCCTTTGCAGATGCGGCGCGCGGGTTGTCGCATATGGCGGCCCTGCGCGGCGCCATCCGGGGGCGTCAGAAACTGCGGCTGACCTATCGCGCCCCCGACGGCGGGCTCAGCCACCGCACCATCCGCCCGTTGCGATTGGAAAACTGGGGCCGGATCTGGACCCTCACCGCCTGGTGCGAGCTGCGCGAAGATTTCCGCGAATTTCGCCTCGACCTGATCGAAGAAGCCGTACCGCTGCCCGAGCTTTTCGTGGACGAGCCGGGCAAGACGCTGGCAGAGGACCGCGCGCACACTCCGGGTTGAGCTGCGCCCAGCCTTTGCCGCCTCAGTGTCCTGCCGGATCGAAAAGACACTCTTACAGCATTGAAATCACGTGACCTTCTTCTAAAGATCATCGTTTAGCGCACAGGAGGGCGGCCTACCGTCGCCGCCGTTCTTGTAAGGGAGACTTGGCAGGGGCCGCAAAGCCCCTGCCACAGCAAAAGCTTACCAGCCGCCTTCGGCGCGCCGGTCATACTTGTCGCCGCTGAGGTTGAACACCAGCAGTTTGCGTTCGGTAAAGGTCTCGAGGAACCACTGCGACAGCTCGCGCCCCACACCGGACTGGCCGGTGCCGCCAAAGGGTGCCAACTGGTCCCAATAATTTGAGGTCTCGTTGATATTCACCGTGCCGTGCGGCAGCGCCTCGCCAACGCGCCAGGCGGTGGCCAGATCCTGGGTCCAAAGCGACGCGATCAGGCCAAGACCGGACTGATGCGCGATCTCGATCGCCTCCTGCGGCGAGGAAATCTTGATGACCGGCGCGACGGGACCAAAGGTTTCCTCCTGCGCGATCAACATATCCGTGGTCACGCCAGTCAGGATGGTGGCGGGGAAATACAGCCCCTCTTCCTTGCCGAACTGCTCGATCTTGGCGCCCTTGGCGACCGCATCCGCAACATGCGCCTTGACCCGCGCAAGGGTCGCGGCGTTGCACAGCGGCCCCATCTCGGTGTCCTCCTCCGCCGGGTTGCCGATCTTCATCTTAGCCGCCTTGGCGCGGAGCTTTTCAACGAATTCGTCATGGACATCTTCATGCACCAAAAGCCGTTCGGCCGAGGTGCAGACCTGCCCGGCATAGTAGAAACAGCCGTTCATGGCCCCATCCACCGCCGCGTCGATATTGGCATCGGGCAGAATGATGAACGGCCCGTCGCCGCCCAGTTCCAGCAAATGCGGACGCAGCGCGCATTTCTCGGCGATGCCCCGGCCGGTGTTGGTCGAGCCGGTAAAGAACACGCCATCGACTCCCTTGCTTTCAACCAGCGCATTGCCGACGTCGCCGTGGCCCTGCACGATGTTGATCACCCCGTCGGGCACGCCTGCGTCCTTGAACACATCCGCCAGCATGGCACAGCAGACGGCGGCATATTCCGAGGGTTTCCAGATCACCGTGTTTCCCGCCGCTACGATATGCGCCAGCGCGATCGAGGAAATGTCGGTCGGGAAGTTATACGGCGTAATCGCCGCCACCACGCCCAGCGGACGATGGTTCATCACCAGCCGCTTGTTGGTGGTCCGCTCCTGCGTCGAGGGAAACGACAGCCCGCGATGGCGCAGGATCTCTTCGGCGGATTTGGACCAGGAGGGGACAGAATATTCGTAGACCTCTTCGCGGGCATCGGTGATCGGTTTGCCGATCTCGGCGCTCAACATCTGGGCGATGGGTTCGGCCCGTTCCAGAAACAGTTGGTGGATGCGGCGCATGATTTGCGCGCGCTCAATGACCGAGAGCGCCGCCCAGCCCGGCTGCGCCGCGCGGGCACTGGCGACGGCGCGTTCGGCGTCGCTTGCATCGCACCTGCCGACCTTGTGCAGGAGCGATCCGTCATGCGGTGTTCTTACCTCGAACTGGCCGGCAGAGCCGTCCACCCATTCGCCCCCGATCAATGCACCCCTTGTGACATCGACCTTGATCTTCGGATAAGCGTTCATGTCAGTCTCCCTTGATATTGTATTATTTCTGTTGGGTTTTTGTATTTCTCTGCAGGCGAACCGAAACGAAGATCAGCACGATCGACATCAGCACGATGAGGCTGCCGATGGCGTTGATCTCGGGCGTGAGGCCCCGTCGCATCGTGGACCAGATGAACATCGGCAGGGTGTTGTCGCGCCCGGTCAGGAAAAACGTCACCGGGATCTCGTCAAACGACAGGGTAAACGCCAGCATCCCCGAGCCGATGACGGCTGTCTTGATGTTCGGCAGAGTAATCAGGAAAAACGTCTGCAACCCCGAGGCGCCCAGATCCTCCGAGGCCTCTTGCAAGCTGTTGGGCAGCCGTTGCAACCTTGCATAGACCTGAGTCACCACCACCGCCAGCAAGGCCGTGGCATGGCCGACAATCACCGCCTCAAGGCTCAACCGGATGCCCAGCGAGCGGAACAGGATCAGCATGGAAATACCCGTGATGATCCCGGGTAGCGCGATCGGCAACAGGATCAGCTTGCGAAACAGCCCCTTGCCGGGAAAGTCGATGCGATCCAGCGCCAGCGCCGCGGGCACGCCGATGATCAAGGTCAAGGTGGTGGCGCTGATGGCGACATACAGGCTGTTATAGAACGCGTCGATCAGCGCCTCATTGGCCGCCAGCTTCTGATACCATTCCAGTGTAAAGCCGGTCATCGGCCAGGTGAGCGAGCGGGACGCGTTGAAGCTGTAGGCGACCAGCACCGCGATGGGCAGATAAAGGAACGCGAGGATCAGGGTGATCCCGACAACCCAAGCGAGCCGTTCTGACAAGCTGCGGCTCATGCGAATCTCCCCTGTCCGAGGCGTTCGAATTTGTCCGACACCGTTATAATGCTCAGCACGATCATCAGCATCACCAGCGCCAGCGCAGCTCCAAGCGGCCAGTTGAGCGAGGCCCCGAACTGCGACGCGATCACGTTGGCGATCATTTGCCCGTCCGGTCCGCCCACAAGAAACGGCGCGATGAAATCCCCGAAGGTCAGGCAAAAGGTCATGGTAAAGCCGGCGACGATACCGGGGATCGACAGTGGCAGGGTCACACTCAGGAAGGTCCGCACCCGGCCAACCCCCAGATCCGCCGAGGCCTCTTTCAGGCTGTGCGGGATCTTTTCCAGCACCGCATAGATCGGCATCACCATGAACGGGATGAAGACATAGATCAGCGTCACGATCATCGCCGTCTGATTGTACAGAAACACAGACGACGGCTCGGACAGAATCCCGGTCGACATCAGGAACGAATTCAGGATGCCGGTGGTGCCGAGGATGGTCTTCCACGTGTAGGCCCGCAACAGGTAGGATACCCAAAGCGGCGCAACCACCGCCATGTACAGCATCAACCGCAGCCCCGGCTTGCGCACCCGGAACACCAGAAAATAGGCGTAGGGATAGGCGACCAGCGCCGCGCCAAGCGAGACGAAGAACGCGATCTTGAGTGTGCGCAGAATGACCCGGAAATACTGCGGATCGGTAAATATCTGCACGTAGTTGCCGAATTGGAAGGCGGGCACGAAGGTCGGATATTTCTGCTGCCAGAAGCTATAGACCAGCAAGATCGCATAGGGCACGAACATGAACAGGAACGTCCACAGCAGCGGCGGCGACAGCACCAGCGCGCGTTTCAGGCGCAGCGCGCCGTTCATGCCGCCACCTCGTCGGCCAGCACCATGATCTTGTCCGCGCCAACCCGGAGGCTGACCGCATCCCCGACCTGCGGCATCCCGTCAGAGCCCGACATCGGAAGATCCACCAAGACCTCGCCCGCGCCAAGGTCGATCATCAGCCGCACGCTTTGGCCGTGATACAGGATATCGGCGACCGATCCGCGCAGCGTATCTGGCCCGCCGCCCTCCTCACCGAACTGCACCAGCGCCTTTTCCGGGCGAAAGCCGAACAGCGCCTCTTGCCCCGGCGCGACCCCTGCCGGAGCGCTGATCGGCTGGCCGAAACACTGCACCTGCGGCCCAGTGGGCCCGGTCGCGACGACAGAGCGAAACTGGTTGGTAGAGCCGATGAACCCGGCGACATAGCTGGTGGCGGGACGTTCGTACAAATCAACCGGGCTGCCCATCTGCACGATCTTGCCGCCGCGCATCACGACGATACGATCCGACATGGTCAGCGCCTCGGTCTGGTCATGCGTTACCAGAATAAACGTCAGCCCCATCTTGGTGTGCAACGCCTTCAGCTCGACCTGCATCTGTTCGCGCAGATTGGCATCCAGCGCCGACAGCGGTTCATCCAGCAGCAGCACCTTGGGCCGCCGGACGATAGCGCGGGCCAAGGCAACCCTTTGCCGCTGCCCGCCGGACAACATATGCGGCGCGGCATCGAACCGGTCTTCCAGCCCGACCAGCGCCAAGGCTTCCAGCGCTTTTTCACGCACCTCGCGGCGGGGCATCCCGGCCACGCGCAGGCCGTATCCGACGTTCTTGCCCACCGACAGATGCGGGAACAGCGCGTAATCTTGAAACACCATATTCACTGCCCGCTTGCTGGGTGGCACATGGGTCACGTCCTGCCCGTCAAGCAGGATGCGCCCGCTTGTCGGCTCTTCAAAGCCGCCGATCATCCGCAGCAGCGTGGACTTGCCACAGCCCGAGGGGCCCAGCAGCGTCACGAATTCGCCCTGCTCCACGCTCAGCGATATGTCGTCCACCCCGACCACCTTGCCGAAGGTCTTCGTCAGGTTCTCAATCTCGATAATCTTGCTCACGGGGGTGTGCTCCGGCATCAGAAAAGGGGGGGCCGCAGCGCAAACTGCGGACCCGTTTCACGTTCAAACGCAGCGATTACTGCGACTTCACAGAGTTCCAGGCGTTGGTATAGACCGGAAGGCGATCGCCAAGGTTTTCCCACAGCAGCAAGCTGTCGAGATACGCGGGATCGTCCTGGTGCAGCGCCGAAAACTCGGAATCGCTCATGAATTCCTTGGCCGCGACCGGGTTGGTCGAGGAATAGCCGTTCACCTTGAACACACCCTCTTGGCCCTGGGCGCTGATCGCCATGTTGAGGAACTGATAGGCGCACTCTTCATTCGGGGTGTCGGCAACGATCATGTTGCTGTCCATCCAGCCCTCGGCCCCTTCTTCAGGGATGAACTCGACCACCTCGATGTTCTCGGCCGCCAGCAGCCCGGACTGATAGCCGCCCCAGGTGTTGGAAATCCAGACCTCGTCGGATTTGTAAAGATCCACCAACTCGCCAGCCGTGGCCCAGTATTTGCGCACCAGCGGGCGTTGCTCGACCAGCTTATCCACGGCGGCCGCAAGTTCCGCGTCCGACAACTCATAGATGTTCATGTTGCCGTTCAGACGCGCCGCCACATATAGCGCGCTTTTGTCGTCCCACAGCGAGATGCGCCCCTCAAGCGCCGGATCCCACAGCGCCTTGATCGAGGTCGGCGGCGTGTCGAACTTGTCCTTGCGATACATGAACGGGATCGCCCCCCAAGCGTAGGGCACGCCGTAAACTTTTCCGTCCTTCAGGATGCCGTCGGCGGTGCGGAACTGTTCGTAGATGTCCTTGAAGGCGGGCACGCGGGAGACGTCGATCGGCTGGACAAAACCGGCCTCTATCAGGGCATAGGTCGAGTCGATGGAGGGGGTCACGATGTCAAAAACGCCACCACCCGCCGCCAGTTTGGGGGCGAAATCGTCGTTCGAGCCGACATAGGTCGCCGACACTTCGCAACCCGTGGCGGCGGTGAAGGGTTCGATCACGCTGGGATCGGCATAGCCTTCCCACGTCAGGATGTTCAATTCTCCGGCCATCGCGCCCGAGGCGATGGAGACGGCGCACAGAGCCGAAAAGCTCGTCTGCGCCAGCAGGGTCAATCGTTTCTTCATGGTTTGTTTTCTCCGCTGTTGGTTGTTTTTTTAGGGTCGTCAGTATTCGCGGCCACAGGATCGGCCGTCTTGCGCACGATCGTTCCGATATCCACGCCAAGCGCCTGTGCAGCCTTGCGTTTGCTGCCGTGGATCCGGATCGCCCGGTCGATCAGCGTGCGCTCGTACCGGCGCACTTCCGATTTAAGTTCAAAGGTTGCGGACACAGGTCCGCTCTCCGCGCCCGCGCGTTCGGTGCCCGGAATGTCGATTGGCGACAGCAGATCCTCCATCAGTTCCGCCATGTCGTCGGTCTCTTCGAGAAAGATCGCCAGCTTCTGAACGATGTTGAGAAGCTCTCGGATATTGCCCGGATAACTGTAATCGGCCAGCACCTCGCGCATCCGCCGCGACACCAGCACCGGCGTCTTGCGGCGCTGGTTGATGGTTTGCAGAAAGCGGTTGATCAGATGGTCGATCAGGGTCGGCATGTCGCGCAGTGGCGGCACCCGCAGTGGCACCACGGCCAGCCGGTAGTACAGATCCGCGCGGAACGCCCCGTCGCGGATCATCTGGCGCAAATCACCATTGGTCGCCGCGATCACCCGCACATTGGCCACCCGCTGCTGCCCGCCGGTCGGACTGGTCACAAGACCATCCTCAAGAAACCGCAACAGCAGCGCCTGCGCGCTGAGCGGGATCTCGGCCACCTCGTCGAGAAACAAGGTGCCACGCTCGGCCTGTCCGATCAGCCCCGGGATTCCATCGCCACCAAACAGCGCCCGTGCAAACAGCGCATCCGAGGAGGAGGCGCAGTTCGCAACGACAAAGGGGGCATCGGCATCGGCCACGGTGCCGTGCAGGAACTTGGCGACCTCGGTCTTGCCGACACCGGATTCGCCGGTGATCAGGATGCGCGCGCCCTGCAGGATCGCCCGCTCGCCGCGCGACAGCACCCTGTGCAAGTCCGGGGCAAGACGACGTTGGGTGACAAAATCGGGGCGGGTGCGTTTTTCTGCCATCACATGGCTGCGTGCAGGATCATGCCCCCCGGCCCGCTCACGGCGGTAATCCAGACCGCTGAGATCACGCAACACGATCATCCGCACCGGCGAATCTTGCGCAGGCCCCGGCATCTGGCGCAGCACGGCAAGGATGTCGCGCCCGTCCTCGCGCTTTAACAGGCAGTCCGCCCCATGCGGGTCCGACACCGCCGCGATCAGCGCCTCCCAGCCACGCAGGGCCGGCGAAAGGTCTGTCAGCGCCCGCCCCTCGGCCCATTGCGCCCGCAGCCCAAGCTGGCGCGCCGCCTCGGATGTCATCTGCACCACGTGCCCATCGCCGGACAACAGGACCAGACCGTCGTCGAACAGCTCAAGCCGTGCCTCGGCCTCCTGTCGCGTCTGCACTGAAAAGACCGGATGATCAGGCCAGATACCGTCACTCATGATCGCACCTCGGCCACCATTTCAGGCAGGATCATCACAAGACAGCCGGTGCCGCCGGAGGCCTCGTAAGGCGTGAACTGCCACACCTCACCGACAACAGCGCCGGCAAACCGTTCGGTAATCGGGATCGCCAAGGTCCGGACCTTGCTCATCGCCTCAAGCACGTCCGCCCGCGGCGCGGCGGCGGGCAGAACCGAGTCGAACGACTGCCCAAGCAGCGCCTCTGGGGCCACCCCGAGGCAATGGGCACCCGCCGCGTTCACCACCTCGATCTCCCCGGCGGCATCCACCGCCAAAAACGGGGTGGGGATGGCCCAGATCATGCTTTGCAGCGCATCCAACCTGTCTTCCAACGCCCGCTCGCGCCGCCGGTGCTTGCCGACGTTACGAACGACGCCGAACATCCGATACAGCATGCCCTCCGCGATATGGGCGCGCACATCGTTCTCTACGTAAACCTCGACCCCGTCATAGCCCCGGTCCAGCGCGGGGGCGGCATCCACCTCGAAACCGTTGGCGATAAGATTGCGCACGAATTCAAGGTTACTGTCATTCTCGGGAAATATCTCGCGCACGGGACGTTCGCTCAGGGTCTGCCCGGCGGGGACCTGATACAGCCGCTCCATAGCCGCATTGCACAGCCGCCAATACGGATCGTTGCCAAAAATCTGCCGCGTCACATCATCGTCGGACAGCGTAAGGTCGACAGGCGTCCCGAACTCCATACACCAGCAGGCATCGTTCGACGCCCCCAACATCCCGCGCAGGACATCGACATCGGAAAATTCATCGGCCGCGCGCCGGGCCCCAGAATGCAGAGGGGAAGGGTGTGAATCATTGCTCATACCTAGACGATGCAATTTCGCATCGAGTGCTGCAATGATGAATCACATCACTCCAAAAATTCCTGTAAAAAAGAATGCACTGACATGAGAAACGATGAAATTTTACATCATTAACCGATTTCCCGATACTCGACTGCCTGAAACGGTCGCCTGCGCGGTGCTGCACGGCAGCGTTGCACGGCCCTGACTGCGGAAGATGCGCACCATGGAGCCAAGCAGGTTTCACGAGGGGGAGCGGCAAGCCATGCATTGGGCCTGCGTTTCGCGACAACGCCCCCACCGAACCCGAGGCAGGCCACGCCAGCGGCGTTCAAGAGCGCCCTAACCTTACGTTGGAAACACGAAACACCTGTCGCGTCGCACGGTCAGCCACATCACCCGCCCGGTCTGGGGCAGAAACACGTTGGGCACCGTCGCCTTGAGCACCGAGCCGTCGTAATCCATCCGGAATTCCACCAGACTCTCATGGCCCAGAAACCGCGCCCGCTGCACCACGCCGCGCGCGGCCACCCCCTCGACCGGGGTTGGCAGCGGCCCATGACCGTTGCGATCAAAATCCAGCCGCACATGCTGGGGGCGGAACACGATCTCGACATCGGTGCCATCCGGCACACCGGGCGCTAGGAACTGGCCGAAGGGAGTCTGGGCCAGCGCCCCGTTGACCTGCGCCTGCAACACGTTGGTATCGCTGAAAAACGCCACCGCCGCCTTGTCTGCTGGCCGGGTATAGACGTTATAGGGCGCGCCGCGCTGCACGATCCGCCCGCCGCGCATCAGCGCGATCTCGTCGGCCATGCGCATCGCTTCTTCCGGTTCATGGGTGACCAGAAGAACGGCGGTATCCTCATCCTTCAATAGGCTCAACGTCTCGTCGCGGATGCCATCGCGCAGCCGATTATCCAGCCCGGAAAAGGGTTCATCCATCAGCATGATCCGCGGGCGTGGCGCCAGTGCACGCGCCAGCGCCACGCGCTGCTGCTCGCCGCCTGACAGTTGATGCGGATAGCCGTCGATGAACGCGATCAAATCGACCCGCTCAAGTAGCTCTTCGACCCGCGCCCGTTTTTCCGCCCGGGTTCCGCTGCGCAGACCAAACGCCACGTTCTCGGCCACGCTCAGATGCGGGAACAGGGCGAAGTCCTGAAACATCAGCCCGATTTCGCGCCGCTCTGGTGGCACCCGAAAGATGGTGTCGCAGACCAGCTTGCCATCGACCCAGATCTCGCCCGAGTCCTGCATCTCGACGCCTGCGATCATCCGCAGCGTCGTGGACTTGCCACAGCCCGAAGGCCCCAAAAGACAGGTCACCTGACCCGCCATGATTTTGAGAGAGACATCATCGACCACCCGACGGCCATCGAAATGGCGCACCAGATTGCGGATTTCCAGCCGGGGGGAGTCTGCGGTCACGGCGGCCTCACTGTAATTCCCGAGCAAAACCATCGGGCAGAGCAGGAGATAGCAATCCCCGCCCCCGGGGACAAGGCCGTCTGCTGCGTTCCCGCTTCCGGCCCAGATCCCGCCTCATGACCCCTGCCCGCTCATACGCTCGTGCCCCACGCACCGGATGACCCGGTGCGTGGGGACAGTCACACAAGTGGACGCGGGGTCACATGGTCAGGTTCACACCGCCGCCATCCAACAGGACGTTCTGCCCGACGATGAACCCGGCATGTTGCGAACACAGGAACGCACAGGCGGCGCCGAACTCCTGCCTTGTGCCATAGCGCCCCGCAGGGATGCCAACGCAGCGCTGCGCACGGGCGTCCTCGATGCTGATCCCCTGCTGCTTGGCGACACCGCTGTCCAGCGCATCGGCGCGATCGGTGGCATGGATACCGGGCAACAGGTTGTTGATGGTCACGCCGGTGTTCGCCACCTGCCGTGCAGTCCCCGCGACATAGCCGGTCAGCCCGGTGCGGGCCGCGTTTGACAGGCCCAGCACCGGGATCGGCGCGCGCACCGCCTGGCTGGTGATGTTGACCACCCGGCCCCAGCCGCGTTCCATCATCGCCGGCACCAGCCCTTTGATAAAGGTGATCGGCGTCAGCATATTGGAATCCAGCGCCTTGATGAAATCCTCACGCTCCCAATCGGTCCACAGGCCCGGAGGCGGTCCGCCCGCGTTGTTGACCAGAATATCGGCCCCCTCGGCGGCCTCAAGAACCGCCGCCTGCCCCTCGGGCGTGGTTACGTCACAAGCCACGGTCACCACATCCACCCCATGGGCATCGCGGATTGCCTGCGCGCTGGCCTCCAGCGCCTCGACCCCGCGCGCGTTCATCACCAGGTTCACACCCTCTGCGGCCAGCGCCTCGGCACAGCCCAGCCCCAGCCCCTTGCTGCTGGCGCAGACCAGCGCCCGCTTGCCCGAAATTCCAAGATCCATCCGTCCCGTCTCCCTATTTTTCGCGGCGCCCCCCGGTTGGATTAGCCGCGGTGTTCAAAACAATGCCAGCGTATCACCCGGCTCTTGGCCCATATCCGCCACAATCCCGGGCTACCCCTGCCTGATGGGGCCACTCGGCCCTCTCCTACGCGTTCACCCCAATTACAGGTCCAGTGCCATGACCTCAACAAGCGACCGTCCAGTTCAAGTCATCCCGGTTTACCCCGCCCCCGATTTCCGGGTGCAGGCCGGGGCGAATCTGGGCGATCCCGTTGCCGACATGGACGAGCTGATCCTCGACGATATCTACATGCTCGAACCGGGGGCAGCGCGTCAAAGGCTGGCGCTGTCCGCATTGGGGGACGGCGGGTTCTGTATCGCCCCCGGCAGCGAGCTTGGCCGCCCCGGTGCCACCGTGCATCTTGATTGCGCGCTGCAATTCATGACCCCCGACGCGACCACCGCTGAGGCGCTGGTTCTGGTGGAAACGGACGAGGACGGGCTGATTGCCGCCACCTATCTGCTGCCCCTGACCCCGCTCGCGGCCAAAACAGATTACCGTCTGGTCGGTATCGACCGCGACAGCGCACGGCGCAAATTCGCGCAGATCGCCTGTGTCTCTTTCACCCGAGGCACGCGGATCACCATGGCCACCGGCGCCCAAATCAGAATCGAGGCCCTGAAGGTCGGCGACCGGGTGTTGACCCGCGATGACGGGGCCCAGGAAATTCGCTGGATTGGCCAAAGTACCCTACGGGCCGAAGGCACCTTTGCCCCAATCGTGATTCGCGCCGGAACGCTCAACAACGACGGCGACCTGGTGGTCAGCCCCGACCACCGCCTGTTCGTCTATCAGCGCAGCGACATGATCGGCGCCGGTCGCCCCGAATTGCTGGTCAAGGCGCGCCACCTAATCAATGGCGACAGCGTTTATGTTTTGCAGGGCGGCTACGTGGACTATTTCCAGATCCTGTTCGACCACCACCACATCATCTATGCCGAGGGCATCGCGGCAGAAAGCCTGCTGGTCGATCCCCGCACCCGCCCCGCGTTGCCAGACGGGTTGCTGGACAAGATCGGCCAGACCTTGTTGACCGGCCATGAAAATGCAGGCGCCCACGGGCTCGACGTCCAGAAAACCCTGCTCGACCGCCCGGACGCAATCGCACTATTGCGCCGCGCCTCGACGCAATGACCCTGCTCCGCTCGACGGCCGACGTGTCGCGCAAATCAAGGACGGATCAAGGACGGATCAGTAAAAGAACTCCTCACGCGTGATCTTGCCATCGGCCACGGTATAGACGCCCACTTCCTGCATATCCCGGATCTCGCCACTGGCCTTTTCCCGCGCTTTCATGCGGAAAATCACCGCAAAGCGGTCATCGCCATGCAGCATCGGGCCGGTGACCTCGCTCTCCAACACCTCCATGGCGTCGGCCCACCAGTCATGTTTGCCGCGGATCGCGTCCAGCCCGACGGCCTCGCGCCCGTTGCCCATATCAGCAGCCTCGATCGACACCGCGCCCGGCGCATAGAGCCGCGTCAGATTCGCCGCTTCGCGCCCCTCGCGGCAGCCTGCCACCAGTTCCCCGGCAATTGCTTTCAGATCCATGACACCCCCTCCTATTTGTTCACTATACGTTCCCATCCTCGCACGGTGGTCCGATTCGTCCAAGCCCAAATCCCGCGCCGGGTGTGCTGCGCGGCAGCTGCTGCTTTTCCCGCGCCCGCGGATGGTGTTAAACTTTTCCTGAAAAATCAGGGGCAAAGCCCCCCGGACCGCACGCGCGGCACTGGGCCGGTCCGCGCTGATTTTCTTGCCACGGCCCCAAACCTTACCTATACGCGCGATCATGCACGACCTCACCCCCAACCGCCCCGCCTTGCCGCCCGAAATCGCGCGCCGTCGCACGTTTGCGATTATCTCGCATCCCGATGCGGGCAAAACCACGCTGACCGAAAAATTCCTCCTTTACGGGGGCGCCATCCAGATGGCCGGTCAGGTGCGCGCCAAGGGCGAGGCGCGGCGTACGCGCTCGGACTTCATGCAGATGGAAAAGGATCGCGGCATTTCCGTCTCGGCCTCTGCAATGTCATTTGATTTCAAAACCTTCCGCTTCAATCTTGTTGATACGCCCGGGCACTCGGACTTCTCAGAAGACACCTATCGCACACTGACCGCAGTGGATGCGGCCGTGATGGTAATCGACGGCGCCAAGGGGGTGGAAAGCCAAACCCAGAAGCTGTTCGAGGTCTGCCGGTTGCGCGATCTGCCGATCCTGACCTTCTGTAACAAGATGGACCGCGAGAGCCGCGACACCTTCGACATCATTGATGAGATCCAGGAGAATCTGGCCATCGACGTGACGCCCGCAAGTTGGCCGATCGGCGTCGGACGCGATTTCATGGGCTGCTATGATCTGTTGCGCGACCGGCTGGAACTGATGGACCGCGCCGACCGCAACAAGGTCGCCGAAAGCATCGAAATCAACGGGCTGGACGATCCGAAACTGGTCGAACATGTGCCGGCGCACCTGTTGGCGCAACTCAAGGAAGAGGTCGAGATGGCGCGCGAACTGCTGCCCGCGCTTGATCCGCAATCGGTGCTGGAGGGGCATATGACCCCGATCTGGTTCGGCTCTGCCATCAACTCTTTCGGCGTCAAGGAACTGATGGATGGGATCGGCACCTATGGCCCGGAACCACAGCCGCAAAAGGCTAGCCCGCGCGAAATTCTCCCTGAGGAAACAAAGGTTTCGGGCTTCGTCTTCAAGGTTCAGGCGAATATGGACCCCAAGCATCGCGACCGGGTCGCCTTTGTCCGCCTCGCCTCGGGGCATTTCAAACGCGGCATGAAACTGCTGCATGTGCGGTCGAAAAAACCGATGGCGATTTCCAACCCCGTGCTGTTCCTCGCCTCGGATCGCGAGCTTGCAGAGGAAGCTTGGGTCGGCGATATCATCGGCATCCCCAACCATGGGCAGTTGCGCATCGGCGACACCTTGACCGAAGGGGAATCCTTGCGTGTGACCGGCATCCCCTCCTTTGCGCCAGAACTGCTTCAAACTGTGCGCGCAGCCGATCCGATGAAGGCCAAGCATCTGGAGAAGGCCCTGATGCAATTCGCCGAGGAAGGTGCAGCCAAGGTGTTCAAACCCTCGATCGGGTCCGGCTTTATCGTCGGCGTCGTGGGGGCGTTGCAATTCGAGGTTCTGGCCAGTCGAATCGAAATGGAATACGGGCTTCCCGTGCGCTTTGAGCCCAGCCAGTTCACCTCGGCCCGCTGGGTGAGCGGTGACAAGCAAGCGATTGATAAGTTTGTTAATTCCAACAAGCAGCACATCGCGCACGACCATGACGGCGACATCGTCTATCTGACCCGTTTGCAATGGGATATCGACCGGATCGAACGCGACTATCCAGAGCTGAAACTGACGGCGACCAAGGAAATGATGGCCTAGCACGCTGGCGCGGTATGCTGCCGCGTCTTCGTTTTCTTCAGTCCGTTCATGTGCCTGACCTCGCCCCGGGGCCACTGGACCCAACGATCCAGCATGATATGCTGGTTCATACGCTGCGGACCGAAACCGATCTGGCGGCGTAGGGAACCGCACAGCCACCGGGGGAGGACCGCCGCGCATGACCACTTGGGGCCTTGTCGCCACCATCAAGGCCCCGGTGCGCGAGATCCTCGATTTCGCCGCCCATCATATCGAATTGGGCGCGCATAGGCTGTACCTGTTCCTTGATGCCCCGAATCCCGAAGCGCAGGCCACACTCAAGCCGCATCCAAAGGTGCGCGTCTTTACCTGCGACGAGGCCCATTGGAACAGGCTGGGGATCAAACGCCCGGTCAAACATCAGGTCCGACAGGCCGCCAACGCCACCCATGCCTATCACCGCAAGGGCGGTGAGTTGGACTGGTTGATCCATATGGACGTGGATGAATTTCTGTGGCCCGACAACCCCTTGGCGAATCTTCTTGATGCACTTCCCGCTGATGCGCTCTGCGCCCGCATCCGCCCGGCCGAGGCGCTGGCAGGCGATGGCACCCTGTTCAAGGGCTTTATCCCCGGCGGACCCGAGCGCGCCGCGACCGTGGCCCGGCTTTATCCCCGGTTCGGCGCCCATGTGAAGGGTGGTTTCCTTAGTCATGTGGCGGGCAAGCTGTTTGTCCGCACCGGGATCGACCCGCTGGAGATCCGCATTCACAACGTGTTTCGCGGTGCCGAGATGAACCCCGGCGAGGTGGCGCTGGCGACCACCCTGCTGCTGCATTGCCATGCCAAAAGCTGGGAGGACTGGATCGCCGCCTATCGCTACCGGCTGTCGCATGGCTCTTACCGCGCTGAACTTGCCCCTGCCCGGCCCCGCGACAAGGGCGGGCTGACCCTGCATGAGGTGCTGAGCGAAATCGAGGCAAGCGAGGGCGACTCCGGGTTGCGCGCCTTTTATGATGAACTTTGCGTCGACTCGCCTGCCCTGTGCAGCGCCCTTGATGCGGCGGGTCTATTGCATCGCTGCGAGTTGCAACTCGACGCCAAAAGACAGAAACAATTCCCGGATTTTCCGAAAACTGTTTCCCAAAAAACCTGAATCCGCCGGAAACTTGCACCTACGGTAACTTTGTTTGACCGCGACCCGCCTTTTTGCTATGGGGCGTTACGGGCTATCATGCGCAAGACGCGGGACCATCCGGGTCCGGCCCGGACCAGACGCGGGCCATGTCGATGTCCGCGAAATGCGGAAACACATGACAAAATTTTCTGATCTGAATCTCAACCCGAAGGTTCTCAAGGCCGTCGAAGAAGCCGGCTATGAATCGCCCACCCCAATCCAGTCTGGCGCGATCCCCCCCGCGCTTGCCGGACGCGACGTGCTGGGCATTGCCCAGACTGGCACCGGCAAGACGGCAAGCTTTACCCTGCCAATGATCACGCTGCTGGCGCGCGGTCGTGCCCGGGCGCGGATGCCGCGCAGTCTGGTGCTGTGCCCGACGCGGGAACTTGCCGCGCAGGTGGCCGAGAACTTTGACACCTATGCCAAACACGTCAAGCTGACCAAGGCGCTGCTGATCGGCGGCGTCAGTTTCAAGGAGCAGGATCAGTTGATCGACAAGGGCGTCGACGTGCTGATCGCGACCCCGGGTCGGCTGCTGGATCATTTCGAGCGCGGCAAACTGCTGTTGACCGGCGTGCAGATCATGGTGGTGGACGAGGCGGACCGCATGCTCGACATGGGGTTCATCCCCGATATCGAACGCATCTTCTCGCTGACCCCCTTTACCCGCCAGACGCTGTTCTTCTCGGCCACCATGGCGCCCGAGATCGAGCGGATCACCAATACCTTCCTGTCGAACCCCGAGCGGATCGAAATTGCCCGTCAGGCCACCACCGCCGAAAATATCGAACAGGGCGTGGTCATCTTCAAGGCATCGCGCAAGGATCGCGAGGCCAGCGAAAAGCGCAAGCTGCTGCGCGCGATGATCGACGCCGAGGGCGATAAATGCACCAACGCAATCATCTTCTGCAATCGCAAGATGGATGTGGATACGGTCGCGAAATCGCTGACGAAATACGGCTATGACGCCGCCCCGATCCACGGCGATCTGGAGCAAAGCCAGCGCACCCGCACATTGGACGGATTCCGCGAAGGCAGCCTGCGGTTCCTCGTCGCCTCGGACGTGGCCGCGCGCGGGCTGGACGTGCCTGCCGTCAGCCACGTGTTCAACTTCGACGTCCCCGGCCATGCCGAGGATTACGTGCACCGGATCGGTCGTACCGGTCGCGCCGGACGCGATGGCAAGGCGATGATGATCTGCGTGCCGCGCGACGAAAAGGCGCTGGAGGCGATCGAGCGGCTTGTGGAACGGGAAATTCCGCGGCTGGAAAACCCGCTGGGGTCGAGCAAAATTGAACCCGTAGCCGAAGCGGCGCCAACGCCAAAACCGGCGGCCAAATCAGAGCGCAAGCCCGCCCCCAGATCTGCGGCGAGATCCACGTCCAGATCCACGGCAACACCTGCAGCCACCGTGCCCGCAGAAAAATCAGCAGAAATGCCAGCAATTACACCAGCGGAAATGCCAGCTGAAAAGCCTGCAGAAAAGCCCGTGGAACAGCCGGTTGAAAAGGTGCGCGCCGAAGAGCCTCGCACCGAAAAGCCTCGCACCGAAGCGCCCCAAGCCGCCGCGCCCCGCGATGAGGAGCGCCGCAGCCCCAGACAGCCACGCAGCAGCTCCAGTAGTTCACGCAGCCGCAGCGACCGGTCTAAAGGGAACAACGTGACCGGTATGGGCGATCACATGCCCAGCTTCATCGCGCTAAGCTTCGAGGACCGCCGCACGGACTAAGCCCCGCGGCAAGGTCAGAACGCAAACGCGCCCGCGGCTTACAAGCCCGGGCGCGTTTTTCGTTGGTCAGGGCAAAATGCCCCTTACCCCATGCGGCTGACAATCACCGTCACCTCGGGTTTTTTTCCGATCTCGTTCTGCGCGCTCTGACGGACGACACGGCGCAGCCCCTCTTCCAGCTTGGTATCATCAATCAGGGTCTTGCGCGCGGCGCGGGCCAAAAACTGGCCCAGATCCTCTTCCAGAACGTCCGCCAAGGGCGCATTCGATGTGCCTTTGGCAGCCAGCCCCATAGCGTCGACCCAGGCGCCGTCAATCGGCACGTCGTCTTCGTCCAGCACGACCGAGACCACCACATGCCCGTTCAGCGCCATCCGGATCCGGTCGCGCACGACGCCATCCAGTGCCCCGATCTTGACCGAGCCGTCCAGATAGGTCCGCCCGGTGTCGACAAAGCCCACGACCTTGGGCGCATTGCCCGACAGGTCCAGCATCATGCCGTTCACCGCAACGATCGAGGCGAAACCGTTCGCCTTGGCCAGACCGGCATGTTCACGCAGATGGCGGTGTTCGCCATGCATCGGGATCACCATCTGCGGCTGCACGATCTCATGCATCCGCAACAGATCCGGGCGGTTGGCATGGCCCGAGACGTGATAGCGACCGGTGGAATCATCCACCACATCCACGCCCTTTTCGCTGAGCTGGTTCATGATGCGGATCACACCACGCTCGTTGCCCGGAATGGTCTTGGACGAGAACAGGAACATATCGCCCTCGGCCAGCGTCAGACCGCGATACTTGCCACGGGCCAGTTGGGCACTGGCCGCGCGCCGCTCGCCCTGGCTGCCGGTGACCAACAGCATCAGGTTTTCGCGCGGAATGTTCAGCGCCTCTTCCGAGCTCACCACCTTGGGAAAGCTGCGCAGCACGCCGGTTTCGATCGCCGCTTCGACCATCCGGCGCATCGCCCGCCCCAGCAGCACGATCGAGCGCCCTGCCCGCTCTCCTGCTTCGGCCAGCGTCTTTACCCGCGCCACGTTGGAGGCGAAGGTAGTCGCAACCACCATTCCGCTGGCCTTGCTCACCAGCTCTTCGATCGGCGCACCCAATTCGGATTCCGAGCGACCGGGCGCGAGCGAAAACACATTGGTGGAATCGCAGATCAACGCCCGCACACCGGGCTTGGCCGCCTCGGCCCACAGGTCGGGATCGAACGCCTCGCCCACCATCGGATTGCGGTCCAGTTTGAAATCGCCGCTGTGGATGACCCGGCCTTCGGGGCTGTCAATCACCAGACCCGCGCTTTCGGGGATGGAGTGGGAAATCGGCAGGAAGCTGACCTTGAACGGTCCGGCCTCGACCTGTTCCGGCCAAGCCGACACAGTGCGCACGGCCTTGTCCGAATGGCCAAACTCGGCCATTTTTCCGCGCGCGATATTGGCGGTAAAGGCACGCGCATAAACCGGCGCGCCCAGATCACGATAGAAATGCGCCACGGCGCCGACGTGATCCTCGTGCGCATGGGTAATAAAGATCGCCTCAAGCCGGTCGGCGCGCTCTTTCAGCCAGGTGATATCCGGCAGGATCAGGTCCACCCCGGGGCTGCCATCCATATCGGGGAAGGTCACGCCCAGATCGACCAGAATCAGTCGTTCCTTATCCGGTGCGCCATAGCCGTAGACATAGGCATTCATGCCGATCTCGCCGGCGCCCCCGAGCGGGAGGTAGATCAATCGTTTACTGCTCATTACGGTGTATTTTCCTTGTTATAGCGATGAATCACGGTCAACCCGTGCATCGTCAAATCTTCTTCATAGGCGTCGAACAACGCCTCGTTTTGTTGAAAGAGCGCGGCCAGTCCCCCGGTCGCCACGATCATCATGTCGCGATCGCGCTCGCTCTTGATCTGTGCGCAAATCTCGCGCACGAGGCCGACATAGCCCCAAAAAACGCCCGACTGCATACACGTGACGGTGTTTGTACCGATCACGTGCTCGGGCTTGGCGATATCCACATGGGGGAGCGCGGCCGCTGCCATATGCAGGGCCTCAAGGCTCAGGTTCACACCCGGAGCGATCACGCCGCCCTCATAGGCCCCATCATCGCCCACTACGTCAAATGTAGTGGCGGTTCCGAAATCTACAACGATCAGATTGCCGCCATGCCGGTCATAGGCCCCGGCGGTATTGACCAACCGGTCTGGCCCGATCTGCGTATCGGCATCGACACGTGGCTGCTGCGGCAACAGGCATTCGGGTTTGCCAACCACCAGCGGGCGGCAGCCAAAGAACCGATCGGCAAAGACCCGCAGGTTGAAAACCACGCGCGGCACGGTCGAGGAAATGATCACCTCGGTGATGTCGACCTCGATTCCGTAATGTTTCACCAGCGTCGAATACCAGGTGAAATAGGCATCCGCCGTGCGCGCATGATGGGTCGAGGTGCGCAGGGTACAGAGAAATTTCTCCCCGTCCCAGATCGAGAACACGGTATTGGTATTGCCGCAATCGATAGCCAGAAGCATGAACCGCCCCCCTCGTGTTTCAGAAATAGACGTCAGCCGCCGGGATGCGCACCCGCCCTGCCGCGGTCATTAGAACAAGCTGCCCCCCGGCGTCCACCGTTTCAAAGGTGCCGTGGGTCTCGGAGGTGCCGGTCCGAGCCGTCACCGGCTGCCCCAGTCGGGCGGCGCGGGCAAGCCAGGCCTCGCGGATGGGGGCAAATCCAAGCGCCGTGAACTGGGCCTCATAGCGGGCAAAAGCGGCCGCCACTTCGGTCAGGAAATCCTCGGGCGTGATCCGCACACCGGTCTCACCGGCCAGCGACACTGGCCGCAGCGCCCGCGCCTCAAGCGCGGCGACGGGCGGAGCCTCGGCCAGATTCACGCCAATCCCGATGAACAACAGCATCTCGTCGTCCGTCTGTCCGGCACTTTCCAGCAGAATGCCCGCCAGCTTTGCACCATTCAGCAGCACGTCATTGGGCCATTTCAGAGAAAAGCTTTCCGGCCGCCCCGTCACCGCGACACAGGCATCAAACAGCGCCAGCGCGGCCACGAAGCTGCGCAGGGCGGCCTGTTGCGGCGCCCCTTGCAGGCGCAGTACCAGCGTGGCCGCGAAATTGCCCTCGGGGCTGACCCAACCGCGCCCGCGCCGTCCGCGCGCAGCCGTCTGGTGCCGCGCCAGAATCCATTCCGGACCGGGCAACGTCGGGGCGATCCGCGCAGCTTCGCTCAAGGTGCTGTCCACCTCGTCCAGAACCCGGCGACCATAGCCTTCTGGCCAACCCGTCATGCGCCGCCCCCTCCAGAAACAGAGACGGCCGCCGGGGATGCCCGACGGCCGTTTTCAGGTTGGATAAGGTCAGTTGACAAGCGTTGTCGCCGCAGCCGCAGCTACCCCCTCGACGCCAAACATATTGATGATACCCAGCACCATCACCGCCGCCGACCCGGTCAGGAAAACCCAAAGCACGGGCGAAGAATGGGTGTCCATCTCTTCCCCGTCCTCACCGAAATACATGTAGTAGACGATGCGGATGTAATAGAAGGCAGCGACCACAGAGGCGATGACACCGGCAATTGCCAGCCAAGCCAGCCCGCCCTCATAGGCGGCGCGCAGCACATAGAACTTGCCGAAGAAGCCCAGCATCGGCGGCACGCCCGCAAGGCTGAACATCAGGATCAGCATCGCCAGCGCCTTGCCCGGCTCGCGCTTGGCATACATGTTCAGCGCCGAGATATCCGTGACCGGCTTGCCGTCCTTTTCCATCATCAGGATGAAGGCAAAGGTGCCCAGGTTCATCGTCACATAGATCACCATGTAGATCAGCATCGCCTGCACCCCAAAGGCAGTGCCAGCGGCCAGCCCCATCAGTGCAAAGCCCATGTGTGTGATCGAAGAATAGGCCATCAGCCGTTTGATATCGCGCTGACCGATCGCCGCCACGGCCCCAAGGGACATCGACAACAACGACAGCAGCGCGATCACCTGGCTCCAGTCGGGGATCGCATCGCCAAAGGCGTCGAACAGCACCCGGGCAAACAGCGCCATCGCCGCCATCTTGGGCGCGGTGGCAAAGAACGCCGTGACCGGAGTCGGCGCCCCTTCATAGACATCCGGCGTCCACATGTGGAACGGAACCGCCGAGACCTTGAAGGCCAGCCCGGCGATCAGGAACACCAGACCGAACAGCAGCCCAAGTGAAACCTCGCCATGCTGCGCGGTTTGAATGATGCCCGAGAACAGCGTCGTGCCGGCATAGCCATAGACCAGCGATGCGCCATACAGCAGCATGCCCGAGCTGAGCGCGCCAAGCACAAAGTACTTCAGCCCCGCTTCGGTGGACTTCACACTGTCCCGACGCAAGGCTGCGACCACGTAAAGCGCAAGCGAATGCAATTCCAGCCCCATGTAAAGCGTCATCAGATCGCTGGCGCAGACCATGATCATCATGCCGACGGTGGCCAGGGCCACCAGTACCGGATACTCGAACCGCAACAGGCCACGGCGCGACATGTACTCCTGGCTCATCACCAGAACTGCCGCCGCCGAAAGCAGGATTGTCACCTTGGAAAAGCGGGCAAAACCGTCGTCGACGATCATGCCGTGAAACGCCACATGGGTGCCGCCCGGCCCGGTCGCGATCCAAACCGCCAGCAACACCATCAGTGCGCTGGTGGTCCAGACCAACATCGGACCCAACCGGTCCTTGGAGGTATAGGCCGCTACGATCAGCGCCACTATGGCGTAAACGGCCAGAACGATTTCCGGCAGGATAACAGTGAGATCGGCCTGGATCATCTGTCCGGCTCCCTTAGTTCGAGGCGTGCTGGTTGACGGCCTCGGCCGCGGCCAGCGCAGTGTCAAATTTAGCAACCAGCGCGGTGGTCGACTGTCCGATGATGTCGGTGACCAGCGCCGGGTAAACCCCCAGCAGCAGGGTCATCGCCACCAGCGGGGCAAAGATCCACTTTTCACGCGCGCTCATGTCCTTGATGGTCTTCAGGCTTTCCTTGATCAGGTCGCCGAACATCACCCGGCGATAAAGCCA
This sequence comes from Antarcticimicrobium sediminis, assembly GCF_004348975.1. Classification (GTDB taxonomy): domain Bacteria; phylum Pseudomonadota; class Alphaproteobacteria; order Rhodobacterales; family Rhodobacteraceae; genus Antarcticimicrobium; species Antarcticimicrobium sediminis. The sequence goes on along the minus strand of NZ_SMFP01000002.1, from coordinate 257,772 downwards.
CAGCGCATAGCTGGCCGACAGGATCACGCCGGTGGCCGCAACCGCAGTCACCCAAGTGTTGACCTGAAACGCCCCCATCATGGTCAGGAATTCCCCAACGAACCCCGAGGTGCCCGGAAGGCCCACGTTGCCCATGGTGAAGAACATGAAGACCAGCGCATAGGCGGGCATCCGGTTGACCAGACCGCCATAGGCGTCGATCTCGCGGGTGTGCATCCGGTCATAGACGACGCCAACACAAAGGAACAGCGCGGCCGAGACGAACCCATGGCTCAGCATCTGGAAGATCGCACCGTCGATCCCTTGCTGGTTGGCGGCAAAGATACCCATGGTAACAAACCCCATGTGTGCCACCGAGGAATAGGCGATCAGCTTTTTCATATCGTCCTGCACCAGCGCCACCAGCGAGGTATAGACAATTGCGATCGCGCTCATCCACAGGACCAGCGACGCCATCACGTCCGAGCCCACCGGGAACATCGGCAACGAAAAGCGCAGGAAGCCATAGCCGCCCATCTTGAGCATGATCGCGGCCAGCACGACCGACCCTGCGGTCGGCGCCTGAACGTGCGCGTCCGGCAACCAGGTGTGCACCGGCCACATCGGCATCTTGACCGCGAAGCTGGCGAAGAAGGCCAGGAACAGAAGCGTCTGCATGCCGCCCACGACCTGAATGCCCAGAACCGAGAAGCTTTGCGAGGCGAACTCATGGCTCAGCAGCAGCTCGATGTCGGTGGTGCCCGCATCCGCATACATGGCCACCATCGCCACCAGCATCAGCACCGAGCCAAGGAAGGTGAAGAGGAAGAATTTGAAGCTGGCATAGATGCGGTTCTTGCCGCCCCAGATACCGATGATCAGGAACATCGGTATCAGCCCGCCTTCGAAGAACAGGTAGAACAGCACCAGATCCAGCGCCATGAACACGCCAAGCATCAGCGTTTCCAGCAGCAGGAAGGCGATCATGTATTCCTTGACGCGGCTTTTGATCTGCCAGCTCGCCATGATGCTCAGCGGCATGATGAAGGTGGTCAGCATCACGAACAGCACGCTGATGCCATCCACGCCCATCTTGTATTTCAGGCCGAGCAGCCATTCGCCCTCTTCCACCATCTGGAAGCCGGGGTTGGACGGATCGAACCCGGTATAAATCGCAATCGACACCAAGAAGGTGACCGCGGTGGCGAACATCGCAACCCATTTGGCGTTGCGTTGCGCAGCTTCATCGTCGCCCCGCAGAAATACGGCAAGGATCAGCGCGGCCAGCGCCGGGATGAAAGTGACAATCGAAAGAAGGTTGTCCATCAGTGTGCTCCTCCGCCGATCGTCATCCAGGTGACAAGGGCGGCAATCCCCAGCACCATCCAGAAGGCATAAGTAAAGATGAAGCCCGACTGCGCCCGGCCAGCAAGCCGCGTGAAGAAGGGGATGACTCCAAGGGCGACCCCGTTGATCAACCCGTCGATGATGCTGCCGTCACCGCGTTTCCACAGCAACCGTCCCAGCGCGACGATCGGTTTGATCAGCAAGGCGTCATAGATCTCGTCAAAATACCATTTGTTCTTGAGGAACAGGTACAACGGGCGCTGGTTCTCGGCCAGACGACCGGGCAGCGAGGGGTTCACGATATAGAACCAGATTGCAACCAGCAGCCCCAGAACCATCGCGATGAAGGGCGAAACCTTGACCCAGTTGGGGGCCGCATGGGCGTCGTCCAGGATCGTGTTCTCTGGGCCCATATAAAGCGCCCCCTGCCCGGGATCCCCGGTGAACCTGTAGTGATGCACCCCCGCGGCGGCCATCTCTGTTCCGGCCGCTTCGCCATGCGTCGCGGTCTCGCCGTGGTCGGCCGTCTCGGTGGTGGCCTCTTCATGCGCCTCGGCGGCAGCAACCGGAATGCCGAAGAACTTGCCGACCTGATCGGCGTGGCCAAAGAAGTTTCCGTACCACAACATCCCGGCAAACACGGCACCGACGCTCAGCACCCCGAGCGGGATCAGCATGACCAGCGGGCTTTCATGCGCATGTTCATGCGTATGCTTGTCGCCGCGCGCCTCGCCAAAGAAGGTGAGGAAAATCAGCCGCCAGGAATAAAAGCTGGTAAAGGCCGCCGCGATCACCAACAGCCAGAAGCCGTAAGAGGTGCCGCCAGCATAGGCGCTTTCGATGATGGCATCCTTGGACAGGAATCCGGCAAACCCGATCTGGGTCAGCGGAATGCCCACCCCGGTGATCGCCAGCGTGCCGATCATCATCGACCAATAGGTAAAGGGGATTTTCTTGCGCAGCCCGCCATAGTTCATCATGTCCTGCTCGTGGTGCATCGCATGGATGACCGAGCCGGCGCCAAGGAACAACAGCGCTTTGAAGAAGGCGTGCGTCAGCAGGTGGAACATCGCCGCCGAATACATGCCCACGCCGGCGGCCACGAACATATAGCCGAGCTGCGAACAGGTCGAATAGGCGATCACCCGTTTGATATCGGTCTGCACCAGACCCACGGTCGCGGCAAAGAACGCGGTGGTTGCGCCCAGCACGGTGATGAAGGTGGTCGCATGCGGTGCGAATTCCATCACCGGCGACATCCGGCAGACCAGGAACACACCGGCCGTCACCATCGTCGCGGCGTGGATCAGCGCCGACACAGGTGTCGGGCCTTCCATCGCGTCCGGCAGCCAAGTGTGCAGGATCAGCTGTGCCGATTTCCCCATCGCTCCGACAAACAGCAGCAGCGCGATCACCTCAGAGGCGGTCCATTCCTGCCACAGGAAGCTCAGCTTGGTTTCCGCCAGCGTCGGCGCATAGGCAAACACATCATCAAAAGCGATGCTGTCGACGGTGAAGAACAGCGCCAGCATCCCCAAGATGAAACCAAAGTCGCCAACCCGGTTGACCACAAAGGCCTTCATCGCCGCAGCACTTGCGCTGGGTTTACGATAGTAGAACCCGATCAAAAGATAGGAGGCCAGCCCCACGCCTTCCCAGCCAAAGAACATCTGCACGAGGTTATCAGCGGTCACCAACATCAGCATGGTGAAGGTGAAGAACGACAGATAGGCAAAGAACCGCGGTTTGTAGCTTTCGCCTTCCTTGAAGGCCGGGTCATTCGCCATATAGCCAAAGCTGTAGAGGTGCACAAAGGCCGAGACCGTGGTCACCACGACCAGCATGATCGCGGTCAGCCGGTCCAGCCGGATCGACCACGACGACGAAAGCGACCCGCTTTCGATGTATTTCATGATCTCGATCTGATGGGTGACCCCGTCAAAGCTGAGGAACACGATCCAGCTGAGAATGCAGGACAGGAACAACGCGCCGGTGGTCAGCCACATCGCTGCGGTTTCGCCCATGATCTTCCAGCCAAAGCCGGCAAGGATCGCCGCGACGAGCGGGGCAAAGAGGATGATAGTTTCCATGATCTCTTAGCCTTTCATCACGTTGACGTCTTCGACCGCGATGGTGCCGCGGTTACGGAAGAAGCAAACCAGGATCGCAAGGCCGATGGCGGCCTCGGCGGCGGCCACGGTCAATATGAACAGCGTAAAGACCTGCCCCACCATGTCCCCCAGAAAGCTGGAGAACGCCACCATGTTGATATTCACCGCAAGCAGCATCAGCTCGATACTCATCAACAAGATGATCACGTTCTTGCGGTTCAGAAACAGCCCGAAGATCCCGATGACGAACAGCGTCGCCGCGACTGTCAAATAATGTTCAAGTCCGATCATGTCGTCCCTCTGGGCCTGGCCCATTCGTTCTTGTCTTATCGCCCCGGTTGCCCGGAGCCGCCGGGCAATGCCCGACCCTCTACATCGTCACCGCAGCGCCGCGGCCCGTCTCAGTTTCCACCAGCGATACAGTAGCCAGCTCACCGTTGCCTTGCCGCCCCAAAGCAGCGCGACCCCGAATATCCCCACCTTGCTGAACAGAAGGTGCGCGAGGCCGAGCAGCTCCATCACCTAGAGCCCCTGCCCCGGCTTCACGTCTTTCAGCTCCATCGCATCTGCCGGATCGCGGTAGATCTGCGCCAGGATATCCTGCCGCTTGATGTCTGGCCGATGCCGCAGCGTCAGGACAATCGCCCCGATCATCGCGGTCAAAAGGATCAGACCGGAAAGCTGGAACAGAATGAAATATTGATCATACAGGATCGCGCCGAGCGCTTCGGTGTTGTGCAAATCCGTCGGCGTCGGCTGGGCGCGCAGCCCCTCGGCCGCCGCGTTCGACTCCCAAGCGCCAAAGGCCATCACGAACTGCATCAGGATGATCACCCCGACCAACAGCGCCAACGGCATATATTTGGCCATCTCGGCTTTGAGCTCGGCAAAGTCGACATCCAGCATCATCACCACAAACAGGAACAGCACCGCCACCGCGCCGACATAGACGATCACCAGCAACATGGCGACGAACTCGGCCCCCAGCAGAACGAACAGCCCCGCCGAAGAGATGAAGGCAAGGATCAGCCACAGCACAGAGTGCACCGGCTGGCGGCTGATCACGGTAAACAGCCCGCCCGCAATGGCGCAGACCGCAAACAGATAAAAGGCAAACACGCTCATGCTTCGTCATCCTCGTTCTCGACGCCCATAACCTCGCGCGCCAGCTCCAGCGCTCGGGTCATGGCCGGAATGCCGGCAAACACCGACATCTGGCCGATCGTTTCCACGATCTCTTGATTCTTTGCGCCGGCCGCAAGGGCGTGACGCACCGTCTGACGCAGTGCCGCTTCGGCCTGCGCCCCTTGCATCGTCAGCCCCGCCAAGGTCAGCAGCAGCCGCGTCTTGGCATCAAGCCCGCCCTTGTTGACCGCGTTGCCGAACATCAGCTCCATCACGTCCTTGGGCATGGTCGGCCACAACGCCTCGAACCCTTTCGGGCTGAAACTTTCCAGCGCCGGATTAAAGGAGCGAGCCATGTCGCGGGCCTGCTGCATCATGGCCTCGAACGGATTTTTGGGCGTGTCGGTCATCGGTACGGCGCGTCCAGTTCCAGATTGCGGGCAATCTCGGCTTCCCACATCGCACCGTTCGCCAACAGCTTGTCCTTGTCATAGAACAGCTCTTCGCGGGTCTCGGTGGCAAACTCGAAGTTCGGCCCCTCGACAATGGCATCGACCGGGCAGGCCTCTTGGCAAAAACCGCAATAGATGCATTTGGTCATGTCGATGTCATACCGCGTGGTACGGCGCGAGCCGTCCTCGCGCGGTTCGGCATCAATGGTGATGGCCTGCGCCGGGCAAACCGCCTCGCACAGCTTGCAGGCAATGCAGCGTTCTTCGCCGTTGGGATAGCGGCGCAGCGCATGTTCGCCGCGGAAGCGGGGCGACAAGGGCCCCTTTTCATGCGGGTAGTTCAGCGTCACCTTGGGGGCGAAGAAGTATTTCATCCCCAGCTTCATGCCCTGAAAGAAATCAGCAAGCAGGAAGTATTTGGCGGCACGGGTATAATCGATCTTGGTCATTGTCAGCCCCCTGTGCTCCAGCGGGCAAAGCTGCCCCAGAACCAGTCGAATTTCGCTGCGAAAGACACGAACACCACCCAGACCAGGCTGAACGGCAGGAACACTTTCCACCCCAGCCGCATCAGTTGGTCATAGCGATAGCGCGGCGTGATGGCCTTCACCATGGCGAACATGAAAAAGACGAACAGCATCTTCAGCACCATCCACAGGATGCCGTCAGGCAGCCCCGGGATCGGCGACAGCCAACCGCCAAAGAACATCAGCGTCACCAGTGCACACATCAACACCACCGCCGTCAGTTCACCGATCATGAACAGCAGGAAGGGGGTCGAACTGTATTCCACCTGATAGCCGGCCACCAGTTCCGATTCCGCTTCCGGAAGGTCAAACGGCGGACGGTTGGTTTCGGCCAGCGCCGAGATGAAGAACAGGAACAGCATCGGCAGATGCGGCAGCCAGTACCAGCTGAACAGCCCATACGCACCGTCTTGCGCATGCACGATGTCGGTCAGGTTCATCGACCCGGTCGAGATGATCACCCCGATGATGATCAGGCCGATCGATACCTCGTAAGAGATCATCTGCGCGGCAGAGCGCAGCGAGCCGAGGAACGGGTATTTCGAGTTCGACGCCCATCCGCCCATGATCACGCCATAGACCTCAAGCGAAGAGATGGCGAAAATGTACAGAATGGCGACGTTAATGTTCGAAACCACCCAGCCGTCGTTGAACGGGATCACCGCCCAGGCAATAAGCGACATCACCAAGGAGATCATGGGTGCCAGCAGGAACACCGCCCGGTCCGCCCCAGCGGGAAAGACCACTTCCTTGACCATGTATTTCAGGAAGTCGGCAAAGCTTTGCAGCACGCCAAAGACACCGACCACGTTCGGTCCGCGGCGCATCTGCACGGCGGCCCAAACCTTGCGGTCGGCATACATCAGAAAGGCCAGCGCCACCAAAAGTGGTACAACGACCAGCAGCACCTGTCCGATCAGGACCAAGGCGATGCCCAAGTAGGTGTTGGAAAAGAAATCAGCCATAGGTCCTCACACCGTGGGTATTCCGTTTTCCGCGCAATGCGCAACCACGACTTCAGCGTCGAGTTTGCGCAGTCCACGGGGCAGAGATGGCGAGATGGTGTAAACAGCATCTGCCCGCCACACGCCACCCTCTTCGTATACATTTGTTCGCAGATGTCGCGCGAAACCGTATCCACGGATCAGCGCATATTGCGCCGCCGCACATTCAGCATAAGCATCTACATCCCCTTGTTCCCGCGCCCCTGTCATCGCCACCGCGAACTGCACCAGATCCCCGTCCAGAAGACGGGTCTCAACCCCCTGATAATCAGGGGAAAAGCGCGTCACCTCTGCGGCCGGCTGCATCTGGCAGGCGGCCACCAAAAGGGGCGATATGAGCGCGGCGCGGATCATTCCGCCGCCAGTTTCCCGGATTTGCGCGCCGCCGCATTGGCGCTGAGCTCGGCCATCACGGCCGAGGCCCGGGCAATCGGGTTGGTCAGATAGAAATCGCGGATCGCCGGGGTGAACTTGCCCTGTTTCAGCGCCGCCGTCTCAAGCGGTTGCCACGGGTTTTCGATCACCTCGTCGATACGGGCCAGATGCGGCACTTCGGCGACCAGCGCCTGACGCAACTGCGCCAGCGAGTCATAGGGCAGCGGTGTCCCCAACTCGCCCGACAGCGCCCGCAAGATCGCCCAGTTTTCCTTGGCCTCGCCGGGCGCGAACCCCGCACGCGCCGCAAGTTGTGGGCGCCCCTCGGTATTGACGAACAGGCCCGATTCCTCGGTATAGGTCGCCCCCGGCAGGATCACGTCAGCACGATGTGCGCCGCGATCCCCATGGCTGCCCTGATAGATCACGAAAGGACCGCCGGTTTCATCGCGACCGATGTCGATCTCGTCAGCGCCAAGGTTATAGACCACATCAGCCCCGTCCAGCGCAGCAGACAGACCGCCTTCGGTCACTGCGCCCAGATCCATCGCGCCGACGCGGCCAGCAGCGGTGTGCAACACCAGCATCTTGCCGCCCAGCTTTTCGGTCAGCGCCATCGCCTGCCCCAGAACGGCAATACCGTCGCCCTCGGTCAAGGCACCCTGCCCGACGATGACCAGCGCCCCCTCGGTCGGCTTGGCCTTTTCGACCAGCGTGTTCAGCGGCGCCCGGCCCGGACCGACCCATTCGTAGTCATAGGTCAGGTCCATGTCCTTCGGTCCCAGAACATGGACGTTGGCGCCCTGGCTCCAGACCTTGCGGATGCGGGCGTTCAACACCGGCGCCTCGTCGCGGGGATTGGTGCCGATCAGATAGATTTCTTTCGCGCTGTCGATATCCTCGATCGCGGCGGTGCCGACATAGGCCGAGCGATTGCCAGCAGGCAGAACCGCGCCATCGGTGCGCGCCTCGATGCTGCCGCCGCGCCCATCAACCAGTTGCTTGATCGCAAAGACCGCCTCGACCGGGGCAAGATCGCCAACCAGCGCGGCCAGTTTGCTCGCGCTCTTGATTGCGGTGGCGGCCTTGTCCAGCGCCTCGGGCCAGGTGGCCGGGCGCAGCTTGCCGTTTTCACGCAGGTAAGGCGTATCCAGCCGTTGCCGACGCAGCCCGTCCCAGATGAACCGGGTCTTGTCGGAAATCCATTCTTCGTTCACGCCATCATGGTTGCGCGGCAGGATGCGCATCACTTCGCGCCCTTTGGTGTCCACCCGGATGTTGCTGCCAAGCGCATCCATCACGTCGATGCTTTCGGTTTTGGTCAGCTCCCAAGGGCGGGCGGTAAAGGCATAGGGCTTGGAGGTCAGCGCGCCAACCGGGCACAGGTCGATGATATTGCCCTGCATGTTGCTGTCCAGCGTCTCGCCCAGATACGAGGTGATCTCGGCATCTTCGCCGCGCCCGGTCTGGCCCATCTGGGTGATGCCCGCCACCTCGGTGGTGAAGCGCACACAGCGGGTGCAAGAAATGCAGCGCGTCATATTGGTTTCGACCAACGGCCCAAGGTTCACGTCATCCAAGGCGCGCTTGGCTTCGCGGAACCGCGAGAAATCGACGCCATAGGCCATCGCCTGATCCTGAAGATCACATTCGCCACCCTGATCGCAGATCGGGCAATCCAGCGGGTGGTTGATCAGCAGGAATTCCATCACGCCCTCGCGGGCCTTCTTGACCATGGGCGAATTGGTTTTGACCACCGGCGCCTGGCCTTCCGGCCCCGGGCGCAGATCGCGCACCTGCATGGCGCAAGAGGCGGTCGGTTTCGGCGGGCCGCCAACGACCTCGACCAGACACATCCGGCAGTTGCCGGCAATCGACAGCCGTTCATGATAGCAGAACCGTGGAATCTCGACGCCCACAATCTCGCAGGCCTGGATCAGGGTCATCGCCCCATCCACTTCGATCTCGGTTCCGTCGATGTTGACTTTACGAAGGTCAGACATGGTCTATTTCGCCCTCAATAGCGCGCCGATTGCGCTGTTGTTCTTGATTTCCATCCGGCCGAGCCGGCACAGATCGCCCGGTTTGTCGTAGTCCAGCCCAACACCGGCCATATAGCTCTTGCCGCGTTCGATCATCCGGGCCTTTTCAACCTTGGAGTCGAGCAGCGTTCGAATCTCGCCGTCAGAATAGCCCAAGGCATTGGCCCGGGCCTTGAGCCGGTGGATCTGCTTGATACCGCGGAACAGACGCCCGTCGATATCGTCGCATTTGCGCCGGATCTCATTGGCGACCACGATGGTAAAGATCCCATCGGCAATCTCGGGCACATCCCGCAACGGCGATCTGGCCTCAGCGGCCCCGGCTGGCAGGCCCAGCATAAAGCTCGCAGCCAACAGGACTGCAGATAGAAACGACGGCATCGCAAAACCCTCCTTTGTGGAGCGTTCAGCACAGACCGAACTGGCGACGTTATGCAATAACGGCCCCCCGGTCAGGCTTGGATATGCCGCCTGCATGATCATGGTTTCAAGCAAGTCCCGCGAAAGGTGAGCGTATCCCGGTCGAGCACCAGCATTTCGGGTGCCGTCTCCGGGCCAATGGCCCAGTCGATGCGCGAGGACCCGTACTGCGTCACGCAATAGCGTGTGCCGGCATAGCCGCCCGCTGCCCGCGCGCCTTTGAGCGATCGCGAGGCATTCTTGATCTCGACCGTGAATTCGGCAACCGAGACCTTGCGATCCACCGCCTTGGCCTTGGTACGGAAATGCTGGCCGTCGAAACGGATCTGCTTATCCTTGTCGGTACACCCGCCCACCACCAGCAGGCAAAGCGCCGCGACTGCCGCGCCCCTGGCCAGTTTGGGATATGTGATTGCTCTGTGCATCACGATCACTCGGCCGCCATGGCGCCCATGCGCCCGGTCTTCTTGGCCTTGATGCGATCCTCGATCTCTTCGCGGAAATGCCGGATCAGACCCTGAATCGGCCACGCCGCCGCATCACCAAGGGCGCAGATGGTGTGGCCCTCGACCTGTTTGGTCACCGAAAGCAGCATGTCGATCTCTTCGACCTCGGCGTCGCCGGTCACCAGACGATCCATCACCCGGCTCATCCAGCCGGTACCCTCGCGGCACGGCGTACACTGACCGCAGCTTTCATGTTTGAAGAATTTCGACAGCCGCCAGACCGCTTTCACCACATCGGTGTTCTGGTCCATCACGATCATGCAGCCGGTGCCGAACGAGCTTTTGTTCTCGCGCATCCAGTCGAAATCCATGATCGCGTCTTCCAGCGCCGCCTTGGGCAGCACCGGACAAGACGCCCCACCGGGGATGATCGCCTTGAGGTTATCCCAGCCGCCGCGAATGCCGCCGCCGTGCCGCTCGATGATCTCGCGCACCGGCATCGACATCTGTTCTTCGAACACGCAGGGGCTGTTCACATGCCCGGTCAGCGCCATCAGCTTGGTGCCGTGGTTGTTGGGCCGCCCGAACGAGCTGAACCATTCCGGCCCGCGCCGCAGGATGGTCGGCGCAACGGCGATCGATTCCACGTTGTTCACCGTGGTCGGGCAGCCATACAGGCCAGCCCCGGCCGGGAACGGCGGTTTCATCCGCGGCATGCCCTTCTTGCCCTCAAGGCTTTCCAGCAGCGCGGTTTCCTCGCCACAGATATAGGCGCCGGCCCCGTGGTGCAGATAAAGGTCAAAGTCCCACCCCGATTTGCAGGCATTCTTGCCCAGCAACCCGGCGTCATAGGCTTCGTCGATAGCCGCCTGAAGCGCCTCGCGCTCGCGGATATATTCACCACGAATATAGATATAGGCCGCATGCGCGCCCATGGCGAAGCTGGCGATCAGCGCCCCCTCGATCAGCGGGTGCGGATCGTGGCGCATGATCTCGCGGTCCTTGCAGGTCGCGGGTTCGGATTCGTCGGCGTTGATCACCAGATAGGACGGACGACCGTCGCTTTCCTTGGGCATGAACGACCATTTCAGCCCGGTCGGGAACCCGGCGCCGCCGCGTCCGCGCAACCCGGAATCCTTCATCTGCTGGATGATCCAGTCGCGCCCGTTGGCGAGTATCCCGGCGGTGCCGTCCCAATGGCCACGGGCCATCGCGCCTTTCAGCGAGCGGTCATGCATCCCGTAGAGGTTGGTAAAGATCCGGTCCTGGTCTTTGAGCATGAGAGCTACCCTTGGCTGTCCTGGCGCATGCGCCAGAGTTGATAGATGTTGACGAACGCCCAGACAAAAGCCGCAATCGCACCGAGATAGATCAGCATCTCGTAGCGGATCGCCAAGCCGAGGCTTTGCACGATCCATGGCGCAAATACCGTGAGCAGGCCCGCCCCGGCAATCACCGCTGCGGTGATCCGCCCCTTTCGGGCCATAGCCTTGTCACGCTCGTCGTTCATCGTGTTCCGTCACATTCGCCCCCGCGCATGGCGCGGCGGCCTTCAGTCGTACAGTTTGTCTTTTTTCGCCCGTTGGGCGAATTCGGTTTCTTCCCCGGCGGCAAGCTGCTTGGCCTGCTCGATCCAGCCGTCGCGTTCGATCCGCCCCTTGAAGGTCAGCCGGTTGTCGACCCAAGCGACCTCGGCCGGGCCCCATGCCGCGATCTGATCGAAATGATAGAAGCCCAGTTCGTTCAGGGTCTGCTCCAGCTTGGGGCCGACACCTTTCAACATCTTGAGATCATCCGCCCCACCTTCGCGCGCGGCGGTCAGAACCTCTGGCGCAGCCTCTTCCACCGTTTCAGCGGCGGGCGCGGCTTTCGCGACAGGGGTCTTTGCCGGCTTGGCTGCCGGTGCCTCGACCTTGGCGGTCGCTTTGGCGGCAGGCGTCTCAGAGGGCGCCTTGCCGGCCTTGCCCAGCCACGGCGTCAGGATCGGCACCTCGGTGCCGTCGATCCGCTTGATGGTATCGCCCAGTTCAACCGCGCGGTCGACGCTGGCATTGTATTGGGTGCGGCCGCTTTCGAATTCGGTCAGCGCCACCAGGCCGGTGACCGGCTCGGAGGAATAGCGTCCGTTCTGCGGCCCCGGCACCGGAACCTTGCCCGCAGCCAGCTCATCCAGAATCTCGGCAAAACGCTCGCCGGTCAGATCCTCATAGTAATCCTTGCCGATCTGGGCCATCGGCGCATTCGCGCAGGCACCCAGACATTCCACCTCTTCCCAGGAAAACTTGCCGTCTTCGCTGAGCATATGCGGCTTGGGCGCGATCTTTTCGCGGCAAACCGCGATCAACTCGCCCGCGCCGCAGATCATGCAGGTGGTGGTGCCGCAGATCTGGATATTGGCAACACTGCCGACCGGCTGCAGTTGGAACATGAAATAGAACGAGGCAACCTCGAGCGCGCGCATATGCGCCATGCCCAGCATGTCCGCGACATATTCAATCGCCGGACGGGTCAACCACCCCTCCTGCTCTTGCGCACGCCACAACAGCGGAATGATCGCGCTGGCCTGACGGCCCTCGGGATATTTGGTGATCTGCGCCTCGGCCCAGGCCGTGTTGGCCGGGGTGAACTCAAAGCTGTCAGGCTGGTCGTGATACGGACGGCGAAGCATTATTCTTTCCCCTTGAGAGGGCCGCGCCGGAAGGAGCCTCCGGCGGGAGTATTTTTGCAAAGAAGAAGCGAGTGCATGCGGATCATCACCGGTCCACCTCGCCGAACACGATATCAAGCGAGCCGATGATCGCGGCGATGTCGGCCAGCTGGTGCCCTTTGGCGATATGGTCCATGGCCTGCAGGTGCAAATAGCCCGGCGCCCGCAGCTTGGCGCGATAGGGTTTGTTGGTCCCATCCGCCACCAGATAGACGCCGAATTCGCCCTTGGGCGCCTCGACCGCAGCATAAACCTCGCCCGCGGGGACGTGGAACCCTTCGGTGTAAAGCTTGAAGTGGTGGATCAGGCTTTCCATCGAGGTCTTCATGTCGCTGCGCTTGGGCGGGGTGATCTTGCCCCGGGCCAGCACGTCACCCTGATTTTCCGGCATCCGCAGCTTTTCGATCGCCTGCAGGATGATCCGGGTGGACTGGCGCATCTCTTCCATCCGCATCAGATAGCGGTCGTAGCAGTCGCCGTTCTTGCCCACCGGGATCAGGAAGTCGAATTCGTCATAGCATTCATAGGGCTGCGCACGCCGCAGATCCCAAGCCAGCCCGACCGAGCGCGCCATGACGCCAGAGAACCCATAGTCCTGAACCATCTTTTCGGTGACAACGCCAATGTCGACGTTGCGCTGTTTGAAAATGCGGTTTTCGGTCAGCAACCCGTCGACATCGTCAAGGAAGGGCGGAAAGGCAATGGCCCATTTCTCGATATCGTCCAACAGGTCAGGCGGCAGATCCTGATGCACGCCGCCGGGCCGGAAATAGGCCGAGTGCAGCCGCGCGCCACAGGCCCGCTCGTAGAAGATCATCAGCTTTTCGCGTTCCTCAAAGCCCCAGACCGGCGGCGTCAGCGCCCCCACGTCCATCGCTTGGGTGGTCACGTTCAGCAGGTGGTTCAGAACACGGCCGATCTCGGAATACAGCACCCGGATCAGCGAGGCACGCCGCGGCACCTCGACCCCGGTCAGCCGTTCGATCGCCAGGCACCAGACATGTTCCTGATTCATCGGCGCCACATAGTCGAGCCGGTCGAAATAGGGCAGGTTCTGCAGATAGGTGCGGCTTTCCATCAACTTCTCGGTGCCGCGATGCAGCAACCCGATATGGGGATCGCAGCGCTCGACGATCTCGCCGTCCAGCTCAAGCACCAGACGCAGCACACCGTGGGCCGCAGGGTGCTGGGGCCCGAAGTTGATGTTGAAATTGCGGATCTTCTGTTCGCCGGTCAGGGCGTCGTCGAAGCCATTGGAGCCGTCCATCAGAGTTTCTCCAGCTCTTGCAGTTTCACCGCCATGATCCAGGCGAGGATCGGCACGGCAATCGGGATGACACAGGCCAGCGCCCAGTATTTATGAATGCCGAAATGCGGCAGCAGCTTCAGCATCGGGATCGCGGTGATCGCAAAGATCGCCCAGAACAGGAACCCCATCACTTGGCCTCCTGCTTTTCGTCCCCCGGCAGGATATATTCGGCACCTTCCCACGGGCTCATAAAATCGAACTGACGATATTCCTGAACCAGGCTCACGGGTTCATAGACGACGCGTTTTTCAACCTCGTCATAGCGCACCTCGGTATAGCCGGTGGTCGGGAAATCCTTGCGCAGCGGATAGCCGCGAAAGCCATAGTCGGTCAGGATGCGCCGCAGGTCCGGGTGACCCGAGAACAGGATGCCGAACATGTCGAACACCTCGCGTTCGAACCAGTTGGCCGAAGGATGGATGCCGATGATCGAAGGCACGACATCCTCTTCGCGGATCGAAACGCGCAGGCGGATCCGCTGATTCTGGTACATCGACAGCAGGTGATAGACCATATCGAACCGTTTCGGCCGGTCCGGGTAATCAACCGCTGTGATATCGACCAGGCTCGAGAATTTGCAGCTTTGGTCGGCCTTCAGAAACTCGACAAAGCCCAAGATGTTGGCCGGGGCCACATCGACGTTCAGCTCGCCATGGCTGACATCCCACCCAAGGACACAGTCGGGGCGTCTGGCTTCGATATGCGCGCCCAACTCTTTCAGTGCTTCGCTCATCGTGTCTCTCCAATCCTCGCGCGGGTCAGCGTACGATCGTGCCGGTGCGGCGGATCTTGCGTTGCAACTGCATCAAACCGTACAGCAACGCCTCGGCGGTCGGCGGGCAGCCGGGCACATAAATGTCCACCGGCACAATGCGGTCACAGCCACGCACCACCGAATAGGAATAGTGATAATAGCCACCGCCATTGGCGCAGGACCCCATCGAGATCACATAGCGCGGCTCGGGCATCTGGTCGTAAACCTTGCGCAGCGCCGGGGCCATCTTGTTGGTCAGCGTGCCGGCCACGATCATCAGGTCGGACTGGCGCGGCGAGGCGCGCGGCGCGATGCCAAAGCGTTCGGCATCATAGCGCGGCATCGAGGTATGCATCATCTCGACCGCGCAGCAGGCCAGACCGAATGTCATCCAGTGCAGGCTGCCGGTACGGGCCCAGTTGATGACATCCTCGGCGGAAGTCAGCAAAAAGCCCTTGTCCTGCAGCTCGCGGTTCAGCGCTTGGGTGGCGACCTCTTTGTCAGCCCCGGCGGTGTTGACCCCTGTCATCACTCCCATTCCAGCGCCCCCTTCTTCCATTCATAGGCAAAGCCAGCAGTCAGCACGGCGAGGAAAACCATCATCGACCAGAAGCTGGCATCGCTGAGGTTCTTGAATCCGACGGCCCAAGGAAACAGCATGGCGATTTCAAGATCGAAGATGATGAACAGGATCGACACGAGGTAGAACCGCACATCGAATTTCATCCGCGCATCATCGAAGGCGTTAAAGCCGCATTCATAGGCGCTCACCTTTTCCGGGTCCGGGTTGCGGACCGCGAAAACAACCGCAGCAAGGATCAGAACCAGCCCAAGCCCGATGGCGATAGCCAGAAACACCAGAATCGGGAGGTATTCCCGCAACAGATCTTCCACGAAAGGCTCCTTTCCCGTGCGCAGTCTAGGGCGCACCGTCAATTGGCATGTTGACCTGCCGCTTCTCTACTCCCGCCGATCCGAAGCGTCAACCGAGGCCGGGCCATTCAAACACGGTTGTTTGTGGCTATTTCAATGGGCTTGCTCTGCTTGATATGTTCAGCTTTCCGAGGATTTCACCCAGAAATGCCGCGACGCAGCGTCACGCGCCGCGTCGCCCTACCTGAGTCTGCGTTCGACGAGGTTGTGTTGGATGAGTCTGGGTTGGATGAGTCTGTGGCCGTCCCTGTGTTCATCTCTGTGACCAGATGTCGGTCCGACCACGGGATCAAGGCGGGGTGAGGCCCCCGCCCCTCTCCCGTCGCTCTCGAATCGCCAGCGGCGCGCTGGTCAGCCGCCCTGCACCCAACCGGGTTTGCGCTTGCCGAAAAAGGCGGCGATGCCTTCCTTGGCCTCTTCGCCTTCCCAGCGGTCCACCAGCGCGCGGATGGTGTGATCGATCACCGCCTCGTCGATGCGCGGTCCCAGATCGCGGGTCAGTCGCTTCGCCGCCGCCACCGCACCGGGCGCGCAAGACAGATAGGGCAAGACCTCGGCCTGTGCCGCCGCCATCAGCTCCTCCACAGGCACGGTGCGCGCCAAAAGACCCAGTTCCACCGCTTCGGCAGCATCGAACAGGCGGGCCGACATGAACACCCGACGCGCCCGCGCCTCGCCCATGCGGGCAATGACATAGGGCCCAATGGTGGCCGGAATCAGCCCCAGCCGAGTCTCGGTCAGACCCATTTTCAGATGATCCGCCCCCAAGGTCACATCACAGACCGAGGCCAGCCCGACCCCGCCGCCAAACGCATTGCCCTGCAGCGCCCCGATCAAAGGCTTCGGCAAGGTGTTGAGCGCCTGCAACGCCAGTGCCAGCTTGCGCGCCTCGATAAAGCGGGTCTCGGGGTCGGCCGCCATCTGGTCCTGCATCCACCCCAGATCGCCACCAGCGCAAAAGCTTTTGCCAGCCCCGGTCAGAATCACCGCGCGCACCGAATCGTCGGCCCCCAGCGCCTTGGCCGCCTGCGTCAGTTCCGCGATCATCTTGGCCGACATCGCGTTGTGCTTCTCACTCCGGTCCAGCGTCAGCGTGGCAACGCCGCGCGCATCGCTCTCAACGATGAGGGTCTCATAGCTATACATGTTCAAATCTCCTTACCCGCGCCCGTGCCCACACGCATCGCCCGCGCCATATCGGCCGCCTCGGCGATCACCGCCGCATCCAGCCCGGTCTCGTATCCTAGCCGCTCCAGATGCTCCTGAACCGCCTCTGTCGCCACATTGCCCGCCGCCCCCGGCGCATAGGGGCAGCCGCCCAGCCCGCCGACCGCGGCGTCGAACACCCGCAGGCCCAGCTCAAGCGAGGCGTCGATATTGGCCAGCGCGCGCCCGGCGGTGTCATGATAGTGCCCCGCCAGCCTGTCCGCCGGCACATGATCCAGCACCGCGCGCAGCATCGCGGCGATGCGCTCCGGGGTGCCCTGCCCGATGGTGTCGCCCAATGAGATTTCATAACAGCCCATGGTGAAAAGCATATCGGCCACCTCTGCCACCTTGTCCGGCGGGGTCGGCCCGTCATAGGGGCAGTCGCTCACACATGAGATATAGCCGCGCACCGGCATCTCGATGTCGCGTGCGGCCTCCATGATCGGCGCGAATCGTGCGATGCTCTCGGCAATACTCGCGTTGATATTGGCCTTGGAGAATCCCTCCGAGGCGGCGGCAAACACCGCGACCTCATCCGCCCCGGCCGCCACCGCGTCCTGAAATCCGCGCATATTCGGCGTCAGCGCGGCATAGCGTAGGCCGGGCACCCGGGTGATGCCAGCCAAGACCTCGGCGCTGCCAGCCATCTGCGGCACCCATTTGGGGCTAACGAAACTGGCGCATTCAATGCGGGAAAACCCCGCACGGCTCAAACAATCGA
The DNA here is from genome assembly GCF_004348975.1 of Antarcticimicrobium sediminis. Classification (GTDB taxonomy): domain Bacteria; phylum Pseudomonadota; class Alphaproteobacteria; order Rhodobacterales; family Rhodobacteraceae; genus Antarcticimicrobium; species Antarcticimicrobium sediminis. The sequence goes on along the minus strand of NZ_SMFP01000002.1, from coordinate 240,311 downwards.
CCAGCGCCACCTTTTCCGAGACGGGAATCGGCCGCTTTTCGTTCTGCAGCCCATCGCGCGGACCCACTTCAAAGATTTCGACCCGTTCGCCCATCTCGTGCTCCCGTCCCTTTTCTTCTTGTTCCAAATACTCATCTTCTTAGTTCAAATACGGACCGGAACGCGACGATCCCGCGCCCGCTCACTCTTCTTCCTCTTCCAGCCGCACCAACGGCGCCCCCGCCTCGACCTGCGCGCCGGCCACGGCCAGAACCTCGGCCACCACACCGTCGCGGGCGGCAATCAGGGTATGTTCCATCTTCATCGCCTCAAGAACAGCCAGCTTGCGGCCCGCCTCCACCTGATCGCCGGCGGCGACAAAGACCGCCTTGACCAGCCCCGGCATCGGCGCCTGAATTAGATTGCCAGCGGCCGCACCCTCGGCCTCGCGATCCAGCGGATCGATCACGCTAAACACATGACCGGGGCCATCAAACAGCGTGATCTCTGCGCCGCTCTGCGCCATGGGTACGGCGAGGGCGACATCGAACCGCCAGCCCTCCGCCCCGCGCAGCGCCACGACCTGTTCGCCGTCAACCTCGATCATCGCGCGGTCCGGGGCCTGCATGTGGATCACGCAGGTCAGCTCCTCCTCCCCCAGCCGAAGCGTCACGCTGCGCGCCAGCGGCGACCACAGGGTGAACCCACTCAGCGCGCCGCCCTCCATCAGCCCGGCGGCGGCAAGCCCGGCCTGCGCCAAAAGCTGCGGCGTCGGGGCCTCGGCGCGGATCAGATCCTCCAGATCCCGCTCGATCAGCCCGGTATCGACATTCCCCGCCGCGAAGCCCACGTGCCGGGTCAAAGCCCCCAAAAACGCCAGATTGGTGACCGATCCCGCGACTTCGCAGTCTTCCAGCGCGCGGGTCAGGCGTGCCAGCGCGATCGCACGCGTCGGACCATGGGTGATCACCTTGGCAATCATCGGGTCATAAAACGGGCTGATCACGTCGCCAGCCCGCACGCCGCTGTCGATCCGGGCCTGCGCCGGGAACTCCAGATGCGTCAGCTTGCCGGTGGCGGGCAGAAAGCCCTTGGGCACATCCTCGGCATACAGCCGCGCCTCAAAAGCGTGGCCGGTCAACGTGATCTCATCCTGCGTCAGCGGCAGCGGTTCGCCCGCGGCAACGCGAAGTTGCCATTGCACCAGATCGATGCCGGTGATCGCCTCGCTCACCGGATGCTCGACCTGAAGCCGCGTGTTCATCTCCATGAACCAGAACCGGTCCGGGCGCAGCCCATCGGAGGCGTCGACGATGAATTCAATCGTGCCCGCGCCCTTGTAGCCAATCGCTTTGGCCGCGCGCACCGCCGCCTCGCCCATCGCGGCGCGCATCTGCGCCGTCATGCCGGGCGCCGGGGCCTCTTCGATCACCTTCTGGTGGCGGCGCTGAAGCGAGCAATCACGCTCGAACAGATGGACAGCGTCCTCGCCGTCACCGAACACCTGCACCTCGATATGGCGCGGGGTTTCCACCAGTTTCTCGATCAGCACCGCGTCGTTTCCAAACGCCGTGCGCGCCTCGGACCGAGCGCTGTCGAGCGCTGCGGCGAATTCCTCCGGGCGCGCGACCTTGCGCATCCCCTTGCCGCCGCCGCCTGCAACCGCCTTGATCAACACCGGATAACCGATGGTGTCGGCGGCCCCCGCCAGATGCTCCGGGTCCTGATTGTCACCATGATAGCCGGGCACCACCGGCACGCCGGCCTCTTCCATCAGTTTCTTGGCCGCATCCTTGAGCCCCATGGCACGGATCGCCTGCGCCGAGGGGCCGATAAAGGTCAGACCGGCGGCCTCGACCGCATCGACGAAATCGGGGTTCTCGGACAGGAAGCCATAGCCGGGATGGATCGCCTGCGCGCCACTCGCGCGCGCGGCCTCGATGATCACATCGCCGCGCAGATAGCTGTCGGACGGGGCCGAACCACCGATATGTACGGAGTCATCGGCCATTTGTACGTGTTTGGCCCCGGCATCGGCGTCGGAATACACCGCCACCGTCCGCACCCCCATGGAGCGCGCGCTTTCGATCACCCGGCAGGCAATCTCGCCACGGTTGGCAATCAGGATCTTGTTGAACATGCGTCAGGTCCTTTCATAGGATGCGCAGCGGGGGCGTTGCCGTTTCCTGTGTCGCGCCAACGGCGCCCCTTCGAGGAGTATTTATCCGCCAGAAAAAGACGGGTCGGAAATGCAGACGCGGCGGGCAAGCTCATGTCACCGCGCCCCGCCAGCCGCCGCCGAGCAGTGCCTCGGCCTCGGACATCATCGCGGTCAGGATCTCGCCCGCCGGGGGGCGATCATGGATCAGGCCCGCAGCCTCTCCCACGAAGGTATTGGCGCGGCTCGGATCGCCAGCGTCCCAGCCGGCCTTCCAGTCTGCGGCAATCTCACCGGCATGGGCGACAAGCCCCTGCGGGTCGTCATGCCAGCGCTCGGTCACCGGGTTTTTCAGGACGCGGGCGGTAAAGCGGCCCGGCCAGCTCAGCCCGCGCGCCGCGTCCATCACGCTGCTGCGGATCGTGTCGTCGCCGCTGGCGGCGATGGCGGCGTCGGTCATGCCCGGCGCGGCAAGGGATTCCGCGCTGGCCCAGAACCGCGAACCCACAAGCACCCCATCGGCGCCCAGCATCAACGCGGCGGCCAGTCCGCGCCCGTCGCCAATCCCACCCGCCGCCAGCAGCAAGGTGTCGGGGGCATGCACGGCCAGCCAGTCCGCCACCTCTGGCACCAAGGTCAGGGTTGCGCGTTTCTCGCCATGACCACCGGCCTCGGTGCCCTGCGCCACGATCACATCGGCCCCTGCCCCGGCAGCCAGTTTTGCATCCGCCAAGGTCTGCACCTGACAGATCAGCGGCACGCCGGCGGCGCGGATCGCGGCGGCAAAGGGGGTCGGATCGCCAAAGGAGAGAAAAACGGCGGCAGGCTTGCGCGCCAGAACTTGGTCGAGCAGCCCCGGCGTTTCCTGCAATTTCTCTCGCAATTTCCAAGTGATGAAGCCGCAACCGACAGAGGTGTTTCCCGCCGCATCGAATTCCCGCGCGATCCAACCCGCATCACAATAGCCGCCGCCGATCAGGCCCAGCCCCCCGGCGCGCGTCACCGCCGCTGCCAGCCGCCCACCGGTGGCCAGCGCCATCGGCGCGCAGAGCACCGGGGCGTCAATGCCAAAGCGTCGGGTCAGTCGGGTTTCAATCATGGCATTTCTCCCTGCCGCAGACGGCCTGTCCACATCACATCCGGAACACGCCGAAGCGGGTGTCCTCGATCGGCGCGTTGAGCGCGGCGGTGAGGCTGAGCGCCAGCACGTCGCGGGTCTTGCGCGGATCGACCACGCCGTCGTCCCAAAGCCGGGCCGAGGCATAAAGCGGATGCGACTGGCGCTCGAACATCTCCAGCGTGGGGCGTTTGAACTCGGCTTCCTCCTCGGCGGACCAACTGCCCCCCGCACGTTCGATGCCGTCGCGCTTGACCGTGGCCAGCACGCCCGCCGCCTGTTCGCCGCCCATCACCGAGATGCGGGAATTGGGCCAGCTCCAAAGAAAGCGGGGCTGATAGGCACGACCGGACATGCCATAATTGCCCGCCCCAAAACTGCCACCGACCAGCATGGTGATCTTGGGCACATTGGTGGTGGCGACGGCGGTGACCATCTTGGCCCCGTGCCGCGCGATACCCTCGTTTTCGTATTTGCGCCCGACCATGAAGCCGGTGATGTTTTGCAGGAAAACCAATGGGATATGGCGCTGACTGCACAGTTCGACGAAATGCGCCACCTTTTGCGCCGCCTCCGAGAGCAGAACCCCGTTGTTGCCCACTATCCCCACCGGGCAGCCCATGACATGGGCAAACCCGGTCACGATGGTTTCGCCAAAACGCGGCTTGAACTCGTCAAAGCGCGACCCGTCAACCACCCGCGCGATTACCTCGCGGATGTCATAGGGGGTGCGCAAATCGGCCGGCACGGCGCCAAGTATCTCGTCCGGATCATAGGCGGGCGCTTCGGGGGATTGCCATTGTACCGTCGCCGGTTTGGCGCGGTTCAGGTGGCTGATCGCGCGCCGCGCCAGCGCCAGCGCGTGGGCGTCATCCTCGGCCAGGTAATCGGCGACGCCGGACAGGCGCGTATGCACATCACCGCCGCCCAGATCCTCGGCGCTGACCACCTCGCCGGTGGCGGCCTTGACCAGCGGCGGACCGGCCAGAAAGATCGTGCCCTGTTCCTTGACGATGATGGTGACGTCCGACATCGCCGGCACATAGGCGCCACCCGCGGTGCAAGACCCCATCACCACGGCGATCTGCGGGATGCCACGGGCCGACATATTGGCCTGATTGTAGAAGATGCGCCCGAAATGGTCGCGATCCGGAAACACCTCGTCCTGTTGCGGCAGGTTGGCACCCCCCGAGTCCACCAGATAGACGCAAGGCAGCGCGCATTCGGCGGCGATTTCCTGCGCGCGCAGGTGCTTTTTGACCGTCATCGGGAAATAAGTGCCGCCCTTTACGGTGGCGTCATTGCACACGACCATGACATCTTGCCCATGCACCCGGCCAATCCCGGCAATCACCCCGGCACAGGGGGCGGCATTTCCATACATGTCATGCGCCGCAGTGGCGCCGATTTCCAGAAAGGGCGAACCGGGGTCGAGCAGGTTGGCGACCCGCTCACGTGGCAGCATCTTGCCGCGCGAGAGATGGCGCGCGCGGGATTTCTCGCCGCCGCCTTCCGCCGCCGTGAGCGCGGCCTCGCGCACCCGCTCCAACGCCTCAAGATGGGCGTCGCGGTTGGCCTGAAACTCCTCGGACGAGGGGATGATCTTGGACGTGAGTTTCATTGTTCCGCCTCCTGTTCCGCCGCTGCGCGACGCTTCAATTCCTTGCGGATCACCTTGCCCGTCACCGTCATCGGCAGCGCGTCAAGAAAGGTGATTTCCCTTGGATAGGAATAACTTGCAAGTCGATCCTTAACGTAGCTCTGAAGCTCTTTCCCGATCACTTTAGCATCCGGTTTCAGCACCACATAGGCTTTGACGATCTCAGTACGCAACGGGTCCGGCTTGCCGACCACCCCCACGGTGGCAACGTCTGGATGCGTCATCAGGCAATCCTCGATCTCGGCCGGGCCAATGCGGTAGCCAGCCGAGGTGATGACATCATCCTCGCGCCCCATGAAGCGCAGGTAGTCGCCCTCCCAGATGCCACGATCACCGGTAATCAGCCACGCGCCGTGGAATTTCTCGGCGGTGGCCTGCGGGTTGTTCCAGTAGTCCAGCAGCATCGAGGCCGAGCCACGGCGCACCGCGACGTCGCCCTCGTCCAGCGTTGGTTGGCCATCCGCGTCCAGCACGGCGATCTCATGCCCCGGCACCGGCTTGCCGATGCACCCCGGACGGGCCGGAAAATCGGCACCGCAACTCGTCGCGATCATATTGCATTCGGTCTGGCCATAGAATTCGTTGATCTCAAGCCCAAAGGCGCGGCGCCCCCAGGCCAGCATCTCGGCGCCCAGTGGCTCGCCGCCCGAAGCGACCGAGCGCAGGCCGGGCACCGATTGCTCGGCCGCCTTCAACATACGCAGGGCCGTGGGCGGGAAAAACACGTTTCGGACAGAGGCTTGCGCGATGATGTTCGCGGCGCCCTCGGGGGTGAATTTCTCCATCCGCGCGGCCACCACCGGCACCCTCAGCGCCAGCCCCGGCATCAGCACATCGAACAGCCCCCCGATCCAGGCCCAGTCGGCGGGTGTCCAAAGACAATCGCCGGGCTGGCCCAGATGATCATGGCTCAAACTGACCCCGGGCAGATGGCCGGTCAACAGCCGGTGCCCGTGCAGCGCGCCCTTGGGGCTACCAGTGGTGCCCGAGGTATAGATGAGCACCGCCGGATCCTCTGGGCCGGTCTCGGCAAAGGGCAGCGGTTCGCCGTCGATTGCCGCTGTGTCCACCATCAGGGGCCGGGCCAGATCGCCCAGCAGCGCCGCGCCCTCGGGATCGGTCAGGACCAGATTTGCACCCGCATCCCCCACCCGGCTGCGCAGCGCATCCTGTTTGAACAGCTTGAACAAGGGCACGGAAATCGCGCCGATTTTCCAGATCGCCAGATGCGCCGCCGCACACGCCGGGGATTGGCTGAGCAACACGCCAACCCGATCCCCGCGCACCACGCCCTCGGACAACAATCGGCGGGCCAGCCCGTCCGCCATCGCGGCCAAAGCGCCCCGGGTCACGTCGCGGCGTGCCGGTCCGGTCAGATCGATGATCGCCAGCGCATCGGCGTCGCCGTCCAGCGCCTGCGCGGCCATGTTCAACCGTGCGGGCACATCCCAGCCCCCCGCAGGCGTCAATCCGGGTATGACCTGAGCGAAACTCATATCCTAATCCATTGATAGTTATTGACTTTAAGGCTTTCCTGACCGGCATGTCCGGTGCTGAAACCACGCGAAACTTGATCCAGATCAGCGTCAGGAACAACGTGAGTTGCAATGGTCCGCTCACAATCAGAAGAGAGGACAGAACGATGACACGCCAAACGGCTGCACTGCTTTTTTCGACGGCTCTTGCCGCGATGCTCGCCGGGCCTCTGGCGGCGCAATCCCAAGGGGATTGGACCGTGGGTGTCGGGTTCGGCTATGTCGATCCGAAATCCGACAATGGCACGCTGGCAGGTGCTGCGGCCACCATCAACGAGAGCGTACGCCCCACCATTACCGGTGAGTATTTTTTCCGCGACAACTGGGGCATCGAGATCTTGGCTGCCACCCCGTTCGAACATGACGTGAGCGTCGGCGGTGCCTATGCTGCGACGGTCAAGCAACTGCCCCCGACCCTGAGCGTGAACTACCATATCCCGACCCAATCGGCCTTTACCCCGTTTGTTGGTGTTGGCTTGAACTACACCACCTTCTTCGACGAAACCTCTCCGCTCGGGACGATTTCGCTGGATGATTCCTGGGGCGTGGCGGCCCACGCCGGCGTCGACTATGAAATCAGCGATAACGGTTCGCTGCGCATGGATGTGCGCTGGGTCGACATCAACTCCGACGTGACGCTGAACGGCGCCTATATCGGCGAGGCCGAGATCGACCCGCTGGTCTGGGGCATTTCCTACGTTCATCGGTTCTGATCCCTTTACCGTCGCCGGGCAATCTGCCCGGTGTTGCCGATCGGTCCGCGCGTCTCCCTCGTCGCGCGGACCGATTGCATTTCGGGGCTGCCGATCAGGCCATTGCCGCCATCATCTCACGCCCGATCAACATGCGGCGGATCTCGCTGGTGCCGGCGCCGATCTCCATCAGTTTGGCATCGCGGAAGATGCGGCTTACGGCAGCATCGGACAAGAAGCCCGCCCCGCCCATCGCCTGCACCGCCTGATGCGCCTGTTTCATCGCCTCCTCCGAAGCATAAAGACAGCAGGCCGCCGCGTCCTGGCGGGTGACGGTGCCCTTGTCGCAGGCCTTGGCCACCTCATAGACATAGGCGCGGGCCGAATTCATCGCGGTGTACATATCCGCGATCTTGCCCTGCATGAGCTGGAAACTCCCGATCGGCTGACCGAACTGCTTGCGCTCGGCCAGATAGGGCATGATTTCATCCAGACAGGCCGCCATGATACCGGTGCCGATCCCGGCCAGCACCACGCGCTCGTAATCCAGCCCGGACATCAGAACGCGCACGCCTCGCCCCTCTTCTCCCAGCACATTTTCGAACGGCACCTCGCAGTCCTCAAAGATCAGCTCGGCGGTGTTGGAGCCGCGCATACCCAGCTTGTCGAAATGCGGTGAGGTCGAGAATCCCTTCATCGTCTTTTCGACGATAAAGGCGGTGATCCCGCGCGAGCCCGCCTCGGGATCGGTCTTGGCATAAACCACCAGCGTGTCGGCATCGGGACCGTTGGTGATCCAGTACTTGTTGCCGTTGAGCACATAGTACCCGTTGCGCTTTTCCGCCCGCAGCTTCATCGACACCACGTCAGACCCGGCACCGGGTTCGCTCATCGCCAGAGCGCCCACATGTTCGCCCGAGATCAGCCCGGGCAGGTATTTCTGCTTTTGCGCCTCGCTGGCATTCAGCTTGATCTGGTTCACGCAGAGGTTGGAATGCGCCCCATAGGACAGCGAGACCGAGGCCGAGGCGCGGGCGATTTCCTCGACCGCGATGGTATGGGCAAGATAGGACATCGCCGCCCCGCCATACTCCTCGGACACGGTGACCCCCAACAGGCCCATATCCCCCATCTCGCGCCACAGATCGGCGGGAAAATTGTTGCTGCGGTCGATCTCGGCCGCCATCGGCTTGATCCGCTCCTGCGCCCAGCGATGCACCGCATCGCGTAGCGCGTTCACATCCTCGCCCAGATCGAATTGCATAGTTGCGTTGAACATGGCCCCCTCCAGCGGTTTAATGAACGACTGTTCATTTAATAAGGGCAAGACATGAGTCGCGTCAAGCGTCGCTTGTCAGCGATGTTTAACCGATGGCTTCAGAGGACAGGATCTGCGCCTCTTCGGCGCAGGGGATCAGAAAGAAGGAAACCTCGGTTCCCTCACCCTCAGTGCTGTGCACCTTGATGGACCCGCCGTGTTCCTCGACAATGGACTGCGCAATGACCAGACCAATCCCGGCACCATCTGAACGGCGGGTGTCGGAGGTGTCAGCCTGAGTAAAGGGCGTAAAGATGTCCGGCTTGAAATGCTCTGGTATTCCGATGCCATAGTCGCACACGGAAACGGCGATTCGGGCCCCGTCCCGCCGCACTCGGATTTCGACCCTGCCGCCGTCATGCGAGAATTTGATCGCATTGGAGAGCAGAATTCCAAACACTCTGGACAAGCCGATCGCATCGCCCTTGACGCAGACCGGATCCCCCTGCGCGACAAAGACCACCCGAACCTGTTTCGACGATTTGTAATCCGCGACCCCGGAAATCGCCCCGGTGATCACCTCATCAAGGACAACACGACCCATTTTGGACATCATGCGCCCGGCGGCGATCCGCTCCATGTCCAGAAGGTTTTCGATCAACGCCTCAAGACGCGCGGTATTCTTCAGCCCCATTTCGGAAAGTTGCACGGCCTGCTTCGCCCCGTTCAGCGCCAGCCCGGTCTTGATCAGACCAAAGGCCCCCCGGATCGCGGTCAGCGGCGTGCGCAGCTCATGGCTGATATTGGAAATGAATTGCCGCTTGGTAATCTCGGCCTGCTTGCGCTTGCTGATGTTGCGCACATGCGCCAGAAAGCGCGGTTCTTCACCATGGGGGCGGATCAGTTGGATCGTCACCTCTGCCGGGGCGATCTGCCCATCGGGCTGTTTATGCTCGGCCTCAAAGGTGATCCATTTGCTTCCCCCGGCAAGAAGTGGCTGCAAATGACTGCGAAAGTCCCGTTTCGTCACCCCATGAAGCAGCTTGGCAGGTGTCAGGCTGATCTTGCTGCCGCGCCGAATCCGCAGCCGGATCCGGGCGCTTTGGTTCAGGTAAAAGACCTCCAGCGTGTCCGGCCAGAACAGATAAATCTCGTCCTTGATCAGATCAAAGGACAGCTGCCGCTGCAATTGCGCCTCGGCCCGTTTGGACTCGGTGATATCCGTATGGATCGACAGAAACTTTTCCGGGCGCCCGTCCGGCGAGAAAAACGGGACCACCGTTGCCTTGACCCAATAGGGATCGCCATTCTTGCGGATTTGCTTAACTTCGCCGTACCAAGTCTCGCCATTGGTGATTTTCGCCCAAAGGTCCTCGTATAAAGACGCCGGTTGCTCCGCCGAGCGCAGGATGCGATGGGTCTGGCCGACCAGTTCTGCCTTGGAATACCCGCTGATCTGGGCAAACCGATCGTTCACATAGAGGATTTTCTCATCGGTATTCGCGACGCTGACAAGCGCGTGCTGGTCCAGCGCATGGGCAAGAAAACTTTCACCGGCCCCGACCCCATCCCCGGCAGACCGCTGCACAACCGTGGGAAAAAGTGCAACCAAATCCGGGTGAACCTTTCCGCCAGCCATAAGACATCCTTTCATGTTGCCGCGAACATCCAAACGCAACATATGCGATTTTTGCCAAATTAACCACTATAGGTTGCTGCGCACATAAAAAGTCACCATTCGATAGATTTCCAAAGCCAATCCGGCACGATCCCGCCGAAGCAGGACACGTCAAAGGCAGCCGGACACGCCAAAGACGATCGTCTCAGAGATGCGAAACCGTCGATTTGAAAAGCAAATGGGGAGAACAGCACCGACTACAAGCACGCAGACAAAATACAAGCATCAGAACAACTGCGTGCGCAAACTGACACAGCTTTGGACCGTGAATCAAGACCTTAGGATCAGGTTTTCGCGGGGCAGCCCTGAAAAACGGCACTGACCTCGGCGCGGATGATGCGTGCGACCAGTGCGCAATCCTCGACGCTGAAGGTCAAAGGAACCCGCATATCTAGAATGCCGGCCAGCACCCGGTCGGTTTGCGGCATCGGTTCACTGGCAACATAGCGCCAGCTATCATAGCGCGAGGTGAACCCCTGCGGCTCGGGCGCGCCGAACCATTTCAGTTCCACCCCGCGGGCGGCACAGCGGCTCAGCACCGCGCGAACGTTGTCGGCCGTCCAGTCTGGCAACAGGACCTGGAACGATGAGCCGACAAAATGCTCGGCCTCGGGCCGATCGATCACGCGCAAGCCGGGCGTGCCGCGCAGCCCCGCTTCCAGCACGCGGTAGCGGTCGTTCCAACGGCTTACCTGCCGGTCAAGAACGCGCAATTGCGGGCGCAGGATCGCGGCGCGCAGATTGTCCATCCGCCCCGAGATATTGGGGGTGTCATATTTCACCCGCTCGAACACCTCGGCACTTGGCGCCGCCAGATGGCGGTCATACAGCATATAGGAACCTGACAGGATCACCGCCCGCGCCGCGATCTCTTCGTCGTCGGTGACCAGCAGCCCACCTTCGCCGGAATTCACATGCTTGTAGGTCTGGCAGGAATAGCACCCCACCACCCCGTGCCGCCCAGAGGGCACGCCGTTCCACGTCGCCCCCATGGTATGGGCGCAATCCTCGATCACGATCACCCCGGCATCGGTGCAGATCCGCATCAGCTGGTCCATGTCACAGAGATGCCCGCGCATATGGCTGAGCAACAGCACCCCGGCCCGCTCCACCTTGGCGGCCAGATCGTCAAGATCAATGGTCAACGCCTCGTTGACCTCGACAAAAAGCGGCTGCGCCCCGATCGAGGCAATCGCGCCGGGCACCGGGGCAAGGGTGAAGGCGTTTGTCAGCACCGGCTCGCCCGGCTTTACCCCCGCCGCCCGCAGCGCCGTGGACAAGGCATAGCCGCCCGAGGTCACCGCAAGGCAATATTTCGCGCCCATCTGCGCGGCGAATTCCTGCTCCAAGAGAGCGGCTTCGCCCAGCTCCCCCTCGGTCAGGTTGTAACGGTGCAGGCGGCCACTGCGCAGCACGCTCAGTGCCGCTTCGATCCCGGCCTCTGGGATCGGCTCCTGCTGGGTGAAACTGCCAGTAAATATCTCGGTCATGCGGCGTTTGTGCGGCGCGGACCAGAGGGGGTCAAGAGCGGGCAGCGAGAATTCACAAAGGTGAAATACTTTGCGGGCAAAAGCGCACCGACGCAGCCGTCGTGACAGCGCCAAAGCGGGCAGAACTCAGCCGCGTTCCCTGCCCGATCAGCGGTTCATGCCGATCAGCTGTTCGCGCCAATCAACCGCGCGACCAGCGCCGGCAGATCCTCGTAGCGCTCAAGCAAGGCCTCTGGCTGCAACGCGGCCATATCGGCCCCTGATGGGCCAAAGGTGACCAGTACCGAGGGCACGCCAGCGGCCTTTGCGGTATTGCGGTCGGTATCGGAATCCCCCACCAGCAGGGTTTTCGCCGGATCGCCACCCACTCGCCGCGCCGCCTCGCGCAGCGGCTCGGGATCAGGTTTATGCACCTTTAGCGTATCGGCACCGACCAGCGCGGCAAAGGCATCGCGCACGCCAAGGCGTTGCAGCAGCATATCGGCCAGATGCTCGGGTTTGTTGGTGCAGATGCCGACGCCATAGCCCGACGCGCTCAACGCCGCCACCGCCTCCATCGCTCCGGGATACAGTACGCTGTGACGCGCGATATCCTCGGCATAGGCCTCCAGCAGCACGGGATAGAACGCCTCGACCACGTCGGGTTCATAGCGGCCCAGCCGCTCCAGCCCGACGCTCAGCATCCGCCTGCCGCCGCGCAGCGCAACGCCCTGATCCGTTTCGGGGTCCAGCACATCACGCCCCTCGATCTGGCGGAAGCAGGCATTCGCCGCAGCGATCAGATCCCCCGAGGTATCAGCCAGCGTCCCGTCCAGATCAAAGATCACACTGCGCATGGTTGTCTCCTCTCGGCGTTTTTCCGCCCATCCGTGTTGCAGCCCGCAACCTTGTTTGATCGCGCTAACGGTTGCGTCGACCCCCGCAGCGGATAAAACGGACCCGAACAAAAGACAAAGAGAAAACGCATGCGCATTGCCCTTGTCATCCTCGCCGCCGGAAAAGGCACGCGGATGAATTCCGATCTTCCCAAGGTTCTCCACCCGATCGGCCAGGTGCCAATGCTGGCCCATGCGATGCAAAGCGGCGGCGCGGTCAGCCCCGAACGCACCGTGATCGTTGCGGGCCATGGCGCCGATCAGGTCGCCCGCGCGGTGGAGGAGATCGACGAGACCGCGCAGGTGGTGCTGCAAGAGGAACAGCTTGGCACCGCCCATGCAGTCGATCAGGCCCGCGCGGCGCTGGAGGGGTTCGACGGGGATGTCGTGGTGCTTTACGGCGACACCCCCTTCATCCGCCCCGAAACGCTGGAGCGGATGCTCGCGGCGCGCGCGCAGCATGATCTGGTGATCCTCGGGTTCGATGCCGCCGATCCGGCCCGCTATGGCCGCCTGGTCATGCAGGGCGATCAGTTGGAACGGATCGTCGAATACAAAGACGCTAGCGATGAGGAACGCGCGCTAAGCTTCTGCAATAGCGGCATTATGACGGGAGACGCGCGCGCGCTGTTCGATCTGATTTCACGCGTCGGCAACGATAACGCCTCGGGCGAATACTATCTGACCGATGTGGTGGAGTTGGCCCGCGACAGTGGTCTGTCGGTCACGGCGATTGCCTGCGACGAAGAGGAAACGCTCGGCATCAACTCCCGCGCCGATCTGGCCGCCGCCGAGGCGGTGTTCCAGAACCGCGCCCGGGCAGAGTTGCTGGAGACCGGGATCACCATGACCGCGCCCGATACCGTACATCTGGCCTTCGACACCGTGATTGGCCGCGATGCGCTGATCGAGCCCAATGTCGTGTTCGGCCCCGGTGTGACGGTGGAATCCGGGGCCACGATCCGCGCCTTTTCCCATCTGGAAGGCTGCCATGTCAGCCGCGGCGCGGTGGTCGGCCCCTATGCGCGGCTGCGCCCGGGCGCGGAACTGGCCGAAGACTGTCACGTCGGCAATTTCGTCGAAATCAAGAATGCCACGATTGCCGAGGGCGCCAAGGTCAATCACCTGAGCTATATCGGCGATGCCAGTATCGGCGCCGGCAGCAATATTGGAGCGGGCACCATCACCTGCAACTATGACGGCGTGATGAAGCATCACACCGAAATCGGAAAACGGGTCTTTATCGGGTCGAACACAATGCTGGTGGCGCCGGTCACAGTGGGCGACGGGGCGATGACGGCCAGCGGGTCCGTCATCACCCGCAACGTCGAATCCGAAGCCTTGGCCATCGCCCGCGCCAAGCAAGAGAACAAACCGGGCCACGCCCGGAAATTGTTCGATTTGTTAAAGGCGAAAGCAGCGAAACGCGCCATGGAGGCCAAATAATGTGCGGAATTGTCGGGGTCCTTGGGAAACACGAAGTGGCGCCCATCCTGGTCGAGGCGCTGAAGCGATTGGAATATCGCGGCTATGACAGCGCCGGGATCGCCACAATCAACAACGGCGTTCTGGACCGCCGTCGCGCGGTCGGCAAGCTGGTCAATCTAAGCGATCTTCTGGTGCATGAGCCGCTGGCGGGGAAATCCGGCATTGGTCACACCCGCTGGGCCACCCACGGGGCGCCGACCCTGAACAACGCCCACCCACACCGGGCCGGGGCCGTCGCGGTTGTGCACAACGGCATCATCGAAAACTTCCGCGAGCTGCGCGCTGAACTGGCTGCCGACGGCATCGACTTTCAGACCGACACCGATACCGAAACCGTGGCGCTGCTGGCCGAACGGTTCCTGAACCGGGGGGAAACCCCGGTCGAGGCCGCGATGAAAACCATCGACCGACTGGAGGGTGCCTTTGCGCTGGCGTTCCTGGTCGAGGGCGAGGATGACCTGATCATCGCCGCGCGCCGCGGCTCTCCGCTGGCGATCGGGCATGGCGACGGCGAGATGTATGTCGGCTCTGACGCGATCGCGCTGGCGCCGTTGACTGACCGCATCACCTATCTCGAGGAAGGCGACCGCGCCCTCCTTACCCGCACCACGCTGGAGATCCGCGACGCCAAGGGCGCGCAGGTGAGCCGCCCGGTCAAGACCGTGCGTATCGACAGCGCCAGTGCGGACAAGGCCGGGCACAAGCATTTCATGGCCAAGGAGATCGCCGAACAGCCTGCCGTTCTGAGCGACGCGATCCGCCACTACCTGCCCGCCAACGAGGACTCCGTGCGCCTGCCCGGCGAGGGGATCGACTTTGCCGGGGTCCAGCGGTTGACGCTGGTGGCCTGCGGCACCGCCTATTATGCCTGTCTGACAGCGAAATACTGGTTCGAGCAACTCGCCCGGATTCCGGTCGAGGTCGATATCGCCAGCGAATTCCGCTATCGTGAACCGCCGCTGCCGGCGGGGACCGTTGCGCTGTTCGTTAGCCAGTCGGGCGAGACCGCCGATACCCTTGCCGCGCTGCGCTATTGCAAGGGCAAGGCGGATCGCATCCTCTCGGTGATCAATGTGCCGGAAAGCTCGATCGCGCGGGAAAGCGATCTGGCGCTGCCGATTCACGCCGGGGTCGAGATCGGCGTCGCCTCGACCAAGGCGTTCACCTGTCAGTTGACCGTTCTGTTGATCCTTGCGCTCAAGGCTGCCGCCGACCGGGGCGAGATGACGCCAGAAGCCTTGGCCGATCACGTCGCGGCCCTGCGCGGCCTGCCGCATCTGCTCAATGCGGCGCTGGAGTGCGACGGTGCGGTCCGGGGCGCGGCGCAACGTCTCAGCGCCGCGCGCGACGTATTGTTCCTTGGCCGCGGCCTGATGTATCCGCTCGCGCTGGAAGGGGCACTTAAGCTGAAGGAAATCAGCTATATACACGCCGAAGCTTATGCTGCGGGAGAGTTGAAACACGGCCCCATCGCGCTGATCGATTCCGAGATGCCGGTGGTGGTGATGGCACCGAAGGATGCGCTGTTCGACAAGACGATTTCGAACATGCAGGAGGTGATGGCGCGAGAGGGCAAGGTCTTGCTCATCTCTGATGCCGCCGGGCTGGCCGAGGCACAAGAGGGGATCTGGATGTCGATCACCATGCCCCGGGTTCACCCGGCCATCGCGCCGATCCTCTATGCGGTGCCGGCGCAGCTTTTGGCCTATCACACCGCGATCGCCAAGGGGACGGATGTGGATCAACCCCGCAACCTCGCCAAATCGGTGACGGTTGAATAGGCGGGTTGATTGGTCGGGCGGGATTGGCCAGAGGGTGCGACGCTGTTAGGGACATCTGACGCGGCGTACCCTGTGCCGCGAAACCGGGAGTTCGAGGGCCAGAATGTACAGTTTTTCCTGCATGCCGGATCTGCGCCATGACGCTTGAAGAGGCGCTAGCCCAGCTGGAGGCCCATATCGAACCGGGCCGTGCCGAACAGATGGCGAGCTATCACAAGCAAAAGCGCGTGGTTCTGGGCCTTCCCAACCCCGCGATCAACGAATTAACCCAGAACTGGCGACAAGCGCTTTCCGTTGAGGAGCGCGTCGCGCTGGCCGATCAACTTTGGCAAACCGATATTTTCGAGGCGCGACTGGCGGCGGCGAAGCTTCTGACGCAGGCGCGGATGCGGCCCGATGCGGACGCTTGGGCGCTGATCCAAAGCTGGGTGCCCGCGTTTGACAGCTGGGCGATTGCCGATCACGCCTGCATCGCGGCGCAAAAACGGCTGGTGGCCGATCCCGCCCGGTTGGGTCAGGTCGAAGACTGGACCCGGTCCGAACATATGTGGACCCGGCGCGCGGCGCTGGTCGCCACCCTGCCCTGGACCAAGCAGAACCACCCCAAGCCCGAGGATCTGGAGCGGCGCGACCGTATTCTGGGTTGGGCGGCGGGCTATGTCCCCGAGCGCGACTGGTTCATTCAAAAGGCCATCGGCTGGTGGCTGCGCGATCTGAGCAAACATGACCCGGACCGTGTGCGGGCCTTTCTGGCCGAACATGGCGAGGCGATGAAGCCGTTTGCCCGCAAAGAAGCGGCGAGATACCTGCCGAAGGAAACGCCGGACGATCAGCTGCCGGCGTAAACCTCGACCTCGATCAACTCGGTCAACGGCACGCCAAGGGCGCGCATCGCCTCCAGCGACAGCCGACTTCCGGCGGAGACCTCGCCCACAGCCGGAAGCAGCGCCACCGCCACCCAGCGCCCGGTGGTGGGCCAGACCACGCGGCCCTTGCCGCCCGTGGTGACCAACGGCGTTTCCAGCCAAAGCCCGGTTTTCGTCGGATCGCCCAGCCCGGCCACGGTGGTGCCGAGGCTGCCATCACGGGCCTGTGGCACGGCGGCCACCGGCGGCTGATCCGGCAGGACGTCAGCGGCGGGGGGGAGTGCGGCCGGCTCTTGCGCCGGGGCCGCCTTGCTTTGTCCAAGGCCGCCCAGACCGCCACGTACGGTGTCGACCACGCCGTTTACCTGCGTGCAGCCAGCCACAAGGGCGAGGGAAAGGATCATCGCATGTCTCATGGCAGCGAGCTTATCGCGCTGCAATGCCCCTTGCCAGTGGCAATCCCCCTTGCCGCAGCGACGGGCTCACTCTACCTATGTCGCATGAGCGCCCCTTTGATCGATCCCTTTGCCCGCGCAATCACCTATCTGCGCGTCTCCGTCACCGACCGGTGCGATTTCCGCTGTGTCTATTGCATGTCGGAAAACATGACCTTTCTGCCCAAGAAAGAGCTGCTGACGCTGGAGGAGCTGGACCGCATGTGTTCGACCTTCATCCGGCTCGGGGTGGAAAAGCTGCGGATCACCGGCGGCGAGCCGCTGGTGCGGCGCGACATCATGACGTTTTTCCGCGCGATGACCCGGCATCTGGACAGTGGCGCTTTGAAAGAACTGACGCTGACCACCAATGGCTCGCAACTGGAACGCTTTGCGCAGGATCTGTTTGATGCGGGGGTGCGGCGGGTAAACATCTCGCTCGACACGCTGGACGAGGCGAAATTCGCCGATGTCACCCGTTGGGGTCGGTTGCCGCAGGTGCTGCGCGGCATCGATGCGGCGCAAAAGGCCGGGCTGCGGGTGAAGATCAACGCCGTCGCGCTCAAAGGGTTCAACGAGGACGAACTGCCGCGCCTCACCGAATGGTGCGCCGAGCGTGACATGGACCTGACCTGGATCGAGGTCATGCCGATGGGCGATATCGGCAACGAGGACCGGCTGGATCAATACTGGTCGCTCGACGACGTGCGCGCGCGCTATGCCCAGCACTATACCGTCACCGATCTGAGCGAACGCTCTGGCGGGCCAGCGCGCTATGTCCGGCTGGAAGAAAGCGGGCAGAAGGTCGGTTTCATCACGCCGCTGTCGCATAATTTCTGCGAAAGCTGCAACCGCGTGCGCCTGACCTGCACGGGCGAGCTGTACATGTGTCTGGGCCAGGAAGACATGGCCGACCTGCGCGCGCCGCTGCGGCAGGATGCGGCCAGCGAGGCACCGCTGGAGGCCGCCATCCGCGCCGCCATCTCGCATAAGCCCAAGGGGCATGATTTCGACTATTCCCGGCAACGGGCCGACGGGCAAATGTCGCGCCACATGAGCCATACGGGCGGCTGAATGACCCGCCCGACGGCGCTGTATCGCCTGTATCGCACGGTGACGCCGCTGCTGCTGCCCTTGGTTTGGCGGCAGGCCGCGCGCAAGCTGCGCGATCATGGGGTAAGCCGGGCGCGCAGCCGCGAGCGGCTGGGCCATGCCACCCTGCCCCGTCCTGCCGGGCGCCTAATCTGGTTCCATGCCGCCAGCGTCGGCGAAAGCCTGTCGGTGTTGCAACTGATCACCCGATTGGGCGTGCGGTTGCCGGATGCGAATTTCCTGATCACCTCGGGCACCGCCACCTCGGCCGAATTGCTAGCCAAGCGGATGCCGCCGCGCTGTCGCCATCAGTTCGCGCCGCTGGATGGCAGCGGACCCGTGCGCCGCTTTCTGGACCACTGGCGCCCCGATGCCGCGCTGTTTGTCGAGAGCGAGCTTTGGCCGCAGATGATCGTCGAGGCCGCAGGCCGGGGAATTCCGCTGGCGCTGGTCAATGCCCGGCTGTCGGCGAAATCGGTGGCCGGGTGGAAACGATGGCCGGATACCGCGCGGTTTCTGCTCTCCCACTTCGCGCTGTTGATGGCCCAGAGCCGCGGCACCGCCAAAGACCTGATCGAAATGGGCGCGCCGGAGGGGCGGGTGAAACTGGGGGTGAACCTGAAATCCACCTCGGCGCCGCCGCCGGTCGACACAGCCGTGGTCGAACAGATCCGCGCCGCGATCGAGCCGCGCCCGCTGTGGCTGGCCAGTTCCACCCACTCCGGCGAAGAACCCGTGGTGCTGGATGCCTATCGCCGTCTGCTGGTGGCCTATCCCGATCTTGTGCTGATCCTCGCCCCGCGCCACCCGGAACGGGGACAAGAGGTCGCCGATCTGATCGCGGGCGCCGGTCTGAGCTGTGCCCGGCGCAGCACCGGCGCGGTGCCGGGACCAAGCACGCAGGTCTATCTGGCCGATACGCTGGGCGAAACCGGGAGCTGGTATACCCTCGCCCCCTTTGCCTTTCTCGGGGCCTCGCTGGTGGCCAAAGGCGGCCACAACCCGATCGAGCCGGCCCAGTTCGGCGTGCCGCTAATCACCGGCCCGCATCGGGAGAACGCCCGCGCCGCCTATGACGCGCTTGCCGCCGCTGGCGGTCTGATCGAAGCGCAGGACGCCACCACGCTTGCGGCGGCGGTGGCGGATTGGCTGGATCACCCGGAGCGGCTGAAAGCGGCGCAGGACGGTGCCCGCAGTCTGGTGCAACGGCAGGAACAGGCGCTGGAGACGGTGGTGTCTGGCATTTGCGCGACGCTCGGGTTGGAAACGCTGTTGGAGACGAAACCGGAGGTAGGTGATGTCTGAACTGTTCGTCACCAATTTCAACCGCAATTTCACCGGGGTCTCGGCCACTGCCGCCAATGTGATCCGGCAACAGATCAAGACCCATGATTTGGCGCTGGTGGGGCATCCCCTGCCCGGCTGCCCGGACCCGATCCCGCTGTCGCAGGCCCGCGCCCTGTCGCGCCAACCGCCGCCAGGGCGGCCGTTTTCGATCTGGCATGTGCGCCGCAATACAGAGATGCGCGCGGCGATCTGGGCCCGCGACGTGCTGCGACTGCCGATCCGCATCGTCTTTACCTCGTCGGCGCAGCGGCGACACTCGGCGCTGC
The DNA here is from genome assembly GCF_004348975.1 of Antarcticimicrobium sediminis. Lineage (GTDB taxonomy): Bacteria > Pseudomonadota > Alphaproteobacteria > Rhodobacterales > Rhodobacteraceae > Antarcticimicrobium > Antarcticimicrobium sediminis. The sequence goes on along the minus strand of NZ_SMFP01000002.1, from coordinate 220,595 downwards.
CGCGCTGGCTGATTTCGCGCATGGATGCCATTGTCGCCACCACCGAACGCGCGGCGCAGTTCGTGCCCCATGTGCGCGCGGTGGTGCCGCACGGGGTGGATTGCGATCTGTTCACCCCTGCGCCGGATCGTGCCGCCGCCTGGGCCAGGCTGGGGTATGGTGGCACCATGGGAATTGCCACGGTGGGGCGGATCCGGCCCGAAAAGGGCACCGATCTGTTTGTCGAGTCTATGCTGCGCCTGTTGCCCGATCTGCCCGGTGCAACCGCGCTGGTGCTGGGGCGTGCCGCGCGCGAACATCAGGGATTTCTTGACGGTCTCAAGCGCCGTGTCAGTGCCGCCGGTCTGGGCGCGCGCATCCTGTTTCCCGGCGAAGTGCCCGCCGCCGACCTGCCCGCGTTGATGCGGGCGCTGTCGCTGGTGATGCAACTGCCGCGCTATGAGGGCTATGGCATGGTGCCGTTGGAAGGCATGGCGAGCGGCGCCCCCTTCGTGGCCAGCGAGGCCGGCTATTACCGCGCCTTTTCCGCGCAGGGGCGCAGCGGCATCGTGGTGGCACAGAAGGCGGCCTCCGAGGCGGCCGAGGCCGCCCGCGCCCTGCTTGGCGACCCGGCCCGTCACGTTGCAATGTGTCGAGCCGCGCGCGAGATCGCCGAAGGTCGTTTTAGCGCCCGCGCCGAGGCCGAGGGGATCGAGGCGGTCTATCAGGCGCTTTGGTCCGACGGCTGACGCCGGCGGGGTGTGTCGGAGCTAAGTGAAGTTTGGGGACGCTGCCCCCGTCGCGGCTTTGCCGCGCCTCCCCCGGAGTATTTTCAGCCAGAAAAAGGCAGGGGCGGATCGGGCCCGCCGGGCATGACACGAGGGCGGCGACGGGGGCCGCCCTCGCTTCGGTGGTTTGCAGAGGCCTGTGGGTCAGGCCGCTGGCATCCGGCTTTCGACGATCTCGGCCCACCATGAGCAACCCGCCGGAATCGCCTCGTCGTTGAAGTTGTATTCCGGGTGGTGCACCATCGCGGTGTCGCCGTTGCCGACCAGAATATAGGCGCCCGGGCGTTCCTCAAGCAGGAAGGCGAAATCTTCGCCGCCCATGACCATTGGTGCCTCGTCACAGCCCCCCGACACCTTGCGCGCCACCTCTGCGGCGAATTCGGTCTGGTCTTCGGAGTTCACCATCACCGGGTAGCCACGATGATAATCGACCACGACCGTGCCGCCGAAGGTCGCGGCGATGCCGTTGCAAATCTCGCTGATCCGGGTCTCGGCCATGGCGCGCATGTCCTTGCTCATGGTGCGCACGGTGCCCTTGAGGTGGACCTTTTGCGGGATCACGTTGAAGGCCTTGGAGGAGGTTTCAAACGAGGTGACCGAGACCACCACCTGATCGATCGGGTCGGCATTGCGGCTGGCGATGGTTTGCAGCGCCGTCACCGCCTGCGCCGCCATCACGGTGGTGTCCACGGTTTCATGCGGCTTGGCGGCGTGGCCGCCCTTGCCCTCGAAATGGATGTCGAACTGGTCAGTGGCGGCGAAGAAGGCGCCGGGACGAATGGCGAATTTGCCGGTGGGCAGGCCCGGCCAGTTGTGCATGCCATAGACCTCCTGAATGCCCCAGCGCGCCATCAGCCCATCGTCGCACATTTCCTTGCCGCCGCCGCCGCCCTCTTCGGCGGGCTGAAAGATCACCACGACGGTGCCGTCGAAATTGCGGGTCTCGGACAGGTATTTGGCCGCGCCCAGCAGCATCGCGGTATGGCCGTCATGGCCGCAGGCATGCATGGCGTTCGGGGTCTTGGAGGCATAGTCGAGCCCGGTCGCCTCGTTGATCGGCAGCGCATCCATGTCGGCGCGCAGCCCGATCACCTTGCCAGAGCGGTCCGACTTGCCCTTGATCACGCCGACGACCCCGGTGCGCCCGATGCCGGTGACCACCTCGTCGCAACCGAACGCCTTGAGCTTGTCGGCGACCATGGCGCTGGTGCGGTGGGTTTCAAACAGGATCTCGGGGTTCTCGTGCAGATCGCGCCGCCAAGCGGTGATTTCGTCCTGCAGTTCGGCAAAGCGGTTCTTGACCGGCATGGTCACTCTCCTTGTTATTCGCGCCCTTGCGGGACGCAGTCTTGTTTTATCTCTCGCGCCTGACATAGCGCGTTTTCGTCACCGGGTGATGGACTCCGCATGTTTTCTGCGAAAACACGCTCTGTCCGCACGCGGCGCAGGCTAGGCCTGCGCCGTAGGCATCCGGCGTTCAACCAGTTCGGCGAACCAGCTACAGCCCGCGGGGATCGCCTCGTCCTCGAAGTTGTACTGCGGGTGGTGCAGCGCCGCGCTGTCGCCATTGCCGACAAAGATGAAGGCCCCGGGGCGGGCCTCAAGCATATAGGAAAAATCCTCGCCGCCCATGATCAGCTCTGCCTCGGCGCAACCGCCCGAGACCGCCTTCGCGATCCCGGTGGCAAAGGCGGTCGGCTCTTCGGCGTTGATGGTGATCGGCACGTGGCGCAGATAGGTAACCTCAGCCAAAGCGCCAAAACCCTGCGCGATGCCGCGCGCCACCTCGCCCAAGCGCGCCTCGATCATGTTCTGCATCTGGGCCGAATGGGTGCGCACGGTACCGCGCAGGGTGACGGATTGCGGGATCACGTTATAGGCATGCGAGGAGGTATCGACCGAGGTGACCGAGATCACCCCCTGTGCGATCGGATCGGCGTTGCGGCTGACAATGGTTTGCAAGGCAAGGATGCTCTGGCTGGCGGTGACGGTGGGGTCGATCGCCTCGTTCGGTTCGGCCGCGTGACCGCCCCGCCCTGTCACCTCGATAAAGAATTCGTCGGTGGCGGCCATCAGGGCACCGGGGCGAATGGCGAACTGGCCCACCGGCAGGCCGGGCATGTTGTGCATGCCATAGACCTCCTGCACGCCGAAACGATCCATCACGCCGTCGTCGATCATCCCCTTGGCGCCGCTGCCCAATTCCTCGGCCGGTTGGAACAACAGCACGACGGTGCCGTCGAAATTGCGGGTCTCGACCAGATAGCGGGCCGCCCCCAGCAGCATGGCGGTATGGCCGTCATGGCCGCAGGCATGCATCACGCCCGGGTTTTGCGAGGCATAGGCCGCGCCGCTTTCCTCATGGATCGGCAAGGCGTCCATGTCGCCACGCAGCCCGATGACATGGCCGCGGCTGTCGCTTTTGCCACGGATCACCCCGACGACGCCGGTTTGCCCGATGCCGCTCACCACCTCGTCACAGCCAAAGGCGCGCAGCTTATCGGCCACCAGCGCCGCGGTGCGGGTCTCCGAGAACCCCAGTTCGGGGTGGCTGTGGATGTCCTGTCGCCACGCGGTTATTTCCGGCAGCAATTCGGCAAAGCGGTTCTTGATCGGCATCTACTGCCCCTCCTGCAAGCGGGTGACGAGGCGCGCCATGAAGTCCTGACCGGCGGCGAACTGGGCCAAGGTGATGAATTCGTCGGGCTGGTGCGCCTGCGCGATGTCCCCGGGGCCGCAGACCACGGCAGAATACCCGGCGTCCTGAAACTGGCCGGCCTCGGTGCCGTAGCTGACCACATGACCGGCGTTGTCGCCGGTGATGGCGCGCACCAGTGCCTCGGCCTCGCCATTGTCCTCGGGGTGCAATCCGGGCAGGGAAAAGCGCCGCGCGATCTCGATCCTTGCGTCGGGATGCACCGCTTGCATCGCGGCCTCGACCTCGGCCAGCTTGGCGTCGATGCGGGCGCGCCAGTCGTCGGGATCGTCATCCGGCACGGTGCGAAAGCCAAGATCGAAACGGCAGTGCTTGGCGGTGATATTGGCCGCCGTGCCGCCCTCGATCAGCCCCACATGCAGCGTGGTCCAGGGGGGATCGAACATCGCGGCAACGTCAGAGGGTGTGCGGGCACGTTCCTGCGCGTTGACGGTGTTGGTCCAGTCGATGACCTTTGCGGCCTCCATGATGGCGTTGACGCCGGTATGCAGCAGCGAGCTGTGCACCTCGTGCCCCCAGACATCGACCCAGAAGCCCTGACCGCCCTTGTGGCCGGTGACGGCGCGCATCATCGAGGGCTCGCCGACGATCACCGCGCTGCCCTTGGGCAGAATCGATTGCATCGCTTGAATCATCGGCGGCGCGCCGGTGCAGCCGACCTCTTCGTCAAAGCTGAGCGCCAGTTGCAGCGGGCGTTTGACCCCGCGCGTCTGTGCCTCGACCAGCGCCCAGATCGCCAGCGCGTCATAGCCCTTCATGTCGGTGCTACCGCGCCCGTAAAGCTTGCCATCACGTTCGGTAAGAACGAAGGGATCCGAGGTCCAGGGTTGGCCATCCACCGGCACCACGTCGGTGTGGCCTGACAGGACGATGGCCCCCTCTTGCAACGGGCCGACATGGGCAAACAGCGCCGCCTTGTGCGGCTGGTCGGGGTCGACCCAGCGATGTGCGGTGATGCCATGGGAGGTGAGATAGTCTTCGACCCAGTCGACCAAAGGCAGGTTGGTGTCGCGGCTGACGGTGGGAAAGCCAACCAGCTTTTCCAGAATTTCGCGCGGGGTTAAACGTGTCGGCATCAAAGCTCCGGTGTCGTGATCAGTGGCAAAAAGAAAGGGGCCGCAGTCATTCTGCGCGGTGTTTCGCGCAGCTTTCGGGCACATCGCGGCCAAGGCGACGGCCCTGCCCCAGCTGAAGGGTCCGGTGTCAGCGGCGTTCGGCGGCCCTGTCGGGGTCCCGGCAAAATCTTCGGTGCGGCCCCCTCCGGCGAAACAGTCGGGCGGAAGGAGGCAACACGCATCGTCAGCCTCAATAGCCGCTATCGGTGGTCAGAACCAGATGCCCCGGCTCCACCTCGTTATACAGCGAGGGTTCGGGCACGTAGTCCAGCGAATGGATCGGCGAAGGGATCGGTTTGAAGTTCAGATCCTTTTCGCTTTTGCGCCGGTGCGGGTCGGCGATGGGAACCGCCTTCATCAGGGCCTGCGTATAGGGGTGCTGCGGGTTCTCGAACACCCGCGCCCGCGACCCCATTTCAACGATGCGCCCCAGATACATGACGCCGACATAGTGGCTGACGCGTTCCACCACCGCCATGTCGTGGCTGATGAAGAGATAGGACAGACCAAGCTCGGCCTGAAGCTCCATCATCAGGTTCAACACCTGTGCCTGCACGCTGACGTCCAGCGCGCTGACCGCCTCGTCGGCGATGATCAGCTTGGGGTTCAGGGCCAGCGCCCGCGCGATGGCGATCCGTTGGCGTTGTCCGCCGGACATCTCGTGGGGAAAGCGGCGCATGAAGCTGCGCGGCAGATGCACCCGGTCGAACAGGGTTGCGACCCGATCCTGAATTTCGGACCCCGTCGCGATGCCATAGTTGCGCATCGGTTCCGCCACCTGATCCAACAGTTGCATCTGCGGATTGAGCGAGGCAAAGGGATCTTGAAAGATCATCTGCATGTCGATCCGGGCCTTGCGCAGGTCGCGCGGCTCCAGCTTCATGATGTCGACGCCGTCGAGGTCGATCTCGCCCGCGTTGGGTTCGACCAGCCGCAGGATCGAGCGCCCGGCGGTGGATTTTCCACAGCCGGATTCGCCCACCAGACTCAGCGTCTGGCCCTTGTTCAGGGTAAAGGAGAGATCCTCGACCGCATGCACATTGGCCAGGGTGCGGCGGAAAAAGCCACCCTTGACCGCAAAGCGGGTGGTCAGCCCCTTGACCGTCAACAAGCGTTCGTTGGTGCCAGGGATCGGCGCGAGGTTCTGCCCCTCGACCCCGAGCAGTTTCATCGGTTCCGGCGCCGATTTGCCGCGCATCTCGCCCAGCTTGGGCACCGCTGCCAGCAGTGATTTGGTATACTCGTGCTGCGGATTTTCAAAGATCTGCTCGACCGTTCCCTCTTCGACCTTGTTGCCGCGGTACATGACCACGACCCGGTCGGCCATCTGGGCGACCACGGCCATATCATGGGTGATGAACATCACCGCTGTGCCCGTCTCGCGCTTGAGCCGGTCCATCAGCGCCAGGATCTCGGCCTGAATGGTCACGTCGAGCGCGGTGGTGGGTTCATCCGCGATCAACAGGCGCGGGGCGCAAGCCATCGCCATCGCGATCACCACCCGCTGGCGCATCCCGCCGGAAAGTTCGTGCGGATATTGCTTGAGCCGCTGTTCCGGTTCCGGGATCCGCACCTCGCGCAGCAATTCCAGCGCGCGGGCCTCGGCCTCGGAGCGCGACATGTTCTTGTGCACCCGCAAGCCTTCGGTCAGTTGCCGACCCACGGTAAAGACCGGGTTCAGCGCGGTCATCGGCTCCTGAAAGATCATCCCGATCTCATTGCCGCGAATCTGGCGCATCAGCCCCTGTTCGGTCTTGGCCAGATCGACCTCGCCGCCGTCCTTGCGATCAAAAATCAGGCGCCCGGCCGAAATTTTTCCGCCGCCGAATTCAACCAGCCGCATCAAAGACAGCGACGACACCGACTTTCCCGACCCGGATTCGCCCACGATGCAGAGGGTTTCCCCCGGCGCGATCTCGAACGAGACGTCCTCAACCCCAACTACGGGGCCATCTTTTGTTTGAAATTCGACCCTGAGCCCGTCGATCCGGGCAATTGGATTATCCAGCACGTCGCGTTACCTCCGCTGAGGCTTGAACGCTAGGACGGCAGCCCGGCACCTGTCAAACCCCCCGTGCCCTTTTCCCGACAGCAAGGCTTGCAATTTCTGGAAACTCTGTTTCGATGGGGGAGTATCCGCTGCGAACACCGCCCGAAAAAGGGCGTGGAGATCAATATTATAACGTTGAAACAGGATGTTATCTACGCAACGGACAGACAACCATCCGCATCTCAAGCGGAAATAGAGTGACACAAAGTTGTCCAACCAGGAGAGTGAAATGAAGATGAAAGCCCTATTGCTTGGCGCGATCGCATCTGCGGCGCTGGCCCCGGCGGCGATGGCGGAAAGGGGATCGGACGGCAATGTCAACGTCATCTACTGGCAAGCCCCCTCGATCCTGAACCCGTTTCTGTCGGGCGGCACCAAGGATGTCGAAGCCTCCTCGCTGGTGATCGAACCCCTGGCCCGCTACAACGAACAGGGCGATCTGGTGCCTTGGCTGGTCGTTGAGGTTCCCACCGTCGAGAATGGCGGCGTGAGCGCGGATCTGACCTCGATCACGTGGAAGATCACCCCCGGCCTGACGTGGTCCGACGGATCGCCGCTGACCTCGGCCGATGTGAAATTCACCGCCGATTACTGCATGGACCCCGAAGGCGGCTGCGCGCAGGTCACCAAGTTCGAAGGGGTTACCAGCATCGAAACCCCCGACGATCTGACGGTAAAGGTCACCTTTGAAAAGCCGACCCCGTTCCCCTATGGGCCCTTCGTCGGCGGTGAAAGCCCGATCATCCAGAAGGCGCAGTTCGAGAATTGCATGGGCACCAAGGCGCCCGAATGCACCGAGCAGAACTTTAACCCGATCGGCACCGGCGCCTATGTCGTTGATGAATTCCGTCCCAACGACGTGATCACCCTGAAGGCCAACCCGAATTATCGCGACCCGGCCAAACCGGCCTTTGCCACCATGACCCTGAAGGGCGGCGGCGACGCGACGGCGGCAGGCCGCGCGGTGATGGAAACGGGCGAATTCGACTATGCTTGGAACCTGCAGCTTGCGCCCGACGTGATCGCCCGGATGGAACAGGGCGGCAAAGGCGTTGCCGTGGCCGGGTTCGGCCCGCTGATGGAACGGATCATGCTGAACAACACCAACCCCGATCCGGCGCTTGGCCCGGATGAGCGTTCGGTGATCCGCCCGCACCCGTTCCTGAGCGATCCGGCCGTCTACAAGGCGATGTCGATGGCGATTGATCGCCCTCTGCTGGTCGAGATCGGCTATGGCAAGGCGGGCAAGGTCACCTGTAACTGGGTTCCGGCCCCGGCGATCTATGCCGCCGATATAGAAGGCTGCGAGGTGCAGGACATCGAAGGCGCCAAGGCCATGCTGGAAGCAGCAGGGTACACCGACAGCAACGGCGACGGCGTGCGGGAAACCCCGGACGGCAAGCCGATGAAGATCCTCTATCAGACCTCGACCAACGCGGTGCGCCAGGATTTCCAGGCGCTGATCAAACAGTGGTGGAGCGAGATCGGCATCGAGAGCGAGCTGCGCAACGTCAACTCCAGCGTGTTCTTTGGCGGCGACCCGGGCAGCCCGGATACCTTCCAGAAGTTCTATGCTGACGTCGAGATGTACGCCAACACCTTCAACGGCACCGATCCGCAAAGCTATTTCGGCAACGGTCTGTGCGACAAGGCGCCCAGACCCGCCAGCCAGTGGCAGGGGGAGAACATCTCGCGCTTCTGCGACGAGGACTACGACGCGCTGCACTTCAAGCTGACGCAGACCGCCGATGCCGCGGCCCGCGCCGAGATCGGTCGGCAGCTGAACAAGATGGTGTTTGAAAAAGGCGGGATGATCCCGCTGGTGCACCGTGGACGTCTGTCGGCGCATTCCAACTCGCTCGGCGGCGTTGTTCTGAACGTCTGGGATACAGAGCTGTGGAATGCAGCGGACTGGTATCGCAAGGACGGCGCATAATCCGCGCCTGACGCAAAGTGATCCGCCCCGGCACCATCGCCGGGGCGGATCATGCCGTCACCTCCGAACAAATACCAAACTAGCAAACAGCAAAGGCACCCCCTGAATGCTGACCTTCACCATCCGACGATTGGTTCTGGCGGTTCCGACGCTTTTGTTCATCAGTCTCGTTATTTTTCTCCTGCTGGAGCTGGCGCCGGGCGATCCCATGGCGCAGGTTCCGCTGACCGTCCCACCCGATGTAAAAGAAAAGATGCGCGAGGCGCTGGGTCTGGGCCAGCCCGGATATATCCGGTTCTGGAAATGGCTGGTGCAGTTCTTCTGGATCGAGCCACAGGTTCTGATCGACGCGATCTTCGGCTCCTCCTTCTCGGAGGGGGATCTGCGCGTGATCTCTTGGCAGACCCGCAGCCCGGTGATGGACATCGTGGTGCAACGCATTCCCCAAACCCTGTGGGTTGTCGGCACCGCCTATATCGTCGGCATCCTGATCGCGCTGCCGATCGGCATCTATTCCGCCTACAAACAGTATTCGTGGTTCGATCAGGCTGGCACCTTTGTGTCGATGATCGGGTTCTCGGTGCCACCGTTCTTTTCCGGGGTGCTGGTGATCGTGATCTTCTCGGTCAATCTGGGCTGGTTCCCGTCGATCTATGACACCACCCACAAGGTCGTCGATTGGGACAGCTTCGTTTACCAGCTTCAGCAGATGATCATGCCGGTGACGGTGCTGGCGTTGCAGATCACGGCACAGATCAGCCGGTTCATGCGCGCCTCGATGCTCGACAATCTCAACCAGGACTATGTCAGAACCGCCCGCGCCAAGGGGCTGGGCGAAACCACCGTGGTCATGGTCCATGTGCTGCGCAACTCGATGATCCCGGTGGTTACCGTGATCGCGCTGGGGGTTCCGGCCATCTTTGGCGGGGCCATCATCACCGAACAGGTGTTCAAGGTGAACGGGATCGGACAGCTGCTGATCGGCGCGATCCAGGCCAACGACCTGCCGATGGTGCAGACGCTGACCTTTATCTTTGCGGTGCTGATCGTACTGTTCAACCTGATCGCCGATGTGCTGTATGGCCTGCTCGACCCGAGGATCCGATATGACTGACAAGGACCGTCTTGTACCCGACGAGGGGCTCGCACCAGCCTCGACCGCCCTGCCCGGCGGCGCTGGCCCGCTGGAGGAGTTCACCAAGCCCCCCAGCAGCCAGTGGCGCGAAGTCTGGGACCAGTTCAAGAACCACAAGGGCGCGCTATATGGCGGCATCCTGTTTCTGGTGATCGTGCTCTGGGTCTATCTTGGCCCGTTTCTGTGGACCATCGACGCCACCCATATCGACATCCGCGCCCGCAATCAGGGCCCGTCCCTGACACATCCCTTTGGCACCGACCAACTGGGGCGCGACACCTTTGCGCGGATGATGGCGGGCGGCAAGACCTCGGTCTCGGTGGGGATCACCGCCATGCTTCTGGCGCTTGGGCTCGGCTCTTTTGTCGGGGTGATGGCGGGGTACTTCAGACGGCTCGACGGGCTGCTGATGCGCCTGACCGACCTGTTTCTGGCGCTGCCGCTGCTGCCGCTGTTGCTGGTGATGATGCTGCTGTTCCGCGATCCGTTGAACGCCGCCTTTGGGCCGGAACGGGGGATCTTCATCCTGATCGTGGCGGCCATCGGGGTGACCAGCTGGATGCCCACCGCGCGGATCGTGCGCGGCGATGTTCTGGCGATCAAGGAGCGGGAATTCATCCTTGCCGCCCGCTCCATCGGCACCACCAATGCCAAGATGATCCTGCGCCATATCCTGCCCAATGTGCTGTCCCCGATCATGGTCTCGGCCACGCTGGGGATCGCCACCGCGATCATCACCGAAAGCGCGCTGAGCTTTCTTGGCCTTGGGTTCCCGCCCGATTTCCCGACCTGGGGGCGGCTGCTGTTCGACGCCACCGACTATCTGCAGCAGTATCCCGAGCGGGTGCTCTGGCCCGGTCTGGCCATCTCGCTCACCGTGCTCAGCGTGAATTATCTGGGCGACGGGTTGCGCGATGCGCTGGATCCGCGCATTCGCGGGCGCTGAGCCCCGAAGATCCACGAAAAAGAATGGTACAGACCGCCGCCCTATCCGGGCGGCGGTTTTGTTTCGGCCCCGGCACCGGGGGGAAACGCCCAGCCATCGCCTTTGCCAGATATGGGAAATTGTTCCACCCCCCCCCCGCTACAGGCAGGGCTGCGCCTTGCTCTTGGGGGATGCGTCATACTATTGGGAAAAATTCCGCATTCTGGAGACGCACCATGTTCGAGACATTGGGATTCGAAGACACCACCGCGCGCGAGGCCAGCGTGCTGTTTGGTCTTGGACTGGGCCTCGCCTTTGGCATGCTGGCGCAGATCACCCGTTTCTGTCTGCGCCGAGCGCTGGTGGGTACGGACCGGCGCGCGGCACTGGGCGTCTGGTTGAGCGCATTGGCGGTGGCGGTGCTCGGCACGCAAGCGGCGGTCGCGGTGGGCTGGATCGGGTTCGAGGACCATCGCTTCATGGCCCCGGAGCTGCCGATTGCCGCCATCGCTCTGGGCGGGCTGGCGTTTGGCGCGGGCATGGTCTTGACGCGCGGATGTGTGTCGCGGCTGACCGTCTTGGCGGGCGGCGGCAACCTGCGGGCGGTGTTGGTGCTGCTGGTCTTTGCCATCACCGCACATGCCACGCTCAAGGGGGTGCTGGCCCCGCTGCGGACCGGATTGGGGAGTTTGACCGTCGAATTGGGGAGTTTCACCTCGCTCGCCGCGCTGCCCGGCGGGGCGTGGGTCTGGGCCGGGCTGATCGCAGGCGGATCGCTGCTGTATGCGCTGCGCTCCGGGGTGGCCCCGCTGCCGCTGCTCGGGGCGGCGGCGATCGGGCTGCTGGTGCCGCTGGGCTGGGTCGGGACCGGGTTCATCCTGTTTGACGAATTCGATCCGATCGCAATGGAAAGCCTGTCCTTCACCTCACCAATGTCAGAAACGCTGTTCTTTACCGTCGCGTCCTCTGCCGTGCCGGCGGGCTTTGGCCCGGCGCTGGTCGGTGGTGTGGTCTTGGGCGCGCTGGCGGCGTCGCTTCTGCGCGGGCAGTTCATCTGGCAGAGTTTCGAGGGGGCGGCGCAAACCGGGCGCTATCTGGCGGGCGCGGTGCTGATGGGCGTCGGCGGTGTGCTGGCCGGGGGCTGTACCCTTGGCGCGGGCCTGTCTGGCGTGCCGACGCTGAGCATTGCCGCGTTGCTTGCGCTGGCCTCCATCGCGCTTGGCGGGGTCGCTATGAATGCGATCCTTTCTCGATCCCTTTCCGGATCCGGCGCACCGCGCCCCAGACGCCAAGTACAACCGGCAGAGTGAGCACCGCCGTCAGCATCCCCTTGCTCTGCCCGGTGGCCTGCGCCAGCGGGTAGAGCAGGTAGCTGACCAGCGACAGGGCGTAATAGCTGATCGCCACGACCGAGAGCCCCTCGACCGTGTGTTGCAGCCGAAGCGAGAGATCGGCGCGCCGATCCATGCTTTCCAACAATGCCTGATTCTGCCCGCTGCGCTCTACATCCACGCGGGTGCGCAACAGCTCGCCCGCGCGCATGGCCCGATCCGCCAACGCCTGCAGCCGCCCCTGGGTCGAGGTCACCGTGCGCATGGCGGGCGCGTAGCGGCGCGCCATGAAATCTGCAAAGGTCTGGCGACCCTGAAACCGCCCCTCGCGCAGCGAGGCGATGCGCTGGTTCACGATGGCCTCATAAGCACCAGTGGCGCCGAAGCGGAACGAGCTGCGTGCGCCCATCGATTCCAGCTCGGCCGAGATCGCCAACAGTTTGGTCAGGGTCTTTTCCGCCGGAATGCCGCCGCCGGTCATGTCTGCCATAAGCTGCGTCAGATGAGCATCCAGCGCGCCGATCTCGCCCGAGAGCTGCTGCGCACGGGAAAAGCCCAGCATCGACATCGCCTTGTAGGTCTCGATCTCGCACAGGCGCTGAACCGCGCGACCGATCCGGCGCTGCCCGGCCTCCTCCCCGACGAACACGGCAAAGCGCATATGGCCCGCCGGGTCGATGCGGAAATCGCCCGCCGCGATGGCGGCATTGTCCAACACATGCGAGGCGGCGGTGCTTTCGGGCACGAACCAGTCGGCCAGCGCCGCGTTGATGCCGTCGTCACCCGGGCGCGGGCAGACCCGCAGCACGATCGAGGTGATCCGCTGCCCCGGTGCCTTGCTCAGCCAATCGCCGGGAAAGACCGAGAAATCCGCCGGATCGAAGGGGCGGTCGCTGAGCCCGTCGGAAATCGCCGTATAGGTGACAAATTCGGTGTGCTGTTCCCATTTCAACGCGTGCCGGCCAATGCGACCGCTGTAGTGGGTGGCGCCGGGCTGGGGATGCGGCGCGCCGTGACGGTCGAGCAGATCGGTCAGATGCGCCACATCGGCGGCGCGGTCGCGGCTGACCGCCTCTTTCGGCTGCTTGATGGCCAGATAGACCACGGTCGAGGAGTTCTGCATCGCCGGAAACGGGCGCGCGTGCAGCTCATTCGCAAGCCGGTAGCGCAGCGGGTGGTCTTCGATCGGGGGCATCACATGGTCCTTGCTTTGCAATCTGTATAACCGGCCTTTGGCAAAACGCAAAACCCTTTTGTTTCAACACGTTAACAGAATACCGCCGTATACAGAACCAGCCTGTCCCGGCAGCGGCCCCACGACAAACGAAAAAGCCCCGCCACAAGGGCGGGGCTTTGACGCGATCTGCTCGGCCGTTTGATCAGTCGATCATCGGCAACAGCTTGTCGAGACTGTCCTTGGCATCACCGTAGAACATGCGCGTATTCTCTTTGTAGAACAGCGGGTTCTCGATCCCGGAATAGCCGGTCCCCTGCCCCCGTTTGGAGACAAAGACCTGTTTCGCCTTCCAGACCTCGAGCACCGGCATGCCGGCGATCGGGCTGTTGGGGTCTTCCTGCGCGGCCGGGTTCACGATGTCATTGGAGCCGATCACGATGACCACATCCGTATCGGGGAAGTCGTCGTTGATCTCGTCCATCTCCATCACGATGTCATAGGGCACCTTGGCCTCGGCCAGCAGCACGTTCATGTGCCCCGGCAGACGTCCCGCCACCGGGTGGATGGCGAAGCGAACGTTTTTACCCTGCGCGCGCAGTTTCTTGGTCAGGTCGCTGACCGCGTTCTGCGCCTGCGCCACCGCCATGCCATAGCCCGGCACGATGATCACGCTGTCGGCCTCGTTCAGTGCCGATGCCACACCATCGGCGTCGATGGCGATCTGTTCGCCCTCGACCTCCATCTGCGGGCCAGAGGTGCCACCGAAGCCGCCCAGGATCACGCTGATGAACGAGCGGTTCATCGCCTTGCACATGATATAGGACAGAATCGCACCCGAAGAGCCGACCAGCGCACCGACCACGATCAGCAGATCGTTGCCAAGGCTGAAACCGATCGCCGCTGCCGCCCAGCCCGAGTAGCTGTTCAGCATCGACACCACCACGGGCATGTCGGCGCCGCCGATCCCCATGATCAGGTGGTAGCCAATGAAGAGCGCCATCAGCGTCATGATCGCCAGCGGCACAAAGCCCCCGGTCCCGAAGTACCAGAACAGGCAAAGCACCGAGATGATCGCAGCCCCGGCATTCAGCGCGTGCCCGCCGGGCAGCTTTTTCGCAACCGAGGACACCTTGCCCGCCAGTTTGCCATAGGCAACGACCGAACCGGTGAAGGTCACGGCCCCGATGAAGACCCCGAGGAACAATTCGACCTTGAGGATGTTCAGCTCGACCGGGGCCTTATGCGCGATCAACGCGGCAAAGGTGCCCAGGTGTTGCTCGTGCATCCAGACGTCCAGCCCGGCTGCATTTAGCGCGCTCGGGGCGCCCGCCAAGATGGACGCGACGTGGCCCATCTCGAAATGGGCATTGAAGCCCACGAGGACGGCCGCCAGGCCGACCAGCGAGTGCATCGCAGCGACGAGCTGGGGCATTCCGGTCATTTCGACCTTGCCCGCAACATAGGCCCCGATCAGCCCGCCGGCCGCGATCAGCAAGAGCGACAGCAGCCAAAGCCCCTGCCCCGGTCCGATCAGCGTGGCGAAAGCCGCCAACGCCATGCCGACGATGCCATACCAAACCGCACGTTTGGCGCTTTCCTGCCCCGAGAGGCCGCCCAGCGACAGGATGAAGAGGACAGCCGCGACCACATAGGCCGCTGTGGTAAATCCGAATTCCATGATGCCCTACTCCTTACGATTTCTGGAACATGGCGAGCATGCGCCGCGTCACGAGGAAGCCGCCGAAGATATTGATCCCGGCCATGAACACTGAAATCGCCGCCAGCACGATCACCAGCCCCGACCCGGAGCCGATCTGCATCAGCGCTCCGAGGATGATGATCGACGAAATCGCGTTGGTCACCGCCATCAACGGCGTGTGCAGGCTGTGTGCCACCCCCCAGATCACCTGGAACCCGACGAAGACCGCCAGAACGAAAACGATGAAATGTTGCATGAAGCTGGCAGGGGCGACGGCCCCGACGAGCAGCATCAGCACCGCGCCGACGCTCAGCAGGGTCACCTGCCGCTTGGTCGCCGCCTTGAAGGCCGCGGTTTCCTGCGCCCGCTTTTCTTCCGGGGTCAGTTCCTTGACCGCTTCCTTCTTCGGTTGGGCCGCGATGGCCTGCACCTTGGGCGGGGGCGGCGGGAAGGTGATCTCGCCCTGAAAGGCGACGGTGGCGCCCCGGATCACGTCGTCTTCCATGTTGTGCGCGACCTTGCCGTCCTTTTCGGGCGTCAGATCGGTCATCATGTGACGGATGTTGGTGGCATAAAGCGTCGAGGCCTGCGCCGCCATCCGGCTGGGGAAATCAGTATAGCCGATGATGGTCACGCCGTTGTCGGTGACGATCTTTTCATCCGCAACGGTCAGCTTGCAGTTGCCGCCCTTTTCAGCGGCGAGGTCGACAATCACCGAGCCCGGCTTCATGGAATTCACCATGTCCTCGGTCCACAGCTCCGGCGCCTCGCGGTTGGGGATCAGCGCGGTCGTGATCACGATGTCCACTTCGGGGGCCAGTTCGCGGAACTTGGCCAGCTGGGCCTCGCGGAATTCCGGGCTGGAGACACTGGCGTAGCCACCCGAGGCGGCGCCGTCCTGCGACTCTTCCTTGAAATCGAGATAGACGAATTCGGCGCCCATCGATTCGACCTGTTCGGCCACTTCGGGGCGCACGTCGAAGGCATAGGTGATCGCGCCAAGGCTGGTCGCGGTGCCGATCGCGGCAAGACCGGCAACACCGGCACCGACCACCAGAACCTTGGCCGGGGGCACCTTGCCCGCAGCGGTGATCTGGCCGGTGAAGAAGCGGCCAAAGTTGTTGCCCGCCTCGATCACGGCGCGATAGCCGGCGATATTTGCCATGGACGACAGCGCGTCCATCTTCTGGGCACGGGAAATCCGCGGCACCATTTCCATGGCGATCACATTGCCGCCCTTGGATTTGGCCAGCTCAAGCCCCTCTGCATTCCCGCCGGGATTGAAGAACGAAATCAGCGTCTTGTCCTTGCTCAGGCGCTTCAGCTCGGTCTCGTTGGGCTGGCGCACCTTGGCGATGATATCCGCCGATTTCCAAAGCTGTGCTGCGGTCTTGACGATCTCGACCCCGGCCGCCTCATAGGTGGCATCGGAAAACCCGGCCGCCGCTCCGGCACCGGATTCGATGGCACATTCGTACCCCAGCTTTTGCAATTGCGTGGCCGAGTCTGGCGTCATCGCCACCCGTGCCTCGCCCTCGTAAATTTCCTTTGGTGTCCCTATCTTCACCTACTCGGTCCCCCTCTGTCACCCCTACCACGGGGCAAAATACGGTACAGTTTGCAAATCCGTCACCTATCCCGCGCAAGATAATTACGCAAGCACGGCATGGGCTGTCCGGGCTATTTGATACATATCAGTTACACCCATCGGCGTACTTTGCGTATGTATCGTGCAAAATCAGTGCGATAGGTCCGCCGCAACCGGTCTTCTTCCTTCAGGATGAAGCGGCGTTCGATCACCCAGGTCAAGAGCGGCAACAGCGGCAGCGCCAGCACCGCATCGAACCGCAGGATCAGCCCGGCCAGAACCAGCACATCGCCCAGATAGATCGGGTTGCGGCTGCGGCTGTAGATCCCCGACTGCACCAGATGGCTCGGGGTTCGGTGCGGCAGCACGGTGGTGTGTTGGCGGCGCAGCTCATAGACCGCCAGAACCATCAGCAGCACGCCGCCGCCCACCAAAAGCCCACCGAGAAGATCCACCCAGACCCCGCCGCCAAAGCTGAGCCCGAGGGGATAGTGACGCCCCTGTATCCAGGCCAACACCGCCGCCGCCAACAGCCAGACCGGCGGCACATCGATCCATTTCATACCCGGGCCCCGCTTTGGCCCGAGGTCAACATTTTGGAAGAAAGCTGGGTCATTCCCACTCCATTTCGGCAAAAACGCGCCCGGCGTTCTTGGTGGCCAGTTCCTCGAACGTGTCGAGATGCGCCCAGTTGGATTGATCCACATAATAGGCGCTGGCCAGATCACCGCCGGCGTCTATATGGTCGCGGATCTTGGCGCGCAGGTCCACCAGATAGTCGTGGGTAAAGCGACGCACCTGCGCGAAATTGGTCGGATGGCCATGGCCCGGGATCACATAGGTGGGGGCAATCGGCTCCAGCTTTTCTTCCCATGTCTCCAGCCAGCAACTGGTGCAGGTCGACTCGAAGATCGGCAACATGCGTTCGTGAAAGGCGATATCGCCGGTGATCATCAGCCCCCACTGCGGAATCCAGACCTGCAGATCGCCCGGATCATGCGCCGGGCCAAGGTGCATCACCTTGATCTCGACCCCGCCGAGAGAGATGTCATAGGCCTCCTCGAACGTCAGGTTGGCATGTTCGACACGGGTGCCCTCGGCCTTGTCGCGATTATAGCGCTGCATCCCCTGCAGGATGAAATCGCCGTTCTCGGTCGTCTCTTCCACCGCATCCACATGGGCGAGGATATCGACCCCCTGATCACGCCAATAGCTGTTGCCCAGCATGGCGTGGCCCTGACCGTTTTCGTTGATCACCAGCACCACGGGCTGATCGGTGACGCGCTTGATCTCGGCGTGCAGCGCGGCGGCGAGACGCGCCGAGGCACCCGCATTCATCACCACCACCCCCTCGTCGGTGACAATGAACGACAGGTTGTTGTTATGCCCGGAGTTCTCATAGGTCGGCGGCGCGGTGGCGCCGATGGCCGAGAACACATGCGGGATCACCTCGACCGGTTTCGAATACAGTTCGGACTGCGGGTATTGATCGGCGATATCCTCGCTCGCCCATCCGGCGGTGGCGGTGATGGCGACGGCGATTGTCGCGCTGATTTTGGCCGTGGCGATGGCGGCGGCGCTCAACAGATGCTTCATGTGCTTTCTTACTCCTCCCAAAGATGATCCCTTGCGGGAAATTCGCAAAACATTCGCATCTGTGAATGGGTAAGTAAAGTGACGGAACGGCGGCCCTTGCCGCGCCCGCGCGGGCCGCTACGGTGGCGCAAATCCAAGGGAGGACATGGACAGATGAATTTGAACGGGAAACACGCATTGGTCACCGGCGGCGGCACCGGCATCGGGTTGGCCATCGCACAGATGCTCGCCGATCAGGGGGCGCAGGTCACCATCACCGGCCGTCGACAAGAGGTGCTGGACGAGGTCGCGGGCGCCAATATGACCGGCATGGCGATGGATGTGCGCGACGAGGCCGATGTGGTGGGCACGATCGAAGCCGCCGTTGCGGCGCGTGGCCCGGTGCAGATCTGCGTCGCCAATGCCGGCATTGCCGAAGGGCGCGCGCTGCACAAGACCTCGCTGGAGATGTGGCGCAACATCATGGCGACCAATCTGGACGGTGCCTTTCTGACCATACGCGAAAGTCTCAAGGGGATGCTCGGCACCGACTGGGGGCGGGTGATCACCATTTCGTCCATCGCCGGGCTGCGCGGACTGAAGGGGGCGGCAGGCTATACCGCCTCGAAACATGGGGTGATCGGCCTGACCCGCGCGCTGAGCGAGGATTATATCGGCACGCCCTATACCTTCAATGCGATCTGTCCGGGCTATGTCGACACCCCCATCGTCACCCGCAACACCGACAGCATCGCCCAGCGCGCCGGGATCAGCGCCGAGCAGGCCCGCAAGGTGATGACCGACGCCAACCGCCACAAGCGCCTGATCGCGCCGGAGGAGGTCTCGGCCGCCGCGCAATGGCTGATCGGCCCCGGCTCGCAAAGCGTCAACGGCCAGTGCATTGAGATCGCCGGCGGGCAGTCGTAAGCCCTAGCGCGGGGTCAGCCCTGCGCCCATCAGCGCGGCAAGCTGTGCCACCCGCGCCCGGTAGCTCGGGTAATCGGGCACCGCGCATTTTATGCCCTTGAGCGCGGCGGTGAAGGTCGCCGCGATCTCGGACGCCGGGCCGGTGAGGGTGACCTGCCCGGCCACCGCCATCCGCGTCAGCCAGTCGGCATAGAGCGCGGTCAGCCGCGCCTCGCCCGCCTGCACCAGATCTGCGGCGTTGGTGGGGCCCATATCCAAAAGCTCCAACCCGTGCGGCGAGGTGAGCATCAGTTCGGTCACTGCACCGCCTTGGGCGGCAAAAGCTGCGGCCAGACGCGCGGCAATATCGCCCTCGTCGCCCCCCTCTCCCGCCAGCGCCGCCGCCACCGCCTGCGCCGCGTGGTCGTAGTAGAAGACCACCAGCGCGCGATAGATATCGCCCTTGTTGCGGAAATGCAGATACAGCGCCGGGCGCGACATCCCGGCCCCGCGCGCGATATCCTCCATCGAGGTCTTGCGCACCCCATAGGTCGCAAAGGCCCGCTGAGCGGACATCAATATCGCCTGCTGCCGGGGGTCGGTAAGGGGATCAGGGAGGGGGTCGGTCATCTCGACAAATTGACAGTATTCGATCATTTCGTCAATTGACAGGCTGACATCCCTCCCTATCTCTGTATCCTACCCCTGTCCTTACCCCAGATCCCAACCGGGAGAGCCCCATGCCAGTATCCCTTACCGTCAACGGAACCTCTCACAGCGTCGATCTGCCCGACGATGTGCCCCTGCTCTGGGTGCTGCGCGATGCGCTGGGGCTGACCGGCACAAAATACGGCTGCGGCGTCGCCGCCTGCGGTGCCTGCACCGTGCAGATCGACGGCGAGGCGGTGCGCAGTTGCCAGATCGCGCTGGCCGATGTTCAGGGCGACGTCACCACCATCGAAGGGCTAGGCACGCCAGACGCGCTTGCGGTGATCCAGCAAGCCTGGTCCGATCATCAGGTGGCGCAATGCGGCTACTGCCAATCCGGGCAGATCATGCAGGCCGCCGCCCTGTTGGCGCAAACCCCCGACCCCAGCGACGAAGAGATCGACATCGCCATGCAGGGCAACCTGTGCCGCTGCGGCACCTACCCCCGCATCCGCGCCGCCATCCACAGCGCCGCCCAGATGATGCCCGCCCCGATGAAGAAGGAGGGCTGAGCCATGGCCAGCATTGGAAAAATCGCCCGCCGCAGCTTCCTGATCGGCTCGGCCGCGCTGGTCGGCGGGGTGGCCTTTGGCGCCTATTACGTCTCTCGCCCCGCGCCCAACCCGCTGAGCGCGCCCAAGGGCGGTGCCACGCTCAACCCCTTCGTGATGATCGCCCCAAGCGGCATCACCCTGATCGCGCCCAAGGCCGAGATGGGACAAGGCGTGCACACCACATGGGCCGCGCTGATCGCGGAAGAGCTGGACGTGGATCTGGATCAGGTCCGGGTGCTGCACGGACCGCCGGCGCAGGCCTATTACAATTCGGTCATATTGGCCGAGGCCCTGCCCGGAAAGGGCTATGATCGGTCCGATTTCGCCCATGCCCTGGCCGAGCAGATCGGCAAGATCGGCAAGGTGATGGATATGCAGGTCACCGGCGGCTCCACCTCGATGCCGGACGGGTTCGAGCGGATGCGCGCCACCGGCGCCTCGGCCCGCGAAACCCTGAAACAGGTCGCGGCGACCCGTCTGGGGGTCGAGCGCGCCAGCCTCAAGACCGAACGCGGCGCGGTGATCGCGCCGGACGGCAGCCGCATCCCCTATGCCGATCTGGCGGTGGACGCCGCCAAGCTTACCCCGATCGAGGCCGATCTGCGACCCCCGGCGCAATGGCGGTTGCTGGGCAAGACCCAGCCGCGCATCGACATGCTGGGCAAGGTGACCGGCACCGCGAAATACGGCATCGACACCCGGCTGGAGGGAATGAAATTCGCCGCCCTGCGAATGAACCCGCATCTGGGCGGACGCATGACCAAGTTTGACGACAGCGCCGCGCGGGCGATGCCGGGGGTCGATCGGGTGGTCAATCTGGGCAATGGCCTCGCGGTGATCGCCTCCAACACCTGGCTGGCGATGCAGGCGGTCGACGCGATCGACATCGACTGGGCCCCCAGCCCCAACCCCGCCGATACCAAGGCGGTGTTTGAACGCATCACCGCCGCGTTTGATGGCGCGGCAAACTCCACCCTGCGCGATGACGGCGACGTCTCGGTCCTGCCGCTTGGCGCACAGGAGGTGACGGCGGAATACCGGGTGCCCTATCTGGCCCACGCCACCATGGAACCAATGAGCGCCACCGCGCTTTTCACCGGCATCAAGCTGGAGGTCTGGAGCGGCAATCAGGTTCCCCTGCTGGTGCGCAAGGCCTGCGCCGAGGCCGTGGGGTTGGAGCCCGAGGCGGTCGAATTGCACACGACCTATATGGGGGGCGGCTTTGGCCGGCGCGCCGAGCTTGATTTCTCGGTCTATGCCGCGCGCGTCGCATTCGAGATCGCCGACACCCCGGTCCAGCTGACCTGGAGCCGCGAAGAGGACATGCGCCACGACTTTTACCGCCCCGGCGCGGTGGCGCGGTTCCGTGGCGGGATCAAGGAGGGCAAGCTGGTGCTTCTGGACGGGCAGATCGCGGCGCAATCAGCCACCCAGCAGGCGATGGGCCGTTGGCTGGGCCTGCCCGCCGCCGGGCCGGACAGGGGCACCGTGGACGGGGCGTTCAACCAACCCTATGCGATCCCCAATTTCCGCATCCGGGGCTATTTGGCCGATCTGGACATCCCGGTGGGGTTCTGGCGCTCGGTGGGGTCCTCGATGAACGGGTTTCTGTTCGATTGCTTCATCGACGAAATGGCCCATGTGGCCAAACGCGACCCGCTGGCCTTCCGGCTGGAACTGGCACAAGGCGTCCACGCCCCGTCAGCGGCGGTACTGGAAGCGGTGCGCGACATGTCCGGTTGGAGCGAGGAAACCCCCGAGGGGATCGGGCGCGGCGTCGGCTTCTGCTACAGCTTCGGAGTGCCAACCGCGACGGTGATCGAGGTCACCGACCGCGATGGGCAGATCGAAATCACCCGCGCCTGGATCGCGGCGGATGTGGGCACCGCGCTGGACCCCGGCAATCTGGAGGCACAGCTGAGCGGCGCCATGATCTATGGTCTGTCGGCGGCCTGTTTCGGTGAGATTACCTTTGCCGAGGGCGCGGTCGAACAGGAAAACTTCCCCGATTACGAGGCGCTGCGCATCCATACCACGCCGGTGACCAAGGTTCGCATTCTGGAAAACCAGACCCAGATCACCGGCGCGGGCGAGCCGGGCACCCCGCCTGCCATGGCGGCGCTGGCCAATGCGCTGTTCGATCTGACCGGCACAC
Source organism: Antarcticimicrobium sediminis (assembly GCF_004348975.1). Classification (GTDB taxonomy): domain Bacteria; phylum Pseudomonadota; class Alphaproteobacteria; order Rhodobacterales; family Rhodobacteraceae; genus Antarcticimicrobium; species Antarcticimicrobium sediminis. Next base: position 198,258 of record NZ_SMFP01000002.1, on the reverse strand, counting down.
GGGCGCGGCAATTGCCGCTGATGCATGGGTTCGACCTGATGACCTGAGTGGCGTCGTCAGCCCCCTCGCCCGGGCGTCAGGTCCGGGCAAGGCAAGGCAAGGTATAAGGTAAGGTGGCCTCAGGCGCTGCGCTGCAGCGGGGCACGTTGCGTGGCAGCCCAAGCGCGCACAGCATCGCCAAAGGCGGTAAACAACGGCCGCGATACCGGGTCATTGGCGGCATCGTATTCGGGGTGCCATTGCACCGCGAGGGTAAAGCCCGGCGCATCCCGGACGAAAAGCGCTTCGGGCGTACCATCTGGGGCCCAGCCCTCGACCGCGACCCGCGCGCCGGGGCGTTTGATCCCCTGCCCGTGCAGCGTATTGGTCATCACTTCCTTGGCGCCGAAGAGCTTTTGGAACAGGCTCCCCTCGTCGAAACGGACCCGGTGGCGCAGGGCGAATTTCTCTTCTAGCGTGCCATCGGGCGGCATCCGGTGGTTCATCCGCCCCGGCAGATCGCGGATCTCGGGGTAAAGCGAGCCGCCCATCGCCACGTTCACTTCCTGAAAGCCACGGCAAATGCCCAGAAAGGGTTGGCCACGCTCGACACAGGCGCGCACCAAAGGCAACGTGATCGCGTCGCGCGCCCGGTCAAATGCGCCATGGGCCTCGGTCGCCTCTTCGCCATATTCCTCGGGATGGACATTGGGCCGCCCGCCGGTGAGCAGAAAGCCGTCACAGACCTCCATCAACTCCTCGACCGGAGACAGGCGCGGATCGGCCGGAATCAACAGTGGCACACAATCGGCAACGCAGGACACCGCCACGGAATTCATGGTGCCTCCGGCATGGGCCGGATAGCTGTCGTTGATCAGGAAGGAATTGCTGATGATGCCGACGACGGGGCGGGCCATGAAGCGCTCACTCTTGGGTGTATTCCCGGACTTGATACAGGGCGGCGCAGGACGCTGCAACACCTCAGCCCTGCATCACGGCGCAACCGGGTGTGCCGGGACACACAGCCGCCTGAAGATCAGGCAAACCGCCGCCCCCTCAGCTTTTTGCCGCCTCAGCTTTCTCCCGTCAGCTTTCTCCCGTCAGCCCAGCCGCCACGATTCCCGCCAGCGCCGCCGCGGCGTCATTGTCGGAACTGTCGCCGGTGACCCCCACCGCGCCGATCACCGCGCCGGAGCTGTCGCGCACCAGCACGCCGCCGGGCACCGGGATCACCTGTCCGCCAAAGGCCCCGTTGACGGCGGCCATGAAATAGGGCTGCGCCTCGGCGCGGGCCATCTGGGCGCTGCCAGCCATGCCCAGCATCACCGCGCCATAGGCCTTGCCGTGGGCGATGGCAAAGCGGCCCGGCGCGGCGCCATCTTCGCGCTCGAACGCCAACAAGTTGCCGCCCGCATCCAGCACGGCCACCGACAACGGATTAAGTCCCAATTCGCGCCCTTTGGCGCGCGCCGCGCGCATGATCTCGCGCGCATGATCCAATGTCAAAGTCATCAAAGTGCCTCCCTCTTGGTCTTTTTCTGGTCCGAAATACTCTCGGGGGTGAATTTGCGCGCCAGCGCAAAGAGGGGGCAGACAGCCCCCTCCCCGCCCGGGTCAGCCCGCGTGCTGGGCTTTGAGTTCCTGACGGCGGCGGTGCAGCACCGGCTCGGTATAGCCCGAGGGCTGCATCCGGCCCTTGAACACCAGATCGCAGGCGGCCTGAAACGCGATACCGTCAAACCCCGGCGCCATCGGGCGATAGGCCGGATCGCCGGCGTTCTGCCGATCCACCACCTGCGCCATCTTGTGGAGGGCGCTCATCGCCTGATCCTCGCTCACCACGCCGTGATGCAGCCAGTTGGCCAGCGCCTGAGAACTGATGCGGCAGGTGGCGCGATCTTCCATCAGGGCGACATCATGGATATCGGGCACCTTGGAACAGCCCACCCCCTGATCAATCCAGCGCACCACATAGCCGAGGATGCCCTGCGCGTTGTTCTCGATCTCTTGCGCGATCTCCTCGTCGCTCAGGTTGCGGCCCACCATCACCGGGATGGTCAACAGATCGCCCAGCGTGCCGCGCGGACCGCCCGCCGCAATCTCGTCCTGCCGGGCAAAGACATCGACCAGATGGTAATGCGTCGCGTGCAGCGTTGCCGCCGTCGGGCTCGGCACCCAGGCACAGTTGGCCCCGGCCTGCGGATGGCCGATCTTGGCTGTCAGCATATCGGCCATGAGGTCGGGCATCGCCCACATCCCCTTGCCGATCTGCGCCTTGCCCTGCAAGCCGCAGGCCAGACCGATATCGACGTTGCGATCCTCGTAAGCGGTGATCCAGGGGGTCGATTTCATCTCGCCCTTGGGCAGCATCGGGCCGGCTTCCATGCTGGTATGGATCTCGTCGCCGGTGCGATCAAGAAAGCCGGTGTTGATGAAGGCCACCCGCGATTTCGCGGCGCGGATGCATTCCTTGAGATTGGCCGAGGTGCGGCGCTCCTCGTCCATGATGCCCAGTTTCACGGTATTGCGCGGCAGCCCGAGGATATCCTCGACCATATCGAAAATCTCGACCGCGAAACCGACCTCGGCGGGGCCGTGCATCTTGGGTTTGACTACATAGACCGAGCCATGCAGCGAATTGCCGCCCGCCGATTGCAGATCGTGCATGGCGATCATGGTGGTGCAAAGCGCATCCAGAAGCCCCTCGGGGATCTCGGCCCCCTGCCCGTCAATGATCGCCGGATTGGTCATCAGGTGGCCAACGTTGCGCACCAGCATCAGCGAGCGGCCCTTGAGCGTGATCGGCGCGCCATCGCGCCCGACGAAGTCCAGATCCGGGGCCAGAACCCGGTCAAAGGTTTTGCCGCCCTTGTGCACGCTTTCCTTCAGATCACCCCGCATCAGGCCAAGCCAGTTGGAATAGGCCAGAACCTTGTCCTCGGCATCGACGGCGGCGACGCTGTCCTCGCAATCCATGATGGTCGACATCGCCGATTCCAGAACCACGTCGCTGATCCCGGCGGGATCGTCGCGCCCCACCGGCGTGTCGGGGCCCAGAACCACGCGGATATGCAGCCCGTTGCAGCTGAAAAGAAATTGCGTCCCCTCGGCGTTGCGCCCGCCATATTGCGCCGGATCAGTTGGCCGCAACGGCCCATTCGGGCTGGCCAGAACCACCCCGCCCGCGTCCTGATCAAGCCCGGTCACATCGGCCCAGGATCCGCCCGCAAGCGGCACGGCCTTGTCCAGATGCGCCTTGGCCCAGGCAATCACGCGCGCGCCCCGGGCGCTATCATAGCCACCGCCCGACGGCAGATCGCCCAGCGCATCAGTGCCGTAGAGCGCATCATAAAGCGAGCCCCAGCGCGCATTGGCGGCGTTCAGGGCGAAGCGTGCATTGGTGATCGGCACCACCAGTTGCGGACCGGGCACAAGGTTGATCTCGGGATCGACGCCGCTGGTGTCGATGGTAAAATCCGCCCCCTCGGGCAGCAGATAGCCGATCTCGCGCAGAAAGGCCTCATAGGCGGCGGCGTCATGGGGCTGGCCGCGATGCGCCAGGTGCCAGGCGTCGATCTGGCCCTGCATCTTTTTGCGCGTGTCGAGAAAGGCGCGGTTTTTTGGCCCCAGTTCAGCCATCATGCGGGCCATCCCGGCCCAGAAGACATCACCAGCCACACCCGTGCCGGGCAGCGCCCGATCTTCGATGAACTCCGCCAGCTCTGCGGCCACTTGAAGCCCGTGCCGTTCCACTCTCTGCGTCATCGCCAAATGTCTCCTGCTGAATTGGGTGTTGTTCACCCTCTAGAACGAAAGTTTCCTATCGGCAACTCGATGGTAAGATCTTTTTACCAATTTTTCCGATAGCTGTTTCAAACACACACTGAAAGAGCATACCCCGCCTTCCGCCTGTGCCTTGCGGGGGGCGGGCGCATTGCCTAACGTCGGCGCCAATTCAACCAGTGAGGCCCCCATGCGCGACGCCGCTCCGACAACCGTATATCTCAAAGATTACACCCCGTTCGGCTATCTGGTCGAGGCGGTTCATCTGACCTTTGATCTGGCCCCCAACGCCACGCGCGTGACCAGCCGTATCCGCTTCGCCCCCAACCCGGAGGCGACGGATCGCCGGTTTTTTCTGGAGGGCGAGGCGCTCAAGCTGATCCGCGCCAGCATCGACGGCCAGCAGGTGACCCCCGACATCACCCCCGAGGGGCTGAGCGTCGCCGCCCCAGATGCGCCGTTTGACTGGGAGGCCGTGGTCGAGATCGACCCGGAAAACAACACCGCGCTGGAAGGTCTGTACATGTCGAACGGCATGTATTGCACCCAATGCGAGGCGCAGGGTTTTCGCAAGATCACCTATTACCCGGACCGCCCCGATGTGATGAGCATCTTTACCGTGCGGATCAACGGCGATCTGCCAGTGATGCTGTCGAACGGCAATCCGGTGGACCAGGGCGAGGGCTGGGCCGAATGGCATGATCCATGGCCCAAGCCGTCCTATCTGTTCGCCTTGGTGGCGGGCGATCTGGTGGCGCACACCGACAGCTTTACCACCGTGTCGGGCAGGTCCGTGGATCTGAACCTTTGGGTGCGCCCGGGCGACGAGCATAAATGCGCATTCGGCATGCAGGCGCTGAAAAAGTCCATGAAATGGGACGAAGACGTCTATGGCCGCGAATACGATCTGGATGTGTTCAACATCGTCGCCGTCGATGATTTCAACATGGGCGCGATGGAGAACAAGGGGCTGAACATCTTCAACTCCTCCTGTGTTCTGGCCAGCCCCGACACCTCGACCGACGCCAATTTCGAACGCATCGAGGCGATCATCGCGCATGAGTATTTCCACAACTGGACCGGCAACCGCATCACGTGTCGCGACTGGTTCCAGCTGTGCCTGAAAGAAGGGCTGACGGTATTCCGCGACAGCCAGTTCACCTCGGATATGCGCAGCGCCCCGGTGAAGCGGATCAGCGATGTGATCGACCTGCGCGCGCGCCAGTTCCCCGAGGACAACGGCCCGCTGTCGCATCCGGTGCGCCCGGAAAGTTTTCAGGAAATCAACAACTTCTACACCGCCACCGTCTATGAAAAGGGCGCCGAGGTGATCGGCATGCTGAAACGGCTGGTCGGCGACGCCGCCTATGCCGAGGCGCTGGACCTGTATTTCGCGCGCCATGACGGGCAGGCCTGCACCATCGAGGATTGGCTCAAGGTGTTCGAGGATGTCACCGGTCGCGATCTGGGCCAGTTCAAGCGCTGGTATTCGCAGCCCGGCACGCCCCGGCTGAAGGTCAGCGATGAGTTTGCCGACGGCACCTATACGCTGCACTTTGAACAGATGACGCCCGCGACCCCGGAGCAGCCGGACAAGCTGGCGCAGGTGATCCCGGTGGCGGTGGGTCTGATCGGCCCCAACGGGGACGAGGTGCTGCAAACCCAAGTGCTGGAGATGACCGAGGCCAAACAGAGTTTCAGCTTTGAAGGGCTGACGGCCAAACCGGTGCCCTCGATCCTGCGCGGGTTCTCTGCCCCCGTCATACTGGAGCGTGACACCCCCAAGGCCGAGCGCGCCTTTCTGCTGGCGCATGACACCGACCCCTTCAACCGGTGGGAGGCAGGCCGGGCGCTGGCCCGTGAGACGTTGCTGAACATGGCGACGGAGGACGGCGCGACGCCCGATGCCGATTACCTTGACGGTCTGGTCCGGCTGATGCGGGATGACGGCCTTGATCCGGCCTATCGCGCGCTGATGCTGGGTCTGCCCGGACAGGCCGAACTGGCCGGGGCGCTGGCCGAACAGGGTATCACCCCCGACCCGATGGCGATCTGGCAGGCGGTGGAGCGGCTAAAGGACGCGCAGGCCGACGCCTTGGGCGCTTTGCTGGACGCATTGTTCGAGGCCTCACAGGTCAGCGAGCCCTACGCCCCCGATGCCGCGCAATCGAGCAAGCGGGCGCTGGCGGGCGCAGTGTTGCGGCTGATCACCCGGCGCGATGGCGGCGCACGGGCCGCCGCGCAATATGCCGCCGCCGACACCATGACGCTGCAACTGTCGGCGCTGGCCTGCCTGCTTCAGGCCGGCACCGGGGGTGCGCAGCTTGCCGCCTTTTACGAGCAGTGGCAGGCTGACCGGCTGGTGATCGACAAGTGGTTCATGTTGCAGGTGAGCGAAGCCGCGCCCGAGGCGGCGGCGGCGATTGCCAAGAAGCTGACCAAACACGCCGATTTCAACTGGAAGAATCCCAACCGGTTCCGCGCCGTCTTTGGGGCGCTGGCCGGGAACCATGCGGGCTTTCACGCCGCATCCGGGGCCTCCTATGCGCTGCTGGCGGACTGGCTGATCCAGCTTGACCCACTGAACCCGCAGACCACGGCGCGGATGTGCGCCGCGTTCCAGACCTGGAAACGCTATGGCGCGGATCGCCAAGCCCTGATCGCGACCCAGCTTGAGCGCATCGCCGCCACGCCCGATCTGTCGCGCGATACCGCCGAGATGATCAGCCGCATCCGGGGGGCATGATGATGACCCGCCCGGTCCTGCTGATCACCGGGGCCAGCGCCGGGATCGGCGCGGCCACCGCGCGCCTTGCCGCCGCGCGCGGCTATGATCTAGCGCTCGGGTATCTCAGCGACCGCGATGGCGCCGAGGCGGTGGCCATCGCCTGTCGGGCGCAGGGGGCGCGGGTGCTGCTGCTGCGCGCCGATGTGTCCGACCCCGACGAGATCGACGAGATGTTCGATCGCATCGACACCGGGTTCGGTCAGCTCGATGCGCTGGTCAACAATGCCGGCGTGGTGGATGTGGCCAGCACCGTAACCAGGATGGACCATGCCCGGTTGCGCCGGATGTTCGACATCAACGTGATCGGCGCGTTTCTGGTGGCGAAACAGGCGGTGCTGCGGATGCAGCGACAGGGCGACGGCGGCGTGATCGTCAACCTGTCCTCGGCCGCCGCGCGGTTGGGCTCGGCCAATCTGTTTGTCGATTACGCCGCCTCCAAATCCGCGATCGACACCTTTACCAAGGGGTTGTCCGATGAGGTCGCGGGCGACGGCATCCGGGTGAACGCGGTGCGCCCCGGCATCATCGAGACCGAGATCCACGCCAAGGCGGGCCAGCCTGACCGGGCCGGGCAGTTGGGGCCGCTGGTGCCGATGGGCCGCAGCGGCAGCGCCGAGGAAGTGGCCGAAGCGATCCTGTTCCTGTTGTCGGATCGCGCTTCTTACATCACGGGCACCACGCTGGACGTGACAGGCGGGCGCTAGACGCATGGAGGCCAGCGCCTATTGCTTTTCCCGGCGCGGGCGCTCGCCGCGTCTGCTGGGGCTGCTGATCTGCATCTACGGGGCGCTGCTGGCCGCGATCCTGCTGTATGACGCCGCCCTGTGGCTGATGGCGCTGTTGGCGCTGCCCACCCTGCCCGCGCTGTATGATCTGTATACCGACCCCGAGGCCGGGCTGCGGCTGGATGGCACTAGCCTGCGCTGGCACAGCGGGCGGCGCCATGGCGCGGTGACGCTGGACGAGATCGAGCATATGCGACTGGACACGCGATGGGATTTCTCGGTGCGGGTCACGGCGGTGCTGTGCAACGGAAAAAAGCTCCGGCTTCCCGCCGAATCCCTGCCCCCGCACCGGCTGCTGGAATCCGAGATGCTGGCCCGAGGGCTGCGGGTAGAGCGGCATCACTTTACCCCGTTCTAGGCGCGTTCGTTCCCGATTTGTGAACAATCCCCACGGCTTATAAGGGCACAGGCCCGGACCGCTGCGGATCCGGGGACAATGCCACGCAAATTCCCCATTCCGCATCGCCAATCACCCCCAAGGTGCCATGTTTGCGCCCCAATGCGTGGCCAGATTTGGGGCAAGTTTCGCTGTCATCGCCATTCTGGATATTCAATGCTCAAGACCACCCGCCGCGCGCTGCGCGCCCTGACGCCTTCGCTTGGCCGCACCATGACCCGTTTTGGCCTTGGCAGCCCCGGCGCGCCGCACCCAACGACGCACCAGACCGATCAGACGGGCCAAGAGCAGGCCGATCACGATCAGATCAGTCTGGAATCCGTCCTCGACATTCCGGTCCGCGACATGAGCGGCGACAGTACCGCCGCGCGCGCAATTCAGGACCGCGGACAGTTTCTGGCCCGGCAGGACCGCTGGGATGAATTGGCCTGTGACATCCGCGCCGCCGATCGCGCGCGCACCGTCGCACCCGGTGGTGTACTGCGGGCTGAACTGCTGGCCTATGGCGCCCGGTGCGACGTGGTCAGCGCGGTGGACCATGTGTTGACCGAAGGGGCCGAGGCGCAGGACCCGGCGCTGCTGTCGGGTGTTATGGCGCTGGAGGCCGTCCGGCAAGAGCATCGCCATGACCCCTATGTCAATCTGGTGGTGGCACAGGCCCATACCGATATCGGCTGGGCCTGGCAGGGTGCCGGCAAGGCGGCGACGCTGCCCGCGTTGCACCGGCAACGCTGCGCCGCGCATTTTGACCGCGCCGCGCATCTGTTGGAGCCGTTCGACGCGATCACGCTCGACAGCCCCGCCATCGCTGCGGCGCAATGCGCCCTGCTGGTGCGCCGGGCCGAGCCCGCTTCGCGTCTGGCGGATCGCTATGGCGATCTGATCGACCTCGACCCGACCAACTACCGGGCGATGCGCGCCCTGGGGGCCTATCTGCTGCCACGTGCTGGCGGCGCACTTGGGACACTGGAACTGGAAGCGCGGCGCACCGCCGCACGCACCCAGTCGATCTGGGGGGCTGGGGGCTATGCCTGGGTATCGTTCGATGCCATCGCGCAGGACAGCGCCGCCTGCAATCAGGTAGATGTCGGTTTTTTCATCGACGGGCTACACGATATCGTCGCCGCCCGCCCGGGACAGGAAATGATCAACCTGTTGGCCGCCTATTGCGCCGTCACCCTGCGCCGCGACAAGGACGCGGGCGCACCTGACAGCCCGCGCGCACGTATTGCCGCCTGTGCCAGCTGGCTGATCCGCGACCACCTGACCGAGTTGCACCCGCTGATCTGGGCCCATGCAGCGCAGGGGTTTGACAACAACGCCCGCGTCACCTCACCGCAGCGGTTCGCCGCGCGCGGACGGGCCGACGCGCTGCGCGCCATCGCCGACCAGTTCCGCGATGATCTGGATCGCGGACTGCGCATCATTTTCACCCCCGACGGGCCGATTACCGTAAACGCCTGATGCCCTTGCCCAGCCGCGCGCTCTGGCCTAGAACGCAGGCCGTACAATCGCGGAGACGAGGCACCCCATGCTGGACCTGACATTCGAGCCCCCCAAGCCCAAGGTGATCGCCGGGGCCAAGCACGACTGGGAATTGGTGATCGGTATGGAGGTGCACGCGCAAGTCAGCTCCAAAGCCAAGCTGTTCTCGGGCGCGTCGACAAAATTCGGGGCCGAGCCCAATTCCAACGTTTCATTCGTTGATGCGGCGATGCCGGGCATGTTGCCGGTGATCAACGCCTTCTGCGTCGAACAGGCGGTGCGCACAGGTCTGGGGCTGAAGGCGGATATCAACCTGTTCAGCGCCTTTGACCGCAAGAACTATTTCTATCCCGACCTGCCGCAAGGCTATCAGATCAGCCAGCTTTATCACCCCATCGTGGGCGAGGGCGAGGTTCTGGTCGAACTGGGCGAAGGCGTCGCGCGCAATGTGCGAATCGAACGCATCCATCTGGAGCAGGACGCCGGCAAGTCGATCCATGACATGGATCCCAACATGTCGTTTGTCGATCTCAACCGCACCGGTGTGGCGCTGATGGAAATCGTCTCCCGCCCCGACATCCGTGGCCCCGAAGAAGCGGCCGCCTATATTGCCAAGCTGCGCCAGATCCTGCGCTATCTGGGCACCTGCGACGGCAACATGCAGAACGGAAACATGCGCGCCGACGTGAACGTGTCGATCTGCCGTCCCGGCCAATACGAAAAATACTGGGAAACGCAGGATTTCAGCCATCTGGGCACCCGCTGCGAGATCAAGAACATGAACTCCATGCGGTTCATCCAGCAGGCCATTGATGTCGAGGCGCGGCGCCAGATCGCCATCGTCGAGGCCGGTGGCACGGTCGATCAGGAAACCCGCCTGTATGATCCCGACAAGGGCGAGACGCGCTCGATGCGCTCCAAGGAAGAGGCGCATGATTATCGCTACTTCCCCGACCCCGACCTGTTGCCGCTGGAAATAGACCAATCCTGGGTGGACGAGATCGCGTCCTCGCTGCCGGAACTGCCCGATGCCCGCAAGCTGCGTTATATCGGCGATTTCGGCATGACCGACTATGACGCCAGCGTGTTGACCGCCGAGGTCGAAACCGCCGCTTATTTCGAAGCGGTGGCGCAGGGGCGTGACGGCAAGCTCTCCGCCAACTGGGTCATCAACGAGCTGTTCGGCCGGTTGAAGAAAGACGATCACGACATCGCCTCCAGCCCGGTCAACCCGGAGCAGCTGGGCGGGATCATCGACCTGATCTCCAAGGGCGACATTTCGGGCAAGATCGCCAAGGATCTGTTCGAGATCGTCTATACCGAGGGCGGCGACCCGGCACAGATCGTCGAGGCGCGCGGCATGAAACAGGTCACCGATACCGGTGCCATCGAGGCCGCGGTCGATCAGGTGATTGCCGACAACCCGGCGCAGGTGGAAAAGGCCAAGGCCAACCCGAAACTGGCCGGGTGGTTTGTGGGTCAGGTGATGAAACTCACCGGCGGCAAGGCCAACCCCAAGGCGGTCAACGAGATCGTGCAGGCCAAACTGGCGCTGTAACCTCCCGCAAGGAGAGTGAAACGACCCCAAGCCCCGGCCTTTGCGCCGGGGCTTTTTCTATGCGTGTGCGAGGACCCACAAAGGCAAGAGAACGACCGTCTTCGAGGATTTACCCCCCTCGCCCGGGCAAAGGTCGTCACGCCCGCCAGAACTTCACGGTCAGGATCGCATAGACCACCATCAGCTCCAGCCGACCGCACAACATACCGATCGAGAGCATCCATTTGGCGGTGTCGTTCAACCCGGCAAAGTTCCCCGCCGGCCCGATCTGGTCACCCAGCCCGGGGCCGATATTGGCCAGCGCCGTCGCCGCGCCAGAGATCGAGGTGATCATGTCCAGCCCGGTCATGCCCAACCCCACAGACAGAACGCCGAGGGATACCACGAAGAACATGAAGAAGGAGATCACCGAACTCAGCACATCCGGGCCCACCGGGCGGCCCTGAAAGCGCGGGGTGAACACCCCATGCGGATTGCGGATGCGCCGGATCTGTACCGAGATCGACGAGAACAGCAACTGATAGCGGAAAATCTTGACCGAACAGGCGGTCGAACCGGCACAGCCACCGATCAACCCGATGAAAAAGAACATCATGATCAGGAAGTTGCCCCAGCGCATATAGTCCACGCTGGCAAAGCCGGTTCCGGATATGATCGAGGTGATGTTGAACAGCGACTCGCGCATCGCCTGTTCCCAGTGATGCGGAAAAATCGAGGTCAGAACCAGCGTGGTCCCCGCCACCAGAACCACGATGACAGTCAAGAACACGCGCACCTGACTGTCGCGAAACAACGGTGTGGCGTGACCATTGATCAGCTGGACATAGCGCACAAACGGTAGCGCCGCGAGGATCATAAAGACCGACGCCGCATATTCCGGCGGCCCTGAAAAGGTCCCGAACGAGGCGTCGTAATTCGAGAATCCTCCGGTCGAACAGGTGGTCAGCGCATGCACCAGCGCATCAAAGAACGACATGCCCAGCGCCATATAAGTGAACATGCACGCCAGGGTCAGCCCGATATAGATCGTCGCGATCTGACCCGCGATGGCGGTGGCGCGCGGCAGGATCTTGCCCATGGTTTCAAACGCTTCAGAGCGAAAGATCTGCATGCCCCCAACCCGCAGCTCGGGCAGGAAAACCATCGCCACGACAATGATGCCGATGCCGCCCAGCCATTGCAGGATGCCACGCCACAACAGGATACCGCGCGGCAAATCATCCAGCCCGGTCACGACGGTCGAACCGGTGGTGGTCACGCCCGACATCGCCTCGAAAAACGCATCGACAAAGCGCAGTTCGGTCGCGCCCAGCACAAAGGGGATCGCGCCGAACAACGGCAACGCCACCCAGACGCCCGTGGTCAACAGAAAGGTCTGCTGGATGGTCAGCCCTTCGCGCACGCCGTTGGCGCAGCTCAGCGCGATCAGCCCACCGGCCAGCACCGAAAACAGCCCGCTTTGCAGGAACACATGCCATTCGCCCCGCCCCTCGATCAGGTCGGCGACAAGCGGCAGGAACATGGTTGCCCCAAGAATGGCGACAAGCAGGCCAATGACGTATCCGACGGGGCGCAGGTCAAACATGAGCGGCAGCGTTGGCGTGGCGGACGCCGACTGTCAAGCGCAACGCGCAGGTGCGGCCCGGCCCTGCGGCCTCACTCCTGCGTGTCGGGCATTTTGGGCGGCGTCGATGCAATTCAAACACAGGCGCGCCGGCGACGTTTGAGCGGTGTTTCGATGGCACCGGCTGACGACGGGCCCGCCTCGGGTCGCTTCAGCCGGCGTGAACCAGCGAGGCAAAGAGCTTTGGGTCAAGGCTGTCGGCGGCAAAGGTGTCCCCTTCCACCAGCAGGCTGACGGCATCATGGCTGTGCAGGCTTTCCTGATGGCTGGCGATCACGCGAAAATCACCGATCCGCGGATCGGCCTGCAACTCGGCGCAAAACAGCCGCACCGCATCCTCGACAAAGATCGGATTGGCGGCGTTCAACTCGGCAAAGGCTTGCTCATCCTCGCGCTTGACCATGACCTGCGTCTCGGTCGGCACGGCGCGACGGCAGGCCTCGATCAGATCCTCGAACCACAGGCATTGCGCTGCCGGGTCCAGAACCACCGAGATCCGCGCGACCGAGCGCTGTGAATGCGGTGTGGCAAGCTGCCCGCGCTGGGACCGCGCATGTTCGCTGAGTTCCAGAGAACAGGGGCAGGTCGAGGAATAGACATAGTCGAGATGCAGGATCTTCTGACGCTGGCCATTGGTTTCCACCAGTTCCAGCGCGATGTCGTAATACTGATACCCCGACAGGCCCGAGCGCAGGCTGTCCACCCGGATCGGAAAGGAAAAGCGCATCTGGATGCGGGCGTCGAAGCTGTCGAGATCGGCCTTGTAATCATCCAGCGCCGCCTCGATCACCTCAAAGCTGAAGGTGCGGTCGGCATGGGCATAGAACGAGCGCATGATGCGGCTCATGTTGATGCCCTTCTTGTCGGCCTCAAGACTGACCGTACCGGTGACGCTGGTCTCTAGCGTCAGATCGCCGTTGTCGCGGCTGTGAAACCGGATCGGAAGGCGAAAGTTCGAGATCCCAACATGTTGAATCTGTTGCTTGGCGCCACGGATCAGGCTGGCCGGGCCGTTCTGCAGGTCGGGCAGCGTCGCGCGATACCCCTCGTCCGCGACGAAACCTTCGGGATAGACGCGCAACAGATCGGGATAGGCATTGGGCGCACGCCGGGCAAGCAGGCGCGCGATCGCAGGATCAAGCTGTGACACCTCATCGGGGCTGACCGATTCAGCCCAAGCCCGCAGCACATCAAGCGCGGCTGCGGCCTCGGTCTCATCCGGTGTGCGGTCCAAGGCGGGAAGCTGTATGTTCATCTGCGATCCCTTTCGTCTACCCCTGTTAACCTAGGTCTCGGGGGAGCTGATTTCCATTGCTAAACCCTATACGCGGCAAATCTAACGCCGGATCACATGTTTGTTGCGACCCGGCGCGACCTGTTGCGATCAGCCTGCGGCGTCAAGCGCGCCGGTGATGTCGGCCAGCAGATCCTCGACATTCTCGATCCCCATCGAGACCCGCACCAGACCCGGGCTGATGCCCAGACGCGTGCGGGTTTCCTCGCTCAGGCGCTGGTGAGTCGTGGTGGCAGGATGGGTGACGATGGTCTTGGCATCGCCCAGATTGTTGGAGATCTGCGCGATTTTCAACGCGTTGAGGAAGCGGAACGCGGCCGGCTGCCCACCCTTGAGCTCCAGCGACAGCACGGTGCCCCCGGCCCCCATCTGGGCGCGGGCCAGATCATATTGCGGATGCGCGGCAAGGCCGGGATAGAGCACCCGCGACAGCGCCGGGTGATGCTGCACCGCTTCGGCCACCTGCTGCGCATTGCCGGCCTGCGCGCGAACCCGCAGATCCAGCGTTTCCAGCCCTTTGAGCATCACCCAGGCGGTGAACGGGCTCATCGCGCCGCCGGTATGTTTCATATAGGGCTCGACCGACTTGCGGATCAGATCCCGACTGCCCAGGATCACGCCGCCCAGCGTGCGCCCCTGCCCGTCGATATGCTTGGTGGCGGAATAGACGACCAGATCGGCCCCCTGCGCCACCGCATCGGAAAACACCGGCGAGGCGAAGACATTGTCGACCACCACCAGCGCCCCGACCGCATGGGCCAGCTTGGCGACCTCGGTGATGTCGATCACCTCCAGCGTCGGGTTGGAGACGGATTCGAAGAACACCGCGCGGGTGTCGGGGCGCAGCGCCGCCCGCCACTGGTCCAGATCGGTGCCGTCGACAAAGCTGACCTCGACGCCAAAGCGCCCCAGCACCTCTTCAAGGATATACAGGCAGGAGCCAAATAGCGCCTGGGCCGCGACCACATGATCGCCCGCCTTCAGGATGGAACTGAGCGCGCCCGAGACCGCCGCCATGCCCGAGGCGGTGGCAAAGGCATCTTCGGCGCCCTCGATCCGGGCGATGCGATCCTCGAACATGCGCACGGTGGGGTTGCCGTAGCGGGCATAGATATATTCATCCTCGCCCGCTGAAACGAACCGCGCTTCGGCGGCCTCGGCGCTGTCATAGACAAACCCCTGCGTCAGGAAGATCGCCTCGCTCATTTCACCATATTGGCTGCGGCGGGTGCCCGCGTGAACGGCGGTGGTGCGTGGTTTCCAGGTCTCGCTCATAATCTCATCCTCTCACCCTTCCAAAAGGGCACAAAAAAACCCCGAACGCGGCCAAGCGAAAGGGGTCTTTCATCCTGACCTTTTAGCGGTGTGTTTAACGTGGCCCGCAATCCGGTAACAAATCGCCACGGTCTTTGTGTAGGGCCGGAATACGCCGAGCGCCTGCATCCGTCAAGGAAACAGGCACGCCGTTACGAAGCTGTGAACATGCGGGGGCAGAGAAGCCGGCAGAGACGCGGTCGCAGAGACATCGCGCCCCTGCGCCCGGATTTGACTGCGGGCGCCTCCGGCAGGAGTGTTTTGGCAAAGAAGAAGCCGGGCGCGCCGCGTCAGCCGGTCCCGAGGTCGACCGCGACCAGCCCCAGTTTGCGCGCGGCGGCCAGCGACAGGATCCCGGAATCAAGCCCCTGAGGCTTTTGATAGCGGCGCACGGCGGCGCGGGTCGCGGCATCCATTTGTCCGCTCACCCGCCCCCGATACAGCCCACGCACGGCCAGCGCGCGTTGCAGGCTGGCAAGGAAATCCGGCGTGAGGGCGCGCTCGCAGGGGGTTTCAAACCAGGTCTCGTTGCGTTCGCGAACGATTTTCTGCACGGTTTCAGTCTTGTAGATCGCGGGCCGGGTCACGGTTCCATCGACATGGACCTCGGCCGGTTGCAGCATCACATGTTCGGTCACCGTCTCGATCACCGCCGGGCTCACATGTTTACCCCAGCAAGTTCCCGGCGGTGCCCCCGGCGGGGCCGGCTGCATCAGGCGGGTGACCTCGGGCTCGCCCAGCGCGGCCAGATCGACCGAAGGCCCGGCACAGGCGACAAGCCCGGCCAGCGCCAGTGCACTCAGGGTGGTGCGGAGGATGATCATACTCGGGCCTCGACAGGCGGTTTTTATCATGTTGTGGGCATGTTAGCCCAGATCGCACCGCGCGCAAAGTTCCCAGACCCGCAGTGAGCGGAGAAACCCGCTATCGACGCGTCAGGGCCGATGCCGTCAGGGTCATACGGATCGCGCAGAGGTGCCATCGCCTTGTTCCCGCACTTTACGCGGTTTCAGAGGCACGCCTTGGAAACGCGCACCGGATCAGGGCCAGATCCGCGAACGAAGGCAAAACATCGATGACGTTTCGCTGATCCACGCGGGCATCGGGCAAATCGGACTGGAATCGCCGCCCCGGCTTGTCTAAGGAGTCCGGGACCATCGAAGAGGACCCTGCGCCGATGCCTAAGATCACCTATCTCGAGTTTAACGGAACCGAACATGTGGTGGACGTGCCCACCGGGCTGACCGTGATGGAAGGGGCCCGCGACAACAACATTCCGGGCATCGAGGCCGATTGCGGCGGCGCCTGCGCCTGTTCCACCTGTCATGTCTATGTCGACCCCGCGTGGTTTGGAAAACTGCCGCCCAAGGAAGACATGGAAGAGGACATGCTGGATTTCGCCTATGCGCCCGATCCCGCCCGCTCGCGTCTGACCTGCCAGATCAAGGTGACCGAGGATCTGGACGGGCTGATCGTGCAGATGCCCGAAAAACAGATCTGATGCGCCGGGCCGCGCTTTGTGCTGCGGCCCTTTGCGCCCTGCTCGCGGCCGAGCCGGCCGTGGCCGAGCCTGACTCTGACTGCGCCGCTAAAGTGACCGGGGCCACCTATGGCACCCCGACCGACCGCTATCGCCACGGGGCCTTGGGCGATCCTTGGGAATGGGCCTCGCTCGAGGTCTCGTTCAGCCGCCCGCGGCACTGTGGTCCGGGTCATGTGCGGGCCAGCGTGGTCCTGCCGGTTGATCTGGTGTTCGAGGATGTCGCGCCGAAGCTGGCCGATCTCGACGGCGATGGCGAACCCGAAATCCTCACCGTGGAATCCCATCGCAGGCTGGGCGCAAGGCTGGCGATCTACAAACATGTGGCGGGGCAGATCCGGCGCGTCGCCGCCACCGCGCATATCGGGCGCACCAACCGCTGGCTGGCCCAGATCGGCGCCGCCGATCTGGATGGCGACGGGCGGATGGAAATCGCCTATATCGACCGCCCGCATCTGGCCAAGATCCTGCGCGTCTGGCGCTATGAGGGCGGTACGCTGTCCCTCGTGGCCGAGGCGCCGGGGTTGAGCAATCACCGCTTCGCCGACCCCATGATCACCGGGGGCCTGCGCGACTGCGGCACCGGGCCCGAGATCATCACCGCCGATGCAGAGTGGCGCAACGTCATGGCCAGCCGGTTGATCAAAGGGCGGATCGAAAGCCGCGCTCTCGGGCACAGGCCCAGCCCGGCCGGTTTCGCCGCCGCCCTTGCCTGCCGTTAGCTGCCCGCCCGCCGTTAGCTGCTTGCCACGTGATCGCCGCCAATATCGCCAAGCAACTGGAACAGCGCGGCGGTGTTGCTGACGCCGAATTTCCGCAACAACCGCGCCCGGTGCACCTCGACCGTGCGATAGGACAATTCCAGCGTGAGGGCGATTTCCTTGCTGGTCTTGCCCTCGCCCAATAGCGAGAACACCTCGCGCTCGCGGCGGGTCAGCGGCTGATAAGGGCGGGTGTCGGACAGATCCGCGATACTCCAGACCGCGCGGGCCAGCGGCGAATCGGGGGTAAAGGTGTGGCCCCGCACCCGGCACCAGAACAACGCGCCGCCCTTGCGCATCATCACTCGCTCGTCCCAGTACTGGCCGCGCTCCTGCAGGTCGCGCACACCGCGATTGCGGATGTTCACGAATTCCTCCTGACTGGGGTAGAGGATGGCAAAGCTGCTGTCGCGCAGGTCATCGCGGCGATAGCCAAACATCGCGGCAAAGGCGATGTTGCAGTCGCGGATCACCCGGTTCTCGGTCACCACAAGACCGACCGGCGCGTGCGTAAAGGCCAGTTCGACCAAATCGCGGCTGGCGAACAGGCGATCCAGCACCTCTTCGGTCACAGCGCTCATGCATCTTTCTCCATCAATATCAGGTTACACCGCCACGCGGGGCCCTGCAAAGCCCCGCATCGCGGCTCAGCTTTCGCCCAGTGCGCGCCAGCCGATATCGCGGCGATAAAACCCCTCGGGCCAGTCGATGGCCTCGGCCATGGCATAGGCCCGCGCGCGCGCCTCGGCCAGCGTCGCGCCGCGCGCGGTGGCGTCCAGCACCCGGCCCCCATTGGCAAGAATCTTGCCGTCGCGCGCCATGGTCCCGGCGTGAAAGCACATCTCGAAACTGGTCTCGGACAGCGTGTCGAGGCCGCGAATCTCGGTGCCTTTGTCATAGGCACCGGGATAGCCCTTGGCGGCCAGTACCACTGTCATGGCGTGATCGTCGGCCCAGTTCACCCGCGTCTCGGCCAGCCGACCCTCGGCGGCGGCATGCATCAGGTCCATCGCCTGCGCCCCCAACCGCAGCATCAGCGCCTGACATTCCGGGTCGCCGAACCGCACATTGTACTCCACCAGTCGCGGCTGGCCATCCTTGATCATCAACCCCACGTACAGCACGCCCTGATAGGGCGCGCCGCGCTTGACCATCTCGGCCATGGTCGGCTTGACGATCTCGTCCAGCGCCTTTTGCGTCACCGCGTCGCTCATCACCGGGGCCGGGGAATAGGCGCCCATGCCGCCGGTATTGGGGCCGGTGTCGCCCTCGCCCACCCGCTTGTGATCCTGCGCGGTGCCGATCGGCAGCACGGTTTCGCCGTCACACAGCACGAAAAAGGAGGCTTCTTCGCCCTCCATGAATTCCTCGATCACCACCTCGGCCCCGGCGGTGCCAAATTCACCGCCAAACATGTCGTCGATCGCGTCAAGCGCCTGCTCCACGGTCTCGGCGACGATCACCCCCTTGCCGGCGGCCAGCCCATCGGCCTTGACCACAATGGGCGCGCCCTGCGCCGTGACATAGGCTTTCGCGGCCTCGGCATCGGTGAAATGCCCATAGGCGGCGGTCGGCGCCCCGGCCGCATCGCAGATTTCCTTGGTAAAGCTTTTCGACGCCTCCAGCCGTGCAGCCGCCCGGCTTGGCCCGAACACGAGGATACCCGCGTCGCGCAGACGGTCGGCCACGCCCGCCGCCAGCGGCGCCTCGGGGCCGATGATGACGAAATCGATGGTGTTCTCTTCGGCAAAGGTCACGACCGCCGCCCCGTTCTCGATGTCCAGCGCCGCGCAATGGGCGATCTGGGCGATCCCGGCATTGCCCGGCGCCACGATCAGCTTGCCGCATTTGGGGTTCTGCATCACGGCCCATGCCAGCGCATGTTCCCGCCCGCCACCGCCGAGGATAAGGATGTTCATGGGCTCAATTCTCCGTTCTGCTTGGCCTTGCCTGCGCGGCGTTCTAAGCTGGGCGGCGCAGCAGAACAAGCCGACAGATCCCCAAGAAAGACCGAGGCAAGCAAGATGTCCGACCTGATCGACAATCCGACCCCGGGGCAGAACATGCCCGAATACACCGTTTCGGAGATCTCGGGCGAGATCAAGCGCACATTGGAGGGCGGTTTTGGCCGGGTGCGCGTGCGCGGAGAGGTGGGCCGGGTGTTCCGGGCCCGCTCCGGTCATCTCTATTTCGACGTCAAGGATGATCGCAACGTGCTGGCCTGCACCACCTGGAAGGGACAGGTCGCCAGCCTCAGCGTCGAGCCGGAAGAGGGGCTGGAAGTCGTCGTCACCGGCCGCCTCACCGCCTTTGGCGGACAGTCAAAGTACAATCTCAACGTCGACGAGGTGGCTGTCGCCGGTCAGGGTGCACTGATGGCGCTGCTGGAAAAGCGCAAGAAACAGCTCGCCGCCGAGGGGCTGTTCGCGCCAGAGCGCAAGAAACCGCTGCCCTATCTGCCACAGGTCATCGGTGTGGTGACCTCGCCCTCGGGGGCGGTGATCCGCGACATCCTGCACCGGCTGCACGACCGCTTCCCGCGCAAGGTGCTGATCTGGCCGGTCGCGGTGCAAGGCGCAAGCTGCGCCGCAGAGGTGGCCCGCGCCATCGCCGGGTTCAACCAGCTCCAACCCGGCGGCGCGCTGCCACGCCCTGACCTGATCATCGTGGCGCGCGGGGGCGGCTCGGTCGAGGATCTATGGGGCTTCAACGAAGAGATCGTGGCGCGCGCCGCCGCCGCCAGTGACATCCCGCTGATCTCGGCCGTGGGGCACGAAACCGACACCACGCTGATCGACTTTGTCTCGGACATGCGCGCGCCTACCCCTACGGCGGCGGCAGAACTGGCGGTGCCGGTGCGGCTGGAGCTGATGGCCTGGGCCGACACGATGGGCGCGCGGCTGACGCGGGCGACAACCGCCGCACTCGCCCAGCGCCGCCAACGGCTGGGCGATCTCGCCCGCGCGCTACCGCGCGGCGAGGCGCTGCTTGACGGGCCGCGCCAAAGGCTCGACTGGATCGCGGACCGGTTGCCACTGGCGCTGACCAGCGGGGTCCAGCGACGGCGGGTGGCCCTGTCCGAGGTCGCCGGCGGCCTGCGCCCCTCGGCGCTGCGGGCCCTGGTGGCGCGACGCCGCGACCGGCTGAGCGCCGTCCGCCTGACCCCTGCCCCTGTCACCCGCGAGATCGCACAAAAGCGCGACGCCATCACGACCCTCAGCCGTCGGCTGGAATCGGCAGGCCAGCAACGGATTGACCGGCTGCGCCAGCACCTAGATGCCCGCGCCCGGCTGCTGTCCTCGCTTGGCTATCAGGCCACGTTGGATCGGGGCTATGCGGTTGTCTGGGCCGGGGACACCGTGGTGACCCGTCGCGATGAGGCCGCACAGGTCGCCGCCCTCTCGATTCAATTCGCCGACGGTCGCCTTGATGTTGTGCCCACCGACGCGCCAGACGTACCGCCCGCCGCGCAAACCCCGCCCGCGCCCGCCACGCCGCGCAAACGTGCGAAACCGCAAACCCCGCCAGAAACCCCGCCAGACCAGGGCTCGCTGTTCTGATTCTCAGGTCCGAAACGGGCAACCCGCGCCCTTTTTCTGGCCGAAAATACTCCGGGGGGACGCGGCGCCGCCGCGGCGGGGGCAGCGCCCCCTCTCCCGCCAGCCGCTAGACCCCGACCTCTGGGCCGTAACACAGCATCTGCTCGCCAATGTCCTCGGCCTCGTACAATTCGGTTGCCTGCGGGTCGTCCTCGAACCGGGCAATCAATCCGCTCGCCCCATGGGAAAAGGTCCAGCATTGCGGATCAAGCCGATCCTCGTACAGAAAACAGATCTGGCCCGCCTCTTCGTACCAGATGCCATTTTTGCAATTGCCGTCGAGAAACGACCAGATCACCCGCCGCCCATCAAGATAGCGTTCGACCCCATAGGCGGTGCCGCCCGAGCCGTAAAACAGGGTCTTGCCCTTGGTATAGGCATCAAAGGCCTCTGCAGACATCGACGGCGGCGCGGGCGCAGGCGTCTGGGCCAGCGCCGGAAGCGCGGCCAACAGCAGGGCGGGAATCAGGGGACGTAGGTGCATGCGACAAGTCTGGCAGATCATCGGCCCGCTTGCCAATCACACATCATCGCCCCGGCGGCGCTTTGCCATCTGCCCAGCCTCGCGCGCGACGATCCATAACCCGACGCCAAAGCGGCGGAACCAGCGCGATCACCGCCATCACCGGCATCGAACGGGGGAGGATCGGCATCCGCTCGGGGTCAAGCCGCAGCGCCGGAAAGGCGCGACCGGGATTCTGATGATGATCGGAATGGCGTGGCGCGTTCAGCATCAGCGCCGAGGAATACCACTGCGGCGCGTTCCACGAATGCTGCGCACCAGCGGGGGCGATCCGACCGTCGGCTCCAACGCCCCGGCGCAAGCCATAGTGCTGCACGTAATCGGCCAGCAAAAGCTGTGCCTGCGCATAGGCACACAACGCCAACAGCACCGCCACACCGGGTCCTCCTGCCAGCACGCCAGCCAGTGCCAGCGTCACCGCCGCCCCGCCAAGATAGATCACATAGGGGTGCAGCCCCCTCGCCCCCCCGGCACGGCGCGCACGGGCCGCGGTCTCGGCCCGAAGCCCGGCGCGGAAAGACCCGACCCAGGCGCGCAGGAAGAACCGATAGATCCCCTCGCCCAGATACGCCGAATTGGGATCACGCTCTGTCGCCACATGCACATGATGTACCTTGGGATGCGCCGAGGCGTGATGCCCGAACAGCAGCGTGACATAGACCGCGACCCCCAGTCGCCGCAGCCCGCGAGACGAGCGGTGGATCAACTCATGCGCGTTGGGGTGCGACACCTGCCCCAGAAACAGCCCTAGCGCCAGCCCGGTCGCCACAGCACCCGCAGGGCCCAAGACCGGACCCGCGGCGATCGCACGGACCCCAAGCGGCAGCAGCAGCATATGGGCAAACCCAAGCGCGACCGAAAGCCGATTGGCCGCGCGCTCGCCCCCCTCGATCTCGGGCAGCGCCTCTGGCCCCAGCCGGTCGGCCAGCGCCACAAAGACCGTCATATAGGCCAGCGCCAGCGCGGGCCAGACACCGCCCACCAGACAGGCCGCTACGATCAGCACCACGGGCGTCAGGCTGGCGAAGACAAAGCGGAGCATGGCACACCTTTTTTGAGACTGCTTTTTTTAAGACTGCGCCCGATACGGCGGTGATCGCAACTTCCGCCGCTGGCGTCCGGCTGTCAAATCGGCAATGCTGATCTGACTCCAACCGGATCAGAGCCCCGTCGCATGACCGCCTTCGCCTTCGCCCTCACCGCTTGCACCCTGTTCGCCGCCCTGTTTTGTGCGCTGGTCTATCTGCCGCTGGTGGTACAGCCCCCGTCCGCGCTGCGCAGCGCGGACAAGACCGCCGCCGTGGTGCTGCTGGCCGCAGCGGCCGCGCTGATGCAAACCCCGGCGCTTCTGATCTTGGCGCTGGCGCTCTGCGCGCTTGGCGATTGGTGCCTGTCCCGCCCGGGCGAGCGTGCCTTCAGGGCTGGCATCGGGGCCTTTGCCGCCGGGCATCTGGCCTATATCGCGCTGTTCCTGACCCGCGCGGCGGCAGATCCCGGACAGGTGGCGAGCGGGTGGCGGCTGGCCGCGCTGCTCACCCTTGCCCTGTTGGGGGCGATATTGGCAGCCCGGCTCGCCCCGCGCGCCGGTGCGCTGCGCCTGCCGGTGCTGATCTACATCCCGATCATCCTCGGCATGGGGGCCTGCGCGCTGACCCTGCCGCCCACAGGGGCGTTGGCGCTGGTTCTGCCAGCCGCGCTGGCCTTTATCGCCTCGGATCTGGTTCTGGCCAGCCAGATCTTCCTGCTGCCAAAGGACCACCCGCTGTTGGCGGTCGCCCCCTATACGGTCTGGCCGCTGTACTGGGGGGCGCAGGCGGGGTTTCTGGCCGCCTTCGCCCTGCCCATTGCCCTGCCCGCCACCTGATACCGCCGCCTGACAACAGTACCTGAAACGATGCAGCACCCGCGCGCGCCCTTTGCAAGTGGCCGCGATCCGCATTAGGTGGAAAGGGTACCACGCGGAGATTGCCATGGCGTTTTTCTCGAAACTCAAGGATCGACTGTTCCGGTCGTCCTCCAAGCTCGAACAGGGGCTCGATGCGATCGTCGAAGAGGGCGGCGTGGTCGAGGAGCTGGCCGCAGACCAGCCCGAGGCCGAGCCACAACCTGAACCACGGCCCGAGCCGCAGCCCGAACCTCAGGAAGTGCCGCCAGCCCCGGCCGAACCTGCGCCCGCACCGGAACCGGTGCCGGACCCAGAACCGATCCCAGAGCCGGAACCTGTGCCCGAGCCGCAACGCGAGCCCGTGCCAACCCCTGCCGAGCCGCAACGCGAACCGGAACCCGGCCCCGCGCCGCAGCCGGACCCGGAACTTCCCGACGCGCCAGAGCCGACCCAGCCGATGCCGCAGGATCCCGCCCCGCTCGCGCCGCCCGCCGAGATGCCTGCCGAGATGCCGGGGCTCGACATGCCCCTGGAAATCCCCGGCGAAACGCTCAGCAACAGCCCTGGCCTGCTGGGCCGACTGCTGGGGCGCAAGGCCGCGCGCACCGTCACCCGGCGGGTGCTGGATGACGATATGCTGGAGCAGCTCGAAGAGCTGCTGATCAGCGCCGACATGGGCGTGGATACCGCGCTGCGCGTCACCGCCAACCTGGCCGAGGGGCGGTTTGGCAAAAAGGTCTCGACCGACGAGATCAAGCGCCTGCTGGCGCATGAGATCACCCGCATCATGGAGCCCGTGGCCAAGCCAATGCCGCTCTACCCCAAGCGGCCGCAGGTGGTCTTGGTGGTGGGCGTGAACGGCTCGGGGAAGACCACAACCATCGGCAAGCTCGCCAGCCAGTTCAAGGCCGCCGGAAAATCCGTGGTGATCGCCGCTGGCGACACCTTTCGCGCCGCCGCAGTTGAACAGCTTCAGGTCTGGGGTGATCGCGCCGGGGTGCCGGTTCTGACCGCCCCCGAAGGGTCCGACCCCGCCAGCCTCGCGTTCGACGCCATGACCAAGGCACAGGAAGACGGTGCCGACCTGCTGATGATCGACACGGCAGGCCGGTTGCAGAACCGCGCCGACCTGATGGAAGAACTGGCCAAGATCGTCCGGGTGATCCGCAAAAAGGACGAAACCGCGCCGCACAACACGCTGCTGGTGCTGGACGCGACCACCGGGCAGAACGCGCTGAGCCAGGTCGAAATCTTCAAAAAGATTTCCGACGTCAGCGGGCTGGTGATGACCAAGCTCGACGGCACCGCCAAGGGCGGCGTTCTGGTGGCGCTGGCCGACAAATACGGGCTGCCGATCCATGCCATCGGCGTCGGCGAACAGATCGATGATCTCGCCCCGTTCGACCCCGCCGATTTCGCCGCCGCCCTGACCGGGCTGGAGAGCTGATCCCCTTGCCTGTCCCCGCCGCGCTTCTTCTTTGTCCAAATACTCATCTTGCCGCCCGCAGCCCCATGGTCCCCGCGCCAACGGATAGCGCGCGGTGAGCGCTTGGCTGATCTCGCTTGAAGGCACCGAGGCCGGGCATCAGCTCGCCCTCGCGCTGGCCTTGCTTGCGGCGGTTCTGCATGCGGTGTTCGGCGCGCTGCAAAAGGGGCGGCACGATCCGTGGATCAGCCGGGGCGCGATCGACGGGGCCTATGGGCTGATGGCCGCGCCCCTTGCCCTGTTCGTGGTGCCTTGGCCGGCCCCGAATCTGTGGCCGATCCTCGCCGGGGCCTGGGTCATCCACACCTGCTACAAGCTGTTGCAGGCGCAGGCCTATACCAAAGGGGCCTATACCGTGGTCTACCCGGTGGTGCGCGGCACCGGGCCGTTGTTCGCGGTGATCGGCGCTTGGTTGATCTTTGACGAGGTCTTCGCGCCGCTGCAGTGGCTGGGGGTCGCCGTGCTGCTGTCGGGGATTTTCGGCCTTGCCTTGTACAATCTGATTTTCCTGACCGCCGCGCGCGACACGCTGGTGCCAGCGCTGGGGCTGGCGGCGATCACCGGGCTGTTCGTGGCGCTGTACACCACCTATGACGCCTATGGCATCCGTGCTGCCGCCGACCCGTTCACCTTTCTCGCCTGGTTCTTCCTGATCGACGGAATCGCCATGCCGGTGCTGGCCACCATGCGCCTGCGCAGCATGGCCGTGCGCCCCGCCCCGGGGCCGCTGATCCTGCGCGGGGTCGCGGGCGGTCTGGTGGCGTTCCTGAGCTTTGGCTCGATCATGCTGGCGACCCGGCTCGACAAGGTGGGCGAGGCCGCAGTCCTGCGCGAGACCTCGACCGTGTTTGCCGCGCTGATCGGCTGGCTGGTGCTGAAAGAAACCGTAGGACCGCGACGGATCGCCCTAATGGGGTTGATCGCGCTCGGCGCGGTGATAGTTGAGATAGGCGGCTGAGGAGAGCACGATGAGCGAAAAGAAAGACGTCAACCCGATCCTGCGACAGGTTCTGGAACTGGGCCCGCCCGTGGTCTTTTTCGTGATTTACCTGAAATTGCGCGACGAGAGTTTCACCTTTGCCGGCACCGAATATTCCGGGTTCATCGTGGCCACGGTTCTGTTCGTGCCGCTGATGCTGGGGGCGATGGCAATCCTGTGGCACCTGACCGGGAAACTCAGCCGGATGCAGATATTGACCGCCTTCATGGTGATCTTCTTTGGCGGGCTGACCGCCTGGTTCAACGATGAGCGGTTCTTCAAGATGAAGACCACGATCGTTTATGGCATCTTCGCCGCGCTGTTGGGGCTGGGCCTGCTACGGGGGCGGTCCTATCTGGCCTATGTGATGGCCGACATGCTGCCGATGAAAGAGGTGGGATGGATGATCCTGACCCGGCGGCTTTGCTTTGGGTTCGCGTTTCTGGCCGGCGCCAATGAAATCGTCTGGCGCACCCTGTCGACCGATCTGTGGGTCAAGATCGAGACCTTTGGCTTTCCCATCATCCTGTTCCTGTTCCTGTGGTGGCAGGTGATGGGGTTGCAGAAGTACCTGATCGACCCGGCTGACAGCGATTTGTAACGAACGGATTTTCTCTGGCGGGGCCGTTTGATAGCCTCGCCGCGACACCATCTCAGGACGCCGCAGCCATGCCCTTTTTCTCCCTTCCCGAAAGTGGCTTTCTTTCGGTCGCGTCAGATGATCTGAAACGGATGCTGGCCGCGCAGGCGGTGCCGGTCGAGTTGGCCGCAGGAGATGTGCTGTTCGAACAGGGCACACCGGGCGACTCGCTCTATGCGATTCTGCAGGGGCAGATGGAATTCTCGATCCTGTCGGCAAATGGGCGAAAGCTCGCGCTTGACCTGATGGGGCCGGGCGCGGTGTTTGGTGAGATCACGCTGTTCGATCCCGGCCCGCATACGGCAACTGTCACCGCGCTGACACCGGCCCGGTTGCTGCGGGTGCGTCATGCGGATGTTCTGGACAAGATCCACCACCCCCCGGATCTGGCCGACGACATGATCCGGCTGGCGGGCCAACGGATGCGCTGGATGGGGCGGCAGTTGAACGAACAGGTGTTTCTGCCGCTCGCGACCCGGTTGGCGCGGCGCCTGCTGCACCTGGGTGAGGTGACCGGTGGCGCACAAAGCGGCGCGGTGGGAATGTCGCAGGCGGAACTGGCTGAATTCGTCGGTGCCACCCGCGAGGCGGTGTCAAAGACCCTGTCGAACTGGCGCGAGGCTGGCATAATCCAGACCGGGCGTGGCGGTGTGACCATCCATGACCCCTGCGCGTTGCGAGCCTTGGCCGATCTGGACGCGTTCTGATCGCCACCGGGGCCGGACCCGCAGCGCAAAAATGGTAAATCTGTGATCTACTTTACAGACGCAGCCCCGAGTCTCTGCGACTCTAAGCCGTGGCGGGATATACCGACCGAAAGAGCCTGTCCCCCCAAGGTCAGTCTCCCGGTCTTTCCGCCAAGACAGCGACCGGCCGCCCATCCGGTGTTTTATTGGTCGGTCGAGTACGAGCCATGTGTCCCAACACATGGCTCGTTTTTTTTTGCTACTCGCCTTTTTCGGCCGCGATCCGTCGTTCCAACCCGACCGGGCCAATCGTCAGGGCATGACCACCGCAGCGCCGGAGATGCGGGCGATCTGGGCGAGGATCTCTTTCAACACACCGGTCTGACCCTTTTTCAGATCCTTGATCTGAAGCCGCAGCGTTTCGCGCCCGCCCTCGGGGATCATGTCGTCCTCGTATTTCTTCTTGAGGTCATGGACCTGATCCGACCAGATTTGCGCCTGCCGTTCTGAAAACTGCAACGTCGGGCTTTGAATGCCACAGGCCTTCAGGTCGTCAACACAGCGTTTCGCCAGCTTGTTCGCGTTCGTTATGTGCTTGCTGTAGCGCTTGCTGGCATTCTCGATCTTCTTGACGCTGGTCTTGTGCCGTTTGAGCTCATATTCGCATTGTTCGCGAAAATTGGTCAGTTCGCCGTATATCCCGCTGAGTTCGCCAAGCTTTTTCTTGAAATCGGCGAACTGCTTTGGGTTCATGCGCGGGAAAGTAAAATCGGTCGGCGCGCTTAGAACCGTGTCGGCCGTCGGCGCGATTTTCCGGTATTTCGCGTTATAGCCTTTCTTGACGATTTTTTGGTGGCTTGGCTTTGGCCAGCCGAAGGTTTTCAACACATCGGTGGCGGCAAAGCCTTTTGGAATACGCTCTAT
Organism: Antarcticimicrobium sediminis; assembly: GCF_004348975.1. Taxonomy (GTDB): domain Bacteria; phylum Pseudomonadota; class Alphaproteobacteria; order Rhodobacterales; family Rhodobacteraceae; genus Antarcticimicrobium; species Antarcticimicrobium sediminis. The sequence goes on along the minus strand of NZ_SMFP01000002.1, from coordinate 170,228 downwards.
TCTCAAATACTCATTGACCATATTGTTACCTTTCAAGGGCTTGCGCTTCAAAGCGGACATCCCCGGGGAGCGAACCCTTGCACCAGTGTTCTCTGATCAAGGCAATTAAGCAACCGGCTTGGCGTTTCCGGGCGGACCGCGGACCTGTTCATCAGCCCATGTCCCGCCCCCTGATTGCCCTGACGTGCCCCTGAGAAAGGTCGCCGAATCGCGGTCTCCGCACTGTTCCTTCGCAATGCAAAGGCCCCTTCCTAGCCCTGCCCTGAGCCAAGCGAAAAAACAACGTCGCGCAACGAAAAAGGCCGGGCGATCCGCCCGGCCTTTCCCCAGAATTTCTGGTACGATCAGTCTGTGGTGAGGCCCAGCGCGACAAAGCGCGGCTCGCCAGCGCGACGGATCAGCAGCAGCAGCGATTTGCGCCCAGCTTCCTTTGCCGCCGCGATGCGCTCTTCAAGATCCGCACTCGACGTGACCTTCTGCTGGCCCGCCTCGGTGATCAGATCCCCGGCGCGCAGCCCCTTTTCAAAGGCTTCGCTGGATTCATCCACGTTCATCACCACCAGCCCCTCCATACCGTCGGGAATGCTCAACTCCTTGCGCATCTCGTCGGTGGGCGGGGTCAGGGTCAGGCCCAGTAGTTCTGTCTTGCTCGGCTCCGGGGCGTCGCCACCGTCCATTGCGGCGGGTACGGCACGTTCGGCCTCTTCACGGCGGCCCAGCGTGACCAAAAGGGTCTTTGTGGCCCCCTCGCGGAACACCACCACGCGCACGGCCTTGCCGACGGTGGTATTGCCGACCTGTTTGACCAGACCACGGGTGTCCTTCACGTCCTTGCCGTCAAAGCTGATGATCACGTCGCCCGACAACAGGCCCGCCTCCATCGCGGGGCCCTCTGGCACATCGGTGATCAACGCGCCTTCGGCTTTGGCGAGATTGATCGCCTCGGCCACGTCATCGGTCACGTCCTGGATCCGCACACCCAGCCAGCCGCGACGGGTCTCGCCATATTCGCGCAACTGCGCGGTGACCTTGCTGACCACGTTGGAGGCCATCGAGAAACCGATCCCAATCGAGCCCCCATTGGGGCTGAGGATCGCGGTGTTCACGCCGATCACCTCGCCGTCGAGATTGAACAGCGGTCCGCCCGAGTTACCCCGGTTGATCGCCGCGTCGGTCTGGATGTAGTCGTCATAGGTGCCGCTCAGCGCCCGGTTGCGGGCCGAGACGATGCCAACGGTGACAGAGAACCCTTGCCCCAGCGGGTTGCCCATGGCCATGACCCAATCGCCCACGCGGGCGGTATCGCTGTCGCCAAAGGGAACAAAGGCGAGCGGTTTGTCCGCCTTGACCTTGAGCAGCGCGATATCAGTATTGGGATCGGTGCCGACGACTTCGGCTTTCATTTCCTCGCCATCGAAGAACTCGATCTGAATCTCGTCAGCGCCTTCGATCACGTGGTTGTTGGTAACCACATAGCCATCCTCGGAGATGACAAAGCCCGAGCCCAGCGCCGAGGAGCGGCGCGGGCGATCCTTGCCCTTGTCTCCGTTGCGGTCCTGAAACTCCTTGAAGAAATCCTCAAACGGGGAGCCATCGGGAACGATGCCCTGAGGGCCGGTGCGGCCCTCGACAAGTGTTGTGGTGGTGATGTTGACAACCGCCGGGCTGATCTTTTCGGCCAGCGGCGCGAGGCTCTCGGGCCTGGCTTGGGCAAGCGCCACCTGCGCCAGCACAAAGATCATGGTCAAAACGGTCAGTCCGATCAGCCGCATACGGGTGATCGGGCCGGCCTGCCCGTTCGGATATGTGAGTGCCTTTGGCTGCAACTGCTTGCCTCCTTGTCAAAGCGTGCGTTGATTCGAAACCCGCGCCCCAAGCTTTTCCCGAAGCGTGTGTCTCGTTCGGATATGTAGTTGCTCATCCCGAACCCGCAACGAGTGTTGCACGCAATCAACTCTATGTGAAAGGCGCGTGAGCGATATTGCCGCTGCGAATGCGAAAAACCGGCGGCGCGCCGCGCATCTGGGACGCACAGCGGGACCGCAGGGGCGCAGGACGGGGAAAGGATGGGGAAAAAGGACGGGGACGCAGGCCAGCTGAGGCCCGTTCGATCCGTTGGTTCCGACAGACCACGCGCCGCCCCGGTCGGGGCGGCGTCATCGCGTATCACTGCACGGTCTTGATCACTGCACGGTCTTGATTAGCGCCCGGTCTTGATCACTGCTCGTCCTTGTTCGCATCTGGGTCGGCCTGACCGACGCCGCGAAAGATGAACTTGAACGGCAGCGCCCAGAGCAGCCCCAGCACCACATAGACGATCAGCTCGACCAGCATCGAGGGTCGGTCAATCCAGCTTATCAGCGTGACCGCAGCCACGATATAGGCCGGCATCCCGACCAGCAGGATCACCAGCGCCCAACGGCGGCGGGCCTTGTAGCTGAGTCGGGGTGTGTCGGACATTGTGGCGGCCTCAATCTGCAAAGGGATCGGTGACGAGGATGGTATCCTCGCGCTCGGGCGAGGTGGACAGCAGCGCAACCGGGCACTGGATCAGCTCTTCGATATGGCGCACGTATTTGATCGCGTTCGCCGGCAGGTCGTTCCACGAACGCGCCCCTTCGGTCGATTCGCTCCAGCCCGGCACCTCTTCGTAGATGGGCACGCAGCGGGCCTGTTGGTCGGCCGCCGTCGGCAGGTAATCCAGCTGTTTGCCGTCGAGATCATAGCCGATGCAGATCTTGAGCGTCTCGAACCCGTCCAGCACATCAAGTTTGGTCAGGGCAATGCCGTTGACGCCGGAGACGGCGCAGGTCTGGCGCACCAGCGCGGCATCGAACCAGCCGCAGCGGCGTTTGCGGCCGGTCACGGTGCCGAACTCATGGCCCCGTTCGCCCAGACGCTGACCATCGTCATCGTCGAGCTCGGTCGGGAACGGGCCTTCGCCCACGCGGGTGGTATAGGCTTTGACGATGCCAAGGACGAAATCGATGGCCCCCGGTCCCATCCCGGTGCCCGCCGCCGCCTGCCCGGCGATGACGTTGGACGAGGTGACAAAGGGATAGGTCCCGAAGTCGATGTCCAACAGCGCGCCCTGCGCGCCCTCGAACAGGATGCGCTTGCCGGCGCGGCGCTTCTCGTTCAGCACCTTCCAGACCGGGGCGGCATATTGCAGGATCTGGGGCGCGATCTCGTTCAGCATGGCGATCAGCGCATCCCGGTCGATCGGCTCCTGCCCCAGACCGGAGCGCAGGGCGTTGTGATGCACCAGCGCGCGATCCACGCGCAGTTCAAGCGTGGCCTTGTCGGCCAGATCGGCGACGCGGATTGCACGGCGCCCGACCTTGTCCTCATAACACGGCCCGATGCCGCGCCCGGTGGTGCCGATCTTGGCGACCGAGTTCTGTGCCTCACGCGCGCGGTCCAACTCGCCATGAAACGGCAGAATCAGCGGCGTGTTCTCGGCGATCATCAGCGTCTCGGGGGTGATCACCACGCCCTGTTCGCGAATCTTTTCGATTTCGGTGACCAGATGCCAAGGGTCCAGCACCACGCCGTTGCCGATCACGCTAAGCTTGCCACCGCGCACCACGCCGGACGGCAGCGCGTTCAGCTTGAAGACCTCGCCATCAACGACCAGCGTATGGCCTGCGTTGTGCCCGCCCTGAAACCGCGCAATCACATCGGCACGTTCGCTGAGCCAATCAACGATCTTGCCTTTTCCTTCGTCGCCCCACTGGGCGCCGACCACGACGACATTGGCCATATCCGGTCCTTAGCTGCGTTGTTCAAACCCGCGTCGGTATAGCGATGCCAAGGCCGCAGGAAAACCGGTATTTCGACGCAGCACCGCTTGGGGCTGGACAACGCCCCCCGCTTTGGTCAACTTTGCGTCCACCTCAACACTGACGGGATAGAGCGATGGGCCTGTTTCTGCGCTGGATGTTTGCCTTTATCCTGATTGCGCTGACCTACAACCCGACCCAGTGGAACTATATTCGCTGGTCAATGGCGAATTACGGCTCTTTTCTCTCTTTGACCGTGCTGATGGGGCTGGTCCTGCTGATCGGCTACATCGTTTATCTGCGTGCGACCCTGCGCTCGATCGGGGGAGTCGGGATGGCTCTGGTCCTCGCCGTGGTGCTGGCGCTGCTTTGGGTGCTGACGGATTTCGGACTGCTGGCCCTGAGCAACCGCGACCTGAACGTCTGGCTGGGCATATTGGCGCTGTCGGCGGTTCTGGGGATCGGGCTGGGCTGGAGCCATGTGCGCCGTCAACTGTCGGGCCAAGCCGATATCGACGACATCGACGAATAGAACGGCACGAACACCGGGCGCCTCGTAAACCAAGGGGCGCACCGGTGTTTCCTCAGTATCGCTCCGCTACAATCACACCCCGTCGGGCAGATGCACCGGATCCCCGTGCGGGGTCGCAAGATAGGCCGCCTCCCAGGCATCGCGCAGGCGCTGTACGTCTTGCGGTGCGGCTTGCCCCAGATCGACCAGCAGCGATTCGAGCGTTTCCAGCCAAGCGTTGAAGTAATCGTCGCCGCCGTCGAGCTGCTTTTCCAACCCATGGCGCACCAGCGTTTGCGAGAATCGCGCGGTCCACTCCGGCCAGTCGAAATGCCCCGCCTCGTTCAGAGAGACGGTCAGTGCAAAGACCTGCCCATGCCAAGGCTGGGTGAAAACGGGTTCGGGGGACGTGGCCCCGGTGGTTTGATCGCTCATGCCGGCTCCAGATAGGATTGCCACAGATCAAGGGTGACCTCATCGCGCGGATTCTCGGGCGCGGCCCAAAGCTCGCCCGCCGGGAACACCACCGTGTAAAGCGGCTCGGGGGCCTCGCCCAGCCCGTGGGCATGGGCATCGGGCAGCACATGCGCGCCATGACAGCGCAGCACAGCCCCCACCGCACCGGCAGCATAGGCCGGCAGGCGGGTGTGGCCGCCATCGACCAGCCGGTTGGCGGCAGGGCGCAATGTGCGCACCCGCTGACCCGGGGCAAAGGCAGGGACCCCGTCAAAGGGCCGGTCCGTCGGCCCGCCCGTGGCAAACGCCGCCGCAACATTTTCCGCCTTGAGCGCCCGATCGGCCAGCGCAGGACGGCTCTCATCGCCCTGCCCGCGCAGATCGTCTGCGCTCAACACCCCGGTCTCAACCAGCAGATTGGCCAAGGCGGCGGTCCATTTCTCGAAATAGGAAAACCCGGCATAATCTTTTGGGGCCAGTCGCTCGCGCGCATGCCGCGACATGTCCAGATTCCACTGTCCCAGCGCGCCAGCGGCCAGCGTGACCGCTAGGGCCCGCGCATGCCAGTCCTGTTCAAAGACAGGATCGTCGGGGGCGCCGGGATTGATCGGCCCGTCGCCAAAGCGTCCGCCCATGTCATGCACGCGGGTCATGCGCCGGGGCTCCGTGCCAAGCCGGTGCCCACCATGCTGTCGCGGGTCACCAGACGGGCCAGATCATCGACGCCCATCCCCTCGGTGCCCTCGGGGCGGCGGGGAATCACCAGATAGCGAACCTCGGCGGTCGAATCCCAGACCCGCACGGCGGTCTCGTCTGGCAGGGTGACACCGAATTCGGCCAGCACCTTGCGCGGCTCGCGCACCGCGCGCGAGCGGTAGGCATCGGATTTGTACCACGCCGGCGGAATCCCCAGCAGCGGCCACGGATAGCAACTGCACAGGGTGCAAACGACCATGTTGTGCTGTGTGGCGGTGTTCTCGACCGCGATCACATGTTCGCCCTGACGCCCGAAAAAGCCGAGATCGGCCACCACCGGCGTCGCGTCCTGCAACAAGGCGGCGCGAAACTCCGGATCGGCCCAAGCGCGGGCAACCACCTGCGCGCCATTCCGCGGGCCGATGCGATTCTGATAGGTATCGATGATCTCGTCCAGCGCGGCGGGCTCGATCAGCCCCTTGCGCGCCAACAAGGTTTCCAGCGCCCGCACCCGCAGCGCCGGATCAGGCGGCAGCAGGGCATGCGGGTCGTCGTGGTCGTGGTCATGGTGATCATGTGGCATGGCGACAGATTGCCCCCGGTCGCCCCGATTTGTCCAGTCCGCAGCGCCGCGCGAGCCGCCATCGTCAAACTGACTGCTTGCCCCCCGCGACAAACTTGCCTACACACCCGGCGACACCGGGAAAGCGCTGCAGGAACTCATGGAAAACGTCGTCCTTATTATCCACCTTCTCCTGGCCGTCGGCCTGATCGCCGTGGTATTGCTGCAACGCTCCGAAGGCGGTGGGCTGGGCATGGGCGGCGGTGGCGGTGGCGCCATGAGCGGCCGCGCGGCAGCAACCGCGCTGGGCCGGGTCACCTGGGTTCTGGCGGCGGGCTTTATCGTCACCTCGATCCTGATGACCATCATCGCCGCCGAGAAATCGGCAGGCACCTCGGTGATCGACCGGTTGGGCAACGCCCCCGCCGCCGTGGAAGACACCGGCGACGGCGCCCCGGCGCTGCCAGCAGGCGAAGATCTGCTTCCCCCGGCCGCAGGGGACAACGCACCGCTGGTGCCGCGCGCCGACTAAACCACTACAACTAGAAAACAGGAGGAGAACCGCAACAGCATCTTGCGGTTCTCTTGCGTATGAGTTGCGAATCCTGTTACCATGAAGTCCCGTGATGCTGCGGTTTTTTGACCGCCCGGGCATCCGAAATACAGGCAATCACGGGGGCAGCCGAAAATGGCGCGTTTCATCTTCATCACCGGCGGGGTTGTATCCTCTCTTGGCAAGGGGCTGGCATCGGCGGCGCTGGGGGCGCTGCTGCAATCACGTGGCTTCTCGGTACGCCTGCGTAAGCTGGACCCCTATCTGAACGTCGATCCGGGCACGATGAGCCCGTTTGAGCATGGCGAGGTCTTTGTCACCGATGACGGTGCCGAGACCGATCTGGATCTGGGCCACTACGAACGCTTCACCGGGGTCGCGGCGCGCAAGACCGACTCGGTCAGTTCCGGGCGCATCTATTCCAACGTGTTGGAAAAGGAACGGCGCGGCGATTATCTGGGCAAGACCATTCAGGTGATCCCCCACGTCACCAACGAGATCAAGGATTTCATCCACATCGGCGAGGATGAGGTCGATTTCATGCTTTGCGAAATTGGCGGCACCGTCGGCGATATCGAAGGGCTGCCGTTTTTCGAGGCGATCCGCCAATTCAGTCAGGAACAGCCGCGCGGCCAGTGCCTGTTCATGCACCTGACCCTGTTGCCCTTCATCAAGGCCTCGGGCGAGCTGAAAACCAAGCCGACCCAGCACTCCGTGAAAGAGCTACGCTCGATCGGGTTGGCCCCCGATATTCTGGTCTGCCGCTCCGAAGGGCCGATCCCGCAGAAAGAGCGCGAAAAGCTGGCCCTGTTCTGCAACGTGCGCCCCGATGCGGTGATCGCCGCGCAAGATCTGAAATCCATCTATGAGGCGCCGCTCGTCTATCATGGCGAAGGGCTGGATCAGGCGGTTCTTGATGCCTTTCAGATCAGCCCGGCACCGCGCCCCGAGCTGAGCCGCTGGGAAGATGTGGCGGATCGCATCAACAACCCCGAGGGCGACGTCAAGATCGCCATCGTCGGCAAATACACCCAGTTGGAAGACGCCTATAAGTCGATCGCCGAGGCGCTGACTCATGGCGGCATGGCCAACCGGGTCAAGGTCGCGGTGGAATGGGTCGATGCCGAGATCTTCGACACCGAGGATCCCGCCCCCTATCTGGAAGAGTTCGACGCGATTCTGGTGCCCGGCGGCTTTGGCGAGCGTGGCACCGAGGGCAAGATCAAGGCGGCGCAATTCGCCCGCGAGCGCAAGGTGCCCTATCTGGGCATCTGTCTGGGCATGCAGATGGCGGTGATCGAAGCGGCGCGCAACGTCGCTGGCGTCACCACCGCCGGCTCTGAGGAATTCGACCACGAGGCCGGCAAGAAACGGTTCGAGCCGGTGGTCTATCACCTCAAGGAATGGGTGCAGGGCAACTACAAGGTCAAGCGCAGCGCCAATGACGACAAGGGCGGCACCATGCGGCTGGGTGCCTATGACGCGGTGCTGAAAGAGGGCTCCAAGGTGGCGCAGATCTATGGCTCCACCAAGATCGAGGAACGCCACCGCCACCGCTATGAAGTCGACATCAAATACCGCGACCAGCTGGAGGCCTGCGGGCTGTGCTTTACCGGCATGTCCCCCGATGGTCGGCTGCCGGAAATCGTGGAATGGGCCGATCACCCATGGTTCATCGGGGTTCAGTTCCACCCGGAGCTGAAGTCGAAACCCTTTGATCCGCACCCGCTGTTCAAGGATTTCGTCCGCGCCGCGAAAGAAAGCTCGCGGCTGGTGTAAGCCAAACGTAAAGACCCGATCAGACAAAACGCCCCGGAGAAGATCCGGGGCGTTTTGTTATTCGGACACGATAAAAAGCGACCTCGTGACAGGGCCCTTTCCCGCCCGCTTGTGCGGATCCAGTGCAAAATCCCGCAGATCCCTCTTGCGCAATCTGCCTGACACCTCACCATAGGTCTCCCCAACCCCGGCCCCGCCATGCGCCTGATTGCCTTGCTCCTCGCCCTTTCGACCAGCGCCGCCACGGCGCAAGAGGTGGTGCCGGTACCTTACGGCGATCTCGAAACCCTCGCCCCGCATCTGGTCAATTTCGACCGGCTGCCGGCGAAACGCTATCCCGGCTATAATTTCGATCACGGCGTCGCCTTTCCCGGCGGCTATCTGGGCGAAGCGTTCCGGGGGCAAAGCGTCGAGGCCGAGCGAATCGACGATGGTGGCCCTCACGACGTGCTGCACGGGGCCCCCGCCGCGCCGCTGGCGATCCGCCCCGGTTCGCCGGGTCAAGTGGTAAGCCTGTCGCAGCATGAAGGGTTCGGGAGCATGGCGCTTTATCCGCTCGGGGCCTTGGGTCAACCGGATCCGCTGGCCCGGGGCGAGGGCGCGATGGCGGTGCTGTTACATCAGGACGCCTGTGCCGTGGGGCTGCGTATTCATACCGAATTCACCAATGCGCTCGGGCTCAAGACCCGCCACCGGGGCCTTGTGACCCTGACCCTCTATGCCCGAGACGGCACCCTTCTGGCCCGGGTGCCGCAGGTCCTGCCCGATGGCATCACGGAGCACGCGCTGTTCGATCCCGCCGCCCGCATCGCCGGGATGACGGTGGAAAACCGCGACCCGGGTGGCATCGCGCTGGACGATCTTCGCTTTGGTTGTCCGGCTCTCACCGGATAAGCGGCCAATCGGCTTGCCAACCGCGCGCCCCGACGGCAAAGTTCGGGCATCAATCAAGGAGAGCAGACTATGGCAAAAGGCTATTGGGTGGGCCATGTGGATGTACGCAATCCAGAGGTTTACGAACACTACCGGGACGCCAACGCCGTGCCCTTTGCCGAGTATGGGGCGCGCTTTCTGGTGCGCGGCGGAAAACAGGAGACCCGCGAAGGATCGGTGCGCAAACGCACCGTGGTGATTGAATTTGACAGCTACGACAAAGCGGTGGCCTGTTACGACAGCGCCGGGTATCAGGCAGCAAAAGAAATTCGCGCGGCAGTGTCCACTGGCGATCTGGTAATTGTCGAAGGCTACGACGGCTAGGACAGGCTTGGCGCACCTGAGAATTACGGATAGGATTTGGCCATGTTGAAAAAGCTGTTCCAATCGTTTCGCCCGGTCGAACAGACCGCCTTGCCCGACCCGGATGCCGAACTGGCGCTCGGGGCGCTGCTGGTGCGGGTGGCGCTTGCGGACCGCGACTATCAGGTCGAAGAGATCAGCCTGATCGACCGCATCCTTGCACGGCTGTATCAGCACAATGCGATCGAGGCCGCCAAGGTGCGCGCGACCTGCGAAAAACTGCACGCCGCCGCCCCGGAGACCGACACCTTTGGCAAGCTGATCCGCGAAACCACCGGGCTGGAAGAGCGGCTGGCCGCCATGGAGGCGCTGTGGGAAGTGGTGCTGGCAGATGGCGCGCAGAAGGAAGGCGAGCTGAAGATCATCGAAGAGGCGCGCAAGGCCATGGGGCTCAGCGTTGCCGACAGCGCCGCCGCGCGCGACCGGATCCAGGCCCGAATTTGACGCCCGAATCTGACACCCAACACTAACGCCCGAAGAAGACGCGCGAATATGACGCGCGATTGCGTCCCACCTGCGCCCTTGGCGTTCAGGTGCCACGGATATATATCGCGGTCATGTTCCAAGATTTCCTCTCCCGGCTGATCCGGCCCGAGCCCGCCCCGCTTTCCGACGATGACGCACGACTGGCGCTGACCGCGCTGTTGGTGCGTGTCGCGCGCTCCGATCATGACTATGCCATTTCGGAGCGTGACCGGATCGACCGGGTAACCAGCGCACGCTATGGGCTCTCGCCGTTCGAGGCCACCGGCCTGCGCAGCCGCGCCGAGACGTTGGAATCCGAGGCCCCGGATACCGTCCGTTTTACCCGCGCCATCAAGGATGCCGTTCCCTACGAGGACCGCCGCGCCGTGGTCGAGGCCGCCTGGTCGGTGGTGCTGGCCGATGGCGAACGGGCGCAGGAAGAGGATGCGTTGCTGCGGCTGGTCGCGAACCTGCTGGGCGTGAACGACCGTGATTCGGCGCTGGCACGGCAAAGGGCCGCCGGGGTGTGATCGCCTGGCTGGGCATGTATGACATGGCCCCGCTGCGCGCCGCCAACGATAGATACTGGAGCGCGATCCGCAGCGCGCTGGGATATGGCCCAAGGGCGTTAAACCGTGACGACGACGCTTGGGCGGTGTGGCAATCGGCTGCGCTGCTTCTGGCCCAGACCTGTGGCCTGCCCTATCGCAGCCAGTTGCACCGGAGCGTCACGCTGGTCGCCACCCCGGATTACGGCCTGCCGGGCTGCCCGCCGGGGCACTACACCTCTGTGATCGTGGTGCGACAGGAGGCGACAGGCGACGCGCCAGAGGCCTTCGCCGGTGGAACGCTGGCCTATAGCGAGGCGCTGTCGCACTCGGGCTGGGCCGCACCCGTGACGTTTTTCGCCGCCCGTGGTCTGCGCTTTGACCGGCTACTGCAGACCGGGTCACATGCGGCCTCGGTCTATGCGGTCGCTGCGGGGCGCGCCGATATCGCCGGGATCGATGCGCTCACATGGGAACTTCTGCGCGCATATGATCCGGTCTCGGCGCGGCTGCGCGTGATCGCCACCACGGCGCCCACCCCAGCCCTGCCCTATATCACCGCCGCCGGGCGCGACCCGGCACCGCTGCGCCGGGCGCTGCGTCAGGCCGTCGCATCCCTATCTGCCGCCGACCGTGCCGCCCTGCACCTGCGCGGGATCGAGACGCTGCCCGCCAGCGCCTATCTGGCGGTGCCGACACCGCCGGCCCCGGGCGTCTGACGTCCCGGGCAAACGGCCCCCGAAACGCCGCTGAAACGGCTTGACCCTTGGTCAATTTGGCGAAATTGCCCCGCCGTCCGGCGCATTGAAAGTTGCATTGCGCAAAAATCTCGGCCCTACTACCGTTCTGACACTGCAACCAAAACCGGAACCACCGTGGCCCAACACACGCCCGTCATCGAGATTCGCGACCTGCACAAAAGCTATGGCGAGCTGGAGGTGCTCAAGGGCGTCGACATCACCGCCCACAAGGGCGACGTCGTTTCGCTGATCGGCTCGTCAGGGTCGGGCAAGTCCACGTTGCTGCGCTGCGCCAACCTGCTGGAGGACAGCCAACAAGGCGATATCGTGTTCAAGGGCGAGCCGGTGAAATGGAAAGGCGGCGGCCTGCATCGTCGCCCGGCGGACCCGCATCAGGTACTGCGCATTCGCACCAACCTGTCGATGGTGTTCCAGCAGTTCAACCTGTGGGCCCATATGAGCATCCTGCAAAACGTGATGGAGGCGCCGCTGACCGTGCTCGACCGCCCCCGCGACGAGGTCGATCACGCCGCACGCAAATATCTCGACAAGGTGGGGATCGGCGACAAATGTGACGCCTATCCGGCACAACTTTCCGGTGGCCAGCAACAGCGCGCCGCAATCGCCCGCGCCCTGTGCATGGAGCCCGAGGCGCTGTTGTTTGACGAGCCGACCAGCGCGCTTGACCCGGAACTGGAACAGGAAGTGGTGCGGGTGATCAAGGATCTGGCCTCCGAGGGGCGCACCATGATCATCGTCACCCACGATATGAATATGGCCCATGACGTGTCCGACCACGTGGTGTTCCTGCACCAGGGCCTGATCGAGGAACAAGGCCCGCCCGAAACGCTGTTCGGTGCGGCCAAATCAGAACGCCTGCGGGGATTCCTGTCCTCGACAACCCACGCGACGTGACCGTGAAAAAAACCAAGACCAAAAAAGGGAGTATCCAAATGAAAAAACTGCTTCTTGCCACCGCCGCCCTTGCGCTCAGCGCCGGGATGGCCTCTGCCGAAACCATTCGTCTGGGCACCGAAGGCGCCTATGAGCCGTGGAACTATATCAACGACAAGGGCGAGGTTGACGGCTTCGAACGCGAGCTGGGCGATGAGCTGTGCAAACGTACCGAGCTGACCTGTGAATGGGTCACCAACGAATGGGATTCGATCATTCCCAACCTCGTCTCGGGCAACTATGACGCAATCATCGCCGGCATGAGCATCACCGCCGAACGCGCAGAGGTGATCGACTTTACCACCAACTACACCCCGCCGGACCCCTCGGCCTATCTGGCGATGACGCCCGATGTGGATGTCGAAAGCGCGGTGATCTCGGCGCAGACCAGCACCATTCAGGCCTCTTTCGTGGCCGAGCATGGCTGGACGCTGGTTGAATTCGCCACGCCCGAGGAAACCATTGCCGCCGTGCGCAATGGCGAGGCAGATGCAGTGCTGGCCGACAAATCCTATCTGGCGCCCTTTGCCGCAGAAGAGGACGATCTGGTTTTGCTGGAGCGTGAAGAACAGATCGGCGGCGGCGTCGGTATGGGCTTTCGCAAATCCGACACCGAGCTGAAGGCCAAATTCGACGCGGCCATCCAGTCGATGAAAGACGATGGCACCCTGAACGCGTTGATCGCGAAATGGGAAGTGGCCAGCACGTTCTGATCACCTTCTGATCCATCTTAACGCCCACCCCCGGACTCTATCGGGGGTGGGCCCTTGATCGCGCAGCATGTTCAATTTTTGCACTGATCCCGACACCCTGCCAAAGCTGGAATGGTTTGCCTGTTACCTTACGACAGGCAAGCATATGGGATTCTATTTCTCTTTCGGGACCGTGCTGCTGTTGCTGGCGATCACCGCACCAGCCGCGCTGCTGTTCGGGTTCGGCGGGGCAAGCGCGGCGCGCGCGCGATTCCTGCCGCTGCGCTGGTTCGGCAAGGCCTATATCTCGATCGTGCGCGGCGTTCCCGATATCGCGTTTTTCCTGTTCTTTGTGATCGCCCTCGATCAGGGCTTTGAATGGATGCGGCACAAGGTGAAATGCCCCGATTGGGATCAGCCGATCCGTCAGGGCAATGATTTCGTCGTCTGCGCCCAAGCCAAGCTGCCGTTGGGCACCGCGCCGCAATGGGTGCATGAAACCTATGGGTTTTCCCTTGCTGTGCTGACCTTTGCCATCGTGTTCGGTGCCTTTTCCGCCAATGTGATCTATGGCGCGATGCGCGCGGTGCCAAAGGCCCAGATCGAAACCGCCGAGGCCTATGGCATGAGCCGTCGCCAGACCTTCTGGCGCATTCTGGTGCCGCAGATGTGGGTCTTTGCGCTGCCGGGTCTTTCGAACCTCTGGATGGTGCTGATCAAGGCGACCCCGCTTTTGTTCCTGCTCGGGGTCGAGGATATCGTCTATTGGGCGCGCAATCTGGGCGGCACCGCCAATCCGCGCTTTACCGATTACCCGCACGCCGACTGGCGGATGTGGTATTTTCTGGCGCTGCTGGTGTTTTATCTGCTGTTCACCAAGGTCTCAGAGCTGGTGCTGGACCGGATCATGCGCCGGCTCTCGCACGGGCAGGACACGGCCGCCGGCGAGGCCCAGCGCCGCGCCGCAGGAGGACCGCCATGAGTTGCTGGCAAACCGTTCAGGATTACGCCCTGCGCTCGGTCGGGATCGGCGAGCGGCTGTTGCCGCGCGAGGATTTCACCCTGTGCGAGCAGTTCACCCTGATCGGCTCGGGCATGATCTGGAACATCTATTTCGGGCTGGTCGCACTGCTGGCGGGGTTCTTTCTGGCCACTGCGCTGGCCATGGGCAAGGCGTCGCACAACCGCCTTCTACGCAAGCCCTCGGAATGGTTCATCTTTCTGTTCCGGGGCTCGCCGCTGTTCATTCAATTCTTCTTTGCCTATTTCCTGTTTCTCAGCCTCAAGGGGGTGAGTTCAGTCTTTGATCCCTTCACCTCGGCGGGACTGGGGGCGGCGGTAGTGCTGTTCTTCAACACGGCCGCCTATACCGGCGAGATCTTTTATGGCGCGCTGCTGTCGATCCCGCGCGGCGATCTTGAGGCAGCGGATGCCTATGGATTTTCCGGCTGGAAAAAGTTCCGCAAGATCAGCTGGCCCACCATGCTGCGGCTGGCTTGGCCCGCCTATACCAACGAGGCGATCTTTCTGTTCCACGCCACCACTCTGGTCTATTTCTCGGGCTTTCCGGCGTGGCAGCAGCGCGGTGATGCGCTGTATTACGCCAGCTATTTCGCCGACAAGACCTTCAACCCGTTCATCCCCTACCCGATTCTGGCGATGTATTTCATCCTGTTCACGCTCAGCGTCGTGGGGGTGTTCGGGCTGATCAACCGGCGTCTGAACCGGCATCTTCCGGCAGAGCGACGCAGCAAGCTTCGGCTGCGGCCCAACCTGCTGCGCTAACCGCCCCGCGCACCTTCCGACCGCCCCTCAATGGACTGTTGCCCTTGGCGAAGGTCAGCCAAACGGGCCGGGACGGCCCCCTTCGCCCGAAAGTTCAGCGCGATTGCACCCCGTCCGGCGCCGCCCCCAACTCCCCCCTTGCGTGAACGTCGCTGCCGGGCTACCAATAATTTGATCAAATTATCGACGTCCCTTTTTCAGTCCCGATCCGGGTCCGGGGGAGCGCCGAACCGACAGGTGACAGTATGCAGAACTATCTTCGCAAGAATCCACAGGTCCACTCGATCCGGGTGGCGGCGGCCGATCTGAATGGCCAGCCGCGCGGCAAACGGATTCCGGCGCGCTTTGCCAACAAGGTCGTCAGCGAGGGCACCCGCTTTCCGCTTTCGGTGATGAATCTGGACATCTGGGGCGAGGATATCGACGACAGCCCGCTGGTGTTCGAAACCGGTGATCGTGACGGCATCCTGCGCCCGACAGAACGCGGCTTTGTGCCGATGCCCTGGCTCAGCTCGCCCAGTGCGCTGTTGCCGATCTGGATGTACCGCGACGATGGCCGCCCGTTCGAGGGCGACCCGCGCCATGCGCTCGCCGCAGTGCTGAACCGTTACAAGGCGCTCGGGCTCAGGCCGGTGGCGGCGGTCGAGCTGGAATTCTTTCTGATCGACGACAGCGGCAAAAGCCTTCAGGTGCCGGTCTCGCCGCGCTCGCACAAACGGCGCAAGGCGGCCGAGATCATGTCGATCCGGGCGCTGGACGCCTTCGACACCTTCTTTGGCGATCTGTATGATGCCTGCGAAGAAATGGACATTCCCGCCGACACCGCCATATCCGAGGCCGGGCTTGGCCAGTTCGAAATCAACCTGATGCACCAGAACGACGCCCTGCGCGCCGCCGATGATGCCTGGCTGTTCAAGATGCTGCTAAAGGGGATGGCACGGCGACACGGGTTTGCCGCCTCGTTCATGGCCAAACCGTATGAGGATTACTCTGGCTCGGGGCTGCATATGCATTTCTCGGTGCTCAACGAACAAGGGGAAAACGTGTTCGACGATGGCGGCGCGCGCGGCACCGATACCCTGCGCCACGCGGTGGCGGGTTGCCTGTCCGCGATGCACGACTCGGCGCTGATCTTTGCCCCACATGGCAACAGCTATGACCGGCTGGTGCCGGGCAACCACGCCCCCACTGGCATCTGCTGGGCCTATGAAAACCGCACGGCAGCGTTGCGCATCCCCTCAGGCAATCCCTCTGCGCGCCGGATCGAGCACCGCGTCGCGGGTGGCGATGTGAACCCCTATCTGATGATGGCCGCAGTGCTGGGCGCGGCGCTGAACGGGATCGAGGACGGCAAGGAACCGCCCGAACCGATCACAGGCAACGCCTATGATATGGATCTGCCGCAAATCCCCACCGACTGGGGCGAGGCCATCGACGTCTTTGCCAAAAGCAAGATCATGCCGCGCATCTTCGATCCGGGTCTGATCCGCAACTTCGTGCTGACCAAGCGGCAGGAGCTGCATTACATGGCAGAACTGTCGCCAACCGAGCAGGTGGATATCTATCTCGACACGGTCTGACGCCGCGCCCTGTTCACAGCCAAGCAGGCTTGTACAGGGCGGGGCCCGGGCCTAGTTTCGAGAAAATTCAAAATCGGTGAACCATGAAAATCGGCATTCTACAAACCGGCCACTCTCCTGCCCCCCTGATCGACGAGATGGGGGATTACGACCAGATTTTCCGCACTCTGCTCGACGGCAACGGCTTCACCTTTGACGTCTACCCCGTGGTGGACGGCGTTTTTCCCGACGGGCCGGAGGCCGCCGAAGGGTGGCTCATCACCGGATCGCGTTTCGGGGCCTATGAGGATCACGACTGGATCCCGCCGCTGGAGCAATTGATCCGCGATATTCGCGACAGCGGCAAGCCGTTGATCGGCGTCTGTTTCGGGCATCAGATCATCGCCCAGGCGCTGGGCGGCAAGGTGGAGAAATTCGCCGGCGGCTGGTCCGTCGGGCGCACCGAATACGACATGGACGGGCAGAGCTTCGCGCTCAATTCCTGGCATCAGGATCAGGTCACCGAACGCCCGGACGGGGCGCGTGTACTAGGCGGAAATGCCTTTTGCGAAAATGCCGTGCTCGCCTATGGCGACACCATCTGGACGATACAGCCGCATCCGGAATTCAGCCAGCCCTTCATCGAAGGTCTGCTGCGCACCCGCGGCAAGGGGGTGGTGCCCGACGCGCTGCTCGAAAAGGCCGAAAGCCAACTCGACGCACCGCTGGATCAGGCCCGCATCGCCCAGTTCATGGCTGAATTCTTCAAGAAGGAGAGGTCGAAATGACCGACTGGCTGAACTCCCTGCCCGAGGCCGCACGGGCCTATCTCGAAGGCCGCCGTCTGGACGAGGTTGAATGCATCATCTCCGACCTGCCGGGCATTGCCCGCGGCAAGGCGGTGCCGGCAAGCAAATTCCTGCGTCAGGATAATTTCCACCTGCCCGACAGCATCTTTTACCAAACCATCACCGGGGACTGGGGCGAGGCCGCCGGCGAAGAGGGCTTTATCGAGCGCGACATGATCCTGAAACCGGACATGTCCACCGCCACCGCCGCCCCCTGGACCGGGGACTGGACGCTGCAGGTGATCCACGACGCCTATGACCGCGACGGCGCGGTGATCCCGTTCAGCCCGCGCAACGTGCTGAAACGGGTGGTCGATCTGTATCACGCCCAAGGCTGGGAACCGGTGGTCGCGCCCGAGATGGAATTCTATCTGGTCGCCCGCAATGTCGACCCGGCGCAAGAGATCCAGCCGATGATGGGCCGCTCTGGCCGCCCCGCCGCCGCGCGTCAGGCCTATTCGATGACGGCAGTCGACGAATTCGGACCGGTGATCGACGACATCTATGACTTTGCCGAGGCGCAGGGCTTTGAGATTGACGGCATCACCCAGGAGGGCGGCGCCGGACAGTTGGAGATCAACCTGCGCCACGGTGATCCGGTCAAGCTTGCGGATGAGGTATTCTATTTCAAACGCCTGATCCGCGAAGCTGCGCTGCGCCATGATTGCTTTGCCACCTTCATGGCCAAGCCGATCGCGGATGAACCGGGCAGCGCCATGCACCTGCACCATTCGATCATCGACATGGAAACCGGCAACAACCTGTTCTCCGGCCCGCAGGGGGGCGAGACGGATGCCTTTTACCATTTCATCGGCGGGCTTCAGGAACACCTGCCAGCGGCGATCGCGGTGCTGGCCCCCTATGTGAATTCCTACCGACGCTATGTGCGCGACCATGCCGCGCCGATCAACCTGAGCTGGGGCCGCGACAACCGCACCACCGGCATCCGCGTCCCGATCTCGGACCCCGAGGCGCGGCGTGTGGAAAACCGGCTGGCCGGGATGGACTGCAACCCCTATCTGGGCATCGCCGCCAGCCTCGCCTGCGGCTATCTCGGCATGATGCACGAGCTGCGCCCGGAGAAGCAGCAGCGCGGCGATGCCTATGACGGCGAACCCGACATTCCCCAAGTGATGGGCCAGGCGCTGGATCTGTTCGACGAGGCCAGCGATCTGCGCAACGTTCTGGGCGAAGAGTTCTGCCGCGTCTACGGCATCATCAAGCGCTCGGAATATGAGGAGTTCCTGCAGGTGATTTCCCCGTGGGAGCGGGAACATCTGCTGATGAACGTCTGATCCCGGAGGGGGCGGGCGTTGCCCGGCCCTGGCCCCGGAAAAATGAGTATTTGAAACAAGAAGAAGCTGCGGATGCGGCGCGGAAAGGATCGGCGATGGGCCTGAACCTGCTCTATTCCAATGACAAATCGGGGGCCTATCCACAAAGCTGGTACGCCGCCACCGCGCATGAGCTGCCGCCGTTTCCGGCACTGGACGGCGACACGCGCGCCGATGTCTGTGTCGTCGGGGCCGGGTTTACCGGGCTGTCGGCGGCGCTGCATCTGGCCGAAGCCGGGTTCGACGTTGTGCTGCTGGAGGCGCAACGGGTCGGTTTCGGCGCCTCGGGGCGCAATGGCGGCCAATTGGGCAGCGGCCAGCGGGTTGAACAGGACGGGCTTGAATCCCTTGTCGGGCAAGCCGAGGCGCGAAAGCTTTGGGATCTGGGGCAAGAGGCCAAGGATCTGGTCAAGGCGCTGGTGGCGCGGCATCGGATCGACTGTGATCTGAAACCGGGCGTGGCCTGGGCCGGGTCGTCAAAGGGAGACGTCACCCACCTGCACGACTATGCCCATCTGCTGCAAGACCGCTATGGCTATGACCAGATCGAGGCACTGGACGCCGAGGCGTTCCACGCACTTTGCCCCTCGCCTGATTACCGTGGCGGCGTGGTGGATTGGGGCGCGGGCCATCTGCACCCGCTGAATTTTTCCCTCGAGCTGGCCCGCGCAGCGCGCGATGCCGGGGTGCGCATCCATGAGCGCACCGAGGTGATGCAGATCGACGAGGGGCGCCCGGCCCGCCTGACCTGTGCCAGCGGCACGGTCAGCGCCGATCACGTGATCCTTGCCTGCAACGGCTATCTGGGCGGGCTCAATCGCAAGGTTGCCGCACGGGTGATGCCGATCAACAATTTCATCGCCGCGACCGAACCCCTGGGCGAGGACGCCGCGAAAGTGCTGAGCAAGGATATCGCGGTCGCCGACAGCCGCTTTGTCGTCAATTACTTTCGCCTGAGCGCCGACAAGCGGCTGCTGTTTGGCGGCGGCGAAAGCTATGGCTATCGCTTTCCGGCCGATATCGCCGCCAAGGTGCGCAAACCGATGTGCGAGATCTATCCGCATCTGCGCGACATCAAGATCGACTATGCTTGGGGTGGCACGCTGGCCATCACCATGAAACGCCTGCCCTATCTGGCACGGGTGGCGCCCAATATCCTGTCCGCGTCGGGCTATTCCGGGCACGGGCTGGGCACTGCGACGCAGGCGGGTCAGCTGATGGCGCGCGCCATTCAGGGCGAGACCCAAGGTTTTGACACCATGGCGCGGCTGCCCAATACCCCGTTCCCGGGCGGGCCGGCCCTGCGAAACCCGCTGCTTGTGCTGGCGATGACCTGGTTCTCGCTGCGCGACCGGCTCGGGGTCTGAACCGCAGCCTGTTTCCCTTCTGCAACCTGTGAGCTGTCACGGGTCGGTTTCCCGCCCTTGCCGTGCCCCTGCGCTTGGCTTTTCCAAGCCTTTGTTTTATATTTTCCGAAGGTTCTATTAAGGAAACGCGAATATGCCCCTGATCCCCAACGTTCATGACGCCGAGCCCATTCCCCCAGCGGCCCGCGAAGCGATCGATGCGCTGCTGCAATCGGGCGATCTGTTCCGCTATACCGCGCCACAAGATGCGCCGGTCGCGCTGTTGGAGCAGGAGTTCGCCGAGATGATCGGCAGCAAATATGCGCTGGCGGTCTCATCCTGTTCGGCGGCGCTGTTCCTGTCGCTCAAGGCGCTGAACCTGCCGCGCGATGCGCGGGTATTGATCCCCGGCTTTACCTTTGCCGCTGTGCCCTCGGCCGTGGTGCATGCGGATTGCCTGCCGGTGCTATGCGAAGTGGGCGAGAATTACCGGGTGAACCTGGCCGATTTCGAAGCCAAGCTGGATCAGGACATCTCGGCCGTCATCATCAGCCACATGCGCGGCCATACCTCGGACATGGATGCGATCCTGACCCTGTGCGAAGCGCGCGACATTCCGGTGATCGAGGATGCGGCGCATTCGCTGGGCACCACCTGGGACGGGCGCAATATCGGCACGCTCGGGCGGATCGGCTGTTTCTCGTTCCAGTCCTACAAGATGATCAATGCCGGCGAGGGCGGCATCCTGATCACCGATGACGCCGATCTGGTGGCGCGCGCGGTGATCATGTCGGGCGCCTATGAGCACAACTGGAAAAAGCACAAGGGTCCGCGCGGCGACAATACCGACACGCTGGCAGCAGCCTTTGCCCGCTGGCAGAACCAGTTGCCGCTGTATAACCTGCGGATGAGCAACCTGTCGGCGGCCGTGATCCGCCCGCAACTGCCCGAACTGATGCGCCGGGTGCGCGACGGGCGCGCCAACCACGATCACGTCGCGGCCCTGCTGAACGCCTCGCCGTTCCTTTCGGTCCCTGATCCGCTGGGCCCCGAGGTGCGCGCGCCGGATTCAATCCAGTTCAATCTGGTGGGCATGGATGACGAGCAAACCCGCGCCTTTGCCCGGATTGCCGGGGCAAACGGGGTCAAGGTACAGGTCTTTGGTCACAGCGCCGACAACGCCCGTGCGTTCTGGAACTGGCAATTCATCCCGGATCTGCCAGAGCTGCCACAGACCCGCGCCATGCTGATGCGCGCCTGTGACGTGCGCCTGCCGGTCTATCTCAAGGGCGCGCAGTTGGATGCCATCGCCGATGTACTGACCGCTGCGGCGGCCGAGGCCGCAGGTCCGCAGCGCGTCTACGGAACCTCTGCCGCATAGCGACCAGTACAGGGACCCGCACTGGGGGCGACATCTCGCCCCCTTTATCCTGTCGCTGAGGGTATATCATCAAAGGGCGTCGCCGCAGGAACAACGGTGGCGCGCGTCCTTTTCCGTGCCTTTTCAGTGAGCGCAAGCGCTTTCGATCACAGCACACCGTGTCCTAGTTCGGTCAACAGAGCGGAGGCCAACACAGGCCCCCTGCCCCATACCTATTTCATCTTGGACAGGGTTTCCTGAAGCGCGGCGAGTTGCTTCTTGATCGCGTCAAGATCTTCACCGCTCTCGCGCTTGTCCTGACTGCCGGCCTCGGGCTCTGCTCCGGGCCAGTTGCCAGCCCCCAAGCCGCTGGTCATCGCCTTGAGAAAGGCCTCTTGCTGCGCCTGCATTGCCTCGAACCCCGGCATGCTGGCGATCGGGTTTATCGCGCTCATGTTTTCCATCATCTTCGACTGGCTTTCGCGCAGCATCTGGAAAGAGCCTTGCAGGAATTGTGGCATCATGCCCCCGCCCGGCACCATATAGCTGCGCACCAGATCGTTGAGCACGTTGACCGGCAGCACATTTTCGCCCCGGCTTTCATGTTCGGCAATGATTTGAAGCAGATACTGCCGGGTCAGGTCATCCCCGGATTTCAGATCGACAATCTGAACCTCGCGACCGCCGCGAATAAAGCCCGCGATGTCTTCCAAAGTGACGTAATCGCTTGTCTCGGTGTTATAGAGCCGCCGACTGGCATAGCGCTTGATCAACAAGGGTTTTTGGTCTTCAGCCACGTCACGCCCTCCACACACGTTGCAATGCAGCAAACCCTATGCGAGCGCAGAACAAAAGGAAAGGGCGGCGGCGCGGCCTGTTGCGCGGATCAGAATGTCAGCTTGGCACCAAGGATGACGGTGTGCGAGGTGACCCCTGCATCAGAAACGATCTTGGGCAGGATCAGCGGCACGAAGCCGTCGTTGAACAGGTATTCCGCCCCCAGCTTGAGGTTTCTGGCCACATCCACCTCGACGCCCAGGATGGCCTGATCCATCTTCTCCCACGGGGTGCCCTTGGCGCCCTGGATCCCGCGACTGGCGGCCAGAGAATAGGTGCAGGGGCGACCGAAAAGGGTCGAGCGATAGCGGCCCTGCAGCGTCATCGCGGTCACCTTGTGGCCAGTCGCGGGCCAGATATGCTCGGTCTGGGTGAATTCTCCCATCAGGTCGAAATTGCCACCGCTCAGCGTGAGGTTCAGGTCATAGGCGCCGTTCCAGCGCCGGTTTATACCGGTACTTGGCGGGTGGTAGGCGATGACGCTGTCATAGATCGTTCCGCGCAGATAGCCGGCCCCAACCCTCAGGCTCAAGTCGCTGCCCAGATCGAACCGGTGGACCACGTTCAGGGCGAAATTGTCGTAATCGCCGTTGTTGTCCGGGCTGCTGACCACGCGAAAGCCACGGTGCTCGGGGATCAGAGAAAAGGCGATTTCGGTGCGGTCGGTGACATAGCCCAGCTCGACCAGCGGATCCTCGACCTGCGCCCAGAAATAATGGGCGCCGTGGGTGTGGGTGAAGGGCGCATAGCTGGCGAAGTTGCCGAAGTTCACGGTCTTGCGGCCAACCGCGAGGTAGAATGGCGCGCGATTCAGATCACCAAGCGCGACCCAGGCCTTGCGCAGCTGCACATCGTCCTGACCCGGATAGGGCACCTCGGAGTATTCGCCCTGCGCAAAGACCGTGACCAGCGGCAGGGTCAGGGTGGCGGTCAGCGAAACCTCGTTGACCACCCTGTAAGTATCAGAAAGCCCCGACGCGTGACTGGGTGGAAGCCGCGACAGGATCGGGAACTTGCCCGCCGTATTCGTCTCTTCGTGGATGATCGTACCAAAGGCCCGCCCGCCAAGGTACAGCCGGTTCTGGGACAGCACGCCCGCCTGTCGTGCCCGGAGCGCGACGGCGAGCTTGTTGGTGACATTGTCCTGCCGGTCGAGCATCGTCTCGGAAAACGACAGGCTGGTGCCAAACCAGCCGGCTTCCAACCCATCGGCCTGCTGCGCGCCCACGGGTCCGGGACCCACCCCGGGCGCAAGAACCAAACTCAGGACCGCGCAAAATCGCGCCGCACCCCCTGACATCGATCAACCTCCTCCTCCCCTCCTCCCGAAGGGAAAAATCGCTTGCATCAAACGGGCAGCCCACCGGGACGGGACCGGGACGGGCAGGATCAATAATTAACTCAATTTTAACCATACTCACAAAACCGTGATCAGGCAACTGCGACCTGCCCTCTGCGCCTCTGTCGATCTGGTTGCGCCCGAGGGGGGGGGACCGGCACCGGGAACGAAAAAGGGCAGGCCCCGCTGGGCCTGCCCTGTCACGATTGCCGCCTGTAGGCGGCGCAGCAACGGCTTATTTGGCGCGCGTCGCCTTCTTGGCGGGGGCGGCCGGTTTGGCGGCCGCAGTCATGTCGTCGGCTGCTTTTTGCATTGCTGCGCCAGCATCCTGGCCCATGTCCTTGCCCGCGGAAACCATCAGTTCGACCGTCTCCATCTGAACCTTTTTGGCAATCTCGGCAAAAGCGGCCATGTTTTCGGCAGCGACCTCGGCGGCGGCAGAGGCGAAATCGGACATCGCTTTGGCATAGTCTGCCGGTTCGTCCTTGGCTTTGGACACATCGTTGATCTTGGCCAGGGTCGCCTGGGTCCAATGGGTGGAGATCTCGGTCGATTTACCGGCCGCTTCCAGCGCTACGGCAGAGAGCTTTTCGCTCAGCGCGGCAGAGGATTTATAGACGCCGTCCATGGCAGAGGTATCCACCGGCAGCGCGTTCCACATGTCTTTCATCATCTCGGTATAATCTTTGTTGGTCATCTTCTGACTCCTTTGGCTCTATGGCTTTGGCGGGCGATCACCCATCTGTCTTCTGCATTCAATATGATTGCTGCACTGCGGCATTTCAAGGGTAAACTTTCTGCAGTGCAGCATTTTACCTAAACACGCCGCGCATGCAAAAAGGGCAGGTCTTTCGACCTGCCCTTTGCAATTGCACCGTTTGGGAGGAGAGACGGTACAAAATTCGAATTGCCTTACCGACCTTACTTGGCGGTGGTGGCTTTCTTGGTTGCGGCGGTCACCTCGTCGGTGGCCTTCTTGACGGCTTTGGTGGCATCTTCAGAGATGTCCTTACCAGTGGCCATCAGCAGCTCGACGGTGTCCATCTGCACTTTTTTGGCCAGCTCGGCATAGGCCGACATGTTTTCTGCGGCGGCTTCGGCTGCGGCAGAGGCGAAATCAGTGATCGCCTTGGCATAGTCGGCGGGCTCTGCCTTGGCTTTCGACAGATCGGCCAGTTTGGCCAGCGTGTCGCGAGTCCAGGTGTTCGAGATTTCCGAGGATTTGCTAGCGGCTTCCAGTGCCACGCCCGAGAGTTTCTCGTTCAGGGTCGCGGTGGATTTGAAAGCTCCGTCCATCGCGGAAGTATCCACGGGAAACGCGCCCATTGCATCTTTCATCATCGCGGTAAAATCTTGAGTGCTTGCCATTGTCACAGTCCTTACGCGCTGCACGGGACAATCCCGTATTTCTTATCAGCTGCACCTAATATGAATGCTGCGACGCAGCATTTCAAGAAAAATCGCTGCGACGCAGAAAAATCGTTGATTCTCACGCAAATTCAGGTCTTTGGTCGCGCCACCACATAGGTGCCCGGGGCCGGATCCAGGCTCGGATGCTCCGAATCACCCACGCCCCGCGCCGGAACCATCTTGCCCGACCGCTTGGAAAGCCACGCATCCCAACGCGGCCACCACGACCCCTCGTGGAAGGTGGCCCCCTCCATCCAGCTGTTCGCATCGCCGCTCAGATCGGGGTTGGTGTAATGGCCATACTTCTTTTTGCTCGGTGGGTTCACGATACCAGCAATGTGCCCCGATTCCGAAACGAGGAAGGTCTTGGAGCGTGAGCCCATCTGCTGCACCCCCCGATAGCAATCCTTCCACGCGGCAATGTGGTCGGTCTCGCAGGTGATCGACATCAGCGGCACGCTCACATCCTTCACGCGCAGCGTCTCGCCCAGCATCTCGATGCCGTCCTTCTCGCAGAACGCGTTTTGCTGGCACAGGCCGCGCAGATACTGCACCGCCATCCGCCCCGGCAGATTGGTGCTGTCGCCGTTCCAGTACAGCAGATCGAACGCCGGCGGCGCCTCGCCCAGCATGTAGCTGCGCACCGCCGGGGCATAGACCAGATCGTTGGAGCGCAAAAACGAGAAGGTCCGCGTCATGATATAGGACCGCAAGATCCCCTGTTCGGCCACCTCGGCCTCGATCGCGTCGATGAAATCATCCTGCAGGAACGGCGTGAACTCTCCCTGTTCGGAGAAATCGGTCAGCGCGGTAAAGAAGGTCGCTGATTTCACCGATTTGTCGCCGCGCTTTTTCATCAGCGCCAGCGTCAACGCCAGCGTGGTGCCAGCGATGCAATAGCCCACCGCGTTGACCTGTTCGGTCTTGCAGATCGCTTTCACCTCCCGGATCGCGGTCAGCATCCCGTCTTCGATATAGCCCTCCATTCCGACGTCGTCATAGCTGTGGTCGGGGTTCACCCAGCTGATCACAAACAGCGTATAGCCCTGATCGGTGATCCATTTGATCAGGCTGTTCTGTTCCTTGAGATCAAGAATATAGAACTTGTTGATCCAGGGCGGGAACAACACGATCGGGATCTCGCGCACGGTTTCAGTGGTCGGCCTGTACTGGATGATCTCCATCATCCGGTTGCGAAACACCACGTCGCCGGGGCTGGTGGCGATGTTGCCGCCGACCTCAAAGGCCTTTTCGTCGGCCAGCCGCACCACCAACTCGCCGTCATTGGCTTCCAGATCGTCGATCAGGTTCTCCAGCCCCTGCACCAGTGACTGCCCCTCGGTCTCCAACGCGCGCTCCAGCGCATCCGGATTGGTCGCGAGAAAATTCGTCGGCGACATCATGTCGACGATCTGCTGGCCGAAATATTTCAGCCGTTGCTTTTCCTTGGTGTCCAGACTTTCAACACTGGAAAAGGCCTGTTCGATGGCCCCCGCGTTGATCAGGTACTGCTGTTTGACAAAGTTGAAATAGGGATGGCTGTCCCACAGCGGATTGCTGAAGCGCCGGTCGCTTGGGCCGGGATCCGCCGGCGCGGCCAGCTCGCCCTGCGCCAAAGCCTGCTGCGCCTCGGCGAAATGTTTCACCGATTTGCCCCAGAATTCAATCTGATGCTCGAGCAGTTTGGCTGGGTTCTGCAACGCCCCGGTCCAATAGGCGGTCGCAGCCTTGGCAAACATTTCCTGATCCGGAGCGTTCAACCCAGGATGATGCGAAGTCTTGTCCGACATCGCCCCGATCAAGCGCTTGGACAGCGCCTCGACCTTCTTCAGGTTCTCGGTCAGCCGGCCAAGATGCTCGCCCTGCACCGCACTGCCGTCATCGTCGCTAGTTGTCATTCGACCGAATCCCCCCTATCTCTTTCTGCTAAGCAGAGTACCGTCGCAGCGTTCGGGAGGCAAAGCGACGATTAAACCAAGTTGCATTGGTAGCAATGCCAAGGAGACCCGAATGCGCTATATGATGACATACGATCTGATGGAAGCCACCCGCAATGCCAATCAATGGCTAGGGGCCACGGCTCAGTCTTTTGCCTCTTACCCCGGGGTCAGCATGATGCCGAACCCGATGTTCAACTGGCTGGCATCCTGGGGAAAGGTGACGGAACGCACTTTTCAGCGGATGGTGGTCAAACCTGACTGGGGCATCCGCACCGTGACCTGTGCCGATGGCCGCGACCATCTGGTTGATATCCAGACCGTGGTTGAAGAACCCTTCGGCAACCTGATCTACTTCAAGGTTCCGGGCCGCGATATCC
Source organism: Antarcticimicrobium sediminis (assembly GCF_004348975.1). Classification (GTDB taxonomy): domain Bacteria; phylum Pseudomonadota; class Alphaproteobacteria; order Rhodobacterales; family Rhodobacteraceae; genus Antarcticimicrobium; species Antarcticimicrobium sediminis. The sequence continues at coordinate 143,059 of NZ_SMFP01000002.1, read as the reverse complement.
AGCCGCGCAAGGTGCTGCTGGTCGCCCCGATGTCGGGCCACTATGCGACCCTGCTGCGCTCGACCGTTGCCAGCCTGCTGCCCGATTGCGAACTTTACGTGACCGATTGGCACAACGCCCGTGACATCCCGGCCTCCAAAGGCAAATTCGATGTCGAGGATTACACCCTTTATCTTGTTGAATTCATGCGCCATCTTGGGCCAGACACCCATGTGATCGCAGTCTGCCAACCGGCCCCGCTGACGCTGGCCGCCACCGCCTATCTGGCCGAACAGGATCCCGATGCGCAGCCGCTTTCGCTGACCCTGATCGGCGGCCCGATCGACCCCGACGCCACCCCGACAGAGGTGACGGATTTCGGGCGTCGCGTGACCATGGGCCAGCTTGAAGAGACCGCCATCCAGCGGGTCGGGTTCAAATACCCCGGCGTCGGGCGGATGGTTTATCCCGGCCTGCTGCAACTGTCCTCGTTCATCTCGATGAACTCCGAACGCCACGCCGATGCCTTTTCCGGCCAGATCCAGCGCGAAATGCGCGGCGAGGCTGGCGAGCACGATGCCCACAACCGGTTCTATGACGAATACCTCGCCGTGATGGACATGACGGCCGAATTCTACCTCTCGACGGTAGAGCGGATCTTCAAGAACGGTGAGGTTGCCAAGAACGAATTCGTGGTCGACGGCCATCACGTGGATATCGGCAAGATCACAAATGTCGCGGTCAAGACGGTCGAAGGCGCCAATGATGACATCTCGGCCCCCGGCCAATGTATCGCGGCGCTGGACCTGTGCACCGGGCTGCCTGACAGCATGAAGGCCAGCCATGTGGAACCCGGCGCTGGCCATTACGGCATCTTCGCCGGCCGCGCTTGGCGCGACAATATCCGGCCGCTGGTGATCGAGTTCATGAACGCCAACAGCACGAAGCCGGCCCGCAAAAGCAAGGCGGCACGCCCGGCAAACCGGAACGTCGCTGCCGCCAGCTGATCCCCCGTCTGATCCAATTGTGCGACCGGTTGAAAACACCCGGTCGCACCGATCACCGCACTCGAATTACTTCGCTCACGCCCTCTCGGCTTGTCGCGGTCTGGCCAGCCAGTCACGCAACGCCGCCAGCACTGCATCGGGGGCCTCCAGCGTCGGCAGATGCCCGGCATCTTCGATCACCCGCAACTCGGCGCTGGGCATCAGTTCGGCCATGAATCTGTGCCGCTTCACCGGTGTCAGCCGATCATACGCGCCGCACAGGATCAGCGTCGGCGCCTTGCATTTGCACAGGGTGCTTTGCTGGTCAGGTCGGCGTTGCAAGGCACGGTTCTGGCGCACAAAGACCTCCGGGCCAAGATCGGAAGCCATGGCATAGACCTTGTCCAACACCGCCATCCGCCCCGGTCCCGGCGCTAGATAATCGGGTTTCATCGCATCGCGCATCACATCGTCCAGCCGCCCGGCCCGCACCCCGACGATCATCGGCTCGCGCGCGGCGGCCTCGGGCGGGGTTTCGGCCAGCGGGTTGGTGTCCATCAGGCACAGCCGGGTAACCCGCTCGGGCACCCGGCGCAGCACTTCCATCGCCACGATCCCACCCATGCTAAGCCCAGCCAGCGCGAACCGCGGCGGCAGTTGATCAATGATGTTCGAGGCGATCTCCTCGACCCGTTCGCCCCGCGTTATGGGGGCCACCATCACCGCACGATCGCGGCTCAACGCATTGATTTGGGGTTCGAAAATCCGCGCGTCGCACATCATTCCGGGCAACAGGACCAAGGCTTCGGTCATGGGGTATCCTTTACTGCATCAACAGGCCTCGGGGGCAAGGCCCCGCTTGTCGGCAGCATGCGGGTTTCCGCCCGCCCCGACAAGCGCTGACCCCGCGTCTCAGGGAAATGCGATGCCGCGAAAGGGCGGGAAATCACCATAGCGCGCGCGGCGCTGCCCGCCGTCTTCGCCCGGGGTCGCACCGGCAGCCAGCAGCGTCCCGCGCGGGGCGATATAGCTGTCGATGCGCCGCAGCGGCAGCGGCCGCCAGACCAGGTTGAAGGCACAGAGCTTGGGGAAAAACCAGATCTCGGAAAACTCCAGATGATCGTACAGCCACCAGGCCAGATCGCGCCAGTCGCGCCCCTGCACATAGCGATCCGCGAACCAGGGGATCACGATACTGGCCCCCGCCACCCGATCCTCGCCGCGCCCGCGGTCCCAGATATGGCATTCAAGCGGGTTGTCATTGGCGGCGCAATTGAGCCGATTTTCATTGCCAAACCGGTTCAGCGCGGCCGAGCGATAGCCAGAGCGGACAGCGATCCGCCCGAAGGTCTCCTCCAGCGGGTCCAGCAGGGTTTCGCACAGCGCCCGCCCGGTCTCGATCGCCAGATCGGGATCGTCGGGCAGGTTCGGAATGCGGTGAAAATTGCCGATCTCGGAATACAGGAAGTCGCGAAAATAGAAATGTTTCGAAAGCCTTACACGCCCCAGCTCTTCCAATCCCCGCATGCTTCCTGCAGGCCGCCGCGCCACCTTAGCGCAGCCCCTGCGCGTGCAGCCAGTCCACCATCGCCAAGATCGCCGCATCGCTTTGCCCCGGCGACAGGATATCCCCGGCAATGACATGCGCGTTCGGATCGTCGTCCGGCCCCAGACTGACCGCCTGCACCCGCGCGCCGCCGCCCCAGTTGGCGGCAATCTCGCGGCTGATATCGGGGCGCACCACCTGATCCTCATCCGACAACCAAAACAGCGCCGGCACCTGAACCTTGGCGTAATCCAGCCGCGCCACCTTGCGCACCATCGCCGCCATCGGCATCAGCGCCACGGTGGGATAGCGGCTGGTCCAAAAGATCGCCTGCCCGTCATTTTGCGGCTCGAAACTGCGCTCGCGCCCGGCGAGCAGCGGCAACCAATAGCGCGCCCCCGGCAGGGCCAGCAGCGTCGCCGCCCAGTTTTGATTGCCGAAATTGGGCGAGACCAACACCGCAGCGGCCACGTCGCGCGACATCTCGCGATCCAGCAGCGCCGCAGCGGTCAGCGTTGCCCCGGTCGAGGTGGCGATCACCACCACCCGCTCACCCACCGCGCGGGCGGCTTCCAGCGCCTCGGCCATATCGTCCATCCAGTCGCCCACGCTGGCCTGTGCCAGCGCCGCGCCATCGCGTCCATGCCCGCGCAACCGCGTAAAGACCAGATTCGCGCCCAAGGCCTGCGCCACGCGGTCGGGCACCGGGCGGATCTCTTGCGAGGTGGCGGAAAACCCGTGCACGTAAAGGATCGAAACCGGCGTGCGCCGCTCCCTGAAACCGGGCTGCCAGATCACCCGTTTCTCGACGCCCGGCGTTATGTCATCGAACCGCGCCTCTTGCCGGTTCAGATAGGCCGCCACGCCCCCCTTCATCCGCGTCGCATCAAACCCGGCGCGCAGTGGCACCGGTTCATAGGGCCCGAACGCCCAAAGCAGGGCAAGAACCACGCCAAGGGCATACAGCCTCCGGCGCAACCGTCTTTTCGACAGATGCATGTCCCTACTCCAGTATATCCGCCAGCGCCGTCTCGATCATCGCCAGACAGCGCGCGTCAGAGAACCGGTGATCGGCGTCCTTGAGCAAGGTCAGCCGCATGTCGGGACATTCCGCATGATCCAGCAAACGCAGCGCGGTTTGCGTCGAAACGGCGGTATCCGCCGTGCCCTGCAAACAGCGCACCGGAAACGGCAGCGGCAGCGGATCGCGCAGCACCAACCGGGTGCGGCCATCCTCGATCATCCGTTTCGAGATGACATAGGGCTCCATATAGTCGGAGTGTTTCTCGACAAAGCCCTGCGCCTCCAGCTGGGCTTTCTCGGCCTCGGTGAAAGTGGCCCAATAGCCGTCTTCGGTGAAATCCGGTGCGGCGGCCACGGTGACCATCCCCTTGATCCGCTCCGGGATTGCGCGTCCCAGCAGCAGCGCCTGCCAGCCGCCCATGGACGAGCCCACCAGCACCACCGGCCCCTCGGTCAGCGCGCCGACGGCGGCAAGCGCATCCTCGTGCCAATCGCCGATGCAGCCCGCCTCGAAACTTCCGCTGCTTTCGCCATGGCCGGAATAATCAAACCGCAAAAAGGCGCGACCGCGCGCCTTCGCCCAAGCCTCCAGATACAGGGCCTTGGTGCCCTCCATATCGGACTTGAGCCCACCCAGAAACACGACCCAAGGCCCCTGCCCTGCGCTGCGATGATAGGCCAGGCGGCGGCCCTGCGGGGTCTCAAGAAATGTCGTTGCTGGCATGCGATCTCCTTCGCGGGGGATCATGCCGCCAGCCGGGGCGGGCTGCAATGCCAGATTGCGCCCGCCCCGGCCAAGCGCCGCTCAGCGCCCGTTCATGATGATGCGATAGCGCAGCTGATCAAAGATCACGGCAAGGATCAGCAGAACCCCAAGCAAGACCATCTGCATATAGGAACTGACCTGCGCCAGATTCATGCCATTTTGCACCAGCACAATGAAAAAGGCGCCGAGCACGACGTTTTCCACCCGCCCGATGCCGCCGCGCAGCGACACGCCGGCGATGACACAGGCGGCGATGGATTCCAGCGCAATGGTCCCGCCCAGATTCGCCTCGCCCGATTCAACCCGCGCCGTCAGCAACAGCCCGGTCAGCGAGGCAATGAAGGCGCAGACCATATAGGCCAGCAACAGGGTCCGCTTGGTATTGATCGCAGACAGATGCGCCGCCTTGATATTGCCCCCCACCGCATAGATCTGGGTGCCCAACCGGGTGCGGGACATGAAAACCCACATCACCACGATACAGACCAGCGCGATAATCACCGGAACCGGTATCCCCCAAAACCGCCCGAACCCGAAGGTGTCGCCAAAGGCGAACGGCAGCCCCGAAACAGGCACCCCGCCGGTCAGGAACAGCGCCAGACCAGCGCCGACCGAGGATACGCCAAGCGTCATGATAAAGGGCGAGACGTCGAAATAGGCCACCCCGATGCCGTTGACGAGGCCGACCAGAAGCGCCGCGCCAAAGCCGGTAAAGGCCCCCAGCAGGATCGCCAGCCAGATCGCATCGGGAAAGACGCCAGCGAAATAGACCATGGCCGAGGCCGACACCACCGAGGTCAGCGCAATGGCGGTGCCCACCGACAGGTCGAACCCGCCGGAAATCAGCACCAGCATCTGCCCCATCGACACCAGCACCAGATAGACCGACTGGCGCGCCACATTGACAAGGTTCTGTCCGGTCAGGAATTTCGACGACAGCGCGGTAAAGATCACCAGCGCCCCCAGCAGGAAGAACGGCAGAACGCCCACCTTGACGAAGACGCGGCTGAAAAGGGCGCCCGCGCCGAATTTGTTGGTTTGCTCGCTCATGCCTTGGCTCCGCTTTCATCGAAGAAATATTTCAGGACGGTATCCTCCACCATGTCGTCCCCACTCAGTTCGGCTGAAATCCGGCCATGGGCCAGCACCAGCATCCGGTGCGACAGGTTCAGCACCTCGGGCAGATCGGACGAGATCAGCACCACCGCCTTGCCCGCCTCGGCCAGTTCCTTGATCAACAGATACAGTGCCGAGCGTGTGCCCATATCCACGCCCACCGTGGGTTCATCGAACACATAGATTTCAGCCTCTTGCCCGAAGCATTTGCCAAACAGTACCTTCTGCTGGTTGCCCCCGGACAGCTGCGACACGCGCTTTGCCCTATAGCCGTCGTGCAGCTCGACATGGTCCGCGATCTGCTCGCTTTTGGCTTGGACCGCTTTCCAGTTAATGAACCCGCTCCGCGACACCCCCGTGCCGCCCATCACCAGATTGATCGCAAGGTTGTCGTTGGAGCTTTTTGCCAGATCCAGCCCCTCGGCCTTGCGATCAGGCGACAGGTAATACATCCCGCCCTTGATGATCGCGCGCGTCGGGGCATGGGTGATGTCCACACCGTGCAGCGTGACCGTCCCGCCCTGACGCGGCACCAGCCCCATCAGGGCCCGGAACAGCCGTGATTTGCCCGATCCCACCAGCCCCGCGACGCCCAGAACCTCGCCCGCGCGAATTTCCAGATCTGCCGCGCTCAGCCCCGGCGTCTTCAGCCCTTTGGCCGTCAACAGCAACGCGCCCGGCTGGCGGGCGATCTGCGGATAAATCTCGGCAATGGCGCGGCCGGTCATCATCTCGACCAGCGCGCCTTCGTCAGTGTCGCACATCGCGACCGTCCCGATCTTGGCGCCATCGCGCAACACCGTGACCCGGTCCGCGATACGTTGAAATTCCTGAATCCGGTGCGAAATATAGACAATCCCGACGCCGCGCGCCTTGAGCGACGCGATGAAACCGAACAGATGATCAACCTCGCGATCCGTCAGAGATGCGGTCGGTTCGTCCAGTATCAACACCGAAAGATCGCCGTGAAACGCCTTGGTGATCTCGACCATCTGTTGTTGCGCGCGCGACAGCGACGCGGTGATGGCGGTCGGGTCGATCTCGAACCCCAGATCCTTGAACATCTCGCGGGCGCGGCGGCGCATCGCGCGATGATCCACAAAGGGGCCGCGCATCGGCTCCCATCCTAGAAAGATATTCTCGGCCACGGTCAGGGTCGGGATCAGGGAAAACTCCTGAAACACCGTATAGATCCCCTTGGCCTGCGCCTCGGCGACCGAGGTGAACCGCACCGGCGCGCCATTCAGGGTAATTGTGCCCTCGGTCGGGGCATTGGCCCCCGCCAGCATCGAGATCAGGGTCGATTTCCCGGCCCCGTTCTCGCCGAACAAGACATGGACCTCGCCCGGCTCCAGATCGAAATCGACGCTGTTCAGGGCCAGAACGCCGGGATAGCGTTTGGTCAGCCCCCGGGTTTCAACCAGTTTGGGTACTTGCATCTCCGCCTCCGCTCGGCAGGCCGGACGATGATCGCCCGGCCCACGTTGTCAGTTCACTCTGCGGTTTCAGTCGACCGAAAAGACCGGCTTGTACCCTTCCGGCGGCAGGATGTTTTCACGCGCGGTGTCGTTGATGTTGGACGGATCGACGACAAAGATCTTCGGCCCCACGTGCTTGATATAGTCTTTGCCTTCAAGGATGCGCACCGCCTGATCCATCGCGATCCGCCCCTGAACGACCATCGAATCCGCCGGCGCCGCCAAGATGAAGCCGCGCTTGATGCCGGTGTAGACGCCCGGAGTCATGTAAAAGGCCAGCAGATCGACCTTGCCCTTGAGCCCGCGTTCGCGGATCAGACCCTGCGCCGCTTCGGCGGTCACGGCCGTGCCCGCCAGATAGCGCACATCGGGGTTGGCCTGCAGCACGTCCTCGACCAGTTTCAACTGTGCTTCCTTGCCGGTGTCGCCGAAACGCGGCTCCAGCACCTCGACCGCAGATCCTTTGACCGCGTCCATAAAGCCCGCATGCGCGGCCTCGACCCAGCCAGCGCCTGCGGGTCCGGGGAACCAGCCCACCTTCACCGGCTCGGACCCGGCGGGATGCTTGTCGGCCAGATACTTGCCGGTCGAATAGCCCATGGTCCGGAACGACACCAACGACTTGGCCGCCAGATCGGGCGAGGACATGCCGTTGATCACGTCGATCACCGGGATCCCCTTGCCAGCCACTTCCGCGACCACGTTATTGAGCCCCTCGTAAGAGATCGCGCCGATGATCACCGCGTCGGCCCCGCTGGAAACGCAATCCTCGATCTGGCCGATCTGCTTGTTCAGCTCGGTATAGCCGCCAGCCTCGACCAGATTCATCTTGACGCCAAGGCGCTTGGCCTCATCGGCAACACCGTAATCCACGCCCAGCCAATAGGCGTCTTTCATATGCGGGAACGACACGCAAATGTTCCAAGGCTTCTCGGCCTTTTCCAGCGGCGTATAGGTCACAGCCGAGGTTTCGCCATCGGTCGAAAACGCCGGTGTGACCTCCTCGGCAGGATAGGGATACCACGCATCTGCGGCAAAGGCGCTCGCAGGGATCGCGGTCGCCAACGCCAGCGCGGCGGCTGTCTTGAGGGTAAGCTTCATTGTTCTGACCTCCATGTCAGTTGTTGAATTCAAAGCGGAAATCCGCATTTTTTGTTTTATTGCGGCGCCTTAGCCGATGTACTTTCGCATCATCTCCAGCACGGCCTTGCGCTCGGCCCGCGCCTGAAGCGCCTCTTCCATCTCGACCTTGATGAATTTGACCTGCGTGTTGGGCTGCAACTGCCCGATCAAATCCATATCCGCCGAGATCACCGCGCCGAGGGTGAAATACCCACCGCCCGACACCGCGTCACGGTGCAGCACGATCGGCTCCGATCCGCCCGGCACCTGAATCGAGCCATAGGAATAGCAGCCATCAACGATGTTCGAGGGATCGGCACCTGCGCCAAAGGGCTGTTCGCGCTCGACAAACTCCATCGGTTGGCCGCCACGGAAGCGATAGCCCATGCGGTCGGCCTCGGGCGCGACGGTCCAGGTGTCGTTGAAAAAGTTCTGCCCTGACGCTTCGGTCAGCCGATACCAGTACAGCCCGGTCAGCACCCGCAACTCGGTCGGGGAACCGGGACCGCGCCGCAACTCGGCCGGCGTGCTGCGCCCCTCTTCCACCAGCGGTGCCGTGCCCACCGGCAGTTCGTCGCCAGCGGCGATGTTGCGGCCATGAAAGCCACCCAGCGCACCGATCGGATAGGTCGAGCGGCTGCCCAGCGCCGGTTCGGTGGCGATCCCGCCCGAAACGGCGATATAGATCCGCGCGCCCGATTTCAGGAAGCCAAAGCTCAGCGTTTGGCCGGGCTTGACGGTAAAGCTGGTCCAGCTCTCCTTGGTCACGCCATCTAGCAGGATCGGCATCTCGCCGCCGGTAATCGCCACGCTAGCCTCGGCGGTAAAGGTGATCTCAGGCCCCATGAAGACGGCCTCAAGACAGGCGGCCCCTTCCGGGTTACCAACCAGCATATTGGCCGCGCGCAGAGCCAGACGGTCCATCGCGCCCCCCTCGGGAATCCCGAGGTGGAAATAGCCGGGCCGGCCCAGATCCTGGATCGAGGTGGCGAGACCGGGTTTGACAATATTAAGCGTCATTGAGCGCCTCCATCAGCTTGGCGTTAAAGCCGGTCATATCGGCATTGAACGCGTCGAGATCGAAATCGACCTCGGCGATGCGCGGGGCATAGGTCCCCTGTTCGACCGCAGCGGTGATGCGATCATATTCGGCACGATCAATCGGTTTCCATTTCACGATGTCGCCGGGTTTGAAGAAGACCATGAAGTCTTCAAGGTACGACACCTTCTGTTCCGGATCGAAAATCGGCATCGGCGTGATCCCGAACATCTGATAGCCACCAGCCCCGCGCACCGAATAGATGCAGGAGAAGCAGCCGCCATAGCCCACGGTATGCCGGGGCGTATCCGTGCGCGGGCGCAGGTATTTCGGCACCTGCAACTGTTTCTCACGCTCGACCAGTTGGTACAGGAACGGCAGCCCCGCCACGAAGCCGACCATCGACACGAACCAAGGCTGCGAATGGTGCGCCTCGATAAAGGCCGCAACACTGTCATAGCCGTTGATGCGCGCCGCATAATCCAGATCCGATCCGCTGGGATCCTGATGCCGTTCGCGGAACCGCATCAGCGTCTCGTGGGTCCAGGGATCCTGATAATAGACCGGGATCTCGATGATCCGGGTGGACAGGCGTTTTTCAGCCTGCTCCGCCTTGTGCTCCAGCTCCTTGATCTTGGCCATCATCGTCTCGGGCGCGATCACGTCGGGATCAAAGCGCACCTCGAACGACGCATTGGCCGGGCAGATCTCGGTGACGCCGGGAATATTGGCCTCGCGCACCGCTTTGCTCATCGACAGCGAGATGAAGAACGCGTCCAGCGACATTTCTTCGTCTACTTCGACATAGATGTGTTCGTCGCCGCCATAGGAATATCGTGTCTTCACGACGCACCTCCTGTTGTTGCTTTTGTCAGGTTTCCGGCCTCAAGCCAGGGCTCCAGCCATTGGGTGTGAAAGCGACCGGCGCGCACATCCTCGTCAGCCGCCAGCGCCAGATGCAGCGGCGCGGTGGTCTTCAACCCCTCCAGGCCAAGCCCTGTCAGCGCCTCGGCAAGTTTCGCGATGGCCTGTTCCCGCGTCGGGGCGTGCACGATCAGCTTGCCCAGCAGCGAGTCATAGAACGGTGGGATCTGATAGCCCTCGTAGAGAAAGTGATCGAACCGGATGCCGTCGCCTTCGGGAATGGTCATCGCGCCGACCTTGCCGGGCCAGGGCATGAACTGCATATGCGGGTCTTCGGCATTGATCCGCACTTCGATCGCGTGACCGTTACGCTGGATGTCTTCCTGCGCAAGGCTCAGCTTTTCGCCGCCGCAGACCCGGATCATCTCCTGCACCAGATCAATACCGGTGACCATCTCGGACACCGGATGTTCCACCTGAATACGGGTGTTCATCTCGATGAAGTAGAATTCGTTGCGGGCCTCGTCATAAAGATATTCCAGCGTGCCCGCGCCGCGATAGTTCACCGAGCGCGCCAGCGCCACGGCCGAGGCACACAGCGCCTCGCGCGTTTCGTCGTCAAGACAGACGGCGCCCGCCTCTTCCCAGACCTTTTGACGGCGCCGCTGCAACGAGCATTCGCGCTCATAAACATGCACGGCACGCTCGCCATCCCCGATAATCTGCACCTCGATATGCCGGGGGCTTTGCACCGCGCGCTCCAGATAAAGCCCGCCATCACCAAAGGCTGCCTGCGCTTCCTGCTGCGCCTGAGGTGCCAGTTTGCGCAGCTCCGCCTCATTCGCCGCGATGCGGATACCGCGCCCGCCGCCACCGGCCGCCGCCTTGATCATCACCGGATAGCCCACGGTTTCGGCGACCTCGGCCGCCTCGTCCACGGTTGCGACCCGCCCCTTGGAGCCGGGCACCACCGGCACGCCAGCCGCCTCGGCAGCCTGACGCGCGGCCACCTTGTCGCCCATCCGTTCGATGGTGTCGGCGGTTGGACCGACATAGGCGATGCCAGCCGCTTCCAGCGCGCGGGCGAACTCCGGGCTTTCCGACAGGAACCCATAGCCCGGATGCACCGCATCGGCCCGGGTGGCCACGGCGGCGGCAACCACCTTGGCAATGTCGAGATAGGAATCCTTGGAGGGCGCGGGCCCGATGCAGACCGACTCATCGGCGAGCTTGACCGCCAACATATCGGCGTCCCCCTCCGAATAGGCCTGAATGGTGTGGATCCCCAAGGCCTTGGCGGCCCGGATGATCCGCACCGCGATCTCCCCCCGGTTTGCGATGAACAGTCGGGCGATATCCATGCTCAGTCGTCCAGCTCGGCCAGCACCGCACCGGCGGTCACCGGGGCCTCGTTATCGACCGTATAGGCGGCAAAGGTGCCCGCCGCTTCGGCCTTGATCTCGATAAAGGTCTTCATCACTTCGATCAGCCCGATCACGTCACCCACGGCGACCGCATCGCCCTTGGCCTTGAAGGCGGCCTCTTCCGGCGACGGCTTGTGATAAAAAGTGCCCGGCAGCGGGGATTGGATTTGTACCATGTTGATCTCCTGTTCGGCCCGTTTGCTCAGGCCATGTTTTCAAGTACGGTCGCGGCAGGTGCGATGGTGATGCCATTGTCCAGCAGCGCGGCGCGGATCGCCTTGCCGTTCTCCAGCGCGCCCGGCGTGTCCGAATGGAAGCAGATCGATTCAAACTCGATCTCTATGTCCACACCGCTCACCGTGCGCACCACGCCCTCTTTGCAGGCACGCAGAGATTTTTGCGCGATGGCCTGCGGATCGGGCCGCGCCACCTTGCGCGCGAACACGATCGAGCCGCTTTCATCATAGTCCCGGTCCGCAAAGAATTCGCGCACTACCGGCTGGCCCATCCGTTTGGCCACCTCATAGGTCTTGGACACGCCCATACAGAACAAGATCACCTCGCCACAGGTCTGGCGCAGCATGTCGACCATCGATTGCGACAGCTCCTCGTTGACTGCCGCCTCCATGTAGAGCGCGCCATGCGGCTTCACATGCTGCAACGGAATCCCATGACGGCGACCGAATTCACGGACCGCGCCCACCTGATAGACGATGTCGTTGACCAGTTCCTCGGGATTGGTGCGGATATAGCGACGCCCAAAGCCTTGCAGATCATTGTAGCCCGGATGCGCCCCCAGACCCACCCCATGCTGTTGCGCCAGCTTGATGACCCGGTCCATCGAGTTGGGGTCGCCAGCGTGAAACCCGGCCGCGATATTGGCCGAGCTGATCAACGCCATCAGGTCTTCGTCAGAGGCCTCCCCCAAGGTCCAGTGGCCAAAGCCCTCGCCCATATCACAATTCAGATCGATGATGTCGCGCATGTCCCACCCTTGCTGTTGTGGGGATCATCTTGGCTTTGAACCCCGCGACATGTAAATTTCTAAAATATGGTTAGGCATTATCTGTTTATTCGATATGCAAAACCCCGTATGCGTAACGCAATCTCGGGGACAAAGGCATATTCTCAAGGCTCAAGACCCCGGGAAATCCTGTTATCGAAAATTTCGATACTTGCCCCATACAAATTCGGATACCCCGCCATGATCAACTTTCGCCATCTGAAGTACTTTGTCGCCACCGCAGAATCGGGTCAGGTCAGCCGCGCCGCCACGCTGCTGTCGATCTCGCAATCCTCGGTCACCGGCGCGATCCGCGATCTGGAGGCCGAACTGGGCGCCACCCTGTTCCAGCGATCGGCCCAAGGGATGGAACTGACCGAGGCCGGGCGCGAATTCCTCGCCTCGGCGCATGAAATTCTGGAAAAACTGGACGAGGCCAGTAAGCTGACGCGCCGCCACTCCACCGTCACCGGGGTGATCTCGCTAGCCGCGACCTATACGGTGCTTGGCTATTTCCTGCCCTATCATCTGGACCGTCTGGCGCATCTCTATCCGGGGCTGGAAATCCGCCTGTCCGAATTGAACCGCGAAAGCATCGAAGAGGGGCTGTTGTCCAACCGGTTCGACATGGCGGTGGTGCTGACCTCGAACCTCAACAATCCCGAACTCGACAGCGAAACCCTGCTGCGCTCCTCGCGACGGCTCTGGGTGCCCAACAACCACCGCTTTCTGCGCAAGGGCAAGGGCAAGGCCAGCTTCAAGGAGATCTCCGAAGAAGAATACATCATGCTGACGATCGACGAGGCGGCCCATACCACGATGAAATACTGGAGCGGGACCAGCTATCAGCCCAAGGTGCGGTTGCGCACATCCTCGCTCGAAGCGGTGCGCTCCATGATCGCCAATGGCCAGGGGATCACCATCCTGTCCGATATGGTCTATCGGCCCTGGTCACTTGAAGGCAAACGCATCGGCACGGTGACCACCGAACGCGAGATCCCCTCGATGGATGTGGGGCTCGCGTGGCGGCCGGGGATCGAATTCTCGCGCCCGGTGGCGGTGCTCGCGGATTACTTCAGGCAGTGCTACACGCTGCCGCAGACCCCGTTCTCGCTCCCCCGGTCCTGAACGCCGTCAGGCCCGCGCGCCGGACGGCCTCACAGGTCAGGCGTCAAACGGGGTCGTATCGCCCGGCCCGAGCGGCAACTGCATCATCACCGTGTCCAGCCAACGCCCGTGCTTCCAGCCCACCGACCGCAACACGCCGGCATCGGCAAACCCCGACGCCCGGTGCAGCGCGATCGAGCCGTGATTGTCGGAATCTCCGATCACCGCGATCAACTGGCGCAACCCCGCCGCCTCGCACCGCGTGATCAGCTCTGCCATCAACGCGCGCCCGACGCCCAGCCCGCGATAATCCTCGTGCACATAGACCGAATCTTCCGCCGCCCCGCGATAGGCCGGGCGGGCGCGATAGGCCGCAGCATAGGCATAGCCCGCCACCGCGCCCCCCGATAGCGCCACCAGATAGGGGTATCCGCCGTCCCGCACCGCCTGCCAGCGCGCGCCCATTTCCTCAAGGCTCGGCGGCTCCAGTTCGAAACTCGCCGTGCCGGTGCGCACCGCCTCGGCATAGATCGCATGCACCTCGGCGATGTCGTCGGCAGTACAGTCGCGCAGGACCAGTTTGGTATCAGATGGGCGAGTCATGAATCACTCCAGAACAGGGGTCGCGCGGTCTATCGCATCCCTTTGGGGCAAAGAAAACGCCCTCCTCTCGCTATCCCCGCCCGTGCGCCGCAGCAAAGTCCCCCCGCGGCCCGCTCCACAATCCATCGCAAAATTTCCGATCCACGCCCCGGCGTTCCCGATCCGGTGCATGGGGCCCCACCACGCGGCCCGGATAGCGACAAAAACCCGCCTACGCTGCTGGATCAGCCCCACGCGCCCTGACATAGAAACCGGACTCCCTCCGGGAACGGGCAAAACTGCCGCCTTCCCCCCGACCCTCAGGACAGATCACCGATGACCACATATGCCCTCACCGTTTCCTGCCCCACCCAACGCGGCATCGTCGCCGCCGTCGCCGGCTATCTGGCCGGGGCCGGTTGCAACATCCTCGACAGCCACCAGTTCGACGACACTCAAACCAACCGCTTTTTCATGCGCGTCAGCTTTGAAAGCGAAACCGGTGAGACCCGCGAACAGCTGACTGACGGCTTTGCCCCGATTGCCGAGCGGATGGAGATGGACTTCAAGATCCACCCCACCTCGGAGCGGATGAAGGTTATCCTGATGGTGTCACGCTTTGGCCACTGCCTGAATGACCTGCTCTATCGCTGGCGCATCGGCGCGCTGCCGGTCGATATCGTTGGCGTGATCTCCAACCACCTCGACTATCAGAAACTGGTGGTGAACCACGACATCCCGTTCCACCACATCAAGGTCACCAAGGACACCAAAGCCGAAGCCGAGGCGCAGCTTTTGGCCGTCGTGGAAGAGTCTGGCGCCGAACTGATCGTACTGGCCCGCTACATGCAGGTTCTGTCCGACACGCTGTGCCGCAAGATGTCCGGGCGGATCATCAACATCCACCATTCCTTCCTGCCCAGCTTCAAAGGCGCTAACCCCTACAAACAGGCGTTCGAACGGGGCGTGAAACTGATCGGAGCCACCGCCCATTATGTCACCGCCGATCTGGACGAAGGGCCGATCATCGAACAGGACACCGCCCGCGTCACCCACGCGCAGTCCTCCAATGATTATGTCTCACTTGGTCGCGACGTCGAGGCGCAGGTCCTCGCCCGCGCGATCCACGCCCATATCCACCACCGCACCTTCATCAACGGCAACAAGACGGTGGTCTTCCCTGCCTCGCCCGGCTCCTACGCCAGCGAAAAGATGGGCTAAAACCGGAGGGATGGCGGCGCGGCCTAGTCCGCCGTGTCGCCGACCAGCTTCTTGCGCAGGGATGCAGCATCCGCGCCCGAAAGTCCGGCGGCGCGCAGATATTGCGGAATGCTGCCGTGGCGTTTCTCGATGCTGTCGAGCGCCGTGCTCATGGTGCCTGCGGGGCTGCGCAGCATCTTCTCATAAGACGCCACATCGCCACCTTTCTGGCGCGAGCGTTCAAGAAATTCTGCCACCAGACCCGGGATCAGATCGGCAGTCATCACATAGTCGGCGATGATGTCTTCCTGCCTGACCCCAGCCAGCCCCAGCAGCATCGCCGCCACAAGGCCGGTGCGGTCCTTGCCGGCGGTGCAATTGAACATCACCGCCCCCCCCGGGGCCTCGGCCATCGCCGACAGGATATCGCGGATCGCCGCGTGACGGGTCTCCAGCGCCGACAGGTAAAAGGCCAGCAACGGATCGGCTTCTGTGGAACTCTGCAACCCCATCGTTGCCGGGGCGAGATCCTCGAACAGCGGGACATTGAGGAACTCCACCCCCGACAGCCCGGCCAGCAGGCTTGGGGCCTCCTCGAGCTCGGCGGGGGTGCGCAGGTCGATCACCGTGCGCAGCCCCTCGTCCAGAAGCAGGTCGATCCCGCCCTTGTCCATCCGGTGCACACTGTCCGCCCGCAGGAAGCGACGCCATTCGGTCTTGCGCCCGCTGCGCGTGCCATAGCCGCCAAGGTCGCGGATGTTGTATGTGCCCGCAATGGGCAGGTGCCGGTCGCGCGGCCGTGTTTTGGTCGTCGGAGTGTCCATCTAGCTAAAGGCCCTCAACCGTGACTGATCTATCCGCGTCACTTCCCGCCGGTCCGGGCTGAACGGCACAAAGGTTACGCTCAGCCCATGGGGCCGCCAGACGCAAGAGGCGAACCCGGTGCCCTCGACGATAACGAGATCGTCGCGCTCCAGCAAATCAACGGTGGAATGCTGCCCGTTCGACACCACGATGGGAATACCATGCCAGTGGTTGACCTGATTGATGTGGATATGGCCGCTGAGAATGCCGATCACCTTGGCCCCCTGCACCACTTCGGCCAGACGCTCGGTGCTGGCCATGTCGATCGAGCCCCAAGGCAGACCCTCGGCATCAATGCGCGGCGGGTGGTGCATCACCAGCAGCTTGGGCACCTCGGGATGCGCCGCCAGCGCCTCCTCCAGAAAGGCGAACTGCGCCGCGTCGATACTGCCCGCGACTCGGCCCGGCACGCCGGTGTCCAGCGTGATCACGTGCAGGTCGCCCAACAGCTGTTGGTGGACATAGGGCTGCTCGGGCGCCGCGCCGGTAAAGACCGCGTTGAACCCCTCGCGCTTGTCGTGATTGCCCAAGGCCAGAACGATCGGAACGTTCAGATCGCGCAGGATCTCTTGCACCAGCTCATAGCTTTGGATGTCGCCGCGGTTGGTCAGATCGCCGCTGGCCACGACGAAATCGGGCGGCGGCGTCATCGCGTTGATCGCCGCGACCACACGGCGAAGCGTGCCGGGCGTGTCAGAGTGCAGGCTCTCGTCGCCGCTGTCGGGATGCGACACGTGTAGATCGGTAAGATGAATGAAACGGGTCATGTCAGGCTTTCGCGGCTTTTAACAGGGAACGGGTATACTCATGCGTCGGGGCGTTCAGCACCTCATGCGCCGGTCCCGCTTCAAGCGTATGACCATGCTGCATCACAAGGAGCGTGTCGCAAATGCTGGCCACCACAGCCATATCATGACTGATGAACAAGATGCCAAGCCCCAGTTCGTCCTGAAGATCCAGCAGCAAGTTCAGGATCTGCGCCTGAACCGACACATCAAGCGCCGAGACGGCCTCGTCCGCGACCAGCAACGCAGGCCGGGTGACAATGGCACGGGCGATGGCGACGCGCTGGCGTTGGCCACCCGAGAATTCATGCGGATAACGCCCCGCGACCGAAGCGGTCAGGCCGACTTGCTCCAGCGCCTCGTCGACGCGGGCCTTGCTGTCCTCGCCCATCGCACGCAACGGTTCGGCAATCGACCAGCCGATGCTGCGGCGCGGGTCGAGCGAGCCAAAGGGGTCCTGAAACACCATCTGGAACCGGCGGCGCAGGCGGCGCAGCTCTTGCGACGACACCGCGTTCAGGTCTTGCCCCTCGAACAGGATATGGCCTTCGTCAGGGGCCTCGAACGCCATGACCATACGGGCGAGCGTCGATTTACCTGACCCGGATTCGCCGACGACGCCCAGCGTCTCGCCCCGATGCAGGGAAAAGCTGGCGCTGTTCACGGCGACCAGATCCGGGGCGGGCTTGAACAGCGATGTGCGCGGCAGCGCATAGCGCCGCGTCAACGCCTTGGCCTGCAACAGCGGCGCGCTCATGCCCCGCCCTCCGAAACCAGCGCATGGCAGGCGGCTGTGCGGTCCGCCGCAACGGCACAGACCGGCGCCCGCACCGCTGCGCAAACCGGCAGCTCCACCGGGCAGCGCCCCGAAAACCGACAGCCCGCGGGCAGGTCATGCAACTGCGGCACGACGCCCGGAATGGTGGTCAGCCGTGGCCGCTTGCCGTCCGGGCCGCGCGCCTTAGACTGCGGGCTGGGGCGCGCCTCCAGCAGGCCACGGGTATAGGGATGGGCCGGCGCGTCCAGCACGGCGCGGGTCGGTCCCCGCTCGACGATCTCACCGCCATACATCACCATGATCTCCGCAGTGGCCCGCGCCACCGCCGCCAGATCGTGGCTGACAAAGATCAGCGCCATGTTGCGGTGTTTCGCCAGCCGCACCAGCAGATCGGTGATCCGCAGCGCCACATTGGCATCCAGCGCCGTGGTCGGTTCATCCGCGATCAGCAGTTCGGGATCGCAGGCCAGCGCCAGCGCGATCAGCACCCGTTGCCGCTGCCCGCCGGACAATTGGTGCGGGAACTGCTCCAGCCGGGCCTCAGGATCGGGAATGCCGACCTCCTCGAACAGCTCGAACGCCCGGGCCCGGGCGGCAGAGCGACTCAGCCCCAGATGCTGGCGCAGCGGTTCGCACAGGGTCTCGCCCACCCGCCGCAAAGGGTTGAGCGCGGCCATCGGCTCCTGAAAGATCATCGCCACCTTGCGCGCGCGCAGCGCCTGCCAGTCGCGCTCGCTCGCCCCCGACATATCGCGCCCGTCGATCCGCAACTTCCCCGACAGCTTGGCCGCATCCGGCGCCATGCCCATCAGGCTCAACCCCAGCATGGTCTTGCCGCTGCCACTTTCACCCACAACGCCCAGCCGGTCGCCGGGGGTGATCACAAAGCTCGCCTCGCGCAGCGCTTCGCCCGCACCGAACGAGACCGAAAAGGATTGCATCTCGATCATCTAACGCTCCCGTGACAGGCGTGGATCGGTGACATCGCGCAACCCGTCGCCCAACAGGCCAAACCCCAGCACCGCCGTCACGATGCAAAGCCCCGGATAGATCGCCAGTTGCGGCGCCAGATAGATCAGCGTCTGCGCCTCGGACAGCATCCGCCCCCAAGACGGCGCGGGCGGCTGCGCCCCAAGACCAAGATAGGACAGCGCCGCTTCGGCCAGGATTGCCACGGCGAATTCGATGGTTGCCTGCACGATGATCGGCGCGGCAATATTGGGCAGCACATGATCGCGCGAGATCGCGAACCGCCCCAGCCCGGCAGCGCGGGCGGCAGCCACATATTCCCGCATCCAGATCTGGTTCGCCGAGGCGCGGGTGACGCGGGCAAAGATCGGGATGTTGATGAAAGCGATGGCCAGAACCGCATTGCTCAGCGACGGGCCGAACACCGCCGCCAGCATGATCGCGAACAGCAGCGCCGGAAAGGCAAAGCCAAGATCCGCAAGGCGCATGATCCCCTCTTCGAACACGCCCCCCACGGCCGAGGCCGTCAGCCCCAGCGCCACGCCGATACTGCCCCCCAGCAGCACCGCGATAAAGGCCACGGCCATCGAATTGCGCGCCGCCGCCATCAGTTGCGACACCACATCGCGCCCCAACTGGTCGGTGCCCAGCCAGTGCTCGGCCCCCGGCGCCGCGAACTTGCCCCGGATGTTCATCTGGGCAAAATCATGCGGCGTCCAGACCAGCGACAGCAGCGCGACGGCAACCACCAGCGCCACCAGAACGGCGCCAATCAACAGGTTTGAGGGAAGCTTTCGGGTCATGCACGCGACTTCAGGCGAGGGTCGATCAGCACATAGACCAGATCGACGACGAAATTCGCTGTCACCACGATGGCGGCGAACAGCATCACCAGCGCCTGCACGGTCGGCAGATCGCGGTTGGAAATGGATTGAAAGATCAACCGCCCCAAGCCAGGCAGATAGAACACATTCTCGATCACGATCGTTCCCGTCACCAGCGCCGCGAATTGCATCCCCACGATGGTGACGATCGGCACCAGCGCATTGGGCAGCACGTGCAACCACAGAACCCGGCGGTGCGAAAACCCGGTGGCGCGCGCGGTGCGGACATAATCCTGTCGCATCACCTCCAACACGGACGACCGTGTGACCCGTGCCAGCACCGCCGATTGCACCAGCGCCAGCGCCACGGTGGGCAGGACCAGCGAGCGCATCGCATCCAGCGGTTCGCCCCATCCGGGGAACCCACCGGGCGGGAACCAGCGCAGCTTGACCGCGAACAGGATCACCAACAGCATCGACAGCCAAAAGGCGGGGATGGCAATGCCGATCTGGCTCAGGAACATCACGCCCCAATCGCCGGCCTTGCCGTGATTGGCCGCCGCCCCGACCCCCAGCGCCAGCGCCAGAACCACGGTCAAAACGATCCCCGACAGCGCCAGCGAGACGGTCAGCGGCAAACGCTCGCCGATCAATTCCGACACCGGCACGCCAAAGGAATGGCTCACCCCGAAATCCCCGGTCAGCGCATGGCCAACCCAGAGAAAATACCGCGTGACCAGCGGCGCGTTCAGCCCCAGTTGCTCGCGCAGCGCGGCGAGCGCATCCTCGGTGGCGTCGAGCCCCAGAATGGTCAGCGCCGGGTCGCCCGGCAGCACATTCATCGCCGCGAACACCACGATGGAAACCGCGAACAGCGTCAGCGCAAAGCTCAACATGCGGCGGGCAAGGTAATATGTCATATCAGCACGTTCCTGCCCCTTTGCGACCAACCGGCCACAAAGGGGAAACGCCGGCCGCGTACGGCCGGCAAGACCTGTCGGGATCGACCACAGGGGGTCAGTTCACGGAGACGCCCGCCAGCGGCTGATACAGCACCGGGGCCGAGGCCCAGAACCCGTCGACGCCGGTCTTGAGCACACTCAGACGCGGCATCTGGAACAGGAAACCATGCACGGCCTGATCGGCCAGATACTCCTGCCCCTTTTTCAGCAGGTCGTTACGCTTGTCGGGATCGGCCTCGGTCTGGATCTCGTCCCACAGGGCGGTGAACGTCGCATCGTCATAGCCATAGAAATACCCCGGCCCACGGGCAAAGTTGCCCATGTCGTTCGGGGCCGTATGGGCGATGATCGTCATGTCATAGTTCTTTTTCTTGTAGATCTCGTCGATCCAGAAGCCCCATTCGACATTCTCGACCTTCACATCGACACCGGCATCCGCCAGCTCTGCCTGAATGATCTCGGCCGAGCGGGTGGCATAGGGAAAGGGCGGAACCCGCAGGGTCATTGTGGTGCCCGCAACGCCTGCCTCTTCGAACATCGCCTTGGCCTTTTCCGCGTCATGCGGATACAGGCCGGTCAGATCGACATAGGCCGGACCATGGGGCGGGTAGAAGCTGCCGATCGGCAGCGCCTGACCATACATCGCCCCGTCGATGATCTCGTCGCGGTTGATGGCATAGCTGATGGCGCGGCGCACCTCGACATTGTCGAACGGCGGCTTGGAGTTGTTCATGGCAAGGATCACCTCGCCCTCGGTGCTGCCCACCTCGACCTTGAAGCGCGGATCGGCCTCGAACTGCGGCAAAAGCTCCGGCGCCGGGAACGCGGGATAGGCGTCCAGCTCTTCCGACATCATGGCCGCAGTGGCGGCTGCGGCATCCGAGATGAAGCGGAATTCGACCTTGTCGAGCGCTACATCCCCGGCCCCGCGCCAATCCGAGTTCTTGACCAGTGTCAGCCGGTCGCCTCGGGTCCAGCCATCGAACTTGAACGGGCCGGTGCCAACCGGGGTGGCGTTGTTGCCATCGGCGCTTTCCTCGGCAACGATCGAGGCATCGCCCTGCGCCATGTTGAACAGAAAAAACGCATCCTTGCGCGTCAGCGTGATGACCACGGTATGCGCATCGGGGGCGGTCACGGTATCGATCGGTTTGAAGATGCTCTTGGACGGGTTGACGCTGTCCTCGGCCATGGCCCGCGAAAAGGCGAACACCACATCGGCGGAATCGAAATCGGTGCCATCGTGGTACTTGGCGCCCTGCACAAGGTTGAAGGTATAGACCAGCCCATCCTCGGACACGGTCCAACTCTCGGCCAGCGCGGGCAGCACCTCGCCGCTCTCGGACACGATGGTAAGGGATTCATAGACGTTTTGCGTCAGCATCCCGTCGATCGAGGCGGTGGCATCCGCGGTCGGGTCAAGATTGGTGGGCTCCTGCTGCAGCCCGATGACGATGCTCGATGCCGCCAATGCGCCGCCCGCCCCGGCCCCTAGGCCAAGCGCCAGCGTGGCGGCAAATGTCAGAAATGATCCATGCAGTCTTGTCATCCGAAATGCTCCTTGTCCTAGGGAACGTCCGGCATCCCGGCCCCCCGCACAGTCGAGTCTGCCCAAAGCCCCCGCCGCGGTCAACGATTGAAACCGGCTAAATATGTAATTTCATCATAGGTTCATAAACCGCTGCACAATAAGTATTTTTCACCCATTCGCGCCCAAGGATCAAGCAAACCGGCGCGCCCTGCTGTCGCGTGGGAAAGCAAAGATCGGATCGCGCGGCGTGCCGAAACCGACATGCAGCAACAGCCGATCAGACCATAGGGGGTCCCTAGGATCCATCAGGCCGGGAACACGGACGTCATCAAGCGACGCAAGACGACGGCCCACCCAAGCGGAAGGGCGCAGACGTCCAGAACCGGAGCACGGATCAGAGAACGGTATTGGATCAGAAGGGGGCCGGATGCCGGGGACTGAATGCAAATTGTGGGGGAGGTTCACTCAAACCGCTCAAAGCCCTATGGATTGGCCTTGCAAGGCCAGTCCTTTCAGGGCCGAATGGTGCGGTCGAGAAGACTCGAACTTCCACGGGTGTTACCCCACAGCGACCTCAACGCTGCGCGTCTACCAATTCCGCCACGACCGCACTATCGGGCTGATGTGGCGGCGTATAGACGAGCGATCCGGCGATGTGAAGAGGCAAATCGCATCGATTTCACATGGCATGGATTTTCCTGCCTTTCACCGCATTACACCCTATCGCCCGCCCCTCCGGCCCTGCACCCCGCCAGCAATCGTCTACTGGTGGCGCAGCGCCTCGATCGGGTCCATCTGCGCCGCCCGCCGCGCCGGGAAATAGCCGAACACCACCCCGACCAGCGCGGAAAAGGCAAACGCCCCCAGCACCACCATAGGGTCGGGCGTAAAGGGAATCGTCATGATCTGCGCCGCCAGCATCGCCAACCCAAGGCCCAGCGCGATCCCCATCAGCCCGCCCATCAGAGACAGCACGATCGCCTCGACCAGAAACTGCTGCAACACCTGCCGCGCCTGCGCTCCCACCGCCAGACGAATGCCGATCTCATGGGTGCGCTCGGTGACGCTCACCAGCATGATATTCATGATGCCGATGCCGCCCACCAGCAGGCTGACCGCCGCCACCGCCGCCAGCAACCCGGTCAGCACATTGGTGATGCCGGTCAACATGCTGGCCAGCTGCTTCATGTCCATCACGGTGAAGTCATCCTCTTCCCCCGCCCCGATCCGGCGCATCTCGCGCAGCACCCCTTCGATCTCCACCTTGGCCAGATCGCTTGAGGCCCCGTCGCGCACCGCCACATAGATCATGTTCACATTGCTGCTGCCGGCGATCCGGCGCTGAAAGGTCCGCACCGGAATCATCACGATATCGTCCTGATTGCTGCCAAAGCTTGACGCGCCCTTGGCCACCAGCACCCCGATCACCTCGCAAGAGATGGATTTCAGCCGGATCGCCTCGCCCACCGGGTTGGTATTGCCGAACAGCTCTTGCCGCACCGTTTCCCCAAGCAGGCAGACGGCGCGCCCGCCGCGCTCCTCGCCGGTGACGAACCGGCGGCCCAGCGCGATCTCCCAGTCGGTCGCATCCAGATAGGCATTGCCCGCCCCCAGCACGGTGGTGCGATGGTTGAGATTGCCCGAGACCGCGCTCATCTGGCTCTGCTCGGCGGCGCTGGCGGTCTCAATCACCGGCACCTCGCGGATCAGCCGCTCCACATCGCCCAGATCGAACGCCCGCGCCGTGCCGCTGGAACTGCGCGGCCCCATGGCGACCTGCCCGGGCCGGATCATCAGCACATTGGTGCCCAGCTTTTCCACGTCCCGCGTCACCTGCGCCGAAGAGCCCTGCCCGACCGTGACCATGGCGATCACCGCCGCCACCCCGATCACCACCCCCAACACGGTCAGGAATGAGCGCAGCGCATTGCGCCAAATCGCCCGCACCGCCAAACGGATCGTCTCACCCAGCATCGCGTGCGCCCCGCTGTGTCGGGCGGTCATCGGCGATGCGCCCGTCCACCATCCAGATCAGCCGGTCGGCATAGGCGGCCATGTCCTCTTCATGGGTCACCATGACGATGGTCAGCCCTGTCTCGGCGCGCAACCGCGCCAGTAGCTCCATGATCTCGGCCGAGCGATGGGTGTCGAGGTTGCCGGTCGGCTCATCCGCCAGCAGCACCTCGGGCGATCCCGCCAAGGCGCGCGCGATGGCGACGCGCTGTTGCTGCCCCCCGGACAGCTCGGACGGATCGTGATGCCCGCGATTCGCCAACCCCACCTGCTCCAGCGCCGCCAGCGCGCGGGCGCGCCGCTCGGCCGCGCCTACGCCCTTGTAGATCAGCGGCAGCTCCACATTTTCCAGCGCCGGGGTGCGCGGCAACAGGTTATAGCCTTGAAACACGAAGCCCAGATAATGCCGTCGGATCAGCGCCCGCTGGTCCTTGTCCAGCCGCGCCACATCGACCCCGTTGAACAGGTATTCCCCCGCCGTCGGGCTGTCGAGACAGCCTATCACGTTCATCGCGGTGGATTTGCCCGACCCGCTTGGCCCCATGATCGCGACGAATTCGCCGGCCCGGATCGTCAGGTCGATCCCGTCCAGCGCCCGCACCTCGGCCTCGCCCCGGCCATAGACCCGGGTGATGCCGCGCAGCTCGATCACCGCCGGGGGCGCGCCGGATGGACCCTGCTGTTGCACCGGCTCAGCCCCCCTCGCCCAGAATGACCCGCTCACCCTCGCGCAGATCACCCTTGAGGATCTCGGTCAGGCTGCCGTCGCTCGCCCCCGGCACCACCGGCACCTCAACCGGCTTGCCCGCGCGCAGCACCCAGACCGATTTGCCGCTGGCGCGGGCCTGATC
Source organism: Antarcticimicrobium sediminis (assembly GCF_004348975.1). Lineage (GTDB taxonomy): Bacteria > Pseudomonadota > Alphaproteobacteria > Rhodobacterales > Rhodobacteraceae > Antarcticimicrobium > Antarcticimicrobium sediminis. The sequence goes on along the minus strand of NZ_SMFP01000002.1, from coordinate 118,247 downwards.
CTCGGGGCGGTGCGGCATGATCATGCCCAACAAGCCACCGCCGCTTTGCTCGGCCTCGCTTTGCTGTGGCGGGGCATAGCGCAACGCCCCGTTCGGCACCGCCAGCACATCCGACAGCTCTGCCACGATGATATCGGCGGTTGCGGTCATGCCCGGACGCAGCGACAGATCGTCGTTCTGCACGCTCAGCACGGCGGTATAGCTGACCACCCCCTCGACCGTCTCGGGGGCGAACCGGATAGTGCGGATGGACGCGGGAAAGCTGCGGTCGTCATAGGCATCGACCGTGAACACCACCGCGTCCCCTTCCGAGATGGCGCCGATATCGGCCTCGTCCACCGCCACCTGAACATCCATCCGGGTCAGATCCTCGGCGATGGTGAACAGCACCGGGGCCGACAGCGCCGAGGCCACGATCTGCCCGGCATCCACCGCCCGATCCAGCACCACGCCGTTGATCGGAGAACAGATACAGGCCTTGTCCAGATCGGCCTGCACCAGCCCGTGCTGCGCCCGCGCCAGATCCAGATTGGCCTCGGCCACCGTCACATCGGCCACCGCCCGACCAAAGGCGGCCCGCTGTGCCATCAGCGATTGTTGACTGGAGACGCCGCGTGCATCCAGCGCCGTGACCCTGTCGTAATTGTCGCGCGCCTCGTCCAGCGTCGCGCGGGCCCGCACCAGTTGCGCCTCGGCCGCGCTCACATTGGCGGCGGCCACGGCCATCTCGGCCTCCAGCTTGGTGGTGTCGAGCGTGGCCAGCACCTGCCCCGCCGTGACGGCGTCGTTGTAATCCACATTGACCGCACGCAGCGTGCCCGACAGCTCTGACGAGATCTCGACCAGATTGGTCGGCTCCACCGTGCCGGTCGCGGTCACTGTCACCACCAGATCGGCGCGCTGCACCAGCCCGGTACGATAGGCCGCCGCACCGTCCCCCGCGCTCAGGGTGCGCCACAGCGCGAAACCGCCCGCCACCACGACCACCAGCGCCAGCCCCCAAAACCAGCCGCCCCGACGTGCCCGGCGCTGCCCCAGCCCCAGCCGCGCCTCGATCTCGGCCCCCTTACCGCCCGTGGTCCTCGTTCCTGCTTGCGTCATTGCCGCCACCCTATCCTGTTGTGCCTGCTCATGCCGCATCGCCGCATCCCGGGCGTTGATCCGTATCAATCGCACCGTCGGACCTGACATTTCCGTTTCTCCGGTCTATCAGATTCTCCTGCACGGGCACAGAAGGGGCGCAGAATGGTAGACTGGAAGATAACCGACGGGCTGACCGACTACGACAGCGCCCTCGCCTTCATGGAGGCGCGCGCCGCCGCCATCGCCGCCGGCGAGGCCGAGGAATGTATCTGGTTGCTTGAACACCCACCGCTCTATACCGCCGGCACCAGCGCGAAACCCGAGGATCTGACCGACCCCGACCGCTTTCCCGTCTATGAGGTCAGACGCGGCGGCCAATATACCTATCACGGCCCCGGCCAGCGGGTGGTCTATGTCATGCTGGATCTCAACACCCGCGGCCGCGACGTGCGCCGCTTCGTGCAACAGCTCGAAGCCTGGGTGATCGCCGCGCTGGCCGAGTTCAACGTCACCGGCCACATCCGCGACGGCCGCGTCGGCGTCTGGGTCGAACGGCCCGAAAAACCGCGCACCGCCTCCGGCAAGATGACCGAGGACAAGATCGCCGCCATCGGCATCCGCCTGCGCAAATGGGTCAGCTTTCACGGCATCTCGATCAACGTCGATCCCGAGTTGGAGCATTTCACCGGCATCGTCCCCTGCGGCATCACCGAATACGGCGTCACCAGCCTGGTCGATCTTGGCCTGCCGGTGACGATGGACGATCTCGATGTCGCCCTGAAGCGCAGCTTTGAGCAGGTGTTCGGGGAGATCGAGTAGGTTCAGCCTGAGCCACGCCGGAGCGACGCGCCCAGTGCAATCTGCGGGAGCCTCCGGCGGGAGTATTTTGGGCCAGAAAAAGCCATGGAGTGGGGGCGATCGCCCTCGCCATTTTCTGGCATGCAGAACCTGCGGGGGGGCATCGGCCTTGGGCCAAGAGGGGGCGCGCGGCCCCCTCCCCGTTACATCGCGGCCAGCACCGCGCCAATCCTCGCAGCCTGTGCCACCAGAACATCCTGATCGGCCATCTGCCCCGGCGGGCGCAACCGGTCGCCCTCAAGGCGGGGCAGTACATGCACGTGCAGATGGAACACCTCTTGCCCGCCGGCGGCTTCGTTGAATTGCTGCAGGGTGACGCCGGGCGCATCAAAGGTCGCCATCAGCGCTTTGGCGATTTTCTGCGTGGTACGCATCACCGCCGTCATCTGCGCCTCGCTCGCATCCAGAATGTTGCGGCACGGCGTTTTGGGAATCACCAGGCAATGGCCATCCGCGCGCGGCATGATATCGAGAAAGACCAAGGTCTCGTCATCCTCGAAAACCTTGTGGCACGGCAATTCACCGCGCAGGATCTTGGCAAATATGTTGTCGGTGTCATAGCTCATGGAGGCTGTCCCCTGTCCCGCTCGCATTTCCGTTGCTCGCCCGTTTGTGAGCGCGCGCGTGCGGCGCGTCAAGCCACCCCGCACAGGCCGGAACGCTGCGCAAACACCGGGTCGAACAGGGCGAAAATCAATCTCGAGCAGAGGTTTCCACGTCGAAATCAACCGAATTTTTCCCCACCGCATCCGGGGGGGCGCGACAATTATTCTTGATCCAGATCAAATTCTGCCATTGCTGCGACTCTCGGGGCATCCTAAAACCTGCATGAATACGTGCGCCCTCAAGGGCGTCACGCTGTCACATGCAACAGGAGGCACCAAATGGCAGACGCAGCCATTCATGGTCACGAACACGAGGACCAGCGCGGTTTCTTTACCCGCTGGTTCATGTCGACGAACCACAAGGATATCGGGCTTCTCTACCTGATCTTCTCGGCCATCGTCGGCCTTATCTCAGTGACCTTCACCGTTTTCATGCGCTTGGAACTTATGGAACCGGGGGTGCAGTTCATGTGCCTCGAGGGGTTCCGCCTGTTCAATGACGGCGGCACATGTACCCCCAACGGCCACCTCTGGAACGTGCTGATCACCTATCACGGCGTCCTGATGATGTTCTTCGTGGTGATCCCGGCGCTGTTCGGCGGCTTTGGCAACTATTTCATGCCGCTGCAGATCGGCGCGCCGGACATGGCGTTCCCGCGGATGAACAACCTCAGCTTCTGGCTGTATGTCGCGGGCACCGCGCTGGGTGTCGCCTCGATGCTCAGCCCTGGTGGCAATGACCAGCTCGGCTCCGGTGTCGGCTGGGTGCTGTATCCGCCGCTGTCGGTCAAAGAGGGCGGCCTGTCGATGGATCTGGCGATCTTTGCCGTGCACGTTTCGGGCGCCAGCTCGATCCTTGGCGCGATCAACATGATCACCACCTTCCTGAACATGCGGGCCCCGGGCATGACCCTGTTCAAGGTGCCGCTGTTCGCCTGGTCGATCTTTGTCACCTCCTGGCTGATCCTGCTGTCGCTGCCTGTGCTGGCTGGCGCCATCACCATGCTGCTGATGGACCGCAACTTCGGCTTCACTTTCTTCGATCCTTCCGGCGGCGGTGACCCGATCCTGTACCAGCACATCCTGTGGTTCTTCGGCCACCCGGAAGTGTACATCGTGATCCTGCCCGGCTTTGGCCTGATCTCGCACGTGATCTCGACCTTCTCGCGCAAGCCGATCTTCGGCTACCTGCCGATGGTCTGGGCGCTGATCGCGATCGGCGGGCTGGGCTTCGTCGTCTGGGCGCACCACATGTACACCGTGGGTCTCAGCCTGAACCAGCAGGCCTATTTCATGCTGGCCACGATGGTCATCGCGGTGCCGACGGGGGTCAAGATCTTCTCCTGGATCGCCACGATGTGGGGCGGCTCGGTCGAGTTCAAGGCCCCGATGCTGTTCGCCTTCGGCTTCCTGATCCTGTTCACCATCGGTGGCGTCACCGGGATCGTGCTCAGCCAGGCCGGTGTGGACCGGGCTTATCACGACACCTATTACGTCGTGGCCCACTTCCACTACACCATGTCGATGGGGGCGGCCTTCAGCATCTTTGCCGGGGTCTACTTCTACTTCGGAAAAATGACCGGGCGTCACTATTCTGAACCGCTGGCCAAACTGCATTTCTGGCTGTTCTTCATCGGCGTCAACCTGACCTTCTTCCCGCAGCACTTCCTCGGGCGTCAGGGCATGCCGCGCCGCTATATCGACTACCCGGAGGCTTTTGCCTTCTGGAACCAGATCTCGTCGATCGGCGCGCTGATTTCCTTCTCCTCGTTCCTGCTGTTCTTCGGCATCGTGATCTACGCCCTGCTCAAGGGGCGCCGCGTGACCGAAAACAACTACTGGAACGAATACGCGGATACGCTGGAATGGACCCTGACCTCGCCGCCGCCCGAACACACGTTCGAGCAGCTTCCCAAGCGTGAGGACTGGGACAAGAGCCACGCGCACTAAGCGCGAGGCCTTGATCCTGAAAACAGACAAAGCCCCGGTTCTCGCAACCGGGGCTTTTCTTTTGTGGCCCCCATTTGCGCACCACAATTACGCAAAGTAGCCGCAGCGCCGCGTGAATTCTCCCCCTCCTCCGGCCCAAGGTCTCGACACCGCCCGGCAAGCGGTTAAATTCATCCGGCCATGCCCTATACTTGGACCGATCCCGATACTGATCCCGGTTCTGCGAGCGCCGCCCGCGAACTGCACCTCTGGCCGCACAATTCACTGCCGCGCCGGGGGCTGGCGATCTTTGTCCTCACCACGTTCACCCTGTTGATGGTGCCGCTTCTGGCGCTGCTGGGCTCGGTGCTGCTTTGGGGGATCTTGCCCTTCATCCTGATGGCGGTGGGCGGCATCTGGCTCGCCCTCAGCCGCAGCTATTATCACCGCAGCATTCTCGAGGTTCTGACCCTCACCGAGGACAATGCCCATCTGATCCGCCACAACCCCAATGGCGCGCTGCAGGACTGGGAGTGCAACCGCTATTGGGTCAGCCCGCAGATGCACACCACGGGCGGCCCGGTGCCGTTCTATGTCACCCTGCGCGGCGGCGGGCGCGAGGTCGAGATCGGCGCGTTCCTGTCCGAGGACGAGCGCCGCGCGTTGTATGATGAACTTGTCACGGCCCTGCGGCCCCGCGGTGCTGAACCGCCGCGTTAACCTGTCTTACCGCAACGCACGCTGGATTTGGCACGATCGTGCCTGTCTTGTACAAAACACGGGGCAAAGGCCCCGATCCGCGCCGCGCAGCCCAGATGGCGATGGGGCGGATCGTACAAAAAAGGCCTGAAACTCCCTGTTTCAGACCGATGTCGCGGCGGCCGCAGGGTGAAAAACCCCGCAAACGCACCCTGTTAAGATGTGTAAACGGCCCGTGGCGGGCTTAGCAGCCGCCGCCAGCGCAAAGCTGTTCCTTGACCTGCGGGCCGACCTTGCCGAAATCCATCCGTCCGGTATAGCGCGATTTCAGCGCCCCCATCACCTTGCCCATGTCACGAATCGAATTCGCCCCGGTCTCGGCCACCGCCTCGAGCACGGCCTTTTCGACCTCGCCCTGACTCAGCTGGCGCGGCAAAAATTCCTCGATGATGGTGATTTCCTCGCGCTCCCGCTCCGCCAGATCCAGCCGCCCGCCCTCTTCATAGGCGCGCGCACTCTCCTTGCGCTGCTTGGTCATTTTGCCAAGGATTTCCAGCACTTCGCTGTCTCCCACGGCGGCCTCTTCGCCATCGCCACGGGCGGCGATTTCGCGATCCTTGATCGCCGCATTGATCAGACGCAGGGTCGACAGCCGTGCGACCGCCTTTTCCTTCATCGCCTGTTTCAGGGCCGTATTGACCCGAGTGCGCATATCCATAATATCTGTCCATCCCCATGGAATCGAACTCCCGACACTATAGGACGAAAAAGCCCGGTACAACCCGCAGCATTTTTTGGCTAAGTTGTTGATAAATAACAATCTCCCAAAAATCAGCTGGACTTGACCCCAACCCCGGCGCCCCTTACCTATCCACCAGTTTGTCCGCAAGGAGAGTTGCGCCATGGCCCTGACCGCCCCGACCAAACCCACTGCCTGCCTCGCGCTGGCCGACGGGACCGTGTTCTATGGCACCGGTTTCGGCGCCACCGGCCAGACCGTGGCCGAGCTCTGCTTCAACACCGCGATGACCGGCTATCAGGAGATCATGACCGACCCCTCCTATGCCGGCCAGATCGTCACCTTCACCTTTCCCCATATCGGCAATGTCGGCGTCAATCCCGAGGATGACGAAACCGGCGATCCGGTGGCCGACGGCATGGTGGTGAAATGGGATCCGACCGAACCCTCCAACTGGCGCAGCGCCGAGGCCCTGACCGGCTGGCTGGAACAACGTGGCCGCATCGCCATCGGGGGCATCGACACCCGCCGCCTGACCCGCGCCATCCGGCAACAGGGCGCCCCGCATGTGGCACTGGCCCATGACCCCGATGGCAACTTTGACATCGAGGCGCTGGTCGCCGCCGCCCGTGGCTTCTGCGGGCTGGAGGGGCTGGATCTGGCCAAGACGGTGACCTGCGCCCAATCCTATCGCTGGGACGAGATGCGCTGGGCTTGGCCCGAAGGCTATCGCCCGCAAAAAGACCCGAAATACAAGGTCGTAGCGCTCGACTACGGGGCCAAGCGGAATATCCTGCGCTGCCTTGCCAGCACCGGCTGCGACGTGACTGTCCTGCCCGCCACGGCCACCGCCGAAGAGGTGTTGGCGCATGAACCGGACGGGGTGTTCCTGTCCAACGGCCCCGGCGACCCGGCCGCCACCGGCATCTATGCCGTGCCGATGATCCGCGCGGTTCTGGACCAGACCGATCTGCCCGTCTTTGGCATCTGTCTCGGTCACCAGATGCTGGCGCTGGCACTGGGGGCCAAGACGGTCAAGATGAACCACGGCCACCACGGGGCCAACCACCCGGTCAAGGATCTCGAAACCGGCAAGGTCGAGATCACCTCGATGAACCACGGGTTCGCCGTCGATGGGCAAAGCCTGCCCGACGGCGTCATCGAAACCCACCAGTCGCTGTTCGACGGCTCCAACTGCGGTATCCGCATGGCCGATCGCCCGGTCTGGTCGGTGCAGCACCACCCCGAGGCCAGCCCCGGCCCGCAGGACAGCTTTTACCTGTTCGAACGCTTCGCCGAGGCGATGGAAGCGCGCAAGCAAACCGTCTGACGCCCGGCCCACCGCTTGGCCTGATTGATCGCAGCCCAAGGGTGGGGCCAATTTACGGGGCCGTGGCGACACGGCCCTGTCGTTAAGCCCTCGTTAACGCATCCCGCCTCAGACTGCACAACCAGTGCGTGTTTATTGGTTGGTGTCGGGTATGCAGGAATTGCGTCACAGGGCGGCGGTTACAGCGCTCCATGCGACATCGGTCACCACTCCGCTGGGTCGCCTGCTGATCGAAATGGGCGTCATCACACCGGGACAGCTGGTTTTCGCGCTTCACCTGCAATCCCGGCTCGACGCGCGGATCGGCGAAATCCTCGTTGCCGAGGGCTGGGCCACCCGCGCCGCCATCCGCGACGCCCTGGCGCAGCAATTCGGGCTGGAAACGATTGATCCGCTGTACCATCCGCCCGACCCGGCGCTGATCGCACGCCTGCCGGCCCGTTTCTGGGTCGCGCATGGGCTGATCCCGTGGCGACATGAAGACGGCCAGGTCAAGATCGCGATCACAGAGCCGCACCGCTTTGCACGGGTGCGCACTGTGTTGGGCGAGGTGTTCGGCCCGCTCCAGCCGGTGCTGGCAGACCCGATTGATCTCCAATCCGCCATCGCGCGTGCCTGCCCGGTGGAACTGGCCGAGGGCGCCAGCACCCGCGTCCCCGCCCGGCTCAGCTGCCGGGGCTGGACCCCGAGCAGCCGGCTTGGCGTCGGGCTGGCGTTCCTCGCTTGCGTCGCCCTGCTGACCATCGCCCCCATGGCCAGCCTGTCACTGGCCAGCGCGGCGGCGATGACGACTCTGGTGCTGTTCATGACGCTCCGACTGACCGGCGCACTGGCGCATCTGCTGGGGCGGGATCGCCCGCGCGCATCCGATCCCGCCCCAGCGGACCCCGCATTCCCGGCCGCCGCCGGAGCAGACCGAAAGGCACCACAGCGGCTGCCACGCGTCTCGGTGATGGTGGCGCTGTATCACGAGACCGAGATCGCCGGCGCGCTGGTTCGTCGGCTGTCGCGGCTGAGCTATCCCAAGGCGCTGCTTGAGGTGCTGCTGGTGCTGGAAGAACATGACGAGACCACCCGCCGCGCCCTGACCCATGCCGATCTGCCGCCCTGGATGCGCATCATCGAGGTGCCCGCCCATCGCGGCCTTACCACCAAGCCACGGGCGCTGAACTATGCGCTGGATTTCTGCCGGGGAGAGTTGATCGGCGTCTGGGATGCCGAAGATGCTCCGGCCCCGGACCAGATCGAACGCGTCGCCGCCCGCTTTGCCATCGCCCCGCCCGAGGTTGCCTGCATTCAGGGAATCCTCGATTTCTATAACCCGCGCACCAATTGGCGCGCGCGCTGCTTCACCATCGAATATGCCAGCTGGTTTCGCGTGATCCTGCCCGGCATCGCCCGCCTGCACCTGGTGGTGCCGCTGGGCGGAACCACGCATTTCTTTCGCCGCGCCCCGCTAGAGGCACTTGGCGGATGGGACGCCCACAATGTAACCGAGGATGCCGATCTGGGCGTGCGGCTGTATCGCGCCGGCTATCGCACCGAATTGCTCAACACCGTCACCTATGAAGAGGCCACCTGTCGCCCCTGGCCCTGGGTCCGGCAGCGGTCCCGCTGGCTCAAGGGGTTCATGGTGACCTATCTGGTCCATATGCGTCGCCCCGCCCGGCTCTGGTCCGATCTGGGGCCGCGCCGGTTCTTCGGGATGCAGGCCTTTTTCCTCGGCACGTTGGGACAGTTTCTACTGACGCCGCTCATGTGGTCATTCTGGATGCTGACGCTGGGCTTGCCGCATGCAATCGGGCCACTGGTCTCGCATTCGGTCCTGAACGCTGGCATCGCACTGGCGCTCTCGGCAGAGCTTTTGGCCATGGTCATCGGCATGGCGGCCGTCGCCCGTCCCGAGCGGCGCTTTCTGCTGGGCTGGGTGCCCACGCTTATGTTTTACTACCTGCTGGGGGTCGTCGCGGTCTATAAGGCGATGTACGAGCTGTTTCTCAAGCCGTTCTATTGGGACAAGACCCGGCACGGCCAAGCCCACCCCGACTGCCCCACGGCCGAGCCCGCAAACGGCCCCACAGCCGACCCCGCCCCCATAGTTGACGCCACACGAGACACCACGCTCGGCACCGGGCCCTAGATCAGCCGCGCGTCTCCCGCTCGTCGGCGTCCTGTTTCAGCCGGGTCATGAACGCGATCGAGATGTGATCATTCAGCGCCTGTTCGGCCGCCGTCTCGTCGCGTGCCTCGATTGCCGCAACGATGCCCGCATGTTCGTTCTGGGCAATCTCACCGCGCCCCTTGGCGGCCAGCGACGTGGTCGCCATCAGCGCCATCGTCCGGTGCACCAGATCAAGCTGCTGCACCAGATAGCGGTTGTGCGAGGCCAGATGGATCTGCTTGTGAAACCGCCGGTTGGCGCGCGACAGCGCCACCGGATCGCCCACCAACTTGTCGTCGTCCTGCACCATCTCGCGCAGCACGCGGACCTCTTCCTCGGTGGCGTGGCGCGCTGCCTGTCGCGCCGCCAGCCCCTCCAACGCGCGCCGCACCACATAAAGCTCGGCCATCTGGTTGTGATCCAGCGAGGCCACGATCAGCGACCGGCCGTCCCGCTCCAGCAGCGATTGCGTCTCCAGCCGCTGCAACGCTTCGCGGATCGGTGTGCGTGACATGCCGAACCGCTCTGCCAGTTCGCTTTCCACCAGCCTGTCGCCGGGCCTGTAGACGCCGATATCGATCGCCTCCAAAATCTGGGAATAGGCGTCTTTATTCGGTTGCTTGATCTGGTTCATGCGGCGATCGCTCTCCTTCATCATGAAGATGCATACAGCCCCCGGCCCCGAGCGATCAAGCACGCCATTGTCACACGCCGCCTGCGCGCCTACATCTGGGCCATGGTCAAACACGCATTCAATCACGTCGCACACTGGGTCTTTGACCTGGACAACACGTTGTATCCGCCCCGCGCGCGGCTGTTCGATCAGATCGAACAGCGCATGACGCGGTTCGTGATGGAGGAGCTGAAGGTCACCAAGCCCGAGGCCGATCAGCTGCGCAAAACCTATTGGGCGCAATATGGCACCACGCTGGCCGGGCTGATGCGGGTGCACGGGATCGACCCGGCGCGCTATCTGGTCGAGGTCCACGACATCTCGCTTGAGCATCTGGAGCGCGACACCGCCCTTGCCGGCCATATCCGCAACCTGCCCGGACGGCGCATCGTCTATACCAACGGATCCGCCCCCTATGCCGAGCGGGTGCTGGAGGCGCGCGGTCTGTCAGGGCTGTTCGATGCGGTCTATGGCGTTGAAGACGCCGGGTTCCGGCCCAAGCCCGAACGCGCGGCCTTTGAAGCGGTGTTCGCCCGCGACGGGGTCGATCCGCGCCGCGCCGCGATGTTCGAGGATGATCCGCGCAATCTGGCTGCCCCGCATGAGATGGGAATGCGCACCGTCCATGTCGCCCCCGAGCGGCACGAGGCAGAGCACATCCAACATCACACCGACGATCTGTCAGCCTTTCTGTCCAAATTGGTCTGATTTCCGGTCACGCCACGGCACTTTGCCGCGTTGCGACAATTCGCGCGTTCTATTTGCGGCAGTATCTCCTACCTAAGCGGTTCTGGAATTCACAATCGAAAGACCGCTCATGTCCTCCTCCGCTCCCGATCAGCACGGCTCGAACCAGCCCGACAACAAAGCCGCCATCTGGCTGTTGGTCTCCGTCGTTATTTTCCTCGCGCTCTGGGCCGCCTCGGTCGCCCTGTTCGGCGTGCCCGGTCTCTATATCCCGGCGCTGGCACTGGTGCCGGTGGTCTGGATCGTGCTGATCCTCGTCTCGCGCGGCTAGCAATCCGACGCGCCGGAGCAGGATGTCATCTGGCCTCTGGCGTCTGCGCCCATTAGGATGCGCGCGACCAGACGGAGTGGCGCGATGACCGAATGCGATATCCTGATTTCCGGCGGCGGTATCGCCGGGTTGACTGCGGCGGCCGCCTTTGGCCATGCGGGGTTCGACGTGATCTGCGTCGATCCCACCCCGCCCGTGACCGAGCGCGACGCCGCAGGCTCGGATCTGCGCACCACGGCCATCCTGCAACCCGGTCAGGCGCTGATGGCGCGCTGCGGGCTGTGGGACCGGCTAGCCCCCGAGGCCGCCGCCTTGCAGATCATGCGCATCGTGGATGCCGGCGGCGAGTTCCCCGAGCCGCGCATCGTGCGCGAATTCAACGCCGCCGACATCTCGGACAGCCCGTTTGGCTGGAACCTGCCCAACTGGCTGCTGCGGCGCGAGTTGGTGGCGCATCTGGCAGGCCTACCGAATGTCGATTTCCGCCCCGGCACCGGCACCACCTCGCTGTTTACCCGCACGGCGGCGGCGCGGGTCGGGCTCAGCGATGGCAGCCGCGTCAGCACCCGGCTGGTGCTGGCCTGCGACGGGCGCAATTCGCCGATGCGCGAAGCGGCCGGGATCAACGTGCATACCACGCGCTATGGTCAAAAGGCGCTGGCCTTTGCCACCACCCACCCGATCCCGCATGACAATGTCTCGACCGAGATCCACCGCTCCGGCGGGCCCTTCACGCTGGTGCCTCTGCCCGACTATCACGGCAGCCCCTCCTCCGCGCTGGTGTGGATGGAGCGCGGCCCGCGCGCGATGGAATTGATGCAGATGGAGGTCGAGGCCTTCGAGGCGGCGATGACCGAACGCTCCTGCGGGCTGTTCGGGCCGCTGAAACTGGCCTCTCGCCGCAGCGTCTGGCCGATCATCAGCCAGCGGGCCGAGCGGATGGCAGGCGAGCGGCTGGCCCTGATGGCCGAGGCGGCGCATGTGGTGCCCCCGATCGGCGCGCAGGGGCTGAACATGTCGCTGGGCGATCTGCGCGCGCTGCTGGATCTGGCCGAGGCCCGCCCCGAGGGGCTGGGCGATGCGCAGATGTTGCAAGCCTATCACAAGGCCCGCCATTCCGAGGTCGTGATCCGGGTGAAGGGGATCGACCTGCTCAACCGCGCCTCCATGGCCGGGGCCCCGACGCTGCGCGACCTGCGCGCCGCTGGGCTAAACGCGCTGTATTCCATGGCCCCGGTGCGCCGCACCTTGATGCAGATGGGGCTGGGCGTGCGCTAAGGCGCGCCCACCGCTCAAAAGACGGCACGGCCCCCTGACATAGTTTCGCTCGGGCCGTCCCGAAGGACCGCCCGAACACCCCGCCCGCTAGCGCGGCGCGCCGATATACCGCCCCACGCCCTCGGGGCGCGGCAGTTCGGCCTGGGCGGCAGTGATGCGCGCCATATTGGCCTCGATCCGCGCGCTTGGCGCGGATGGGCGGCGGGTTTCCAGACTGACGTGAATCAGCATATGCTCCCCCGTCGCCACCGGCTCTTCGCCGCGATACATCGTATGGAGCAGGTGCATTTTCTTGCCCTCGCCCATCAAAAGATGCGTGCGCACCTCGATCCGATCCCCCGCAAGGGCCTCGGCCAGATGGCGTATATGGGTCTCGGCAGTGAAATAGCTGCCGCCCGAGGCGATATAATCGGCATCGCATCCCACCAGCTCCATGAACCGGTCCGAGGCATCGCAAAAGCTTTGCAGATAGCGGCTTTCGTTCATGTGACCGTTGTAATCGGTCCAGTCCAGCGGCACCGCCCGGCGCACCGTCACGATTGGGCGCGACACATCCACCATCTCCTCGGCATAACCCGCCAGATCGCTGCCAGCCTTGAGCCGCGCGTCCTGCGCCCCCAGCACCGCGCCCGCGCCCCAACCTTGCGCCTTGAGCGCGCGCAGGATGCCGACAAGGTTGTCGTCGCGCTGCCGCTCCATCTCGCGGATGCTCATATGCCCCGATTGCGCGTCCGACTGTCCGGCGATCAGATCGACCAGTTCGTCGGTGAACTCCGGCACATCGGTCAGCTTGGTCCAGGGCGATTGCAGGCAAGGGCCGAACTGGGCCATGAAATGTTTCATCCCAGCCTCGCCACCGGCCACGCGATAGGTATCAAACAGACCCATCTGCGCCCAACGCAGGCCAAAGCCCATGCGGATCGCCTCGTCGATTTCCTCCGTCGTAGCCACGTCGTCCTTGACCAGCCAAAGCGCCTCGCGCCAGACCGCCTCCAGCAGCCGGTCGGCAATATGGGCGTCGATCTCTTTGCGCACATGCAGCGGGAACATACCGAGACGTTCCAGCGTGGATTTTGCGCCCGCCATCCTCTCGGGCGTGTTGGCCGCGCTCCCCACCAGTTCCACCAGCGGCAACAGATAGACCGGGTTGAACGGATGAGTGACCACGATCTGTTCCGGGCGCGCCACGCCCTGCTGCAATTCGCTGGGTTTGAGCCCCGAGGTCGAGGACCCGATCACCGCCGCCGGATCGCACAGCGCCTGAATATCGGCAAAGACCTTGTGCTTGAGCTCAAGCCGCTCTGGCACGCTTTCCTGAATCCAGCTGGCCCCTTTCAGCGCCTCGGCCAGATCAGAGTGAAAGCTCAGCCGTCCCTCGTCGGGCAATGCCACGTCGCTCAGCCCCGGCAGCGACCGGCGGGCATTGGCCAGCACTTCGCCGATCTTGCGCTCGGCCTCCGGGTCGGGATCGAACACTTGCACGTCCCAGCCGCTCAACAGGAACCGCGCCGCCCATCCGCCGCCGATCACGCCCCCGCCGATGATACTTGCCACCTGTGCCATAGCTGGCCTCCCTGTCCCGATTTCTGCGATGTAGATAATGGCGCGCCCACTGCACCGGCGCGCCCTTGAATGTCTGTAGTCTTCGCCGTTTTACCGCGCGCTTACTGTGGCATCGGTGCCCGTTTCACCAGCCCCAGCTTTTCGCGCACGGCCTGCGGCCCGATCACCTGCGCCCCCATGGCCTCGACGATCGTCACCGCCCGCTCCACCAGCTGCGCATTGCTCGCCAGCACGCCCTTGCCCAGCCACAGGTTGTCCTCCAGCCCGACGCGCACATTGCCGCCCGCCAGCACCGAGGCGGCGACATAGCTCATCTGGTTGCGCCCCAGCGCGAAGGCGGAAAAAGTCCAGTCCTCGGGCACGTTGTTGACCATCGCCATGAAGGTATTGAGGTCATCCGGCGCACCCCAAGGCACCCCCATGCACAGCTGCACCAGCGCGGGGGCGTCAAGGACACCGTCCTTGACCAGTTGTTTCGCATACCAAAGATGGCCGGTGTCAAAGGCTTCGATCTCTGGCTTGACGCCCAGCGCGGTGATCATCCGGCCCATCGCCTGCAACATGCCGGGCGTATTGGTCATCACGTAATCGGCCTCGGCGAAATTCATCGTGCCGCAATCCAGCGTGCAGATCTCCGGCAGGCACTGCGCGATATGTTCCACCCGTTCGGCGGCGCCGATCATGTCAGTGCCCGCGTCCTGCAACGGCAAGGGGCGCTCCGGGCTGCCGAACACCATGTCGCCGCCCATCCCGGCGGTCAGGTTCAGCACAACGTCCACCTCCGCCTCGCGGATCCGATCGGTCACCTCGCGATACAGATCCAGCCGTCGGCTCGGCGCGCCGGTCTCGGGGTCGCGCACATGGCAATGCACCACCGCCGCACCGGCACGGGCGGCGTCGATGGCGCTTTCGGCGATCTGGTCCGGGCTGCGCGGCACATGCGGGCTGCGGTCCTGCGTCGCCCCTGATCCGGTCACGGCACAGGTGATGAAAACCTCGCGGTTCATGGCAAGCGGCATCTGATCTCTCTCCTTCGGTTCAAAGCCAGCATGGCGCGACTTGGCCCGTTCTTCTTTGCATGATACGCATAAAACTTGATGAAATCCGCAAATATCATCTTTGCCCCCGCCGAGGCGCCGCTCAAGACCGCGATCCTTGTGCTGGAGGACAGCAACATGCTGGCGCTGGCCGCCGCGGTCGACCCGATGCGCGCCGCCAACCGGCTGGCCGGACGGTCGTTGTTTGACTGGTCCTATGTCACCGCCAGCGGCGCACCGGCGGCCCTGACCGGCGGCATCGCCGTCCCCGGCACGCCGCTGCCCCGGCTCGAAGGCTGCGATCTGCTGCTGGTCATCGCGGGTTTCAGGTTGGAGCGGCACGATACCCCTGCCCTGCGCGCCAGCCTGCGCCGGCTGGCCGCCAGCGGCGCCTGCATCGGGGGCATTGACGGCGGCTCATGGCTGCTGGCCTCGGCCGGGCTGCTCGACGGGCACCGCGCCACCACCCATTGGGAGGATCTGGAACGTCTCGCCAGCCGCTTCCCCGAGATCGAGGTGCTGCACGACCGATTCCATGTGGACGGCGCACGGATGACCTGCGGCGGGGCGCTGCCGGCCATCGACATGATGCTGCACCTGATCCGGGCCCGCCACGGGGCGGCGCTGGCGGCGCGTGTGGCGGCGCTCTTCATCCATGACAGCCCGGCCGATCCGGCCCGCGCCCAACGTCGCAGCGGCGGCGACCCGCGCCATTCGCCGCTCACCGCGCGCGCCAGTGCGGTAATGGAACAAACGCTCGACGCGCCGCGCCCCATCACCGAGGTCGCCCGGCGCTGCGGTGTCAGCCCCCGCACGCTGGAGGCGCAGTTCCGCGCCCGGCTCGGCACCACGCCTCAGGCGCACGCCCTCGCTTTGCGTTTGAGCGAGGCGCTGCGGCTGGTCACCGATACCGACATGGCGCTGATGGACGTGGCGCTCTCTACCGGCTTCGGCTCGCAGGCCAGCTTCGCCCGCGCCTTTCGCGCCGCCCACGGGCAATCGGCGCGCGCCCTGAGAAAGGCCCGCGCCTGAACTGGCCCGCCCCCGCTTCTTCTTGGTCAAAATACTCCCGCCGGAGGCCCGTCGCGCAGCGACGTTACTACGGCGATGTCATTCAGACGTCACTCATACCCCATCAATAGGGCAGCGGATGCGCCCGGTGCGCCGCGTCGATCACCTCAAGGATCTCGTCGCTCAAATTCACCTCGACCGAGGCCAGCGCATGCTCCAACTGCGCCATCCGCGTCGCCCCGAAAATCGTGGAGGCCATGAAGGGCCGCGTCCCACACCAGGCCAGCGCCATATGCACCGGGTCAATCCCGTGCCGCCCGGCAATCTCCAGATAGGCCGCCACCGCCTCAAAGGCGCGCGGCCCCTTGCGCCCGCCCAGTTCCGGCACCAGCGACATGCGCGAGCCCTCGGGCACCGCGCCGTCCTGATATTTGCCGCTCAACAACCCGGCAGCCAGCGGCGAAAACGCCAGCAGCCCGACATCCTCGTTCATGCTGAGCTCCGCCAGATCGGTGTCATAGAGCCGGCACATCAGGGAATATTCGTTCTGGATCGAGGCAACACGCGGCGCGCCCCGTTGCTCGGCCAGACGCAGCCATTGCGCGGTGCCCCAGGCGGATTCGTTGGACAGGCCAAAATGGCGGATATTGCCCTTGTCCACCTGCCGTTGCAGCGCATCGAGGCAGTCTTCCATATTGGCCAGCGTCTCTTCCCGGTTCTGGCCCGAGGGGTCAAAGCGCCAGTTCTTGCGGAACATGTAGCTCCCCCGGTTCGGCCAGTGGAACTGATACAGGTCGATATGATCGGTCCGCAGCCGGCGCAGCGAGCCCTCGATCGCCTGCGGAATCGTGGCCGAACTGATCGGCGCACCGTCGCGGGCGTGCATCATCCCCTCGCCGGAATGCTTGGTGGCAAGGATGAAATCGCCGCGTCGCGCCGGATTGGCAACGTTCCAACTGCCGATGATCTCTTCGGTGCGGCCCACGGTTTCCTTGCTCACCGGGTTCACCGGATACATCTCGGCGGTGTCGATGAAATTGATCCCCGCCGCCAATGCGCAATCGATCTGGGCGTGCGCCTCGTCCTCCGGCGTCTGGGTGCCAAAGGTCATGGTGCCAAGGCACAAGTCGGATACGGTCAGGCCGGTGCGGCCCAGCGGGTTCATCTTCATGGTGCGCTCTCATCTTTCTCAGGGTCGTTTTGCGGGCGTTTTCGGGGCGGACCCTAGCGGCTGCTGCGACAGGGGCAATCCGAAACCGGCCAAAGCCAGACCAGAGCAACCAGACCAAGGTCACAAGCGCCGATACAACCGGCGCACAACGCGCGATTTTTGAGCAGGACCAGTGCAGACACCGGCCAATCGCCCAGCCTCGAAAGGCGCAGCGGCTCGCGTGCGACATGCCGGGTCGCGAAAGGGCTCGACATCGCTGTCAGGACACGCATGGTGGCCCTGTCATGCGCCTGATCATCTCCTTCTCCGCCCTGTTCCTCTCCGTCCTTCTGCTGCAACTGTCCTCGGGCGGGGTCAGCCCGCTGGACGCGCTGTCGGGGATGGCGCTGGGATTTAGCACCGCGCAGATCGGCCTGTTGGGCTCGTCGCATTTCCTCGGTTTCTTCATCGGCTGCTGGTGGGCACCACGGCTGATGGGCACTGTCGGCCACTCGCGCGCCTTCGCCGCCTTTACCGCCGCCGGCGCGATCGGGCTGCTGGCGCATATGCTGGTGGTCAACCCGACCGCTTGGGCGATCATGCGGATGGCGACCGGGCTGTGCATCGCCGGCTGTTATACCATCGTCGAGGCTTGGCTGCAGGCCAAGGTCACCAATGCCTCGCGCGGGCGGACCATCGCGATCTATCGGGTGGTCGATATGACCGGCTCGCTGGTGGCGCAGCTGTTGATCGGCGTGCTGGAGCCCGCCAGCTATGTCTCGTACAATCTGCTGGCGATCCTGTGCTGCGCCGCGCTGTTGCCGCTGACCCTGTCGCGCGCCTCGCAGCCCGAAACCCCCGCCGCACCCCGGCTGCGCCCGATGCTGCCGCTCCAACGCTCGCCGCTCGCCGTCGCCGGTGTTCTGGTCGCGGCGCTGTCCTCCTCCAGCTTCCGCATGGTCGGGCCGGTCTATGGCCGCGAAGTGGGGCTGAGCACGGATCAGATCGCCACCTTCCTTGCCGCCTTTGTTCTGGGCGGCGCGCTGGCGCAATACCCGGCGGGCTGGCTGGCGGACAAGTTCGACCGCCGCTGGGTGCTGATCTGCCTGTCGGCGGCGACCATCGGGGCCTCGGGCATCACCATTCTGGCCGAGAACAGCGGCACTTGGGGGGTGATGGGGGCGGCCTTCCTGTTCGGGGTGATGAGTTTTCCGATCTATTCGGTCTCGGCGGCCCATGCCCATGATTTCACCGATACCAGCGAGCGGGTGGAACTCTCGGCGGCGTTGATGTTCCATTTCGCGCTTGGCGCCATTGCCGCGCCCTATGTCTCCTCGCTGCTGATCCACGCCTATGGACCGGCGGCGATGTTCGCGCTGATCTCTTTCGCGCATCTGCTGCTGGTGGGCTTTGGCCTGTGGCGCATGCGGGCACGCCCGGCGCCACAGAAGACCCCCTATGTCTACAGCCCGCGCACCTCGTTCCTGATCGGGCGGCTGACCGGACGCCAGCGCGACAAGACCCGCGACGTCCCCCCCAACGACAGGGGGTGACGGCCCGCCGTGGCTGCGCTACACACGCCGCGCAGTCAGGAAGGCGACGGACGATATGGCACGGACACTCATCACCTCGGCAATCCCTTATATCAACGGGATCAAGCATCTGGGCAATCTGGTGGGCTCGCAATTGCCCGCCGATCTTTATGCCCGCTACCAGCGCGGTCGTGGCAACGAGGTGATGTTTATTTGCGCCACCGACGAGCACGGCACGCCCGCGGAACTGGCCGCCGCAAAGGCCGGCAAGCCGGTCGCCGAATATTGCGCCGAGATGCACGAGGTGCAGGCCGATATCGCCCGCCGCTTCGAGCTCAGCTTCGATCATTTCGGGCGCTCCTCCAGCGCGCACAATCAGAAGCTGACCCAGCATTTTGCCGTGAAGCTGTATGAAAACGGCCTGATCGAAGAGCGCTCTGAGACCCAGATGTATTCGCCGACCGACGGGCGGTATCTGCCGGACCGCTATATCGAGGGCACCTGCCCCAATTGCGGCTTTGAAAGCGCGCGGGGCGATCAATGCGACAACTGCACCAAGCAGCTTGACCCGGTCGACCTGATCAACCCGCATTCCACCATCTCTGGCGCCACCGATCTGGAAATGCGCGAAACCAAGCACCTGTATCTGCTGCAATCCAAGATGCGCGAACAGCTTGAGACATGGATCGACACCCGCGAAGGCTGGCCGGTTCTGACCACCTCGATCGCCAAGAAATGGCTGACCGACGGCGACGGGCTACAGGATCGCGGCATCACCCGCGATCTGAACTGGGGCGTCCCGGCGCAGTTCGACGGCGCCCCGTGGAGCGGCATGGACGGCAAGGTCTTCTATGTCTGGTTCGACGCGCCGATCGAATATATCGCCTGCGCCATGGAATGGGTCGATGCCGGCAAGGGCACGGATTGGGAGCGCTGGTGGCGCTCCGACAAGGGCGCCGAGGACGTGACCTATACCCAGTTCATGGGCAAGGATAACGTGCCGTTCCACACCCTCAGCTTCCCTGCCACGATCCTTGGCAGCGGGGAGCCGTGGAAGTTGGTCGATTACATCAAGTCGTTCAACTATCTGAACTATGATGGCGGCCAGTTCTCGACCTCGCGCGGGCGCGGGGTGTTCATGGATCAGGCGCTGGAAATCCTGCCGGCGGACTATTGGCGCTGGTGGTTGCTAAGCCATGCGCCCGAAAGCTCGGATGCCGAGTTTACGTGGGAAAACTTCCAGGTCTCGGCAAACAAGGATCTGGCCGATGTTCTGGGCAATTTCGTCAGCCGCATCACCAAGTTCTGCCGCTCCAAATTCAGCGAAGCGGTGCCCGAGGGGGGCGCATACGGTGAACAGGAACAGGCGCTGATCACGGAATTGACCGACCGCATCCGAGCCTATGAGGGGCATATGGAGGCGGTCGAGGTCCGCAAATCGGCGCAGGAGCTGCGGGCGATCTGGGTGGCGGGCAACGAATACCTGCAATCCGCCGCGCCTTGGGCCACCTTCAAGGAAAACCCGGAGCGCGCCGCGGCGCAGGTGCGGCTGGGGCTGAACCTGATCCGGCTTTACGCGGTGCTCTCGATGCCCTTCATCCCCGCAGCCGCCAGTCAGATGCTGGAGGCGATGGGCGCGCAGGACGCGACCTGGCCCGGTGATGTTTCCGAGGCGCTCTCGGCGCTGCCCGAAGGCCATACCTTTACCGTGCCCGACAACCTGTTTCGCAAGATCACCGATGACGAGCGCGACGATTGGCAGACCCGCTTTGCCGGGGTCCGCAGCTAAGGCGCACCGGCACAGAGCAACGACAAGCAGGGGCGTGCCACGGCGCGCCCCTTTTCCATGTCGTCCTGTCGTTCAAAACGGGATCAGTCGATGATCGGCTCCGACAGCGGCCCTTGGAACGCAGGCGCGCGCTCCTGCGTGGTGCCGCCCTGTGCGGCGCGGGCCTGATGGCCAATCTCGGAACAGGCGGTGAAATCGCCGTTGGAGCATTGCGCCTTGCGCTGATACCACCCTTCGGCATAGCGCTGGCCGCCGCACCCTGCGACGACAACAGACAAAACGATCAGTACAAAGCCAGTTTTCATGTCCCCGGACCTTTCAAAATAGGTTGCGCGCATTGTGTCGGATTTTGGCTGAAACGACAAAGGTTGTTTTTACCCCCGCAGAAACAACCTGTCAGGCTCCAAAAGGGAAAGCCGGTGTCGAACCCAAAAAGGGAAACGATTTCCGCAGCATAGCGAAACCTGTTCCCCCAAAACCTGAACAAGTCCCGCCAAACGGAAATGGGCCGCACGGGTGCGGCCCAGTCCGATCCGCTCCGCTCAGAGCCCGGCGGCAGCCACCGCCTTGACCAGCTTGCCGACAACTTCGTCGGCCTCATCTTTCGTCAAGCAGAACGGCGGTGCGAACCCGATGATATCGCCCTGCGGCATGGCGCGGCCAATCACCCCCTCATCCAGCAGCTTGGCGGCAACGGTCGGCCCCACCTTGTCGCCAGCGTCGAAGAATGTGCGGCTATCGCGATCCTGAACGAACTCCACCGCGCAGAGCAGCCCCTCGCCGCGTATGTCACCGACATGAGCGTGATCGCCCAACGCCTCAGTCAATGTCCGCTTGAGGTACGCCCCCATCTCGCCCGCGTTCTGCACCAGATTCAGATCATCGATCAGCTTGAGGTTGGCCACCCCGGCCGCCGCCCCGATCGGATGCGCCGAATAGGTCCAGCCATGACCGATCGGGCCGTTTTCGTCGGTGCCCTGCTCCAGCACCGCCCAGACCTTGTCCGACACGATCGAGCCGGACAGCGGCGCATAGGCGCTGGTCAGCCCCTTGGCGATGGTGATGATGTCGGGCTTGAGGCCATAGTGCTCGGACCCGAACATGGTGCCCAGACGCCCGAAGCCGGTCACCACCTCATCGGCGATCAGCAGGATGTCGTGGCGATCCAGCACTGCCTGAATCGCAGGCCAATAGCCTGCGGGTGGCGGCACCAGCCCGCCAGTGCCCAGCGCCGGTTCCCCGATAAAGGCAGCGATGGTATCGGCCCCCTCCTGTTCGATCAGCGCCTCAAGACTGGCCACGCATTGGGCGGTGAACTGTTCCTCGGTCTGATCAAGGGTCTCGCGGCGGAAATAATACGGCGCGTCGGTATGGATCACCCGATCAAGCGGCAGGTCAAATTTCTTCTGAAACGCCTCCAACCCGGTAAGCGAGCCGGTCATCAGCCCCGAGCCGTGATAGCCGCGCCAACGGCTGATGATCTTCTTCTTCTCAGGCCGCCCTACGATGTTGTTATAGTACCAGACCAGCTTGATATTGGTCTCGTTCGCGTCCGAGCCGGACTGGCCGAAATAGACCTTGCTCATATGGTCTGGCGCGCGGTCCAGCACCATCTTGGCCAGCGTGATGCTGGCCTCGGTCCCGTGGCCGACATAGGCGTGATAATAGGCCAGTTCGCGCGCCTGATCCGCGATCGCCTCGGCGATCTCTTGGCGACCATAGCCGACGTTGACGCAATACAGCCCGGCAAAGGCATCCAGCAGCCGGTTGCCCTCGCGGTCCTCGATATGACAGCCCGAACCGCCGGTGATCACCCGTTGCGGCAGGTTGCCCCGGGCGAACTCGGCCAGATGGGTGGAGGGGTGGAAAAAATTGTCGCGGTCCCACTGTTCCAGTTGGTCGTTCTTCAGCATGTCGTTCCCTTTCTTCGATTTCGGTGCGCCGCGCAGTCAGGCTCAGCCCCAGTCGCGGCAGACGTATTTGAGTTCCATGAATTCCTGCATGCCCAGCCGCGCCCCCTCGCGGCCCAGCCCCGATTGCTTGGTGCCGCCAAACGGGATCGGCGCGCCGGTCACCTTGGTGCGGTTGACCGCCACCATGCCGAAATTCAGCGCCCGGCTGACCCGGTAGATCCGGCGCGGGTCCAGCGAATGGACATAGGCGACCAGCCCGTATTCGGTGGCATTGGCGCGCGCGATCACCTCCTCTTCGCTGTCAAAGGCGGTGATGGGGGCGACCGGACCAAAGGTCTCTTCGCGCATGATCAGGGCGGTGTCGGGTACATCGGTCAGCACCGTGGGCTGATAGAACAGCGGCCCCAGTGCATGGCGCTTGCCACCACAGGCCAGCGTCGCGCCCTTATCCAGCGCATCGGCCACATGCGCTTCCTGCTTGAGAACTGCGTTTTCGTTCATCAGCGGGCCGATATCGGGGTCGTCCATGCCGCGCCCCACGCGCAGAGCGCGGGTGGCCTCGGTGAACTTGGTACAGAATTCGGCGTAGATCGGACGCTCCACATAGATCCGGTTGGCGCCCAGACAATCCTGCCCCGAGGTGGCGAATTTCGCCTTGAGCGTCTCGGCCACCGCCGCGTCCAGATCGGCACCCTTGAACACGATCACCGGCGCGTGCCCGCCCAATTCCAACACCAGTTTCTTGATGCTCGCCGCGCTGTCGCGATACAGGATGCGCCCCACCTCGGTCGAGCCGGTGAAGGACAACGCCCGCACCTGCGCGCTGGAGGTCCAGGGCGGCACCACGGTGCTGGCGCGCCCGGTCACCACATTGAACACACCCGCAGGCATTCCGGCGCGTTCGGCAAGCTCGGCTAGCGCGAGGGCTGACAGCGGCGTCTCGGACGCGGGATGCGCCACCACGGTGCACCCGGCAGCCAGCGCGGCAGCGGCCTTGCGCGTCAGCATGGCGGCGGGAAAATTCCACGGCGTGATCAGCGCGACAACGCCCACCGGCTCCAGCCAGAGTTCGACCTCGGCATCGGGCAGATGGCTGGTGACCCCCTCGATATTCGGGCGTTTGGCCTCTTCCGCGTAATATTCGACAAAGGCGGCTGCATAGTCGATCTCACCGCGCGCCTCGGTGAGCGGCTTGCCCTGTTCCAGCACCATGATGCGGGCCAGATCCTCGCGATGCTCGATCATCAGATCGAACCAGCGGCGCAAGATGGCGGAACGCTCCTGCGGCAGCAGACCGGCCCAACCGGCAAAGGCGGCTTGGGCGGCATCGACCGCCGCCGCGCTTTCCTCGGCCGACAGGCTGGCCACATCGGCAAGGAAATCGCCGCTGGCCGGATCGCTCACCTCAAAGGTGGCACCAGAGGTCGCGGCGCACCACTTGCCGTCGATATAGGAAAAGCTGCGCAACAGCCGTTTGTCGGTAATATCCCTGCGCGCCGAGAGTGCCGTTTCGGACATGTCAGTCGCCCCCTTGCTGCCGTCCCCCTGTGTCTTGGGTCAGACTGACATGGGAACGGCGGCAGAAAGGACCGAACTTGCGACCCGCAGGAGAGGAATCCTCTCGCTCCCCCCGATCAGGACGGGGAATCCTCTTTTCGCACCAGCAGGTCGAGCGGTGGCGCGCCGCCGGTTTTCACCGGCTTGGTCACAACATAGGTGAAATAGCGCGCCAGCCCGATGCGCGCCTCTAACATCTCGTCGATCAGCCGCTGATAGGCGTTGATGTCGCGGGTCACGATCTGGAGCAGGTAATCATAGCCCCCCCCCAGCGCCCAGCAGGAGACAACCTCGTCATAATCGGCCATCGAAGCCTCGAAGGCGCGGAAACTCGCGGCGGTGTGGTCGGCCAGTTCGGCAGCGACGAAAACGGTGACGTGCGGCGCCAGTTTTTTAAGGTTTATCCGCGCGTTATAGCTTTCGATTACGCCGGATTTCTCAAGCTTTCGCTGCCGGTTCCAACAGGGGGTTGGCGACAGGCCCACCCGCTCGGCCAAGGCCGCCTTGGTGATACGCCCCTCACCGGAAAGCACCTTGAGGATCTCGATATCGCGCTTGTCAGGATGGCTCATGTCGCCTCGCATCTTCGCCGGGGCCGCCGCACCTTGGGCACGGGGCACGCCGCAGACCTATCAGAGCGCGGAGCGGGAGACAAAACCTCTCTTGGTCTCAGGGGATCAGGCCGGGCCCGCGCCGCCACCGAAGACAGGGGCGGCGCAAACGCTCAGGCTCAGGTGCGCCAGCCCAACACGCGACGTTCGATCATAGCGATGATGGCGCTGACCAGCACCCCCAGCAAAGACAGGATCACCACCCCGGCAAACAGACGTTCAAGATCATACAGCGACCCGGCCTGCAGGATATAGGCGCCGATGCCATATTCCGCGCCCAGCATCTCGGCCGCGACCAGCAGGATGATGGCGATGGCGAGGCTGATGCGCAGCCCCGACAGGATGCCGGGCATCGCGCCGGGCAGCACGATCTTGCGCACGATCGACCACCACGACAGGCCAAAGCTTTGCCCCATGCGGATCAGCGTGCGGTCCACGTTGTCGACGGCGGCATAGGTGGCGACCACCGTGGGGGTGAAGGTGCCAAAGGCGATCAGCGCGTATTTCGAGCCCTCGCCAATGCCGAACCAGATGACGAACAGCGGCAGCAGCGCGATCTTGGGGATCGGGAACAGCGCCGCAACCAGCGGCACCAGCCCCGAGCGGATATAGGAGAACAACCCGATAAGAACACCAACGCTGACCCCGACGCAGGCCCCGAGCGTTGCCCCGACCGCCAACCGCGCCAGCGATGGGCCGAGATGTTTGAACAGCAGGCCCGAACTGTACAATTCGCCAAAGGTTTTGAACACATCCGAGGGGCGCGGCAGCGTCAGCGCCGAGATCCAGCCCGTCCGCGTGCCCCATTCGGCGATCAGGATCAGCACCACGAAAACGGCGACCCCGACCCAGCGGTGGGTATGCGGGGCAAAACCGCCGCCGCGAAAAGCGATGGTCTGGGTCTGTGCGGGGGCGGTTGAGGGGGCGGTCAGCGGAACATCAGACATTGAGCAACTCCGCATCCGCCGCGCGGGCCTCGTCGCGCATCAACTGCCACAGGTATTTCTGTTTCAGGTCAAGATCGGTATCGCCCATCTGGCGCTCCTCCAGCGGGGTGTCGATCTCCACGATTTCTCGGATACGCCCCGGACGGCGCGACAGAACGACGATGGAATGCCCCAGCCGCACCGCTTCGTGCAGGTTGTGGGTGACATAGACGGCCGTAAACGGCTGGCGGCACCAGAGGCTGACCAGATCGTCCATCAACAACTCGCGCGTCTGGCTGTCGAGCGCCGAGAGCGGTTCATCCATCAGCATCACCGCCGGGTTCACCGCCAAGGCACGGGCGATGGCCACCCGTTGTTTCATGCCCCCCGAAAGCTGCTTTGGCAGCGCGTCGGCGAAATCAGTCAGCTTGGTGCGCGCCAGCACGTCGTCGATGATCCGGGTCGCCTCGGCGCCGCGAATGCGGTGATCCTCCAGCACCAGAGAGATATTGCCGCGCACACTACGCCAAGGCAGCAGGGCGAAATCCTGAAACACATAGGTCAGCGGGTTGAGACAGTTTTCAGGCGGCGCGCCCACCTGCACCACACGGCCTGCCCCGGGTTTTTCCAGCCCGCCGATCAACCGCAGCAGGGTGGACTTCCCACAGCCCGAGGGGCCGACGATACAGACAATCTTTCCTTTCGGGATATCCAGGGTGATGTCGCGCAGCACCTCGAATTCCTTGTAGGAATGGTGGATCGACTCCAGCCTGATATCCATTTCACTCTCCGAAAATCAGATCCGGGGCACGGGTCACGCCGCGCCCCGGAAGATGGGTAGTCTTCAGCCGATGGTCTCGACGTAGGAGGGATCGACCAGCACATCCATGGTGATCGAGGCGTCGACCATCCCGCCGGCCTTGAACCAGTCGAGCTGATCCTTGACCGAGGCGATGTTGAGCGCGGCGTTCGGATTCAGGCGCATGGTGCCGTTGATGATTGACGGCGCGGCCTTTTCGCGCGGACGGTCGGTGTAGACGTATTTGTGGATCAGATCGACCATCTCGTTCATCCCGGCCTCGCCGCCGGTCTTTTCGATCATCGCGTTGTTGTAGTCCTCAACGCCCCGCGACATCCCGGCAATAAAGCTTTCGGTCATCGCCCGTTCCTCCGCCGCGTTCTTGGCCGAGGTGAAGACGGTTGTGACCTGATAGTTCGGGATATAATCCTGAATCTTGCCGATGATATGCACCGCGCCCGAGCCGGCCAGCGGCTTGGCAATATGGGGCACGATGCTCCAGGCGTCGATCTGGCCCGACTTGAGCGCCCCGATCACCGCGCCGACCTTTTGCAACGGCTTGAAGGACATCTCGATCCCTTCGGCCTGCGCCACCTTCGAGCCCATATAGTGGAACGAAGAGCCGGTCTGCGTCACGCCAAAGCTTTTGCCGCCCAGCTTGGAGGGATGGTCGACCCCGGACTTGAAGGCGGCATCCGACGCCAGGATCAGCTGGCCGTCGATGCCCTCTTCCTCGGACAGCGACCCGCCGATCACCTTGACCGCGCCTTTTTGTGCCAGCGAAATCAACCCGCCCGAGATGGCGGTGACCGCATAGTCGATATCGCCGCTGGCAATCGCCACGGCCATCGGTTGCGCCGCCTGAAAAAAGACCAGCTCCACATCCAGACCGGCATCGGCGAAATAGCCGCGCTCGACGGCGATGAAGTTGGCCGAATGCGAGGTGAAGCGCAGCGCGCCCACCTTGATCTTGCGATTTGCGGCGATGGCCGGGGCGGCCAAGGCGGTTGCGGCGGCGGTGCCCCCGATCAGGGCGAGGGCCTTGCGGCGGTTCAGGTTCATCATGATCTCCTCCGGTATGATCAGTCGTGGTTTCAGGGGCTTAGTCCCCAGATCTCAGCTCGGCCTCGATATCCTGTGTCAGCGTCGAAATCGCGGCGGTCGCGTCGCGTGCCAGCACCGCGTCAAGCAGCGCCTGCTGCCGCGCCTTGCGGCGGGCAAAATCCAGCCGCCCCTCGCGCAGCAGCGCCAGCCGAAAGCGGCGGCTCTGGTCAAAGAACTTGCGTTGCAGATCGCTCAGGCGCGGGCTGGCGCAGGCCGCGATCAGGGTGGCGGAAAAGGCGCGGCAGGCCTCGTCCCATTCCAGCGCGGTCAGATCGTCGGGGATCGCTTGCACCGCCTCTTCGGCCTTGCGCAGGGCGTGGTGGGCGGCGATCACGCGCCCTTCCCATGCGATATCACCTTGGGCAATGGCCAGAGACAGCGCCAGTTTCTCGACCTCGGCACGCACCAGAATGATGTCGCGCAGATCGTCCTCGGTCGCCGAGGTCACGCGGAACCCGCGTTGCGCGGTGGCCTCGACCAGCCCCTCGGCGCTGAGCATCCGCAGGGTTTCGCGCATCGAGTGGTTCGATCCGCCATAGCGCCGCCGCAGGTCTTCGATCTTGAGCTTTTGGCTAGGTTGCAACGCGCCAAAGGAAATATCACGGCGCACCGCCGAGGCCAGCATGGCCACAACGGTTGCATCTTCCTTGGCATCGCGTCCGAAAACCATGCTTCTCCCAACGCAAAAATATTGGACATTTTCACGTTTGTTTCACCATTCCCAAAACGGTGCAAGATCGTTTCCGTTGATTTCCACGCCGCAACGCAGCAGGATTCGCGCCGCACTCAGGCCAGAATCAGGCGGTGATCAGGGGGCAAAGGAGCAAACTGGCCTCGCCGGGACGCAGGGTATCGCGCGACGGGATCGCGGCGCCTGTGCCCGGCTCAGCCTTCGGAGGGGCGCATGTCGCCGGGCTGTTTCTCGGCCGCCTCAAAGCCGCCGATGATGTCCAGAAGCTCGGCGGTGATCACCTGCTGGCGCAGCATCTGATGGGTCTTGCGCAGCTCATCGAGCTTGTCACCGATGCTGCGCTCGGCCGCCTGCATGGCGGTCAGGCGTTCGGCGTGTTCGGCGGCGCGCGACTGGACGATCGCGGAAAAGACACGGGCAAACAGCAATTGCTGCACAAGGCTGCGCATCGCCGCCGGGGTCGGACCGAAACAGACCGGCAGACGCCGCGACGGCCAGCGCCGTTCCCGAAGTTCGGCCAGCCAACCGGGATCAATCGGGAACAGCGTCACCTCGACCGGCGCGCTGCCCTCAGGCCCGCCCATGCGCTGCTGAAACAGCATGAGACGCGTCACCCCCTCCTGCGCAAGCCACTGGTCAAGCCGGGTCAGCACGCTGCCCACGGTGCCAGCCAGCGCCTCGACCGTGGCCGGGGCCTCCTGCATATAGGCGGGCGGCTCGGCGGCCAGCTGCCAACTGGCATCCGCGCGAGTGCCGATCACCAGCACCCGGCGCCTGTCGGCCCCGATCCCGGCGGCGGAAAGCCGGTCCAGCGCAAAGCTGACCAGCCGTTCATTGAAGCCCCCGCACAGCCCGATCTCTGAGCCGATCACGACGACACCGATGCCGCCCGCGCCGTCCTTTGAAGGCAATACCAGCCCCGCCTCCTGCGGCAGCGCGCGCAGTGCCACCTGAAGCCCCATCTCGACGGTTTCCAGATACTGCCCCATCGCCCGCTCGGCGGCCTCGTGGCTGCGGATGCCGACGGCCGAGATCGCCTTCATCGTGCGCACCACCGATTGCATCTCGCTCGCCACCTCGATGTGGCGGCCAAGATCCTCAAGCGTGTCCATCGCGCACCTCGTCGAGCGCCGCGCGGATCGCCA
Source organism: Antarcticimicrobium sediminis (assembly GCF_004348975.1). Classification (GTDB taxonomy): domain Bacteria; phylum Pseudomonadota; class Alphaproteobacteria; order Rhodobacterales; family Rhodobacteraceae; genus Antarcticimicrobium; species Antarcticimicrobium sediminis. Next base: position 89,046 of record NZ_SMFP01000002.1, on the reverse strand, counting down.
CCAGAATCACCGCGCGCCGGTCTCCTTCCAGCGGCAGCCCCCGGGCGATCTCTTGCGCTGCGGGCAGATCCGCGACCGCCGTCATCACCACATTGGCGACCGGACCGAACTGCGCCAGCGCGACACCGTCGAGCAGCCCCTCGGACACCGCCAGAAGCAGGGCGATCTGTTGTGCCACCGGGATTGGCGCGCCCTCGTCCTGTTTCAGCGCCTCGCGCACCGCACGGCCACGGGCAAGCTGGGCGCGGGTGTCCTCGTCCAGCTTGGCACCGAACCGGGCAAAGGATTCCAGCTCTTCGAACTGGGCATAGGCCAACTTCAGCGGCCCGGCCACGGCGCGAAAGGCGGCAAGCTGCGCCTTGCCCCCCACCCGCGAGACCGAGCGGCCCACATCCACCGCCGGCATCTGGCCACGCCGCGCCAGATCGGGCGACAGATAGACCTGCCCGTCGGTGATCGAAATCAGGTTGGTGGGGATATAGGCCGCCAGATTCTGTGCCTGCGTCTCGATGATCGGCAAGGCGGTGAGCGAGCCACCACCGGCCGCGTCGCACAATTGCGTCGCGCGCTCCAACAGACGCGAATGCAGGTAAAAGATGTCGCCCGGATAGGCCTCGCGCCCCGGGGGACGGCGCAGCAGCAGCGACAATTCGCGATAGGCGCGGGCGTGACGTGTCAGGTCATCATAGACGATCAGCACGTCGCGGCCCGCGCGCATGAAGCTTTCGGCGATACTGGTGGCGGCATAGGGGGCGATATATTGCAGCCCGGCGGGCTCTTCCCCGCCCGCCACCACGACGACGCAATTGTCCATCGCCCCCGCCTTGCGCAGCCGCGCGATCACCCGCGCCGTGGCATCGCCGCGCTGCCCGATGGCGCAATAGACCGAGATCACGCCGCTGCCGACCTGATTGAGAATGGTATCAATCGCCACCGCCGTCTTGCCGGTCTGACGATCCCCCACGATCAACTCGCGCTGGCCGCGCCCGATCGGCACCAAGGCATCCACCGCCTTGATCCCGGTCTGCAGCGGCCGGATCACCGGCGCGCGGTCCATGATCGGCGGTGCGGGCACCTCGATCGGAGACAGCCGGGCCGAGCTTAGCGCCGGCCCATCGTCAAGCGGGACGCCAAGCGGGTCCACCACCCGGCCCAAAAGCGCCTCGCCCACCGGGACCGAGGCCACCCGCCCGGTGCGCCGTGCCCCCTGTCCCGGGCGCAGCCCCAGCGGGTCGCGCAGCAGAACGACACCGGCCCGCCCCGGCACCAGATCCAGCGCAAGACCACTGGCGCCGCCGTCAAAGGTGATCACCTCGTCCGACAGCGCCTCGTGGAACCCGGCGACCTCGACCACCCCATGCAGCACGCGCTGCACATGGCCGCGCTCATGCCGGGTCAGATCGACCGGGCGCGCGGCCTCATGGTCGATCCGGTCAAACAGGCTATCGGCGAGATCCTTAAGGCTCATCCCGCCGCCTCCGGGGTATCGAGCTGTTGCGCCACCTCCTGCGCAAAGCGGTCCAGATGTTCGGCAATGGTCCAGCCCACCCGTTGCGAGCCAAGCTGCAAAACCAAGCCACAGGCGAGATCGCCGTCCTCGGTAAAGACCGGCTCGGCCGCCGCCCCCAACAGCGCGCTGAGCGCCGCCGTGATCTGGCCCCGGGCCGCGTCTGACAGTGGCAGCGACGACAGGATTTCCGGCCGATTTCCAGCAGTAGCGGCGACATGCAACAGCGCGCGATCCTCGGTCCCGAGCCCGGACAGGCGGTGGGCAAAGGTCATCGCCATCCGGTCGACCAGATCCTGATCGGCCATCTCGGCCAGAATGCTGCGGGCCATGCCGACAAAGCTTTCCCCGGCGCGGTGGCGCAGCCGGTCCAGAAAATCGGCCTTTTCATCCACCAGTTGCGCCTGCCAAGCAGCCCGGCGCGCGGCAAGCTCATCCTTGGCGGCGGCGATCAATTCGGCGCGTTTCGCTTCGCCCTCCTGCTCGGCGCTTTGCAGGCGCGCGGCACGCTCCTGCTCCAAGGTCCGCAGCGCGTCAGTATGTGCGGTGGCAGCGGCCTCGGCCTTGGCGCGGGCGGTCTCGGCCTGCCGCAGACGCTCTGTCACCGCCTCTTGTCGCGCGGTCAGTGCCCGGCGCAGCGGGCGATACAGCGCCCAGCGCAACAGCAGCACCAACAGCAGAAAGTTCACGATCTGGGCCGCGACCGTGAGCCAATCGATCTGCACCGATCAGCCCCCCGTACCCGGGGCTGCCGCCGCCGCGATCGCCCAGGTCCAGAACGGATTGGCGAACAGCAGGATCATCGCCACCACGAAACAATAGATGGCGGTCGATTCGATCATGGCGAGGCTGACGAACAGCGTGCGGGTGATGGTATTGGCCTCGTCCGGCTGCTGCGCGATGGCTTGTAGCGCCTGCGCCGCGGCGCGCGCCTCGCCCAAGGCGGGGCCAATCGAGCCGATGGCAATGGTCAGCCCGGCGGTGATGATCGAAACGGTAGCAATCAGGGTCAGCGCATCCATACGATCTGTCCTTTCGCGTTCAGGCGCCTCAGGCGCCGGTTTCCTTGTTTTTGATCTGGTTTTCGGCCGCGCCCGGCTCATCGCCGCTGGCCGAGGCGATATAGACCATCGCCAGCACCGCGATGATATAGGCCTGCACGACCCCGGTCAGCAGCCCCAAAAGCTGCAACAAGACCGGGAAAAAGAACGGCACCACCGCCAGCAGAACGGCGACGACGACTGTCCCGCTCATCACGTTGCCATAGAGCCGCACGGCCAGCGCAATGGTGCGCGACAGCTCTCCGATGATATTGAAGGGTGCCATCAGCGGCGTCGGTTCGAAATAGTGGCGCAGATAGCCCAGCAGCCCGTCTTCGGCGATACCATAGATCGGCACCGCCACCAGCACGCAAAGCGCCAGCGCCACGGTGGTGGACAGCGACCCGGTTGGCGACATGAAGCCGGGGATCACCCCCATCAGGTTGGACACCAGCGTGAACAGGAACAGCGTGCCGATGAACGGCAGATAACGGCCCGGATCGCCGCCGCCGATCTCGCGGATCTGGTCGCGGATCATCTCGATCACCGTCTCGATCCCGATGCGCCAGCGCGATGTCGGTTCGATCGTCGCAGCCGAAGACAGGATGCCCAAAGTGGCGATGCGGCCGCCGATCACCAGCACCGCCATCACGACCCAAGTATAAACGATGGTGGCCGAGACGCCCCACTCGCCCAGCGGACCCAGCGGCAGGGTAAAGATGATCTGGCTGTCTGGTGTGATCTGCATGGCCCTAGCCCCGCCGCGCCCGGCGCACCGCAACCAGACGGATCAGCGCGAACCCGGCAAGCGCACCGACCAGCGCCAGCGTCGGCTGGCTTGCGATCGACATCAGCCCGGCAAACCCCGCCAGCACCACCGCCAGACGCAGCACCGCGCTGCCAACCAGTGCCAGCACCCCGGAGCCATCCGGGCGCAGCCGCGCCGAGGCGCGCCAGAGCCACGCTATATGCAGCGCCCCCAGCGCCGCGCCGGTGAGCACCCCCAGCGCAAGATCAATGGCGATATCAAAGCTCATCCCCGGTGTCCTTTCTCTTTTCCTGACTCGGCTCCCGATTCGGCTCTCGACTCGGGCCAGTTATGTTGTCCTGCCCCAACCCGGTCCGGCGCACCCACCACCAGGCATTGAGCGAGCCCAGCGTGACGCCCGCCAGCAGCCCCATGATGGTCCAGGAGGGGCCATCGGCAAAGCGGGCGTCGAGCCAGCGACCCAGCGCCACACCGGCCAATGTCGGCACCGCGACGGCCCAGCCCACCAAGCCGAACATGCCGACCCCGAACCAGACCGTATGTCGCCCCTCGCGCCGCGCGCGGACATGTTGTTGCGCCTTGCGGGCGATGGTCTGTTCGATGCCCTCTTGGGCCGCCCCCGTAGCGGATTTGTGCCCTACAAGATCCTTGTCCGGACCAGTCTCAGGTCCGGTCATCGCCCATACTCCGCCATGCCGCGGATTGCCCCGGACTCCAGCCGGGCCAGCGCGGTGCGGGCTGCGCGTTCACTGTCGTCCAGCGTCAGAAACTGGCGTGCCACCTCGTCCCGCAGGCGGCTCAGATCGTCACTGACAAAGGCACCGCGCACGGCAACGCGCACCTCCGCTCCGCATTTGACCAAGGTGCCCGCGTCGATGCCGAGGAAATGTTCGCCCCCATCGGCGTCGATATAAGACAGCACCCCCGGCAGCAGGGCCGTCACCATGTCGATATGGCGCGGCAGCAGCACGAAGGCTCCCTGCGCCCCCTCGGTGGCAAGTTTGCGCACCACGGTTCTGACCACTTCGGCCCCCGGACTGTACACCAACAACACCATCGTGTCGGACAGCTTGGGATCGGGCTGCGGGTCGGGTGGTGAGATGCTGCTCATGCCCCCGCCTCCATGGCCTCGTCGATCGTCCCGATCATGTAGAACGCCCGTTCTGGGCGGTCATTCAGCGCCCCCGACAGGATCTGTTCACAGCCTTCAAGCGTATCCTCCAACGGAACCCGCCGTCCCCGGGCGGTGGTAAAGCGTTCGGTGGCGCGAAACGGCTGGCTCATAAACCGTTCCAGCCGCCGCGCGATGGCGACGGTCCGACGATCCTCGATCGACAGCTGTTCCAGCCCCAGCATGGCGATCACGTCCTTAAGGCTTTCATACTCTGCCAGCGTGCGGCGCACCGCGCGCGCCACGCTCAGGTGGCGCGGCGAGGCGACCAAGGGGGTCAGCATCTTGGAACCGGAGTCGAGCGGATCGACCGCCGGGTAAAACCCCTGCGCCGCCCGTTTGCGCGACAACACGATGGAGGAGGACAGATGCCCGAACACATGGGTCGCCGCCGGGTCAGTGAAATCATCCGCCGGCACATAGACCGCTTGAATCGAGGTCAGCGCCCCGGACGCGGTGGAACAGATCCGCTCTTCCAGTTCGGCGATCTCGGTGCCGAGCGAGGGCTGATAGCCCACCCGCGACGGCAATTGCCCGAGCAGCCCCGACACCTCGGCCCCGGCCTGAACAAAGCGATAGATATTGTCGATCAGGACCAGGACATCGGTGTTCAACTCGTCGCGGAAATGTTCGGCAATCGACATCGCCGCATGACCGACGCGAAAGCGCACGGCGGGGCGTTCGTTCATCTGGCCAAAGACCATCACCGTGTTTTCGAGCACCCCGGCCTCGTCCATCTCGCGGTGAAACTCCTCGGCCTCGCGCGAGCGTTCGCCGATGCCGCAGAACAGGCTGACCCCCTGATAAGAGCCCGACATGTTATAGATCATCTCGGCGATCAGCACGGTCTTGCCCACCCCGGCGCCGCCGAACAGCCCGGCCTTGCCGCCCCGCTCGATCGGGCACAGCAGGTCGATCGCCTTGATCCCGGTTTCAAAGATCTCGGACTGGGTGCGGCGACGTTTCAGCGCCGGGGGCGCGTTGCGGATCGAGCGGCGCGGCGCATCGTCCAGCGGCGCGCCACCATCGACCGGCTCACCAAAAAGGTTGAGCATCCGTCCCAGTGTCGTGCGCCCGACCGGCATTTGCAGCCCGCCGCCGGTGCCGTGCAGCCGTGCGCCCAGCTTCACCGGTTGCCCGGCCGACAGGATCAGCCCGCGAGCCACCCCCTCCGAGGGGAAAGAGGCCAGTTCGATCCGCAGCAAGGGGTCATCGACGCCGACAAACAGATCCTGCACCCGCGGCGGTGGTCCCTCGATTGCCAATTCGATCATCTGGCCCGAGATGCGGATGATGCGCGCCCGCGCGACAAGGTCCGCAGGGGCGTCAACCTCTTGCGCCGGGTCAATATGTTGCAGGCCTTGGGTCATGCACGCTCCGCCTGTGTTCAACGGCGGCCTCTTTCCAAAGGCCGCCTGTTTCCGAAGGCGCCGGTCCGTCCGCCGTGAGGACGCCACCAGATCACGCCCAACTCAATCAGGGATCGGGGCCGAAATCCAGACCCTTCATGCCGCAATGCAGAAATGCCGCGGTGCAGAAACCACGGACAGCGGCATCGCCAGCGTGCTGCCACGCCCGCCCCTGCCGGGAACAGCAACACCCGGACAATGCGCGCAATGGACCCGCGCGGCGGAGTCGCTTAACACCTTGGGTGAGGATGAGAAATTCAGACCAAGGAGGAACAAGCGATGACAACCGAAGTGGCAGCCGCGCAGACAGCGGTGGCGACAAACGGCGCGATGCTGGACAAGGCGCGCGAGAACCTGCGTCTGGCCTGCGAGCAGCTCAAGATCCACCCCGATGTCTTTGAAGAGTTGAAATCCCCGCGTGAAACGCTGGCCGTCACCCTGCTGATCCGGATGGACAACGGCAGCCGCCGGGCCTTCAAGGCGTGGCGTTGCCGCTATAACGACCGGCGCGGCCCGACCAAGGGCGGCGTGCGCTTTCACCCCAATGTATCGCTGGACGAGATCGAGACACTGGCGTTCTGGATGACGTTCAAATGCGCGGTGGCGAACCTGCCCTTTGGCGGCGGCAAGGGCGGCGTCTGCGTCAATTCCAAAGAGCTGTCCCCGACCGAGCTGGAACGGCTGAGCCGCGCCTATATCGAGGCGTTTTCGTCCTTCATCGGGCCGGACCGGGATATCATGGCGCCGGATATGTACACCAATGGCATCGTTATAGCCTGGATGGCGGATGAATATGCCGCGATCACCGGCGAGCCGCTGCCGATGGCGATCACCGGCAAGCCGATTGCCTTTGGCGGCACCGTCGGGCGCACCGATGCGACGGCGCGCGGCGGCTATATCGCCCTGCGTCATCTGGAAGCCTCGCTGAACCTTGACCCGGCCAAGGCGACGGTGGCGATTCAGGGCTTCGGCAATGTCGGCTATCACTGCGCCAAGCTGCTGCATGCGGATGGCTACCGGATCGTCGCGGTCAGCGATTCCCGTGGGGCGATCTATGATCCCGACGGGCTCGACCCGCTGGCGGTGATGGAACACAAGCTGCACAACGGCGGCATTCTTGGCGCCAAGGGCCATGGCGAGACCCGCGAGATCAGCAACGCCGAGTTGTTGGAGCTTGACTGCGATGTGCTGGTGCCCGCCGCGTTGGAGCGTCAGATCACCCTTGCCAACAGCGACCGGATCAAGGCGCGGATCATCCTGGAGATGGCGAACGGCCCGATCACCCCCGAGGCCGACGCCGCGCTGACGGCGGCGGGGCATATCATCGTGCCCGACATTCTGGCCAATTCCGGCGGCGTGACCGTGTCGCATCTGGAATGGGTGCAGAACCGCTCGGGCTTTTACTGGGACAACTCGCGGGTGCGCGATCATCTGAAAACCACCATGTCGACCGAGACGCAGGCGGTCTGGGCGCTGCACAACGACATGGACATCTCGATGCGCGAGGCGGCCTATGTCCACGGGCTGCGCCGGATCGCCGACTCGGTCGAGGCGCGCGGCACTCAGGCCTATTTCAGCGGCACCTGATTTGAGGCACGTGATTTATCCGGGCGGGCGCACCATCGCGCCCGCCCGGATCCTGATGTGTGCTCAGCTGCGCGACAGCACGCTGGAGGGGCGCGATCTGGCCAGCGCGGCGGTGATCATCCCGGCCAGAACCGCCTTGATCACATCACCGGGAAGGAAGACGGTCACCAGCATCAGCGCCTCGATCAGCGTCTTGTCGAGCAGGATCGCCATGCCGACCACCCCGAACAGATACATCGCGCCGATCCCGCCGATCACCGAGGCCACCGAGGCCACCAGCGCAAGCGGCCCCGTGCGCCAACGTTCAACGATGAACCCGATGACGAAGGCCGCAACAGGCCAGCCAATCAGGAACCCGACAGCCGGACCGGCAAAGGCCCCCAGCCCGCCGCGCCCGCCAGCAAGAAGCGGCAAGCCCAACGCGACCAGCGCCAGAAACAAGAGCACCGCCAAGGCCCCGCGCCGCGCGCCAAGCACCGTACCACACAGCATGATGCCCATGCTCTGCGCCGTGATCGGCACGCCAAAGGCCAGCGTCAGCTTCGGGATCAGCCCGAGCGCGGCGATCAGCGCCGCGAACAGCGCGATCAGGGTAATATTGCGTTCCATTTGTACAGGGTCCTTCGGTTGGATTGAAAATCAGGGGCGGCGCGGCTGTTCCAGCCCGCCGCGCGCGCGCAGGGCCTCGGCCACATGTTCCGCGTCGTCGATGGCCAGCGCGGCCATAGGTACCACGATGCGCCAGCCCGGACGCCGGGGCGAGCGGGCGCGCCAGGACAGCGACAAAAGTTTGCCCTTGTCCGCGATCGTCGGGGTAAAGCGGATCACCAGCGCAATCGACAGTTCCAGCGCCCGGGTCGACAGACCCAGCCGGCGAAACGGCGTCAACAGCACCGTCAGCACATCGACCATATCGGACAGGCGTGTCGTCATGGTCACAAAATTCGCCAGCGCCAGCGCCGCCAGCAACCGCAGCGCGACGACCAGCCCCGCCGCCATCTGGCCCGTCGCCCCGTGCCACAGGGCGATCAGCAGCAGAAACGGCCATAGAACGCGCAGATTGCGCAGGCCTTGGCGAAAGAACACCACCCCACCCGTGCCATAGAGCCCCGCCACCGCCACGACAGCGCCGCCAAGAAGGGCCGGGTTGTCCGTCGCAAACAACAGCACGGTGGCCAGCGACAGAGCCGCCAGCTTGAGCCCGGCGGGCAAGCGGTGCGACCAGATTTCAACCGGTGAGGTCAGAGAGATCATCCTGTCCTCCCCATATCTGCATCTGTCGCTCGAACCGTGCCAACACCTGATCGGGCGTCCCGTCGCCAATCACCTCACCGCCCTCAAGCCAGATCACCCGGTCGAACCCCTGCACCGTCGCAGGGTCATGGGTGATCAGCGCGATGCTGGCCTCGACCGCATCAAGACAGCGCATGAGTTGCATCCGGGTGGCGATGTCGAGGCCCGAGAACGGCTCGTCCAGCACGATCAGGGCCGGTTCCATCACCAGAACGGCCATCAGGCAGACCAGCTGTTTCTGCCCCTGCGACAGGCTGTGGGTCGCGGCACTCGCCCAATGCGCCTTGCCAAACCGCTCCAGCATGGCGCGGGTGGCTGCCGCCGCCTCAACCTTGGTGCGGCCCATCTGGGTCAGGCCAAAGGCGATCTCTTCCTCGACCGTGGGAAAGATGATCTGGTGATCGGGGTTCTGGAACAGGATGCCGACGGCCCCCAGCGCGCCGCGCCGGTCCTTGAGGACATCAACGCCGCAGACCTCGACCCGGCCCTCATCGGGCGCGATCAGCCCCGCCATCACCCGCGCGAGCGTGGTCTTGCCCGAGCCATTGCGCCCCACGATCCCGATCCGCTTGTCGCGGGCGGTCAGGGTCACGTCGCGCAGAATCGCGCGCCCCTCCATCCCGACCGCGACGCCACACAGCGTCAGAACGGCCGAGGTCGCGGTCTCGGCCTTGGTCGCGGCCCCGTCGAGGGGGCCATCCTTGGCGGCGGTATGGGGCTGCGTGATCATGCGCGGATAAACACCATCCCTGCGCGCTTTGTCTACACTACGTCTGCGCTGCTGGCCGTCGTTGCGCTGCAAAAAAGCGGGAGGGCAGGCCTGATACATACATAAAGAATTTGGCATACAGCCGCATATGGGCTGGACGAAAGCGTCCTCCTGCGGTTTTTTGAACCGTGATGGATACAAAAAACCAGCTCGACACGATTTTCGCCTCGGACATGCGCTTTCTCATGATCCTGAGCTATATCGTGCTGGGCAACACCGCAGTCATCAACCGCTTTATCGAACACACGCATCGGCTTCCGGTTCATGCCTGGTCAACGTTGTACTGTATCGACCAGTTCCCGGGCATTCGCGCCAAGGAAATCACGCAGTTGTTCCCGCGCCCGCAAAACACGATCAGCCGGGCCGTGTCGCAACTGGTCGAGCGGGGGTTGGTGCGCCACCAGCCCTCGCAAACCGATGGGCGGGAGAAACAGCTTTTTACCACCGATCAGGGCGCGGTGCTTTTGGCCGAGCTGCGCGCCGCCATTGTGGAGCGTCAGGACGAGATGTTCGCCCCGCTTGAAGACGACGAGCGGGACGTCTTTTTCCGGCTGGCGCTGAAAATCGCCAAAGGATCGAAGTTGCTTGAGACCGTCGCGATGAGTCTTCCCGAAACACAGTGATCTGCGGCGCATCGCCCTGTTATGGGGCGATCTCGCCGGAAATGGCTGCGATAAATGGCCACAGAAAGCCGGTTTCGCGACCACATGGCGCACGAAAATTAAGCGCAACACCCCACTTCGATCAAAGATCCATCATATTCAAGGGAGAATGCGGCCAGCTGTGCGAGTCCTGTTCCTCGAAACGCGCGCGCCCGTGCAACCAAGATGTGCCAGCGGGAAAACCGTTTTGGCATGTGACGCAGGGTAATGCGGCCGGTCAAGCATCGCATCCCCAGCGTCGCGATCTGTATGCGTGGGAAGGCATTATCGCGGCATCAAGCGCCGACGCAATATTGATCCCACGTCAACAATGAGGGGACATTTTTGATGACCAGGAACTTGTTTTTGACGACTGCGACAGCGGCCCTTATCGCAGCCGGCCTTCCGGCCCTTGCGCAGGATTGCCCGATCAAGGTGGGGGTTTTGCACTCGCTTTCGGGGACGATGGCGATTTCGGAGACGACGCTGAAAGACACCATGCTGATGCTGGTGGACGAACAGAACGCGAAAGGCGGCCTGCTGGGCTGTCAGATCGAAACCGTCGTGGTCGACCCGGCCTCGGACTGGCCGCTGTTTGCCGAAAAGGCGCGCGAGCTGATCAGCGTGCATGATGTCGATGTGATCTTTGGCAACTGGACCTCGGTATCGCGCAAATCGGTGCTGCCGGTGATCGAAGAGCTGAACGGGTTGCTGTTCTATCCGGTGCAATACGAGGGCGAGGAAAGCTCGAAAAACGTGTTTTATACCGGCGCCGCGCCGAACCAACAGGCGATCCCGGCAACCGATTATTTCCTTGAGGAACTGGGGGTCGAGAAATTCGCGCTGCTGGGCACCGATTATGTTTATCCGCGCACCACGAACAACATTCTGGAAAGCTATCTCAAGTCCAAGGGCATCCCTGCCGAGGATATCTTTGTCAACTACACCCCGTTCGGCCATTCCGACTGGTCCAAGATCGTGGCCGACGTGGTGGCGCTGGGGGCTGATGGCAAGAAGGTCGGTGTGATCAGCACCATCAACGGCGACGCCAATGTGGGGTTCTACAAAGAACTCGCCGCGGCTGGCATTTCCGCCGATGACATCCCGGTCATCGCCTTTTCGGTCGGTGAGGAAGAGCTTTCGGGTCTCGACACCGCGAACCTGGTCGGCCATCTGGCGGCGTGGAACTACTTCCAGTCCGCCGAATCCGAGGCCAACGACGCCTTTATCGCCGCATGGAAGGCGAAGATGGGCGAAGAGCGCGTCACCAACGACCCGATGGAGGCCCATTACATCGGCTTCAACATGTGGGTGAACGCTGCGACCGAAGCTGGTACCACCGATGTGGATGCGGTTCGAGAAAAGATGTGGGGGCAGGAATTCCCGAACCTGACCGGCGGCACCGCCGTGATGGGCGTGAACCACCACTTGGCCAAACCGGTGCTGATCGGCGAGATTCAGGACGATGGCCAGTTCGACATCGTCAGCCAGACCAGCGAAGTGCCGGGCGATGCCTGGACCGACTTCTTGCCGGACTCGGCGGTTCTGATCTCGGATTGGAAAGATCTTGGCTGCGGTATGTACAACACCGAGACCAAGACCTGCGTGCAGATCAAGTCGAACTACTGATGTGACACCTGAAACCTTCCGGGGGCGCAGGTGCGCCCCCGGCTTTTGCAAGGGTGACGCATGACCAAGATCTTTCAACGATTTCTTTTTTGCCTGCTCTGCCTGCTGGGCGCGCCCGCGCTGGCACAGGAAGCGGACGCGCCGATTCAACAGTTGTTGCAGCACCATGGCGAGATCATCGCCAAAAGCTCGCGCAAGACCATCGCCCCGGCCATTGATGCGCTGGCCGCCAGCGGGTTGCCCGCCGCGCAACAGGTGCTGGAACGCTGGCAGGCCAAAGAGATGTGGCGCGACGAAACCAGCGGGTTGTTTGTCTTTGCCGAAGAGATCGACCGCGACACCCTGCGGATCTTTGATCCCGCCAATGGCACCGAGATCGGCGCGGTCCCGGACGAGGGTTATAAACAGCTCAAGCCCAACTCCGGCATTCGCGGCATGATCGGCGCGGCGCTGGTGCAATTCCAACTCAGCGCCCCTGATCCCGTCACCCGCGCCACCGCGCTGGACGCCATCGAACGCGACCCGGACGCCTCGCACCTTCTCGCGCTGCGCAATGCCGTCGGCAACGAAAGCGACCCGGCGCTGAAGGCCCGCAAGGCGCGGCTGGAACGGCTGCTGACGATCCGGTTCGATACCGACACGGCCACGCGGATCGAGGCCATCGAAAGTTTTGCCGGTGACCCCGCGGTGGATGTGCGCGCCACGCTCAACCCGCTGGTTGCCACCCGGATCGAGGTCGCCACCGCCGCCCCGCAGGGCGATGATATCGCTCGCATTCTGAGCGTGGGAAGCGATGCCCTGCCCCGTGCGGCCGCCTATGCGCTGCTGGTCGAGGACGGGCTTGTCGCGCCGGTCCTGAGCCGCGCGGAAAAACGTGCGGCGCTGATCGCCCACCTGCGCGACGGTGCCGTCGGCGGCTATCAGGTCGCGCAACTGGATCGCGAAGACGCCCGCGATGCCGCCTATGCCAAGCTGGCCGAGACCGGAGCCGTCGCTGCCGTCGCGACCGAGGCCGAGGTCAGTGCGGCGCTGGATGCGCATGTGTTTTACGAACGCTTCATCGGTGCCCCGCCGATCGTGGCCCGCGCCGCGCTCCGCGCGCTGGACGCCATCGAGACCAAGGTCAACCTGAACCGCGCCGCCGATCTGGTGCTGGACGCGCTGTCGCTTGCCTCGATCTATTTCCTTGCCGCCATCGGGCTGGCCATCACCTTTGGCGTGATGGGCGTGATCAACATGGCGCATGGCGAATTCATCATGATGGGGGCCTATACCGGCTATGTGGTGCAGCAGGTGATCCCGAACTACACGGTATCGATCCTTGCCGCCCTGCCGATCGCCTTTGCGGTCACCTTTCTTGCCGGGGTGGCGATGGAGCGGTTGGTGATCCGCTGGCTGCGTCACCGGCCACTGGAGACGCTGCTGGCGACCTTTGGCATTTCCATCGCGTTGCAACAGATCGCCAAGAACATCTTTGGCACCCAAGCGCGACCGCTGACCTCTCCCGCATGGCTGGACGGGTCACTGGTGCTGAACGATATCGTCTCGATCAGCTATATCCGGATCGCGATCTTCGTGCTGGCGCTGGTGTTTCTGGCCCTGTTCCTGTTCGTGATGAACCGCACCCGGCTGGGGCTGGAGGTGCGCGCGGTGACGCAAAACCCGCGCATGGCCGCCTCGATGGGGATCAACCCGGACCGGATCAACATGCTGACCTTCGGCCTTGGATCCGGCATCGCCGGGATCGCGGGTGTGGCCATCGGGCTTTATGCCAAGGTCACCTCGGAGATGGGGCAGGATTACATCGTGCAAAGCTTCATGACCGTGGTTGTCGGCGGGGTTGGCAATATCTGGGGCGCGCTGGTCGGCGCGGCGATGGTCGGCTCGCTGCAGAAGGGGATCGAATGGTTCAACCCCTCGAACACGCTGGCGGCGCAGACCTATATGATCCTGTTCGTGATCCTGTTCATTCAATTCCGACCCCGGGGGATCATCGCCCTCAAGGGCCGTGCGGCGGAGGCGTAAGATGAGCGATCTGACCCTCTCTGCCCCCACCCGCCGCCGTCCGCTGGTGCTGCGCCACCCCTCGGTGCTGGTGTTCCTTGTCGTGCTGGCACTGTTCACGCTGGGCGTCACGCTGTTGTCCGAAGGGATCGGTCTTGGCGTGATCTCCACCAGTTTCATCAAGACGCTGGGCAAGACGCTGTGCTTTTGCCTTGTCGCCTTGGCGATGGATCTGGTCTGGGGCTATTGCGGGATCCTGTCACTGGGGCACATGGCGTTTTTCGGACTTGGCGGCTATGCCATCGGCATGTGGCTGATGTATGAGCGCACCCGCCGTATCATCGTCGACAGCCTCGCCACGGCAGAGCTGCCCGCCACCCCGCAAGAGATCTCGGACGGGATCGCCAGCCAGATCTTTGGCGTGGTCGGGGCCTCGGACTTCCCGCCGATCTGGGCGTTTGCCCATTCGCTGCCGTTGCAGCTGGCCGCCGTGATCGTGGCGCCGGGGTTGCTGGCGCTGGTGTTCGGCTGGCTGGCCTTTCGCAGCCGGGTGACCGGGGTCTACCTGTCGATCCTGACGCAGGCGATGACGCTGGCGCTGGCGCTGTATCTGTTCCAGAACGACAGCGGGCTGCGCGGCAACAACGGGTTGTCCGGGTTGCAGAACCTGCCGGGGCTGGACCTTGTGCCGCAATCCACCGTCTCGCTGTGGTTCTTCTGGGCCTCGGCGCTGGCGCTGGGGGCCGGGTATCTGTTCTGCGCCTGGCTGGTGTCGGGCAAGTTCGGTTCGGTCATCCGGGCGATCCGGGATGACGAGACGCGGGTGCGGTTTCTGGGCTATCCGGTCGAGGGGTTCAAGCTGGTGGTCTTTACCCTGACCGCCATACTCGCGGGGATCGCCGGGGCGCTGTATTACCCGCAGGCGGGCATCATCAACCCGGCCGAGGTGGCGCCAATTGCCTCGATCTATCTTGCGGTCTGGGTCGCCATCGGCGGGCGCGGACGGCTGTATGGTGCGGTGATAGGCGCGGCGTTCGTGTCGCTGCTGTCCAGTTGGTTCACCGGCGGGCAAGCGCCCGACCTGAAGATCGGATCGCTGCATATCCAATGGGTCGACTGGTGGACCGTGCTGCTGGGGCTGTCCTTTGTCGCGGTGACGCTGTTCGCGCCCAAGGGCATCGGCGGGCTGGTCGATCTGGCGGCACGGATCAAAAGCCCCAACCGCCACGGTGCCGATCTTGGCCCCGGGGCCGGGGCGCTGCGGGAAAGGGAGGCGGATGAATGACCACGCTGCTTGAGGTCTCTGGCGTTTCGGTCTCGTTCGACGGGTTCAAGGCGATCAACAATCTGTCGTTCCGGATCGCCGAGGGAGAATTGCGCGCGGTGATCGGGCCGAACGGCGCAGGCAAGACCACCTTCATGGATATTGTCACCGGCAAGACCCGTCCCAACGAGGGGCGCGTCACCTATGGCGAGAAAAGCGTGTCGCTGCTGGCGCTGTCGGAAAGTCGGATCGCGCAGATGGGTATCGGGCGCAAATTCCAGCGCCCCACCGTGTTCGAGGATCAAAGCGTCGCCGACAACCTGATGATGGCGCTGAAAAAAGACCGCAACCCGCTGGCCGTCCTGCTGTTTCGCCCCAAGGCCGCAGATCATGCAAGGGTAGAGGCTCTGGCCGGTGAAATCGGGCTGGCCGACGCCCTGCACCGCAAGTCGGGCGAGCTGAGCCACGGCCAGAAACAATGGCTGGAGATCGGCATGTTGCTGGCGCAGGAGCCGCGCCTGCTGCTGGTGGATGAGCCCGCCGCAGGCATGACGCTGGCGGAACGCGAACACACCACCGACCTGTTGAAACAGGCCGCCAAGACCCGCGCCGTCGTCGTGGTTGAACATGACATGGATTTCGTCCGACGGCTGGACTGCAAGGTCACGGTGCTGCACGAGGGCTCGGTTCTGGCCGAAGGGTCGCTGGATCACGTCACACAGAACGAACAGGTCATCGAGGTGTATCTTGGGCGCTGACATGCTGAACATCGAGGGGCTGACGCTGCATTATGGCGGCAGTCAGATCCTGAACGGAATCGAGCTGAGCGCGAAACTCGGGGAGGTGACCTGTGTGATGGGCACCAACGGGGTCGGCAAGACCAGCCTGATGAAGGCGATCTCGGGCACCCATCCGCGCTCGGCCGGGCGCTATGTGCTGGATGGCGAGACGCTGGGACGGGCCCCGGCGCAGGTGCTTGCCCGCAAAGGGATTGGATATGTGCCGCAGGGGCGTGACGTGTTTCCGCTGCTGAGCGTGCGCGAAAATCTGGAGACCGGCTTTGCCTGCCTGCCACGCGGCGACCGTTTCGTCCCCGACGAGATATTCGAGCTGTTCCCGATCCTGAAGGATTTTCTGCACCGGCGCGGCGGCGACCTGTCCGGGGGGCAGCAACAGCAGTTGGCCATCGCGCGGGCGCTGGTGGCCAAGCCCAAGCTGTTGCTGCTGGACGAGCCAACCGAGGGCATCCAGCCCAATATCATCCAGCAGATCGGCCGGGTGATCGAGCGGCTGCGCGACAAGGGTGACATGGCCATTGTTCTGGTCGAGCAGTATTTCAGCTTTGCCTATGATCTTGGCGACAGCTTTTATGTGATCGAGCGCGGCGCGGTAAAGCTGAGCGGTCGCAAGGGCGGGATCGAGCGCGAGGCGCTGTTGGCCAGCGTCTCGGTTTGATCCGGCTTATGCCTAGCTCTCCAAGGCGGCACTCGCGTCACGCTGAGCGCACAGTCCGCTCTGACAATGGCAGCCGCACCCGGAAACAGCTGCCCGCGCCCGGCTGGCTGGAGACGCTGATATCGCCGCCAGCACGCTCGATAAGGTCGCGGGTGATCGACAGCCCAAGCCCGGTGCCCTCATACCGTTTGGTCGAAAAGAACGGTTCGAAAATGCGCGCCTGAATCTCGGCATCCATGCCGATGCCGGTGTCCTGCACGGTTATGATCACATGCGCGTCCTGCACCTGCGTGCGCAGGCTCAGGGTTCCGCCCTCGGGCATGGCCTGAATGGCGTTGATCATCAGATTGACCAGAACCTGTTGAAGCTCGGTCTCGTTCATCGCGATCTCGCCTTCGGCGGCAAGCTCCAGCTTCAGCGCGATACCGGAGTTCGACAAGATATGCTGGACCAGCGGCACCGTGCTGCGGATCACCTGATCCGGGTCCAGCCCCGCGTCCTCCTGCTCGAACTCTTCGGGGCGGGTAAAGCGCAACAGCCGCGTCACCAGAAGGGTGATGGCCTGAATCTGCTCCTGAATCAGGGTGAATTCGGTGCGCATCGGTTCGGCGGCCGGGCCAAGATCGTCATAGATCACGTCGACATTGCCCTGAATTACCGCCAACGGATTGTTGATCTCATGCGCCACACCTGCGGTGATCTCACCCAACGCGGCCAGCTTTTCCGACAGGATAAGCTGCTTTGACGTCATCTCCAGCTGCCGGTTCGCCTCCTCCAGATCGCGGGTGCGGCTGGCCACGCGCTGCTCCAGCTCTTCGGCCCAGTCCCGCAGCTTGCGGTCGCGTTCCTGCAACTGATCCAGCAGACTGTCGAGATGCGCGGCAAGGCGCGAGATTTCATCGTCCCTGCCCCCGATGTTGGAGCGCGCGCCCAGATCCCCGCGATGGACCCGGTCGATGACCCGGTTCATCCGCTCCAGCGGCTTGAAGATCCCGCGGGCAAAGACCAGCAGGATCGGCACGCTGAACACCATCACCAACAGGAACCCGGCCCCGATCAGCAGATGCGTGCGCCACATCGCTGTTTTGAAAGGTTTTTCCAGAAACCCGACATACAGCATTCCGACCCGCTTGCCGAAGCTGTCGCGGATCGGTTCATAGGCCGAAATATACCAATCGTTCACCACAAAGGCCCGCGCCAGCCAGACCTGCCCATGATCCAGCACCTTTTGGCGCACCTCGGCCGACACGCGGGTGCCCAGCGCGCGCACATTCTCGAACATCCGCACATTGGTTGAGACGCGCACATCCTCCAGAAACAGCGAGGCCGTGCCCAGACTGCCCCCCGTCAGGCTCCCCACCGGGTAGACCAGCTCGTTGATCTCGTCGATGAACCCAAGGTTGCGGTTCAACAAAAGCCCCCCAACCAGCGCCCCGCCCAAAGCCGGGGCCGCCGCATGGATGACCATGCCGCGCGTCTCGCTGGTGCGCGCGGTCGGGGCGGCGGCGCGGGTCGGCACCAGATCCAGCCGGGTGCGGGTGGCAAGATCAGGCGAGAGCGCCGAAAGCTGCGCGGCATCAAAGACGTCGATTTCGATCTTGCGACGCCCGGACAAGGCGGCCTGCACCACCGGCCAGCCGCGCGGATCCGCAAGACGGTCTGATCCCCCGGAGAGGATCGTATTGCCCGCAGCGTCGACGAAATACAGAAAATCGAGCCCCATATCCCGGCGCTGCGCCTCCAGAAAATCACCGAGACGGGCCGGATCCGCGCTCAACCGCTGAAAAAGCGCCGACAGGCCTAGCGCCGAAATATCGGCGCCGCGCCGCTCCATCAGCCCGGCAAGATGCTGGTGCGCCACCGTCAATTCGCCCGCCACCTTGGCGATCAGAACCTCGTCAAAGCGATGGTTCCAGTTGCGGACCGATGTGACCAGCAGCAGCGGCAGCAGGAAAAGAACCGGCAACAACGCAATGGCCAGCAGTCGCGCCCGCACCGTATGACGCAAAGCCACCGGCCGCGTGGCGCTGTCAGACATTCCACATCGCGCATTTCCGGTCGACCGTCTTACGCGAGACGCCGAGCCGACGCGCGGCCTCGGCGCGGTTGCCGCCGCAGGCCTCGAGCACGGTCAGGATGTGGCGGCGTTCAACCGCGTGCAACGATTCCACCGGCTCGGCTCCGGTCTCATCCGCGCTGCCGGCGAATTCTGGCGGGAACTCTCCCAATATCAGCGCCCGTTCGATCTGATTGCGCAACTCGCGCACGTTGCCGGGCCAGTCATAGCGCGCCAGATTGAACAGCACGGTTTCCGACAGTGGCAAAGGCGCGACGCCCAACTGGCGAGACAGTTTGCCCATGAACAGTTCGGCCAGTTCCGGGATGTCGCCGACCCGGTCACGCAACTGCGGCATATGCACCGTAAGGACATTGATCCGGTGATAGAAATCGGCGCGCACCCGCCCCTGCTGCATTTCCGCCTCCAGATCGGCATTGCTGGCGAAGACAAAGCGCAGGTTCAGCGGCACCTCGCGCTCGGCCCCGCCAAGACGGACACGGCCATCCTCAATCACCCGCAAAAGCGACGCCTGCAGCGGCAGCGGCAGTTCGGCCACCTCATCAAGGAACAAGGTGCCGCCAGAGGCCTGCACCAAAAGCCCGTCGCCACTGGGGTGGTCCAATTCCCCGAACAGATCCGCGGCAAGCCGTTCGGGCGAGGCGGCGGCACAGTTGATCGGCACGAAAGGCTTGTCGGCGCGCTCTGACATGGCGTGCAGCGTCCGCGCGGCGATTTCCTTGCCGGTACCGCTGGCGCCGGTGAACAGCACCGGCGTACGCATCGGCGCGACCTTTTCCAAGGTCTGGCGCACCCCGTCTATCCCCGGAGATTTCCCGATCAACCGGCCCCGCGCGGCAAGGTTGTCGGCCTGCAATTCGTATTTCAGCAGGAAATTCTCGCGCCGCAGGTAACGTTGGTCCATGCAGCGGTTGATCACGTTCAGGATCTGGTTGGAGCGGAACGGTTTCAACACGAAATCCGAGGCCCCGACCCGCAGCGCCTGAATCGCGGTATCAAGATCGGCATAGGCGGTGATCAGGATCACCTCGGCAAAGAACCCGACCCGGCGCTGTTCCTTCAGCCAGTCCAGCCCAGAGCGCCCCGGCATCACATTGTCGAGCAACACGAGGTCGAAATGCTGTTTGTCCAGCAGCTTTGAGGCCTCCTCGGCGCTGGCTGCGGCCTCGATCCGTTTGCAACGGGGTTGCAACGTGCGCAGGAGATAGTTGCGCATCCCCGGCTCGTCATCGACCACAAGGATCGAGACATGCCGGATCGCACGGTCAATCTGGGATTGATCCCTGCCCGATCCACCACCGGGCGGTGTCTGCGCCGCTATCTTCATGGAGGGAATGTGGCCTTTTGCGATGGGGCGGGTCAATCCAAACGAACCGCCGGCCCCGAGGTCACATCCTGCACCGAGAACCCCGCCCGGTGCAGCCCATAGTCGGCCACCACAGTAAGCACCGCAAGGGTCAGGAACGCCAGATACATGCTCTTCATCGGTCTTTTCCCCGTCTGGCGGTCTTAGTCTGCCGCGTGGTGGGTTGGATCATGGGCGGGCTTTCCGGTCACTTCTTCGTACCAAAGCCCATGGTGTTCCTTGGCCCATTGCTCATCGACCTGCCCCGAGCCCATGGCATCAAACGCCCCCTCCATCCCGATGCTGCCCAGATAGATATGCGCGAGGATCATGGCGATGAACAGAAAGGCGACGATGGCATGCCACAGTTGGGCCAGTTGCATTTCCTGATGCGGCAGCAGCGACGAGGGCAGCGCGTCCAGCCCGACCAATTGTGGCAGACCTAGGTTGTTCAACGTCTCGAAGGTTCCGGCGAACAGGGATATCTGGAACGGGAACAGCAACGACAGCCCCGACACCGAGATCGACACCCCCAGCACCAGCACGCCCCAGAAGATCAGCTTTTGACCGGCATTGAATTTCTTGGCCGGCGGATGAACCCCTTTGGAGAACATCCCGCCCGCCTGCGCCAGCCATTTCAGATCGTGTCGGTTGGGGATGTTGTGCACCAGCCAGAACAGGGTGACCAACACCAGCCCCAGCATGAAGGCCCATGAGACATTGTTGTGCACCCATTTCCCGGCGTGTGCGAGGGGGGCATAGCTTTCTTTGCCGAGCAGCGGGATGATCGCCATACGCCCGAACAGCAATGTCAGCCCGGTGATGCCAAGCAACACGAAAGATCCGGCCAACAGCCAATGCGCGAACCGTTCGATCGCGGAAAACCGCAGGATCGGGATGCCGGTCTTTTCGCCGTCGATCCGGATCCGTCCCCGCAGCAGGTAGAACAGCAAAAGCGCAACCAGCACCCCCAGCAGAAGATAGCCACCATAGGTTGCCAGCGGCCCCTCACGAAACGCCAGCCAGCGCATGCCGCTGTCCTGAATGACCACCGCAGCCGCCGGGGCGCGCGAGGACACAATCACATCGGCGGTGCCATAGCGCAACGCGCGCCACAGCTCCGGGTCCGACACGCCGCCCAAGGTACCGAGTTGGCCGGTGATCGGTGCAGCGGCTGACGGATCCCCCGTCGCCCCACGCCGGAAATCATCATCTACCGCTTCGCCGCGCTGGCGGGCCAGAATATCCTCAAGCGTCTGCGCCCCACCGGTCGCCGCATGCGGATCTGCGGCGGCCTGTTGCGCGGTCCCAGCGCCAGCCTGCAGCAGCACAAGCATCAGCGCTGCGATGAAAGCCAACAGTCTGTGGGTGATGATCGCCATAGCCGATTTTCCCATGCAGTCAAAGCATTGGCCCGCGGTGTCGATCACCGCGGGCACAGAGTATAGCCCATGCGCCCGATTTCAGACGCATGGAAAAGGTCGGGATCAGTTCGCCTTTTTCTCGTAGGCGGTGCCCCATCCCCAGGCCCCCGAGCCAAACCCGCGGGCCACGACCCGTTCGCGATAGATCGCCGAAACCATGTCGCCATCCCCGGCCAGCAGCGCCTTGGTCGAACACATCTCGGCGCAAAGCGGCAGCTTGCCCTCGGCGATCCGGTTGCGGCCATATTTGGCGAACTCGGCGCTGGAATTGTCCTCTTCCGGGCCGCCAGCGCAGAAGGTGCATTTATCCATCTTGCCGCGCGATCCGAAATTGCCCGCCTGCGGATATTGCGGCGCGCCAAAGGGACAGGCGTAAAAGCAATAGCCGCAGCCGATGCACAGATCCTTGGAGTGCAGGACGATCCCATCCTCGGTCTGGTAAAAGCAATCCACCGGGCAGACGGCCATACAGGGCGCGTCGGAACAGTGCATGCAGGCGATCGAGATCGAGCGTTCGCCGGGAGAGCCGTCGTTGATGGTAACCACCCGCCGACGGTTGATGCCCCAAGGCACCTCATGTTCGTTCTTGCAGGCGGTGACGCAGGCGTTGCACTCGATGCAGCGCTCGGCGTCGCAGAGGAATTTCACTCGTGCCATTGTGTCGACTCCTTATGCTGCGCTGATCTTGCAGAGAGTGGCCTTGGTCTCCTGCATCTGGGTGACCACGTCGTACCCATAGGTCTGGGCGGTGTTTGTGGATTCGCCCAGAACATAGGGGTCGGCCCCCTCCGGATACTTGTCGCGCAAATCCTTGCCCTGAAAATGGCCGCCAAAGTGGAAGGGCATGAAGGCAACCCCCGGCCCCACCCGTTCAGTGACCATCGCCATCACCTTGACCTTGCCGCCCTCGGGCCCCTCGACCCAGACCTGCGCCCCGGCACGCACCCCCAGATTGTTGGCGTCGCGCGGATTGATCTCGACGAACATGTCTTGCTGCAACTCGGCCAGCCACGGGTTCGACCGGGTTTCGTCGCCGCCGCCCTCGTATTCCACCAAACGCCCCGAGGTCAGGATGATCGGGTAATCCTGGCTGAAGTCCTGCTTCTGGATCGAGGCGTAAAGCGTTGGAAGGCGATAGAATTTGCGATCCTCATAGGTCGGATATTCCGCCACCAGATCGCGCCGATTGCTATAGAGCGGCTCGCGGTGCACCGGCACCGGGTCCGGGAAGGTCCACACGACCGCGCGGGCCTTGGCATTGCCGAAGGGCGCGCATTCATGCTTGATCGCCACCCGCTGGATGCCCCCCGAAAGATCGGTTTTCCAGTTGGTCTTGGGCCCGGCCACCGCATCAATCGCGGCCCGTTCTTCGCCGGTCAGGTCACCATCCCAGCCAAGATCCATCAGCATTTGCATGGTGAACTCGGGGTATCCGTCCTGGATCTCGGAGCCCTGACTATAGACACCCTCGGCCAGAAGATTGTCGCCATCCCGCTCCACGCCAAAGCGCGCCCGGAAGGTCAGCCCGCCCTTTGAGACCGGTTTGGACATGTCATACAGGTTCGGCGTGCCTGGGTGGTTCATCTCTGGCGTGCCCCAGCACGGCCAGGGCAGACCATAGTAATCCCCATCGGCCGGGCCGCCCACGGCCTGCAAGGTGGTCCTGTCAAAGGTGTGCTGGTTGGCCATGTGCAGCTTCAGCCGCTCTGGCGACTGGCCGGTATAGCCGACCGTCCACATGCCGGTGTTGATTTCGCGCAGCACGCTTTCGATGTTCGGCGTCTCGTCGTCTTCCATTTCGATATTGCGGAAAAGACGATCGGCAAAGCCGAACTTGTTGGCGAACTTGGCGATGATCACGTGATCCGGCTTGGATTCGAACAGCGGGGCCACCACCTGCTCGCGCCACTGGACCGACCTGTTCGAGGCCGTGACCGAGCCGCGGGTCTCGAACTGGGTCGCGGCCGGCAGCAGATAGACCCCGTCGGTGCGGTCCTGCAGCACCGCCGAAACCGTCGGATAAGGGTCGACGACAACCAGCATGTCCAGCTTTTCCATCGCCGTCTTCATTTCGGTCATGCGGGTCTGAGAGTTGGGCGCATGCCCCCACAGAACCATCGCGCGGACGTTGTCGGGCTGGTCGATATTCTCCTTGTCTTCCAGAACGCCGTCGATCCAGCGCGACACCGGAATGCCGGTGCGGGTCATCAGGTTGGTTTCCTTGCCCTCGGCATCCTTCTCGATCTGGAATTGGCCTTTCAGCCAGTCCATATCCTCGCCCCAGACCCGGCCCCAATGGGCCCAGGCACCGTCGGCCAATCCGTAATAGCCCGGCAGCGTATGGCTGAGCACGCCCAAATCGGTCGCGCCCTGCACGTTGTCATGGCCGCGAAAGATATTGGTGCCGCCGCCAGCGACGCCCATGTTGCCCAGCGCCAGTTGCAGGATGCAATAGGCCCGGGTGTTGCTGTTGCCGTTGCTGTGCTGGGTGCCGCCCATGCACCAGATCACGGTGCCGGGGCGATTGTTGGCCAGGGTGCGTGCCACCCGCTCCAACTGGCTGCCGGGCACGCCGGTGACGCGCTCGGTCTCTTCCGGGGTCCACTTTTTCACCTCGTCGCGGATCTGGTCCATACCCCAGACACGGGTGCGAATGAATTCCCTGTCTTCCCAGCTGTTTTCAAAGATGTGCCACAACAGCCCCCAGACCAGCGCCACATCGGTGCCGGGGCGGAACCGCACATATTCGTCGGCATGGGCGGCGGTGCGGGTGAAACGCGGGTCGCAGACGATCAGCGGCGCGTTGTTCTCTTCCTTGGCCTTCAGCAGGTGCAGCAGCGAAACCGGGTGCGCCTCGGCCGGGTTGCCGCCGATCACGAAGATCGCCTGAGACTTGTGAATATCGTTGTAGCTGTTGGTCATGGCGCCGTAGCCCCATGTGTTCGCCACGCCCGCCACGGTGGTCGAGTGGCAGATCCGCGCCTGGTGGTCGACGTTGTTGGTGCCCCAATAGGCGGCGAACTTGCGGAACAGATAGGCCTGTTCGTTGCTATGCTTGGCCGAGCCCAGCCAATACACGCTGTCCGGGCCGCTTTCGTCGCGGATTTGCAGCATCTGATCGCCGATCTCGTCGATCGCCTGCTCCCAGCTGATCCGCTTCCACGCGCCGCCCTCTTTCTTCATCGGATATTTCAGGCGCCGCTCGCCATGCGCATGTTCGCGCACCGCCGCCCCCTTGGCGCAATGGCTGCCCAGGTTGAACGGGCTGTCATAGCCGGGCTCCTGTCCGATCCAGACGCCGTTATCCACCTCGGCCATCACGGTACAACCGACCGAGCAATGTGTACAAACCGATTTCACCATATCCACGGCGCGGGTGGCTGCCGTCTGCGCATCGGCGCGGGTGACGGTTCCCCCCGTCACGCCCAGCGCGGTGAGCCCGCCGATGGCCAGCCCCGAGCCCCGAAGGAAGGCCCGGCGATCAACGGATTTTTCGGCAACTGCGGCCAAAAGCGGTGTCCGATGGGCACTGCGTGACCCTCCGCCTGTCTTTTTCCTGAGCATCATTCTCTCCCTTGCTTGCACGGTGCCGGGCACCGCAGCGCTTGCTTGGCCCCCGGTTTGCCGGGGGGATCTGGCTTCAGAACCGGGCCGTCTCGTAATAGGCGCGGGTCTGTGGGGTATCTTGCAGGCCGCTTGTCTTGGCCCCGGCGTCGCTTGCCGCTGCCGCCTCGCTGCCGCTCGCCGCCACGGCCACGACGGCGGCGGGGGCCGAACTGGCCGCGAGCTTGAGAAAATCGCGGCGGTTGGTCTTGTCGCTGTTGGATGTCTCAGCCATCTTGATGTTCCTTCCTCGTTGTCCAACGGGCGTTTGCCACCCGCGCCTGCCTGCGGCCCAAAGGGCCCGCCGGCCTGTTGTCACTGTCCGGCCATGCGAAAGGCCTCGCGCTCGATCTCCATGAAAAGCCGCCCGATGCGGCCCACCGGCGCATAGAAGATCGAGGTTTTGGCCGCTTCGAGATCGGAAAAGAAATGCGCGGCCCAGGGGCCGATATGGCGGTTGAAGAACGTGCGCTGCTGCGCCAGCGTCTCGGCCGCGCCAAAGCGGCCCTCGATCAACCCGGCCATCATCTCCAACACACTCGCGATGTTGTCCTCGGGCTCATAGACATTCGGGGCGCGCTGGATGGCGCGCGCCGCCATGTCCGTCCGCAGCGCCGCCAGCGGTTTTTCATTCAGGAAACCGGTCATGTAATAGCTGGCATAGGGTACAAGTTCGCCCCGGCCCATGCCGATGAAAAGGTCGTTGAATTCCCCCTCGACACCTTTTTCGGTGGTCTTTCCGGCCAGCTTGGCCAGCGTAGAAATCGCCTGCCCCATCGGTGCGCTGTCACCGCTCAACCGGGCGGTCTGATCAAGCAAGCCGCGCGACGGCGGCCCGGCCAGCAGCGCCGACAGGAAATCATAGAGATCCGCGCGCAGCTTGTCCTCTTCGGGGATCGTCTGTTCGGTCTGGGCGGCCTGGGTCATCTGGGGCGATCTCCTCGATCAGCTTTCAAACGCAAAGCGCATGTGGCGGCGGGCAGGTGTTGCCGGGGCGGGCTGTTCGCCCATCTCTTCGACCGGCACCTCTTGCTCGACAGTTTCGCGCAGGCGGGAGGCGGCATCGGGCGCATCCGGAATCGGCGTGGCGCTGGCATCCAGATCGGCCCCTTCGGCGGAGTTCGTCGGATCGGCCTCGGTCGCCTCGGCTGTCGCATCCTGCACCAATGTGCGGACATGTTCATACATGCCGCGCCCAACCTCATAGGCCGTGCGCATATCCGGCACCACCATGGCCGCGTCGGTGAAATCATCGCTGTAGTCGGTCAGCCCGTCGAGATTGGCCAGCACCGGATTGGAGGTCCACAGCCGCCGCAACGCCCGGCGCCGCAATCGCTCCGGCACGGCCTGTTGCATGAAGGCGGCGAAATCATCGCCGCTTTCCAGCGTGTCGGGATCGGGCAGGCCCAAGTCCCGCAGCAGATCTTCGTCTGGCCTGTCGGCCTCGGCACGGGCGCGCTCTGCCTCGGCACCTGCCCGCTCGGCAACAAGCCGTGCGGTCGCTTCGGCCTCCGCCTCGGCCCGGACAGCGGCGCGGCGGCGCGACCAGAAATCCCCGGTGTCCCGGTCCAGCCCCATCAGCCATCCCCCCGGGTGATCCCGCGCGGCGCGCGGTAGACATCGCTGATCTGGCGAATGCGCGGATCGCCCTTGCCGTCCTCGACCAGATCAACCCGCTGGCGGTCGCGCTTGCGCTTGATAAAGACCTCTTCGACATGATGTTCGGCCACGAAATCGCGCACCCAGCCGATCAGCCCAAGCGGCATCGGTACCAGTTCCACCAGCCCCTCGCCGCTTTCGGCGTAGCCCTGCCCCTCATAGGCCGAGACCGTCACCAGCTCGGGCCGCCAAGGCATCTGCGCCTCGGGGTCGGTCTGGTCCCCCAAAACGACATAGAGACCCGGCGTCTTGGCCGAGAGGGCGACAAGATAGGCCTCGGTATCCGAGGAATACAACGTCAGGGTCAGGGTCGCGGCGTGATATTCCGCCGCCTCCCCCTCGCGGCGCAATTCGCGCCAATCTGCGGGGCCCGCCCCGGGAAGGACAGCAACGACTTTCCACGACCATTTCTGCCACCGGGTCACCCCCGGCGTTTTCCGAACGACAATGCCCAAAGGCATGGATTCGCAGATAACAGCCATTCGTCCTGATGCCTCCCCCGCGTTCGACGTTCCGTAGCGCGCCAGTCTCTCGCCCCTAATTGACGACAGCCCATCCCTGCCGCCAACAGCAAACTTGGCGAATCGCTGCTTTTCGCTTCAAACCCGCAAACGGCAGGACAAATTGTCCACTTTGGGCAGTACCCCAGATTGTCGCATAGACGAATTGTCCCAACCGCCCAAATCCATGTCTTTTTGTCACCTATTATTCCGGCGAAATTCGACGAATCACCCCATTTCTGCTTTACGGGCTGTGACGTTTCGTGCCTAGCATCGCGCCGCACCAGCGCATCGCCGTCACAGCAAAGGCGCAGCACCGGGGAGAGGGGCACATGACTAAGCAACTGATTTTATGTGATTGTCTTGGCAGTCAATCCGTGGATCGCGCGGCTTTGAGCCATGCGACCGGCCTGCCCTGTTCCCGCGTCCACACCGCTTTGTGCACCCGCGCAATCGACAGTGCCGCCAAGGCGATCAGCGACGGCGACGTTGTCATTGCCTGTGCTCAGGAAGCGCCACGGTTTGAGGAACTGGCCGCCGAACTGGAGCGCCCCGCGCCGCTTTGTGTCGACATCCGGGATCGCGCCGGCTGGAGCGAGGACGGCGACAGCACGGCCAAAATGTCCGCCCTGATCGCCGAGGCCCGGCTGGCCCCGCCGCCGGTCAAGACGATCGACGTCACCTCTGACGGGCTCTGCCTGATCATCGGCCCGGCCCGTGTCGCCCTGCCCGCGGCCGAGCGGTTGGCCGATACGCTGGCGGTGACCGTGTTGCTGCTTGACGGCACCGAGGATCTGCCGCTGTCGCGCCGCTATGAGGTGATCACGGGCGATCTGAAGCGGGCGCAGGGCAGTTTCGGCAATTTCACCCTGCGGCTGGACCGGCTGCGGATCGTGGAGCCCGGCGGGCGCGGCGACTTTTCCCTCACTGCGCCGCGCGACGGGGCAGAAACGCTCTGCGACCTGATCCTTGATCTGTCCGGGACCACGCCGCTGTTTCCCGCCCCGCACAAGCGCGACGGTTATCTGCGCGCCGATCCGGGCAGCGCCACGGCGATCGCGGAGGCGGTATTCGAGATCGCGCAGATGGTCGGGACCTTTGAAAAGACGCTTTTCCTGACACTGGAGGAGCATCTGTGCGCCCATTCGCGCGCCGGTCAGGTCGGTTGTACGCGCTGTCTCGACATCTGCCCGACCGGGGCCTTCTCGCCTGCAGGCGACAGTGTCACCGTCGATCCGATGATCTGCGCGGGCTGCGGCGCCTGTTCCTCGCTCTGTCCCTCGGGCGCGATCAAGTATGACGCGCCGCCGGTCGCGCATCTGATCGCCCGCATCCGCACCCTGTCCGAGGCCTTTCGCGCCGCCGGGGGCAGCGCCCCGCATCTGCTGGTGCATGACGAGGACCACGGCGCCGAGATGATCGCGCTTTCGGCCCGATTCGGGCGCGGTTTGCCCGCCGATGTGATCCCGCTGGCGGTGCCCGCGCTGGCCGGGTTTGGCCATGCGGAGATATTGGCCGCGCTGGCCTCGGGCTTTGCCGGGGTCGACATCCTGCCAAGCCCGCGCAGCGAGCGCGACCCGATCACTTATGAAATCGCGCTGGCCGCCGCCATGGGCGCAGGGGATCGCGTCGCCCTGCTGGACGTAGACACGCCCGACGCCATGAGCGATGCGCTTTATGCCCAGACCTCCAGCGCCGCCGACAGCGCCACGGATATCGCCCCCGTCCTGCTGATGGGGGACCGCCGTCAGGTTGCGCGGCTGGCCGCCAGAACGCTGATGCCGCAACAGGACACCCCGGTTCCGCTGCCGGTCGGCGCGCCCTATGGCGCGGTACTGGTGGATGGCGACAAATGCACGCTGTGCCTGTCCTGCGTCTCGCTTTGCCCGTCCGGGGCGCTGCTGGATAACCCCGACCTGCCGCAACTGAGGTTTCAGGAGGACGCCTGCCTGCAATGCGGGATCTGCGCAACCATCTGCCCGGAAAGCGCAATCACGCTGGAGCCGCGGTTCGATCCCACCGACGCGGCGATGTCGCAGCGGGTTCTGAACGAGGAAGAGCCGTTTTGCTGCATCGAATGTGGCGCTGCCTTTGGCGTGAAATCGACCGTTGAAAAGATCGTCGCAACGCTCGCCGGCAAGCACGCGATGTTCTCGGGAAACGGGACGGAACGCCTGATCCAGATGTGCGACGACTGCCGCATCAAGGCGCAGTACCACAAGGACAACAACCCCATGGCCTCGCGCGAGCGTCCCCGCGTGCGCACCACCGAGGATTATTTCGGCCAGCGCCGCGATCATTGAGGCGCGCTCTGACAAGCCAAGGACACCACCGCCCCGGGCGGCACCCATCACCACCAACCACAGGAGTCTCCGATGGATGACAAACTCAACATGTCGATGCGAAAGTTCCTGAAACAAGTCGGGGTCACCTCGCAACAGGCGATTGAAGAGGCCATGCGCAAGGCCGGGCCAGAGGCCGCGGGCAAGGCGCACCCGATCCGCATGGTTCTGACCATCGAAGGGTTGGACATGGAGCATGTGGTCGAAGGTGAAATCGAGGGCCCCGCAGCATGAGCGCAACCCGCGAAGACGTTCTGGGGGCCCTGCGCGGGATCATCGACCCGGTCGGCGGCAAGGATATCGTCACCGCCGGCATGGTGCGGGCGCTGACGGTTGAGGGTGGCACCGTGCGCTTTGTACTGGAGACCGACCCGGCCCGCGCCGCCCGGATGGAACCGACCCTTGCCGAGGCCGAGGCCAAGGTTAAGGCGCTGCCGGGGGTGGCGCAGGTTTCGGCCGTGCTGACCGCCCATGCCAGCGCGCCCAAGCCGCCGGATCTGAAGATCGGTGGCCACCCCAAGCCCGGCGGCCCCGAAAAGGTGCCCGGGGTCGAGCGGATCATCGCCATCGCCTCGGGCAAGGGCGGGGTCGGGAAATCCACCGTCTCGGCCAACCTCGCCTGCGCGCTGGCCGCCGAGGGTCGCAGGGTGGGGCTGCTCGACGCCGATATCTACGGGCCGTCGCAGCCGCGTATGCTGGGGGTGTCGGGGCGGCCCGCCTCGCCCGATGGCAAGACCATCCTGCCGCTGCGCAACCACGGGGTCACCTTGATGTCGCTGGGCCTGCTGACGCAGGAGAACGAGGCCGTGGTCTGGCGCGGACCGATGTTGATGGGCGCGCTGCAGCAAATGCTGTTTCAGGTGCAATGGGGCGCGCTTGATGTGCTGATCGTCGATCTGCCGCCGGGCACCGGCGACGTGCAGATGACGTTGGCGCAGAAAACCCATCTGGACGGCGCGATCATGGTTTCGACCCCGCAGGACGTGGCGCTTCTGGATGCGCGCAAGGGGATCGACATGTTCAACAAGCTCAAGACCCCGATCTTTGGCCTGATCGAGAACATGAGCATGCATGTCTGCTCCAACTGCGGCCATGTCGAACATATCTTTGGTCATGGCGGCGTGGCGGCCGAGGCCGAAAAGATGGGCGTGCCGCTGTTGGCCGAACTGCCGCTGGACATCAACATCCGCACCACCTCTGACGGCGGCGCGCCGATCGTGGTGTCGCAACCGGACTCTGCCCCGGCGCAGGCGTTTCGCGCACTGGCCCGAAACCTGATCGCCGAGGGGCGGGCATGATCCTTCTGACGCCGCAATTTCCGCCCTTGATGAAGGGGTTGGCGGCTGGTCCGGCGAATCCCTTCACCATCGCCTGTACCGAGGCCGCGCGCGGCACCGATGCCGGGCTGTTGCCTTGGTCCCTGACCGAGGAGCGGCTGCGCGCGGCGCTGGTGCTGGCCCCGGAAGAGCCGCTGCACAGCGCCATGGCCGCCTTTTGCGCCTGTGGCGTCGGGTTGCAGAACGCCATCGGCGCGCTCGCCCCGCCGGAAACCGCCGTGCATCTGGAATGGACCGGCGGCATTCGCCTGAACGGCGGGCATTGTGGCGGGCTGCATGTGAGCGCCAGCCCGCGTGACCCGGCCGCCACGCCCGACTGGATGGTGATCGGGCTGGACCTGACGCTGACCCTGCCCGACGGCGACGACCTTGAGCCGGGGCAAACGCCGGACTGGACCGCGCTGGCGCAGGAGGGCTGCGGCGATATCGATCCCCTCGCCCTGCTGGAAGCCTGGGCGCGCCACAGCCTTGTCTGGCTGCATGAGTTGGACAGCGCAAAGGGCCGCGCCGCCCTGTACCGCGAATGGAAGGGGCTGGTGTGGAAACTGGGCGAGACGGTCACCGTACCGCTGTCTGACGAGCGGCCGCAGGGCACCTTTCTGGGCGTGGACGAGGATTTCGGCATGGTGTTGAAACCGGATACCGGCGATACCCGCCTGATCTCGCTGAGCACCCTTCTGGAAGAGGTTTGATCCCATGTTGCTGGCCCGAGCCATCCATTTCGACGAAAGCGACCGCAATGTGTTCCACCTGCCCGCCCGCACCGGGGAATGGGCAATCAGCGGCGGATTTGAATTCTCCAACTGGAGCGAGGCCGATCTGACCGGCAAGGCACGGCAGGCCTTTGCCAACGGCTGGCTCGGCGTCGAGACCTTCGGACGGGTCACCTTTGTCGCCGTCACCCGGATCGAGCCACCCGAGCTCGATGCGCTGGCCGATCAACTGGCCCGCCATTTCATCGAGATCTATGGCGCGCCCGCGCTTGAGGCCGCCTTGCCAGTCGCCCATGATGAGCTGAAACACATGGCCGAGCTCTGTGCGGAGCATGACGCCAACACGGTGTTGACCGTGCGGCGCGAGCTGACCAGCGCCGGGGTGCGCGAGGAGTATCGCTTTATCGAGGCGACCGAGGCCGGGCTGGATCAATTCGCCATCCACGGCACGCTGGACGAGTGACGCCTTTAGGATAACGCCTTGCACATGACGTCTGACAAACAAAACGGGCGCCCGCCGGGGTCCGGCGCGCGCCCTTTGACCGGGTGATGCGGGATCAATCGACCGTGGCGTTGAAGGTAAACAGCTTTTCACCGTTCAGCGTATAGCCGTCGATCAGTTCCTTGGCGCGATCGCTGACCAGCCAGGCTTCGAGCGTATTGGCCAGATCGTTTTTCGCATGCGGGTGTTTCGTGGGGTTCACCGGCATATAGGCATATTGGTTGAACAGGATCGGGTCGCCCTCATAGACCAGTTTCAGATCGCCCTTGTTGGCGAATTTCAGCCAGCTGGCGCGATCCGACATGAGATAGGCGTTCATCCCCGATGCGGTGTTCAGCGCCGCGCCCATGCCCTGACCGACCGCACGATACCAATCGCCCTGCGGCGCGATCCCGGCCGCGTCCCACAGGCGTAGCTCCATCTTGTGGGTGCCGCTGTTGTCGCCACGGCTGACAAAGGGGGCCTTTGCCTCGGCAATGGCGCTTAGCGCGTCGGTCGCCCTGTCGGCCTTGGCGACCCCGGCCGGATCATCCGAAGGTCCGACAAAGATGAAATCATTATACATGATCTCGCGGCGATGGGTGCCATTGCCCTCGGCCAACCACGCCAGTTCGGCCGCCTTGGCGTGAACCAGAACCGCATCCACATCGCCCTGCGCGCCAAGCTTGAGCGCCTGACCGGTACCCACGATCAGCAGTTGCACGTTGATGCCGGTGTCTTTCTTGATCTCGGGCAGCAGCACGTCGGCAAGGCCAGAGTTGGCGAACGAGGTCGTCACCGACATCTTCATGTCCTGCGCTTGCGCCGCGACGGCGAAGACCGCGGAAAGCGCCGCGGCGAGAAGGGTCTTGAACGTCATATCACGATATCTCCCTGTAAATAGGCATAGGCTTGGTTGCTTTGCGGCGCGTCGAAAAAGGCCGCGCTGGAGGCCTGTTCGACAAGTCTCCCGTCATGCAGAAACACCACCTCATCGGCCAGACGTCTGGCCTGTCCGATATCGTGGGTCGACATCACGATCCGCGTGCCGCCGGCGCGGATATGGGTCAGGATCTCTTCGATCTCTCGGGTCGAACGACCGTCGAGATTGGCCGAAGGCTCGTCCAGAAACAGCAGCGCCGGCTCCGTGATCAGCGCCCGCGCCAGCGCCATTTTCTGCTTTTCGCCCCCGGACAGGGTGCTCGCGTCCTTTTTCAGACGAACCCGCAGGCCGACGGTTTCGGCGCAGGCCGCCGCGCGCTCGCGCGCCTCGCCCCGCGACACCCCCTTGAGCCGAAGCGGATAGGCGATACTGTCAAGCACGGAGCGACGCATCAGGATCGGCGTCTGAAACACGAAAGCCTGCCGCGCACGCAGCGCCTCGGCGCTCTCGGCCCAGCGGATCTGCCCCGATGACACCCGCTCCAACCCATGCAGCGCGCGCAGCAGCGTGGTCTTGCCAGCGCCGTTCGGGCCCATCGCCATGGTCACCCCCGCGTCACGCAGGCCCAGCGATATCGGGCCGACGATGACCCGCCCGCCCCGGCGCAGCTCGACCTTGTCGAGCACCATCATCGGGTTCACCATCTTGATCCCCTTTCGGTGCGCGACAGCATATGCAGCGTCAGATTTACCGCGATGGCCAACCCGATCAGCACGAAGCCCAGCGCCAGCGCCATGTCGAATTCGCCCTTTCCGGTTTCCAACGCGATGGCAGTGGTCAGCACCCGGGTGGCATGGTCGATATTGCCGCCCACGATCATGATCGCCCCCACCTCGCCAATACCGCGGCCAAACCCGGCAAGCGAGGCCGTCATCAGCGCCCGCCGCCCATCCCAAAGCAAGGTGGCGATGCGTTGGCTGTGCGTGGTCTCAAGCGAGATCAGCAGATCATGGTAATCGGCCCAAAGTTCGCGGATGGCCTGATGCGCAACCGAAGCGATGATCGGCGTGATGATGATGACCTGCGCGATCACCATCGCGGTCGGCGTGAACAGCAGCCCCAGCACCCCGAGCGGCCCAGAACGGGAGAACAACACATAGACGAACAAGCCAACCACCACCGGCGGCAGCCCCATCAGCGCGTTGAGCAGCGCGATGACCATGCGCCGCGCCGGAAAGCGGTTGATCGCCAACCACGCCCCCAATGGCAACCCGATGGCCGAGCCGATCACCGCCGCGCCAAGACTGACCTGCAACGACAGCAGGGTGATCTCCACAAGGTCGGCATTCAGCGTCACCACCAATTTGGCCGCACGCGCCAATCCCTGAAGAATGTCATTCATTACAGAGTGTTCCGTCTCGTTCTGCAGCAGATTACATACGCGGCGGGGCATCGAAACGGACAAATTGAGGGTTCGCCGCAAAGGGGGCGGACAAATTGTCCCCGCCCGGTCCGCTCAGCCCGCAGGCACCGCCCGCCGCGCCATGCACCACTCGAACACCGCCTGCGCCTCACCGGGGAGCGGTTCGGCCAGATCCTCGGCAAAGAGGCGGAATTGCGCCACATTGTCCCGGTTGACCGCCGTCAGCACCGGGATACCTGCGGCCAGCGCCTCGCCGATCAGGGGGCGAAATCCGCGGCCCTCGATCTCCTGCTTGCCGTATTTGTTGACGATCAGCAGTTCCGGCCCCTCGGCCAGCGCATGGGCCACCAGCCCGACCGCGCGTTCCAGCCCGCCCGGGTCCAGCCGACAGCCGCGCGACAACGCCCCGAGGCTTTGGCTGATGCGTACCACCGTGTCACGCGACAGGATATGCAGATCCATCTCGCATCTGACGTCTGCGCCCGTTTCGATTTCGGTGTCGCTGTTGACCTGCACCGCCCCGGCCAGATGCACGCCTTGCGCGCGCAGCCGCTCGGCCACCTGCCGGATCACCAGATCCGCGGCCCCCTGCCCGTCTGCCACCACATAGCCCAGCATCGCGCACCCCTTGCAACTCTCCAGTTCGGCATACAAGATGCCCGCCGAGCAGGAAAGAGACCCCGCCTTAAAAAGGAGCCGCCGCGTGACGCTGCCCGACCTTCCTCTGCTGCCCGATCCCACGGACCAAAGGCTGACCCGGCGGATCACCGGCACGGATCACACCGGCGCTGCGACCGAGATCTCGGTCGTCGAGGAACGCCCGCTGACGATCTATCTGAACCGGCAAGAGATCGTCACCGCCATGACGATCGGCGACCACCCCGAGTATCTGGCGCTGGGATTTCTGCGCAATCAGGGCATGTTGCGCCCCGATGACGAGGTGACGGGCGTCGATTTCGATGAAGAGATCGAAACCGTGGTGGTGCGTACCACGCGGCAGACCTCCTATGAGGAAAAGGTACAGAAAAAGACCCGCACCAGCGGCTGCGCGGTGGGCACCGTCTTTGGTGACATGATGGAGGGGCTGGAGGGGCTGACCCTGCCGCAGGCCGAGGTCCGCACAAGCTGGCTTTATGCGCTGGCCAAGCAGATCAACAGCACGCCGTCGCTGTATCTGGAGGCCGGCGCGATCCACGGCACCGTGCTGTGCCAGCGCGACACCCCCTTGGTTTACATGGAGGATGTCGGGCGCCACAACGCGGTGGACAAGATCGCCGGGTTCATGTTCCGCCACGGGGTCCGGGCCGACGACAAGATCCTTTATACTACCGGGCGGCTGACCTCCGAGATGGTAATCAAATGCGCGCTGATGGGCATCCCGGTGCTGGCCTCGCGCTCGGGCTTCACCGCCTGGGGGGTGGAAATCGCGCGTCAGGTCGGGCTGACCCTGATCGGGCGGATGCGCGGGCAGCGGTTCGTCTGCCTGTCGGGAGAAGACCGGCTGCTGCGCGATGCCGACCCCGGCGAGGTGCCGGAAGAGGCCGGGAAACATCGGCGCAAAGGGGCGGACGCATGAGCGGGATCGCGGGGGTCATTCTGGCCGGCGGCAAGGCCACCCGCATGGGCGGCGGCGACAAGGGGCTGCGCGAGCTGGGCGGCACCCGACTGATCGATCACGTCATCACGCGGCTTGCACCACAATGCGACCGTCTGGCGATCAACGCCAATGGTGCGCCCGAACGCTTTGCCGAATTCGCGCTGCCGGTGCTGCCGGACAGTATGCCCGATCACCCCGGACCGCTGGCCGGGGTTCTGGCCGGGCTCGACTGGGCCGCCGCCGAGGGGATCGATACAATAGTGACCGCCGCCGCCGACACGCCGTTCTTTCCGGCCGATCTGGTCGCACGGCTGCGCGCGGCGGCGGGCCTCGAGGGGCTGGCGCTGGCGGGATCGCGCGACGCCGAGGGTAAATTGTGGCGTCATCCAACCTTTGGCCTCTGGCCGGTTGCGCTGCGAGGGGATCTGCGCGCGGCGCTGGAGGGCGGGCTGCGCAAGATCGTGCTGTGGACCGATGCGCATCAGGCCGGGCTGGCGGAGTTTCCGGCGCAGCCCTTCGATCCGTTCTTCAACGTCAACCGCCCGGAAGACCTGACCGAGGCGGCGCATCTGCTGGAGGCGCTGTGAAGGTCTATGGCGTCACCGGCTGGAAGAACGCTGGCAAAACCGGGTTGATGGAACGTCTGGTGGCCGAGATCACCGGGCGCGGTCTACGCGTTTCCACCGTCAAACATGCCCATCACAGCACCGATGTGGACCAGCCCGGGCGCGACAGCCATCGCCACCGCGAGGCCGGCGCGCAGGAGGTCATGCTGGCCTCGCCGCATCGCTGGGCCTTGATGCATGAGCTGCGCGGGGCCGATGAGCCGCCGCTGGAGGAACTGCTGGCGCGGCTCTCGCCGGTCGATCTGGTGCTGGTCGAAGGTTTC
Organism: Antarcticimicrobium sediminis; assembly: GCF_004348975.1. Taxonomy (GTDB): domain Bacteria; phylum Pseudomonadota; class Alphaproteobacteria; order Rhodobacterales; family Rhodobacteraceae; genus Antarcticimicrobium; species Antarcticimicrobium sediminis. The sequence continues at coordinate 52,235 of NZ_SMFP01000002.1, read as the reverse complement.
AAGCGTGACCATCACCCCAAGATCGAAGCGCATCGCGCCGAGACCGCCAAGCCCTTGCTGGCTGGGGAAAACCCAAGCGTGCGCGCCGTGGCCGCCGATACACCGCAACCGGGCTGCGCCCTGCCGGTGTTTGATCTCGACGACACCGGAGCGATTGCCGATTTCATCCTGCGAGAGGTCGGGTTGTGAGGTTCGACACTGTCGTCGTCACCGATTGGTCAGGGGCCTCCACCCCCTCGCCCGCGCGGCCCTCACAGGATGCGATCTGGATCGGTGTGGCGCGGGACGGCGAGATGGCGACCAGCTACCACCGCACCCGCGAGGCGGCGACCGACGCGCTTTGCACCCTGTTCGCGGCGGAAATCGACGCCGGGCGACGGGTGCTTGCCGGGTTCGATTTTCCCTTTGCCTATCCACGCGGCTTTGCCCGTGCCCTGACCGGTACCGATGATCCCCTCGCGCTATGGGCCGAGATCGCGGCGCGGATCGAAGACGGGCCCGACAATGCCAACAACCGGCTGGATGCGGCGGCAGAGATCAACCGGCGCTTCCCCGGAGCGGGTCCATTCTGGGCCAACCCGCTGGGCCGCGACATTCCCGACCTGCCGCGCACCAAGGCCGAGCATGCCAACCCCTTCGCCGACAAACGCGCGTGCGATACCGCCAAGGGCGCGCAGCCGGTCTGGAAACTGGCGGGCGCTGGGTCGGTCGGCTCTCAGGCGCTGCTGGGCATTGCCCGGCTTCAGGCGTTGCGCAAACGGTTCGGCGCGGCGCTTTCCGTGCGCCCGTTCGAGTCCGCACAGACCCCGATCACGCTGGTCGAGGTGTTCCCCTCGCTGATCGCGAAAACCGTCGCGGAACTGGCCGAGCCGGGCGAGATCAAGGATCGCGCGCAGGTCCGCATCCTGTCCGCCGCGCTGCGGGCCTTGGCGCCAGAGCAGCTTGATGCGATGACGCGCGACGGTGATCTGGAAGAGGGCTGGATCCTCGGGCTGGGTCACGAGGGCGCGATCGATTCTGCCGCCCGCAAGGGGCTTGCGCCCGCGATCCTGCCCCCCCGGCTGCGCAATGATTGTTTCGCCATGCCGCAGGGGGTGACCTGGGTGCCGGTGGAGGTGGCGCTGGACAAATTGCGAGCGGCGCTGCACCCGGTGACCGCGCATCAAACCCTGCCCACCGCGCAGGCCGCCGGGCGCGTCCTTGCCGCCGAGTGCATCGCGCGCCGATCCAACCCGCCGCGCCCGAATTCCGCCGTCGATGGCTTTGGCTTTGCCCATGCCGCAACCGGTGCGGGCGTCCAGCACCTGCCGCTGGTCGATGGGCGTGCGGCGGCGGGCCAGCCGTTTGACGGCACAGTGCCAATGGGGGCCGCGATCCGAATCCTCACCGGCGCGATCCTGCCGCAAGGCGTGGATACCGTGGTACTGGAGGAAGACACCGCGCTGGACGGTGGCGCGGTGATCTTTGACGGACCGCTCAAACCCCACGCCAACACCCGCGAAGCCGGCGAAGACGTGGTCGAGGGGGCGCAAGCCCTGCCCGCCGGTCATCGTCTGCGCGCGCCGGATCTGGCGCTGCTGTCGGCGCTTGGCATCCCCGAGGTCGAGGTGTTCCGCCCGCTGCGGGTCGGCGTGTTGTCGACCGGCGACGAGATCGTGCCCAGCCCGGCCAGCCCTGCCGCGCCGCATCAGATCTGGGATGCAAACCGACCCATGCTGCTGTCGCTGGCAAAGGGCTGGGGCTGCGAGGCGGTTGACCTTGGCCATGTGCGCGACGACCCGGAACAGATCGAGATCCGCCTGAACGACGGCGCGGACAAGGCTGACGTGATCCTGACCTCGGGCGGAGCCTCGGCAGGGGACGAGGATCACGTCTCGGCCTTGCTGCGGCGCAAGGGCACACTGTCAAGCTGGCGCATCGCGGTAAAACCGGGGCGCCCGCTGGCGCTGGCGATGTGGCAGGGCAGGCCGGTCTTCGGCCTGCCCGGCAATCCGGTCGCGGCGCTGGTTTGTGCGCTGGTGTTTGCCCGCCCGGCCCTGTCGCTGATGGCCGGGGCCGGATGGCAGCGCCCGCAGGGATTTACCGTGCCGGCGGCCTTTTCCAAGACCAAGAAACCGGGGCGGCGGGAATTCCTGCGCGCGCGGCTGACAGAGGCGGGCACGGCGGAGGTGTTCCAATCCGAAGGCTCTGGCCGCATCAGCGGGTTGAGCTGGGCCACCGGGCTGGTGGAACTGCCCGACAGCGCACTGACGATCACGCCCGGCACGCCGGTGCGGTTCATCCCCTATGCCGCCTTCGGGCTGGTCTGACGCGGTTAGCGGCGCTCGATCAGATAGATCTGCGCCTCGCCCTCCTGCCCGCTGTCGCGCAGCAGGTTGCCGGATTCAGTGCAATAATGCGGTACATCCACCACCGCCGCCGGGTCGGTGGCGACAAGGCGCAGGATCTGCCCCGGTGCCATCCCCATCAGCCGCTTGCGCGCCTTGAGCACCGGCAAGGGGCACAACAGGCCGCGCGCATCGAGTTCGTGATCCCATGTCATGTGACAGAGTTAATCCGCAGCCTGCGCGCTGTCCATCCGTATCGCACCGGGCGCGCGCCAGAAACGGAAACGCCCCCTCCTCCAACTTTTCCACTGCACGCGCCGCCCGCTTTCGGCAATCCGTTTGACTCGCTCTGCGCAGCGCGCTACCCCGGCCGCATCCGTTGGGGTGCCGTCATGGCTGAGAGGCGAAAGCTGACCCATCGAACCTGATCCGGGTCATTCCGGCGGAGGGAACGGAGCAAAGCTGTGGCCACCCATGGCCCAAGACTTTCCGTATCGCGACGCTTTTGGCCCTTGTTCTGAATGGGGGCGTATATGGCTTTTCAGGCGTTGACGATTGCAGGATCCGACAGTGGCGGCGGCGCCGGGATTCAGGCCGATCTCAAGACATTCAGTGCGTTGGGCGTCTATGGCGCCAGCGTGCTGACCGCGATCACCGCGCAAAACACCCGTGCCGTCACGGCGGTGGCTGCGGTCGCGCCGCAGATGATCCGCGCCCAGATGGACGCGGTCTTTGACGATCTGGACATCGGCGCGATCAAGATCGGCATGCTGGGTGAACCAGAGGCGATTGACGCCGTCACCGATGGGCTGGCGCGATGCGCGGCTCCGGTGGTTCTGGACCCGGTGATGGTGGCGAAATCCGGCGATGCGCTATTGGCCGATGACGCGGTTGCAAGCCTGCGCGCCCGACTGCTGCCGCGAGCCGACCTTCTTACCCCGAACCTGCCCGAGGCGGCGCGGTTGCTGGATCTGCCCGAGGCCACGGATGAGGCCGAGATGCTGGAACAGGGCCGCGCGTTGCTGGCCTTGGGGCCGCGCGCGGTGCTTATGAAGGGCGGCCATGGCGACGGGGCGCATTGTGTCGATCTTCTGATCACGCCCGGGGCGGTGCTGCGGCTATCGGCCCCCCGCCACACCACCCGCAACACCCATGGCACCGGCTGCACCCTGTCGGCTGCGATCGCGGCGGGTCTCGCACGTGGCACGCCCCTGCCCGAGGCGGTGCGCGCTGCGCATGCCTATCTGCAAGGGGCCATCGCGGCGGCGGACCAGCTGAACATCGGCGGCGGGCATGGCCCGGTTCATCATTTTCATGCGGAGTGGTCCAATGAGTGACGTCACAATCATCGGCGCAGGGGTCGCGGGCCTCTGGGCGGCGCGGTCCTGTCTTGCCCGCGGTCTGCATCCCCGGGTGATTGACCGGGTCGGACCGCCGGGGCCGCATGGCTGTTCATGGTGGGCCGGCGGAATGCTGGCGCCCGAGTGTGAAAGCGCCACGGCAGAGCCCCCGATCGTGACCCACGGGCGCCAAGCCATTGGGCTTTGGTCAGACGTGACCCACGTGATCAAACAGGGCACGCTGGCCCTTGCGCCGGAACGGGACCGGGGCGAGCTGGACCGTTTTGCCGCGCGCACCGAGGGCAACACCGCCTGTGATGCGGCGGCGATCGCGGCGCTGGAACCTGAGCTGGCCGGGCAGCACCGGCGCGGGGTGTTCTTCGCCGCCGAGGCGCATCTCGATCCGCGACAGGCTTTGACCGATCTGATCCGGACATTGGCCGATGCGGGGGTCGAGGTGGAAACCGGCGCGGTCGAGCCGAAAGACCTGAGCGGCCCGGTCTTGGATTGCCGTGGTCTGGCGGCTCAGGGCGATGTGCCGGGGCTGCGCGGTGTACGCGGCGAGATGGTCGTGCTGCACTCGGATGAAATCCACCTATCGCGCCCGATCCGCCTGCTGCATCCGCGTCACCCGCTGTACGTGGTGCCGCGGGCGAACGGGATATTCATGCTGGGCGCGACGCAGATCGAAAGCGCCGCGCGCGGCCCGATGACCGCGCGCTCGGCGTTGGAATTGCTGTCGGCGGCTTATGCGCTGGACCGGCGCTTTGCCGAGGCCGAGGTCGTCGAAATGGGCGCCGATCTGCGCCCGGCCTTTGCCGACAATGTGCCGCGCGTGCTGCGCCGGGGGCGCGTGCTGCACCTGAACGGGTTGTTCCGGCACGGCTATCTGATGTCGCCCGCTTTGGCCGAACAGGCGGCAGAGGTTCTTGCAACAGGTCACATGGGGGATTTGGTTCATGAAGATTGAAGTCAACGGCGAACAGCAGGCCGTCACCGCAACGCATTTGCATGAGGCGCTGGCCGAACTGGGCTGGGGCGAGGCCCGCGTGGCAACCGCGCTCAACGGCAGCTTTGTTCCCGCCGCAACGCGCGGCGCAACCCAACTGTCACCCGGCGACCGGCTTGAGGTTCTGACCGCGATGCAGGGGGGCTGATCATGCGCGATTTTTATGGTGAGACCTTGCAAACGCCCATGATGCTGGGCACGGCACGCTTTCCCTCACCGACCATGATGGAGGCCGCGTTCCGCTCAAGCGGCGCCTCGGTCGCCACCGTGTCGCTGCGCCGTGAGCGCGGTGCGGGGCAGGCATTTTGGGAGATGGTGCGCGGCCTTGGCGTGCATCTGCTGCCCAACACCGCCGGCTGCCATTCCGCGCGCGAGGCGATCACCACCGCCCAGATGGCGCGTGAATATTTCGGCACCGACTGGATCAAGCTTGAAGTGATCGGACATGCCGACACGCTGCAGCCCGATCCCTTTGGTCTGTTGGAGGCCGCCGAGGCGCTGTGCGCGGATGGTTTCAAAGTGTTTCCCTATACCACCGAAGATCAGGTTCTGGCGGCGCGGCTGATTGATGCCGGCTGCCGGGTGCTGATGCCTTGGGGCGCGCCGATCGGCTCGGGCATGGGGCTGAACAACATCCACGGGCTGCGCACCCTGCGCGCGGCCTTTCCCGATGTGGCCATGGTGGTGGATGCGGGCCTTGGCCTGCCCAGCCACGCGGCACAGGCGATGGAACTGGGGTTCGACGCGATCCTGCTGAACACCGCCGTGGCCGAGGCCGAGGATCCCCCCACCATGGCGCGCGCCTTTGCGCTGGCGGCCGAGGCGGGCGCATTGGCGCGTACCTCCGGGCCGATGATCGCGCGCGACATGGCCGTGCCCTCGACCCCCGTGATCGGAAAGGCCTGGCTATGACCCTGCCCCGTTTCTATCCCGTATTCGACAGCGCCGATTGGGTGGCGCGCGCCGTCCCCCTTGGGGTGCGGCTGGTGCAACTGCGCATCAAGGATCGCCCAAAGGCAGCCCTGCGCGCCGAAATCAGCACCGCGCTGGCCCTGTGCCGCCGCCATTGCGCCGCCCTTGTGGTGAATGATCATTGGCAACTGGCGATCGAACTTGGCGCGGATTGGCTGCATCTGGGGCAGGAAGATCTGGACAGTGCCGACATCGCCGCGATCCGTCGCGCCGGCCTGAAACTGGGAATTTCCACCCATGATCGCGCCGAACTTGACCGCGCGCTGGCCCTGACCCCCGATTATATCGCCTTGGGCCCGGTCTATCCGACCATCCTGAAAAAGATGAAATGGACCGAGCAGGGCCTCGATAAGCTGACCGAGTGGAAAAGCCTGATTGGCGACATCCCGCTTTGCGCCATTGGGGGCATGTCGGTCGAGCGGGCGCCGGGCGCCTTCAAAGCCGGGGCCGATACGGTGGCTGCAGTGACGGATATCACCCTGAACCCGACCCCCGACGCCCGTATCCGCGACTGGCTGACGGTGGCACGATGAGCCGATATGCAAGACAGATCGCCCTGCCCGAGGTCGGTGAGGCCGGACAAAACCGCCTGCGCGCGGCCCGTGTTCTGGTCGCAGGCGCGGGCGGGCTGGGCGTTCCGGTGCTGCAATATCTTGTCGGCGCCGGGGTCGGGACGATCACCCTGATCGACGGTGATCTCGTGGGCGAAAGCAACCTGCACCGCCAGCCCCTGTACCGGCTGCGCGATATCGCACGCCCCAAGGCCGAGGCCGCCGCCGAGGCGCTGGCCGCGCTGAATCCCGACGTCACCGTGCGGCCCTTGGTCGATTGGCTCACCCCCGCCAATGCGCCCGCTCTGGTGGCGCAGGCCGATGTGGTGCTGGATTGCGCCGATACCTTTGCTGTCAGCTTCACCCTGTCTGATGTTGCCTATGCCTCTGGCACGCCGCTCATATCGGCCTCGGCGTTGGGGCTGCGGGGCTATGTCGGCGGGTTTTGCCGCAGCGCGCCGTCCCTGCGCGCCGTGTTCCCTGATCTGCCGCACGGTGCCCCGACCTGCGAAACCGCTGGCGTTCTGGGCCCCGTGGTGGCCGCGATCGGGGCGATACAGGCGCAGATGGCGCTGGCCGTTCTGCTTGATCTGGCCCCCTCGCCGCTGGGCCGGATGATGGTTCTGGATGCCGCCAACTGGCGCAGCTCGGACTTCCGCTTTGAAGACGCCCCCGAACCCGACCGCCCCGCCCCTTTCATCGCCCCGGACCAGATCACCCCTGCCGACATGGTGATTGATCTGCGCCGTGAAAGACCCGCCCCCTTTCGCGCGGACGCACGACACCTCGCCACCGACGCCTTGGCTGATCTGGCCTTGCCCGATCTTGGCACACGGATCGTGCTGGCCTGTCAAACAGGTCTGCGCGCCCATAACGCCGGGACCACCCTGCGCCACCGCTGGGCCGGGGACATCGCGCTTTTGGCGCTGCCCGGCACCTGACCTTTTCCCCCCAACACACACCCCATGACGGAGACAGACGTGAAAAAGATACTCGCAACATGCGCAATGACCCTGCTGGCCACCCCGGTGCTGGCACAGGACCACATGACCGTCATGCTCGACTGGTTCATAAATCCCGATCACGGGCCCATCATTCTGGCCGAAGAGCTGGGCTTTTTCGCTGATGCCGGGCTTGAGGTCGACTTGGTCACCCCCGCCGACCCCAATGATCCGCCGCGCATGGTGGCGGCTGGCAACGTCGATCTTGCCCTCAGCTACCAGCCCGAGTTGCATCTCAACCGCCGCGAAGGGCTGGACGTGGTCCGCGTCGGCACCCTGATCGAGACCCCGCTCACCTGCCTTGTGGTACGGGCCGACGGGCCGGTGCAGTCGGTCGCAGATCTGGCCGGGCGTAAGGTCGGCTTTTCCGTGGCGGGGGTGCAGGAAATGCTGCTGTCGGCCATGTTGGCCCATAGCGGCCTGTCCCCCGAGGACGTCGAACAGATCAATATCGGCTGGTCGATCTCGCCCGCGCTGATGTCCGGACAGGTCGATGGTGTGATCGGGGCCTTTCGCAATTTCGAATTGAACCAGATGGAGATGGAAGGCCACGAAGGGCGCTGTTTCTACCCCGAGGCCGAAGGCGTGCCCGCCTATGACGAGCTGATCTATATCGCGCGCGCCGAGGGGCTGAATCGCGAGTTGATCGCCCGCTTCCTCCACGCGACCGAACGCGCCGCCGCCTACATCCTGAATGATCCCGAAGCCGCCGGGCAGACCTTTTTCGCCACCAGCGCCGAGTTGCGCAACGAGCTGAACACCCGCGCTTGGGCCGATACATGGCCACGCTTTGCCAGCCGCCCCGCCGCCGTCGATCAGGGCCGTTACGCGCGATTCGAGGCGTTTCTGCTTGAGCAAGGGGCCGTGAAAACCCCCATTCCCGCGGCCGATCTGGTGCGCGACGTCACCGCCGACGTTACTGCCGAAGTCGCGCAATGAGCGGGCCGGACTATGGCCGTGCCTTCGCGCTTTGGCGTGCGGGCGCGGCGCAGGATTGGGGCCGCTACACCCACCACGCCTTTGTCGAAGGGCTGCGCGACGGAACCCTGCCACAGGAAAATTACCTGCAGTACCTGCGTCAGGATTACGTGTTCCTGATCCATTTCGCCCGCGCATGGGCGCTGGCGGCGGCCAAGGCCAAGACGCTGGACGAAATGGCCGCGGCCAGCGCCACGGTTCACGCGCTGGTGCATGAGGAAATGCCGCTGCATGTGGAAACCTGCGCCGCGCAGGGCATCGACCGCGCCACGTTGGAGGCAACGCCCGAGGCCCCCGAAAATCTGGCCTATACCCGCTATGTGCTGGAGGCGGGCTATTCCGGCGATTTTCTAGATCTGCTGGCGGCGCTGGCCCCCTGCGTGCTGGGATATGGCGAAATCGGCGCCCGGTTGGCGGGCAACAGCGGTGCCTACTCAGAGTGGTGCGCAACCTATGGCGGGGAAGCGTTTCAGGCCCTGTGCCGGGATGTCGGGGCGTTGATCGATGGCGCGATTTTGCGCCGTCTTGGCCCCGGCTGGGAGGATCTGCCGCGCGCGGGCGAGCTTCAGGCCCGGTTTAGCACGGCGACGCGGCTGGAAATCGGTTTCTGGAGCATGGCCTCTCACCCGGTGGCGGTATGATCGCCCCGGCCATCCATATGGCGGGATCGCTCCACGCCGGGGGCCGGTGCCTGATCGAGGCGTTCGATCTGACTCTCCCCGCAGGTCGGTGGAGCGCGCTTCTGGGGGCGTCCGGTGTCGGCAAGACATCGCTTTTGCGATTGATCGCCGCCCTGCCCTGTGCCGCGCGTCTGGATGGTCGGATCACGGCACAGGACAATGCCGCCATTGCCCCGCGCGTCGCCATGATGGCGCAGGACGATCAGCTTTTGCCCTGGGCCACGGCGCGGGACAATGTCACGATTTGCGCCCGCCTGCGCGGCGAACGCCCGCAGCCAGACCGGGCGGCGGCGCTGCTGGCGGATGTCGGGCTTGCCGGCCATGAGACCCGCAAACCCTCACAGCTCTCTGCCGGGCAGCGCCAGCGCGTCGCCCTCGCACGGACCCTGTATGAGGATCGGGCCATCGTTCTGCTTGACGAGCCGTTCTCGGCGCTGGACGCGATGACGCGCCACACGATGCAGGATCTGGCCGCCGGGCTTCTGAGCGGTCGAACCGTGGTTTTGATCACCCATGACCCCGCCGAGGCGATCCGGCTGGCAGACAGCGCCTGGATCGTGACGCGCACGGGCGTCGATCCCTGTCCACTGCCCCCTACGGCCCCGCCGCGCGCACCAGAAGCCGCAACCACCCTGACCGCGCAGGCCGCGCTTTTGCAGCGGATGCGCCTGCACCTTGCGTCGGAGGCCGCTTGATCGCGCGCGCCGCCCGGGGCCTGTGGCGCGCCGCCGTTCCGGTGCTGGTCACGCTCGCGGTCTGGCAGGCGGTGGTCAGCCTCAGCGGTGTGCCTCGCTTTATCCTGCCCGGCCCCGGTCTTGTCGCCCAGTCCTTGTGGGACAATGCCGCGCTGATTTGGCAAAACACGCTTTGGTCCGCATCCAACCTTGGCCTTGGCCTTGTGATCGGGATCGCCTTGGGCGTTGAAACGGCCTTGCTGCTGGCGCTGTCGCGGCGCGCCCGCTGGCTGCTGCGCCCGATGCTGGTACTGGCGCAGGCCATTCCAGCATTTGCGCTGGCCCCGGTGATAACGCTCTGGCTGGGCTATGGCATGCCGTCCAAGATCGTGACGATCGCGCTTGTGACCTATTTCCCGATTGCCTCGGCGCTGTTTGACCGGCTGATGAGCCTGCCTGCGGGGCTGAGCGACCTGTCACGCCTGTCCGGGGCCGGGCGCTGGCGCGAAACCCTGCTGCTGCGCTTGCCGCATGCGGTGCCGGGGCTGCTTTCGGGCCTGCGGCTGGCGGCGGTCTATGGTCCGCTGGCGGTGCTGATCGGAGAATGGGTCGGGGCCTCACAAGGTTTGGGGCATCTGATGTTGATGTCAAACGGCCGCGGTCAGACCGCCCTGATGTTCGCGGCTTTGATCGCGCTCTCCGGCCTTTCCCTGAGCCTTTGGATCGCTGTCGAGGCCCTTTCCCGATGGTCTGAAAAGCGGCTTTCGTTTGCCTGAACCGCTGACGAACTCGTTTCCTTGAGGATGACACAACCAGCCTTGGACGGGGTACTCCGGGCCGTCCCAGCCCTCAGATGACGACCTTGATCCCGGCGCGGCGAAACGGCTCCAACTGCGCCGGGGATGAACTATTGTCGGCGACCAGCGTTCCGATCTGGCCAATCTCGCAGAACCGGACCCGGCTGAGCGTGGCTTGCTTGGTGTGATCAACCAGCAAGACCGTCTCGGCCGCGTTTTCGATCATCGCGCCCGCGACATCCGCCTCAAGCAGTTCATAGGAAAACGCGCCCTTTTCCGCATGCAGCCCGACCGGCGCGATAAAGGCCATGTCGACCTGAAAGCGGCGGATCTCTGACACCGTGAGTTCGCCATAGGTGCCCGGCACATCATTAACCAGCCGCCCCCCCAGCAGCACCAGATTGATCCCGGTGTTGGCGGCCTGCACCGTCGTTGCGATTTCAATCGAATTGGTCACGACCATGATGCCGGAAAGTTTCACCAACTCTTGCGCAAAAATCGACGTGGTGCTGCCGGCGTCCACGAACAGCGAGGCGCCGGGTTTGATCAGGGACACCGCCTTGCGGGCAATGTCGCGCTTGGCCCGTGTCTGGCTTTGCCTGCGTTTCTCAAAAGGCGCCTCGACACTGGTATCGGGCAGCACAACACCGCCGTGAACACGCTGGACCAGCCCGGCAAGCTCAAGATCCACCAGATCCCGGCGCACGGTTTCGCGTGAAACGCCCAGAATGCTCACCAGATCATTGGCGCTGACCCGCCCGCTGACCTCAAGCATCGACAGGATGCGTTGGTGACGATCCTTGGACCACATCGGTTCAGCCTTTCGCCGGGCGCGTCTGGCCCCGCCCCATCACTGCCAACACGGCTTTCATCCCGATCAGGGCGGCACAGACCACGGCCATCACCACGGTCGAGAACGCCGCCGCCTGTGATGTCAGCCCGGCATCATCCAGCCGCATGATCGTCACGGCGGCCACGTTCAGTTTCGGTGTGGTCAGGAACACCACCGCCGAAAGCGTCACCATGGAGCGCATGAACAGGAAGAAGAACACCGACACCAGCATCGGCGCGATGAAGGGGGCCACCACATTGACGGCCACCTTACCCAACCCGGCGCCAAGGCTCCCGGCGGCCTCTTCAAGCGCGGGTGGAAGTTGCCGGAACCCGGTCTGCAGAGTCAGAAAGGCCTGCGTGTGATAGTGATAGAAGTTGATGATCGCGATCAGCGCCGCCGTTCCATACAGCAGATACAGCGGCGTTGCCGTCGAATTGAACGTCAGGATATAGGCCAGCCCCAGCACCATCCCCGGCACCGCCGCCGGCATCGCCGCCAGAACCTGAAGCGGCTGCGCCAGCGCGGATGGAACCCGGCGCAGGCCAAGCCCCAGCAGAAACACCGCCAGCGTGCCCCCCGCTGCCGCCATCAGGGATATGACGATCGTCATCCAAAGCGAGCCATAACCGCCCGCAAGGGTGATGTTATAGTGCCGCGTGGTGAGCTCGAAGTTATACGGCCAGAGCCGCACGAAACTGGCAAAAACCACGATGGCGATCACGGCAGCGATCAGCACCGCGATCAGGAAATTGATAGCTGCCATCGGCAGGTCGCGAACCGGCGTAAACTGCGGAACGAAGGGCTGGCTGTTGGTCCCCTGCTGGCCCTTCTGCCGCTTCATCGCCTGCCGTTCGATGGCATAGGACGCGACCGTGGGCAGCAGCAGCATGATGCCCACGACCGCCCCCATGTTGAAATTGCGCTGGCCGACGACCTGTGAATAGATCTCGGTTGCCAGAACCGAATAATCGCCCCCGATGACGGCGGCATTGCCGAAATCGGTGATCGTGATGGTGAACACCACGAAGGCGGCATTCAAAAGGCCAAGACGCACCGCAGGCAGGGTCAGATCCCGGAACTGCCGGGACGGGCTGGCGCCCATGATCTCGGCGGCCTCATAGGTGCGGGCATCCAGCAGAACCAGCGCGGCGCCGATGATCATCACCGCTTGTGGCAGCGCATAAAGCGTGTTGGCGATCAACAACCCCCAGAAGCCATAGATATCCATCTCCAGCCCGAAAAAGCGGTTCACCAACCCGTTGCGCCCCAACAGGAAGATCAGGCCCAGCGCCTGCACCAAAGACGGCGCAAGCAACGGCAGCACGATCGCCGCCCGGATCAGCCATTTGCCCCGGAACGCACAGCGGTGCAGCCCATGCGCAATGACGAAGCCCAACAGCACGCTCAGCACCGTCGTGCCCCCGCCCATCGCCATCGAATGCCATGTCGCGCGCCAGAACCCCTTTGACGCCAGCACCTCGCCGTAATTGCCCAGCCCATAGGTGCCGTCCGCAACGGTGATCGAGCGCAGGAACACGATGGCCATCGGGTACAGAAAGAACAGCAGCAGCCCCAGAACCGGAAGACCGACGCAAAACGCCGTCAAAACCCGATCCCCGTCCAGACCGCGTTTTGTGTGCGCTGTCGCGGGGGTGGCTTGGCGTGTCGGCATCACGCGACCGGCCCTGCCGGGTCATTGCGCACCCAGGTGCAGGCCTGCGCCGGAATCTCCAGCGTCACCGCATCGCCTTCGTTGCATTTGGCTTGGCCATGGGTTTCCACCAGCACGGGCCCAAGCGGCCCATCGGTTTCAATCCGTCTGAGGTTGCCGAGAAAGCCGATGGAGCGCACGGTTTGCGTCCCGGCGGGCGCGGCGGTGATGGTGATTTCCTCAGGACGAATACAGGCCGAATAGGCGTCCTCCGGTCCATCCGGCCGATGTGCCATCAGATCGGGAAGAACCGCACGGATCCGGTCGGTGGGGATGATATTGCTGCGGCCCATGAAATCGGCCACGAAACGGGTCACCGGGTGATTGTACAGCTCTTCCGGCGTTCCGGTCTGCACCACCGTTCCATGGTTCATGCAGATGATCTTGTCGGCCAGTTCAAGCGCCTCTTCCTGATCATGCGTCACCATCAAGGTCGGAATGCCAAGCGCCCGCTGCAACTGTCGGATCTCGCCGCGCAGCTCGGCCCGGACCTTGGCATCCAGCGCCGAAAGCGGTTCATCAAGCAGCAAGGCGCGCGGGTCCACCGCAATGGCGCGGGCCAGCGCGATGCGCTGTTGCTGGCCCCCCGACAACTGGCCGGGCAATTTGTCGGCCAGTTGTGGCAACTTGACCATCTCGAGAAGATCCCGCACCCGCGCGGAAATCTGGTCTGACGGCACGTTTCGGATCTTCAGCCCATAGCCGATATTGGCCGCGACCGTCATGTTGGGGAACAACGAATAGGATTGAAAGACGATCCCGAACCCCCGCTTGCGCGCGGGCAGGCCCAACAGGGATTGATCCTCCAGAAGCACCTCGCCCTCGTCGATATCGGTCAGCCCGGCAATCAGCCGCAGCAAGGTCGTCTTGCCGCATCCGCTCGGGCCCAACAGGCACACAAACTCGCCCTTCTCGATCGAAATGGACACATCGTCCAATGCGGTGAAGGGGCCATAGCGTTTGGTGACATTTCGGACGGTCAGATACATGGGGGTGCGGTTCCGGGCTGTGGGGTGTCTTGGCCTTTGCCCGCGAGCACGGTCGCGCGCAAAGAAACCGACGGCGCGCGGAACCAAGCCCCGCGCGCCAATGATCAGCCGATCAACGGCCGAATTTTTCTTTCCAGGTCGCCTTGATGGCGTTCTGCCCTGCCGCCGACTTCACAAAGTCCACATCGGCCAGAACGGTGCTGATATCCGCTGGCAAACCGGCCTTTTCCGCAGCCGCCGACGCCCCGACACCGGGGATGGTGATCAGCGCCTTGTACTGGCGATACAGGTCGATCGCCTCTTCCGACATCGTCCAATCCAGGAAGGCCTTGGCATCGTCCTTGTTGTCGCTGCTGGACATCAGGCCCGAGGCTTCCAGCTCATAGCCGACGCCGCCTTCGGGGAACACCATGGCCAGCGGATAGCCTTCTTCGATCGACTGCATCGCGGTGAAGGCCAGCGAAATGCCGACCGTGTATTCACCAGTGCGCGCCGATTTACACGGTTTCGACCCCGAAGAGGTATATTGCGCCATATTGGGATCGACCGCCGCCAGTTGCGCCCAGCCGGCCTCTTCGCCCAGCGTTTGCAGAACCGCGTTCACATGCAGATACCCGGTCCCCGAAGAATTCGGATCCGGCATCAGGATCTCGCCCTTGAACGCCGGGTCTTCCAGATCCTTCCAGCTTTTGGGCATCGGCAGGCCCTTCTGCTCCAGCCGCGCGGTGTTCACGCAGAACGCGCCCATATAACCGACCGGCGCGAACCAGCGACCATCGGCATCGCGAAAGGCGTCGCCCAGAACCTCGGACCCTTTGGCCGCGTAGGGTTCCAGCATATCCAGAATCTGCGGGTCCATCATCGCCGTGACGGCCCAGCCCCAGATCACGTCCGCCTGCGGATTGCCCGCCTCGGCCAAGATACGCGCGCCCAGCTTGCCGGTGGACAGACGCAGAATATTCAGCTCGACGTCCGGCATCGTCGCCTGCGCCGCCGCCGCATAGGCCGCGATCTCTTCTTCTTCCAGCGCGGTGTAAACCGTGATCTCGCCCGCCACGGCAGCCGAGGCCGCCGCAAGCGCAAGCAGCGAGGCGGAAACAGCAAAAATATGATTTTTCATTGTCGATCTCCATGTTGAATTTTCACCGACAGACACAAGTCCACCGGATCGCTTCAGGCCTTCTGGCGTGCCTGCGCCCTGCCCGGCACTGCGCCCTGCCGCAGTGCGACGTTTGGGGTTATTTGTGTATTCTTGCATTTTTTGGGGTTCTGTCTACTACTATTTCCACATGCCCCCGGTTGCCGGAGCAAAATGAGCCCGCTGAGGAAAAAATATGCACACACCCATGGAAACACCGGAAACCGACCCCTTGGCAGTGTTCGCGCGCGCGCTGGCCGAGAGCGCTACGCCGATGGCACTCAGCTATTTCCGGACGCCTCTGGATATTGAAAAGAAAGAAGATTTATCGCCCGTCACCAAGGCGGACAGATCCATCGAAAGCGCCATGCGCGCGCAAATCATCGACAGATTCCCCGGTCATGGCATCTATGGCGAGGAACACGGCAGTTCCAAGCTCGACAGCCCGAACATCTGGGTTCTGGACCCGATCGACGGGACCAAAAGCTTTATCACCGGGATGCCGGCCTTTGGCACGTTGGTGGCCCATCTGGAGCATGGAAAACCGACCATCGGGGTCATCTCCATCCCCCCCACCGGCGAAATCTGGGTCGGTCAGACAGGTGCCGCGACACAATTTTGCGGCCAAGGTTGCCGAACCAGCGGCTGCACCCGGCTCGCCGACGCGCGGCTCTACACCACATCGCCGGACAGCTTTGACGCGGAGGGGCTGGCCATTTTCGACCGGATCAGCGCCCGCGCGGCGATGCGCCGTTTTGGCGGCGATTGCTACACTTACGGGCTGCTGGCCTCGGGCCATGTGGATGCAGTGGTCGAGATGGACCTGCAACCCTATGACTATCTTGCGCTTGTGCCGGTGATCGAAGGTGCGGGCGGGGTCATCACCGATTGGAACGGCGCGCCGCTGGGCCTCGACTCATCAGGCCGGGTGGTGGCGGCAGCAACGCCCGAGCTTCACGCCGAAATCCTGTCGATGACGCGGGGCTAAGGCCGCGCAGGCTTGACCGGGCTTGCCCAGCGGGTCAATGATCTGGCCCGCCGCCCCACCCGTTGTTGATCGACTTCAACAGCCAACACAAAAGACCGGTTTCGTCCCCCGAAGGCGGCCTGTTCCGGCATTTGCGCGTCGTGACATTCCCCCGCGCCCTGCCTAGGTTGCCCACAAAGCAGACTCAGGAAAGGGCCCACGATGTTCGACCTTCTCATCCGCAATGCAACGCTTCCCGACGGTCGCAGCGGCATCGACATCGGCGTGCGCAACGGGCGTATTGCAGCGGTGGAACCGGGGATCGCGGCCGAGGCGGGCGAGGTGATCGACGCCGCTGGGCAGTTGGTCAGCCCGCCTTTCGTGGACCCGCATTTTCACATGGACGCCACCCTGTCGCTGGGGCTGCCGCGGATGAATGTCTCGGGCACGCTGCTGGAGGGCATCGCCCTTTGGGGCGAATTGCGCCCGACCCTGACGCATGAGGCTTTGGTCGAGCGCGCGATGCGCTATTGTGATCTGGCGGTGTCAAAGGGTTTGCTGGCGATCCGCAGCCATGTCGACGTTTCCGATCCCCGCCTTGTCACCGCCGAGGCGATGCTGGACGTGCGTGAGCGCGTCGCCCCCTATATCGACCTGCAACTCGTCGCCTTTCCGCAAGACGGCTATTATCGCGGCCCGGATGCCGAGGCCGCGCTGACCCGCGCGCTCGACATGGGCGTGGACATCGTCGGTGGCATCCCGCATTTCGAACGCACGATGGCCGATGGCGCCCGCTCAGTCGAGGCGCTGTGCCGTATCGCTGCCGAACGTGGGCTGATGGTCGACATGCATTGCGACGAATCCGACGACCCGCTGTCGCGCCATGTCGAAAGTCTCGCCGCCGAGACCGTGCGATTTGGGCTTCAGGGGCGGGTGACCGGTTCGCATCTGACCTCGATGCATTCGATGGACAACTATTATGTCTCGAAGCTGATCCCGCTGATGGCCGAGGCCGATCTGCGGGTGATCCCGAACCCGCTGATCAACATGATGCTGCAAGGCCGGCACGACAGCTATCCCAAGCGGCGCGGATTGACCCGGATCCCGCAATTGATGGAGGCCGGGCTGACCGTAGGATTTGGCCAGGATTGTGTGCTGGATCCGTGGTATTCGATGGGCACGGGCGATCTGCTCGACGTGGCGCATATGGCGATGCATGCGACCCAGATGGGATCGGGCGCGGACAAGCGCGCGCTGTTCGATGCGGTGACGGTGAATTCAGCCAAGATCATGGGGCTGGACGGCTATGGGCTGGAGGTCGGCTGCAATGCCGACATGGTGATCCTTCAGGCCAAAGACCCGGCCGAGGCGATCCGCCTGCGTCCGCATCGGCTGAAAGTGATCCGCCGCGGCAAGCTGCTGGCCGAGATCGCGCCCGAAGTCAGCCGCCTGTCGCTGGATGGTCGCCCCGCACGGGTCGATCCCGCCGATTACGCGCCGCGCCATGCGTCTTGACCAAATGGTCAGGAACCGCCCATTTACGCGGCACTCCGACGGTGTCCCCGGTTGTGATGTTAACAACCAGCCTTGACAGCCGCCTGTGCGCACGTGCCGATAAGGAAGTCGCTGCCACGCAGCCATGAGAATGTCCGGCAAGGATCGGACCGAAAGAGGGAGTTACGAAAATGACACGCATCCTGATGAACCGTCGCCGTCTGCTTGGCACCGGAACCGCACTTGGCGCGGCCGCGCTTTTCGCGCCTGCGCTGCGCGCGCAATCCGCCCCTGTGAAGGTGGCAGGCATCCACGCCTCGCCGGTTGAAAACGCCTGGAACTCGGTCCTGCATGCCGCGATGGTGGCCGCCGATGCCGAAGGCGCTATCGAGTACAGCTTCTCCGAAGGGGTCTCGGGCACCGATTATCCGCGCGCGATGCGGGAATATGCCGAGGCCGGCAATGTTCTGATCGTCGGCGAATCCTACGCGGTCGAGCGCGAGGCGCGCACCGTGGCGGCCGATTATCCCGACACCGCCTTCCTGATGGGCTCCTCCGGCGAAGCCTCGGGCGACAATTTCGGCGTCTATGGCACCTGGAACTGGGAGGCGGCCTATCTTGGCGGCATGCTGGCGGGCGCGATGACCAAGACCGGCACCGTCGGCTCGGTCGGCGCGATCCCGATCCCCGAGGTCAACATGTTGATCAACGGCTTTGCTGCTGGCGTCAAGGCGGTGAACCCCGAGGCGAAACATCTGGTCAGCTTCATCGGCACTTTCTTCGATCCGCCCAAGGCGCGCGAGGCCGGTCTGGCGCAGATCGACAGCGGCGCGGATATCCTGTTTGGCGAACGAATCGGCACCGCCGACGCCGCACAGGAACGTGGCATCAAGGCGATCGGGTCGCTGATCGACTATACGCCGCGCTATCCCAAAACCGTCTTTGCCAACGCGCTGTGGTCGTTCCGCCCGCTGCTGAACGCGGCACTGGCCGACGCGGCATCAGGCAATCCGGTGGGCAAGAATTATACCCCGCTCAGCCTGATGAAAGACGGCGGCAGCGACATCAGCTATGTCGAAGCCGAGGTTCCCGCCGAGGCGGTCGCCAAGATGCTGGAAGTGCGCGCCGCCATCATGGCGGGCGAATTTGAGGTGCCGCGCAACTTTGACGAGCCGGCCTGATAACGTGCCCGAAACGGCAGTGTCGCGCGCCCAAGTGGCGCGCGACATGATAAAAGACACCGGCGCCCCCAGCGATGCCCCGAGCGATGCGATCAGCCTTGCCGCGGCCATTGCCGGGGGCGCACTGACCCCGGATGAGGCGATGCACCGCGCCCGGACCCGCGCCGCGCAGGTGGCGGATCTGGGCGCGCTCAGCTGGCTCGCGCCGGAAGACGCCGCGCTGCCTAATGGCGCGACCACGGGGCCGTTTGCCGGGGTGCCGCTGCTGATCAAGGATCTGGGTGGCCCCTTCGCCGGCATTCCCATGCGCGCGGGGTCGGCGGCGCTGGCCGATAACACAGCAGAGGCAGACAGCGATCTTGCCGTGCGCTTTCGCGCTGCGGGCTTCCATCCCTTTGGCGCGACGACCGTTCCGGAATTCGGCCTGTCGCTGTCAAGCGAACCGGCCATCGGCCCGATCTGCCGCAACCCGCTCGACCCATCGCGTAGCGCCGGGGGCTCTTCGGGCGGCAGCGCGGCGGCGGTGGCGGCGGGGATCGTACCGCTGGCCCACGCGACGGATGCGGGCGGCTCGATCCGGGTGCCGGCGGCGGCCTGCGGGCTGGTTGGGCTGAAACCCTCGCGCGGGGCGATTCCGGGCGGACCGGGCTTTGGCAACCATCTGGGCGGGATCGCCAGCGAATTCGCGGTGACGCGAACAATCCGCGATGCACGCGCGCTTTGGCCGCTGCTGACCGGGGCTACGCGCGGCCCCTTCCCGGACCTGCATCCCCTGCCGGAACAGGGGCGCTTTACCATCGGGTTTGTCAGCGACACCAAGGGGATCGCGCCCGAACGTGCCGCCGCCCTTGACGATGCTGCCGGGACATTGGCGGCGGCGGGGCATCTGCTGCACCCGGTTGCGGCGACCGACCTAGACGAGATCCGCCGGATCAGCGCGCAAGCCTTTGATCGGATCATATCGAGCAATCTGGCCAGCTTGGCGCAGACCGGGCTGGACCTTGCGCGCTGCGAACCGCTGACCCAAGCCTTTGCCGCACGCGGGCAGCGGCTTACCGCGACGCAACTCTGGACCTCGCTTGAGGCCTCGGTCTTGGCGGCCCATGCGCTGTGGCGGCTGTTTGACAGGGTGGACGTGCTGCTGTTGCCGATGCTGTCACAGGCACCGCCCAAGCTCGGGGCGTTTCCCACAGATCACCGCGACCCCGAAGCCCAGCTTGCCAGAATGGACGCGCTTGCGCCCTATGCGACGCTGGCCAATATCACCGGCGCCCCGGCGCTGACGCTGGCCTTTGGTGCCGACGCCGAAGGGCTGCCGCTGCCGGTGCAGATGATCGCCCCCATCGGCGGCGATCTGCGGCTGTTGGCGCTTGGTGCTGAATTGGAGCGCGAAGCCCGCTGGCAGCATCCGTTCCCGCTTTTCGGAGATGACGCATGACCCGGGTTCTGGAACTTGAGCATATTACCAAACGTTTCGGCACGGTCACCGCCAACGAGGATGTCTCGCTGCATCTGGAACAAGGCGAGATCGTCGCGCTTTTGGGCGAAAACGGGGCCGGCAAGACGACGCTGATGTCGATCCTTTTTGGCCACTACACCGCCGACGTGGGCACGGTGCGGGTCAACGGCGCGGAACTGCCGCCGGGTAAATCGCGCGCAGCGATCCGGGCGGGCGTCGGCATGGTGCACCAGCATTTCGCCCTCGCCCCGAACCTGAGCGTGCTGGAAAACGTCATGACCGGCACCGAGCCGCTGTGGAAGCTGCGCTCGGACCGGGCGGCAGGGCGGGCCAAGCTGCTGGAGCTGTCGCAGCGGTTCGGGCTGGCGGTGGACCCGGAGGCGCGGATTGCCGACCTGTCGGTGGGCGAATGCCAGCGGGTCGAGATCCTCAAGGCGTTGTATAACGACGCGGAGGTGCTGATCCTGGATGAGCCCACCGCGGTGCTGACGGCGCAGGAGGCCGAAAGCCTGTTCGCCACGCTGCGCGAGATGGCCGCCAAGGGGCTGTCGCTGATCTTTATCAGCCACAAGCTGCACGAGGTCATGTCGGCCTCGGATCGGGTGGTGGTGTTGCGCGCAGGCAAGGTGGTGGCCGAACGCGCGACCAAGGCGACCTCGAAAGAAGAGCTGGCCGAACTGATGGTGGGACGCGCGGTGAAACGCCCCGAACGCCCCCCTGCCCGCCCCGGCGCGGTGCTGCTGGAAGCGGTCGATGTCACGCTGGGCGGCAAGGGCGGTGCCTCGCTGCTGGGGATAAGCTTCAAGCTGCATGCGGGCGAGACACTGGGCATCATCGGTGTCTCGGGCAACGGGCAGACGACGCTGGCGGGATTGGTTTCCGGCCTGTACCCGCCCGACGGTGGCGCGCTGCTGGTCAAGGGCCAGACGCCCGCGCGCCATGACGTGCCCCACGCCATCGCTGCCGGCATCGGGCGCATCCCCGAAGACCGCAATGTCGAAGGCACGATCGGCGACATGAGCACCTGGGAAAACGCGGTGCTGGAACGGATCTGGTCGCCGGAGTTTTCATCGCGCGGCGTGGTCAAACGCGCCGCCTCCAAAGCCGCGACCGAGGCGATCCTGCGCGATTATGACGTGCGTGGTGCCACCGTGGACGGGCGCATCCGGCTGTTGTCCGGCGGCAATATGCAAAAGCTGATCCTTGGCCGGGTGCTGACGGCGGGGCCTGACATTCTGGTCGCGGCGCAACCCAGCCGAGGTCTGGACGAGGGCGCCATCGCCGGGGTGCATGAACGCCTGCTGGACGCGCGCGGGCGTGGTGCCGGGGTGCTGCTGATCTCCGAGGATCTGGACGAGGTGATCGCGCTGTCGGACCGGATCCGGGCCATCGTCGGCGGCCGCTTGTCGCCCGCGATCCCGGCAGAGCGGGCGAATGCGCAGCTTTTGGGCCTGATGATGGCGGGCGACTGGAGCGCGGCGGAACAGATCGAGGCAGAGGCACCCCCCCATGAGATTTGAACGACGCGAGCATCCCTCGACCACGTTGAACCTGTTGGCACCGCTGGGCGCGGTGCTGGCGGCGCTGATCGTTGCCGGGCTGCTGATCGCCATCGCGGGCGCCAATGTATTCGAGGCCTACGGGCTGATCCTGAAGGGGGCTTTTGGCTCTCGCCTTGGGTTTTCCGAGACGCTGACGCGGGCGACGCCGCTGATCCTGACCGGGCTGGCTGCCGCCGTGGCCTTTCGCGCCCGGCTTTGGAACATCGGCGCCGAGGGGCAATTCTATGTCGGGGCGCTGGCCGTGGCCGCCTTTGGCATGATCCCGGCGGTGGCCGGGTTGCCGGCACCGCTGGCGATTGTACTTTGCCTTGGCGTCGGGGCCGTGGCGGGGATGATCCTGCTGCTGCTGCCGCTTGGCCTGCGGCTGAAATTCGGGGTCGATGAGGTCGTCACCAGCCTGTTGCTGAACTTTATCGCGGTGCTGTTCGTGTCGATGATGATCGAAGGCGCGATGAAGGACCCGCTGGCCTTTGGCTGGCCGCAATCGGTGCCGGTGCCCGACAATGCCGTCTTGCCGAAACTGATGGCGCGGACGCGGTTGCACGCCGGTCTTTTGATCGCGCTGGCCATGGCGGTGGCGGTCTGGTGGCTGCAGGCGCGCACGGTGTTTGGCATGCGCGCGCGCGCCGCCGGGCTCAGCCCGCGCGCCGCCGCTTTCGCCGGGGTGCCGCTGGGGCGCACGCTGGTGGCGGTGGCCTGTCTCTCGGGCGGGCTTGCCGGGCTCGCCGGCGCGATCGAGGTCATGGGGGTCAAGGGCTATGTCACCACAGATCTGTCGCCCAGCTATGGCTATTCCGGCATCGTCATCGCCATGCTGGCGAACCTGAACCCAATCGGGGTGATCGGAGCGGCGCTGTTTTCGGCGGTGATGTTCGTGGGCGCGGATTCGATGTCGCGCGCGCTTGGCATCCCGTCCTACATCGCCGATGTCACCGTCGCCCTGTCGCTGCTGACCATGCTGGTGGCGCTGTTCCTCACCCAGTACAGGATAAGCAGATGAGCCTTCTTTTCGATATCCTCAGCTCTGTCGGCATGTGGGAAGCGGTGCTGCGCATCGCGACGCCGCTGATCTTTGGCACGCTGGGGGTGCTGCTGTGCGAACGGGTCGGGGTGCTGAACCTCGGGATCGAAGGGATCATGACCTTTGGCGCGATGGTCGGTTGGCTGACGGTCTATTCCGGCGGCAACCTCTGGCTTGGCCTGCTGGCGGCGGCGGCGGGCGGTGCACTGTTTGGGCTGTTGCACGGGGTGCTGACGGCACTGCTGGGGCTCAGCCAGCACGTGACCGGCCTTGGCATCACGTTGTTCGCGTCAAGCTTTTCCTATTTCGTGTTCCGGCTGGCGGTGCCCACGGCCTCCTCCCCCCCCACGGTAGAGCCGTTCCGGGCCTATCCGGTACCGGTCCTGTCCGAGATCCCGTTTCTGGGGCCGGTGCTGTTCAACCAGACCGCCCCCACCTATCTAGCGCTAGGGCTGGTGGCGGTGCTGGCCTATGTGCTGTACCGCACCCCGCTTGGGTTGGCGATCCGCATGACGGGCGAGAACCCGCACGCGGTGGATGCGCAGGGGATCGATCCGATCCGGTTGCGCATCGGCACCATCATGGCCGGGTCGGCCCTGATGGGGGTCGGCGGAGCGTTTCTGACGCTGGCCGCGTTCAATTCGTTCTTTCCGACCATGGTACAGGGGCGCGGCTGGATCTGTGTCGCGCTCGTGGTCTTTGCACTTTGGCAGCCCGGTCGGGCGCTTTTGGGGGCGCTGCTGTTTGCCTTTTTCGACGCCTTCCAATTGCGGCTTCAAACCGTGGTCGACGGGGTGCCTTATCAGCTGTTCCTGATGCTGCCCTATGTGCTGTCGATCGTGGCGCTGATCGTCATGGCGCGGCGCGCCCGGGTGCCACAGGCGTTGATGCAGCCCTATCGCCGTGGCGAACGCTAGCAGCCCCTTCCCGAGGGATCAGAGTGAAGCGCGCCGGTTTGGCTTATGCCGCGCGCTCAGCCCCACCGCAAATGGTCGCAAATTCCGACCAGCTTCAGACCCGCGAATTGGCTTTTGAGGGTTTCGCCAGCTTTCGTCACATTGGCGGCCAGATTCATGTCGGGAAACGCCTCGGCGTGGATCCCGCCGGCAACAAAATAAGCATCAAACCCGTTGTCTGCGGCCCCTTTGATATCGGTTGGCATCCCGTCGCCGACCGCCAGCAATCGGGGTTTCGGAATCTCCTTGCCCGCAAGCGCGGCCGCCTTTTTCAGCGCTTCGTCGTATATTTCAGCCTGCGGTTTCCCGGCATAGATCACGGTACCTCCCAGTTGGGCATAGCGCTGCGCAATCGAACCGGCACAGATGACCATTCGCGGGCCGCTGCGGACCAGCAAATCCGGGTTTGCGCAGATCATTGTCACCGCGTTGTCGCGCATCTGCACAAGACAGGGATGATAGACATCCACCGTTTCTATGTCGTCATCGAGCGGGCCGGTCAAAAGGCAGATCTTGGCGTCCTTCATGGCGACGATCGGATTTGTCAGCCCCTCCAGAACCGAACGATCCCGCGCCGGGCCAAAGTGAAACAGGGGCGCGTCAGGTTGGCTCGCAACCAGAATTCCGGTGACGTCGCCAGAGGTCAGGATGGTATCGAACGCCGCACGCGGAACACCGAAACGTGCAAGCTGCGGATAGACGTCCTTGGATAAACGCGGCGCATTGGTGATCAATATGACAAAACGGCCGCTGGCACGGACCCGGCACAATGCGTCGACGGCATCGCCGAAGGCGGCAACGCCGTTGTGCAGAACGCCCCAGATATCGCACAGCAGACCATCGTAATGATCGACGAGTTTGCAAAGCGGGGTCAGCCCGTTTGCTGTGTCCAAGGTCTGGGGGGATGTTTCCATGAGATGTCTTGGGCTAGCCCCCTACACCCCCTTGGTCAAGGAGAACCTCTTGCGGGGCAAAGCAGGCTGCGATGACCCCGAACTGAAACCATTTCTTGCTATCCGCCGGGTTTGTCTATACAGGTTTGCAGTCTGGCGTCCCTTCAAAACGCAAGACCAAAACGCACGACGGTTTTTCCAAAGTCAATCGCAGCACATCAGGATCTCTGACCTTGCTGCCGGAATTTTCGGTCAAGATCCAACGCCGCCCCGTCTCTCTGCGCGTTGGCTCTCTCTTGCGACCCGCGAATTTGTTAGACTTTACCGCATGGCCGGTCAGACGCTGAATTCCGGCGCATGATGCCGACTGATCCAAATCCATTGCAGGGATCAGCCGTCTTTTTTCTATTTCTGCAAGCGTTCAATTTTCGAACGACACCTCGATCGCCACCCTTGGTGGCCGCGCTTTTCAATAGCCACCACGCGTGGCTGTGCTTTCGAACTCGATTTGTGCCCTCTCGATGTCCCTGCGCGAGCCTCGTGCGCGGACGTATCATGGGCGTGCAGACCTCATGACCCCGGTCATGGTGTCGTTGGAGCATGACCAAATTTTGGATAAATTTCTGCTTTTCACCCCCGGCCCTGTGAATGTGGCCGAGACCCTGCGCCTTGCGATCAGCAAGGAGGACATCTGTCACCGCGAACCTGATTTCGATGCCCTGCTTGGCAGCATCGAACACAAACTGATCTCGCTTTTTCAGATCAGAAACCGCGCGCGCTATCGCGCTGTGGTGATCACCGGGTCCGGGACCGCGGCCAATGAGGCCATCCTGTCCTCGGTCGTGGGAAAGGGCGCGATCCTGATCCTGTCGAATGGCGAGTTTGGCGGGCGGTTGCACAAGATCTCTTTGATCCACAACAAGAAAACCCACCTGATCAACATGCCCTGGGGAACGCCGTTCGATCTGACGCAGATTGCCACATATCTGGCGACCCACAAGATTGATGTCGTGGCGATGGCCCATCACGAGACCTGTTCCGGCATGTTGAATCCGCTCGCGGAAATCGGCGCCTTGGCCAAGGCCAATGGCGCGCTGTTCGTGGTCGATGGGGTCAGTTCCGTCGGCGCGGAAGGGATCGACATGGAGGCGTGCAACATCGCCTTCGTGTCCAGTTCCAGTTCCAAGGCCATAGGCTCCTATCCCGGTCTGTCGTTTGTCGTCGGGCGCAAGAAGCACTTCAAACGGCTAAAACGACACGCGGCGAAAACCACCTATCTGAACCTCGCGACCTTCTACGCCTTCCTGAAAGATCACAGCCAGACGCCCAATACGCCTGCGGTTCCGCTGTTTTTTGCGCTTGAGCAGGCGCTGATCGACATTCTGCGCGAAGGCGTGACGAAACGGTTTGCCCGCATCAAGGCCCGCGCGGATCTGTTGCGCGACGGGATGCGCCGGCTCAACCTCGACTTTCTGATCGAGGAAGCGGACATGTGTTCGATCCTGACCACGGTGCGCATGCCGCCGTCGATGTCTGTTCGCGATCTGCGCGACCGACTGCGCGAGAAGTCCATCATCATATATGAGGGCAAAGGGTGCTTCGCCGGCAAGGTCTTTCAGGTCGGCAATATCGGCGAGCTGTCCGACTATGACATCCGCTTTTTCCTTGCCGCGCTCAAGGACGTGTTGCTGACATTGCAGGCCGACGCGGCAGATCTGGTTGCACCGGTCCGGCCGATGGGGGCGAACCTGCTCATGCCCCCCTCCTCCGACCGCATGCAGGTCAAGGTGGTGGTATGACAGGCAAGTTAAAACAGCTTTGGGCCACCAAAACCCGCGATGATGAATGGTGGTCGTCGTTCGTCACGTCCCCGCTCGCCATCGTTGCCAATTATGGCGCGGTCGAGCTTGCGTCGTTGACGCCGAACCGCATAACCGCGGCGTCGTTTCTGGTCGCTGTGGTGGCAACGCTCGGGATTCTTGTCGGGGGAACCGGCTGGTTCATCGCGGCGGCTGTCCTGATCAACCTGAGCCACATCCTTGATTGCATGGATGGGCAAATGGCGCGCTATCGCAAGGTGTCATCGCCCATTGGCAGCTATTACGACCGCCTGACCGACCAAATACAGGTCGCGCTTTGGTTCGGGGCCACCGGATACGCCGCCTATGCGCAAACAGGCAGCGCAACCCCGGTTTTTCTCGCCATGATCGGCATCGCCTTCTACGGCTTGCGCGGCTACACCAAATACGTCGCGCTTGAGATCGAAACCGCGCGTGACCCAGAATACCCCGCCAAGATGGCGCAGCTGAGACAGGCTGAAACCACAGCGGGCCTGGGCTTTGGATTTCGGGCAAACTGGGCGTGGTTTTTGAGAGAGCAAAGCAAGATACTTGCCTTTGATGAAGGGGTGTTCATCTTCATGCTGTCTTTCGCCCTCGTGTTTGATCAACTCCTCCCCATGCTTTGGATATTTGCGGCAAGCCAGATTTTCTGGGGCCTCTACAGGTCATGGCTCCGGGGGAAAAATATCGGAGAAAACCGAAAGATTTTCCTCCAGAAATAGCCCCCCCCTCGCAACGGTATGCCAAGGATAGAATGATATGAGATATGAATCCCACCGCCCACCCATGGCCGTCATACTGGCCGCCGGAGTCGGGTCCCGACTCAGCCCGCTGACCGACAAATGTGCCAAAAGCCTGCTCTCCGTCGGCGGCTCTGTCATCCTGGAACGGATGATCCGAAATTGCCTGAGCTGTGGGATATCCCAGTTCGTTCTGGTGCTGGGTCACAGAGCCGATGAAATCAAACAATTCGTCGACAAGACGTTTCGGGGTATCCGCGTCACCTATGTGATCAACGACCGCTACAGCGAGACAAACACTGGATATTCCTTGATGTTGGCCTCGGCTGTCATCGGCACCGCTGAATTTGTCAAGTTCGACGCCGACGTGGTGTTCGACGTCAAGATCCTGCGCCAGCTCGTTGATAGTGATCGCTCGAACGTGTTGTGTATTGACCGGAACATCGCGTTGGAGGATGAAGAGGTCAAGGTCATCACGGATGATCAGATGCAGGTGCTCGAAGTCGGAAAATCCGTCGACCCCAAACTGGCCTTGGGCGAATCCATCGGGATCGAAAAGATCAGCGCCAAGACCGGGCCCCTTCTGTTTGCCGAGCTTTCAGAGATGATGAAAAGCCAGACCCACCTGCAGGATTATTACGAAGCGGCCTATGCGCGGCTCGTGGAAAAAGGCACAGTCTTTCGTGCGCTTGACATCACCGGCCTGAACTGGGCCGAGATTGATACCCCCGAAGACTTTGCCGCCGCAAATGAGATTTTCGGAACCCCGATAACAACGGTGTCACGTGGACAACAACGCGCGTTGGACGAAGCCGCAGACAAGCGCGCCAATCCAACGTGATCAGGAATACAGGTTTGACCGATCGCCTTTGACTGGCAACCTGTGAACGACCGCAGCCAGACTATCGCCATTCCGGCAACAGGGCGCTGCATTTTGGAAGGACAAGCCATGGGTAAGGGAAACAACAAACGCGGAAACAAAGAAGCCAAGAAACCAAAGCAAGAAAAGCCAAAGGTTTCGGCAACTTCAAATTCTCTGGCGGGGAAACCCGCGCTGTCGATTGGCGGCAAAAAGGCGAAATAGCCCTCACTACTGCCGCATAGGTTCGCAGACTAATTCTCTTGCCTCTTCGAACAAATCGTTCGAAGAGGCCCTATCCGGACGGGCCCCTCGGACATCGACCGATACGCCTGCGAAATGCCCCAACTACCCTGTAGTTCACCCCAGGAGTCGACATGAGCGAAGAACAAGAGACCGCCCAGAAGGTGCATTACATCTGCCAGACCTACGTCGAAAAGAAGGCTGGGCGCTCTGGGCAGATGAGCTTGCAGATTGATAAACAGCTGCAATATTCCACCGCGGCACAGGCACAAGAGCGGGCAGAGCGCGAAAGCCGGTCCGACGCCTGCGCCGGTGCCGATGCCTATATGGTGGTCGAGGATCAGGAATCCGGTGAGGTCGGAGAGCCGACGTTTATCGTAAGGCTCGGAAACGTCCCTGACGCCGACTGATTGCAAGACCTGCTGAACCTGTCGCGGTTTTTTGGCGCCGAGAGGGTAACCAGATCTGCGCCTCCCCCAACGCCTTGAAACAGTCGGTATTGCGCGCGGCTTCGGCCCTGGGGCTGACGCCTCCCGGCTCGGGATCGGTGCCTCGCTTCACGGGCTGTTGATATCGGAATATCGGATTTATTGTACTGCCCACTCGGTATTTCCGTTACACCAACGGGCACGCATGAAACGGCCTCTCATTGGCGCGTCGTCCGAGCGGAGGGGCAAACCTTGAAGAAACGCGTCATCCTGTCGGCTCTCACCGCGATCACGGTCGTGGTGCGCCTTGTCGTCCGCCAGCCGCAGATCGACCTTGATGAAGGGGCGCGCGGATGATCGACGCCGCCCTGATCCCGCTACAACGTCGCCTGCTTGCAATACCGGCCCATTGGCTCGCCGACCGGGGTGTGCATGCAGATCACATAACGGTTGCCGGCTTTCTGGTCGGAGCCCTGACCTTGCCCGCCCTTGCATTTGGCCTTTATGGCACGGCGCTGGTCCTGATCGCGCTGAACCGGGCGATGGACGGGCTTGACGGCGCTGTCGCGCGGCTGAGCGACCCGACCGATCGCGGTGCCTTTCTCGACATCGCGCTGGATTTCGTGTTCTACGCGCTTGTGCCCCTTGGCTTCGCGCTGGCGGATCCGGGCCAAAACGCGCTTCCTGCGGCCGTGCTGATCACGGGGTTCGTCGGCACCGGCTCGTCGTTTCTGGCCTTTGCGGCCATCGCCGCCAGCCGTGGCCTTGCAGCCGAGAAATATCCCTCCAAAGGCATCTATTATCTCGGCGGCCTGACCGAGGGCTTCGAGACCATCGCGCTTTTCGTTGCGATGTGCCTGTTCCCTGCGTGGTTCCCGGTGCTTGCCTATGTCTTCGCCGCAGCCTGCGCGATCACCACGCTGACGCGCTGGCGGCACGGCTGGGTCGCGCTCTCCCCTGATCGGAAAAGTTGAAAAATCCTGTAACGATTGCCTGCGCCGAAAGTCTCTTTAACCGTCGAGTATAAAACAAGGATCGCCCATGCGCCTGATCACCACGCTCTCGCTCCTGGCCGCTTTCGCCGCGCCCCCCGCGCTGGCAGACTGGCAGGACACGCTTGATGCCGCCCGGGACCAGACCGTTTATTGGAACGCCTGGGGTGGAGATGAGCGGACCAACGCCTTCATCACCTGGGTCGGGAAACAGACCGAGGCGCGCTATGGCGTGTCGGTACGCCAAGTCCGTCTGAGCGACACCGCCGAAGCGGTAACCCGCGTGATCTCGGAGCGTGCGGCAGGCAAGGACACCGGCGGATCGGTCGATCTGATCTGGATCAACGGGCCGAATTTCCTTGCCATGCGGGAACAGGATCTGCTGTTCGGGCCCTTTGTCGCGGATTTGCCGAACGCGCGCTATGTCGACCTGTCGCCGGGCGCGCCTGCCGCGCTTGATTTCACCGTGCCGGTCGAGGGGATGGAAAGCCCGTGGCGATTGGCGAAATTCGTCTTCACCTATGACAGCGCGCGGGTGGAGACGCCGCCGCGCAGCATGGCGGAGTTCGTGGACTGGGCCGCCGCGACCCCCGGCCGTTTCACCCACCCTGATCCTTCGAACTTCATGGGGGCCACCTTCCTGAAGCAGGCGTTGATCGAACTGGCCCCCGACCCCGCCGTGCTGCTGGAGCCGGTGACAGAAGCCGCCTTCGCCACGCAGACCGCCCCGCTTTGGGAATGGTATGACGCGCTGCGTCCCAATATGTGGCGCGGCGGCACCGCCTTTCCGGAAAACCAGAGCGTGCAGCAGCAACTACTGAACGACGGCGATGTGGACATCTCGGTGTCTTTCGACCCGGCCTCGACCGCGGCGGCCATTGCGCAGGGCCTGCTGCCAGACACCGCGCGCGTGTTCGTGCCCGAGGGCGGCACCATCGGCAACGTGAGCTTTGTCGCCATCCCCTATAATGCAGCCAATGCCGAAGGGGCGCAGGTGGTGGCGAACTTCCTGCTCGAACCGGCGGTGCAGGCCCGCATGCAGAACATCGAGGTTCTGGGCTCCTTCTCGGTTCTGGACCCCGCGCGGCTTGATGCCGAGACCCACGCCGCGTTTTCGGCGCTGCCCGGCGCAGCGGCACTGCCGACGCTTGAGGATCTCGGTCCGACGCTCCCGGAACCGCACGCCAGCTGGGTGACCCATCTCACCGAGGCCTGGGCGCGGCGCTACACCCGGTGAGCTTGGCTACCGCAGAGGGGCGCGGTCTGCGGGCACTCGTGCTCGTCATCGTCGCCGCCGGGCTTGTCCTGCCCATCGTCGCCGGTCTTTGGCAGACGGCGCGGGCGGGGTTCGGCATATTGCCCGCCATCGGGGCCGGTGAAATCTCGCTCGCTCCGCTGCGGACACTGGCCGACCTGCCGGGGTTTGACACGGCGCTGCGTCTGACGCTGGTGACGGGGCTTGGCGCGACCGTGCTGTCGATCGCGCTGGCGGTGGGGGTCTGCGCGGCAATGCACGGGCGGATGTCACCCCGGGCGAGCGGACGGCTGCTGACCCCCTTCCTTGCGGCCCCCCATGCGGCCATAGCCATCGGGCTTGCCTTCCTGCTGTCGCCCTCGGGCTGGATCGCGCGGGCGCTCGCGCCGCTGATGGGCTGGGACAGGCCGCCGATGCTGGTAAGCGTGAACGACCCGGACGGGGGGGCGCTGATCCTTGGGCTTATGGTCAAAGAGGTGCCCTTCCTGCTGCTGGTGATCCTGTCGGCGCTCAGCCAAATTCCGGTGCGTCAACACCTCGCGGCGGGCCGATCGCTGGGCTACGGACGCGGCATTGTCTGGATCAAGGTAATCATGCCGCAGGTCTGGCCGCTGATCCGCCTGCCCGTGATGGTGATGCTGGCCTATGCGTTGTCGGTGGTGGACATGGCGCTGATCCTCGGCCCGTCAAATCCGCCGACGCTGGCCGTCCTGCTACTGCGGCTGTTCTCCGCGCCCGATATTGCGCTCCTGCTGCCCGCCTCCGCGGGGGCGCTGGTGCAGGCCGGACTTGTCGCGCTCGCCTTCGGCCTGCTCGTCGCGGTGGAGCGCGCGGGGCGCGCCATCGGGCGCTGGTGGGTGCGCCGGGGTGGCCGCGGTCTGTCGGCCGAACCCGGGCTCTGGCTGGCGACCACACTCTCCGCCGTTCTCTTTGCTGCCGGTGCGCTCGCCATGCTCTCGCTGCTGCTCTGGTCGCTGGCCTGGCGCTGGCCTTGGCCACGTCTTTCCCCGGAAAGCTGGTCGCTACGGGCCTGGTCCACCCCCGGCAGCGGCTGGGCCGAGGCGCTGGCGAACACCGCCCTGCTCGCTGCCGCCACCACTGCCCTGTCGCTGGCGCTCGCCATCGCTTGGTTGGAGGGAGAGGACCGCGCGCGGCGCGGTCGCGCGGGCTGGGCCGAGGCCTTGATCTACCTGCCGCTGCTCGTGCCGCAGATCGGGTTTCTGTTCGGGCTGAACGTGCTGTTCCTGCGCCTTGACCTGTCGGGGGGATTTCTGACGGTGATCTGGGCGCAGGCGCTGTTCGTCTTCCCCTATGTGATGATCGCCCTGTCCGATCCCTGGCGCGCGCTTGACCCGCGTCTGCCAAGGGCGGCGGCCTCTCTCGGGGCGGGACCGTGGCGGCGGCTGTTCACGATCAAGCTGCCGGTGCTGCTGACCCCCATCCTGACCGCGGCGGCCATCGGCATCGCCGTGTCGGTCGCGCAATACCTGCCGACCCTGTTCATGGGCGCGGGCCGGATCGCCACGCTGACGACCGAGGCGGTGACGCTCTCCTCCTCCTCGGATCGGCGGGTCACCGGGGTTTATGCCACGTTGCAGGCCGGCCTTCCCTTTGCCGCTTATGGCGCGGCCTTCCTGATCCCGGCGCTAGTACATCGCAACCGCAAGGGCTTGCATCCGGGGGGCACGGCATGACGCTGGAGCTGCACGCTGTCGCCGTGGCGGCCAAGGGGGCCGAACCGCTTTTTCCACCGCTCACGCTGGTGGTGCGGCCCGGCGAGGTCGCGACCGTGATGGGCCCCTCGGGCATTGGCAAGTCAACGCTGCTCGACGCCGTCGCGGGACATCTCACCCATGGCTTTTCCCTGTCGGGGTCGATCCGGCTGGATGGAACCGATCTGGCACCCTTGCCCGCCGAGGCGCGGCGGGTGGGGCTGATGTTTCAGGACGCGGCGCTGTTCCCGCATCTCTCGGTCGGTGACAACCTCGCCTTCGGGCTGGCCCGTTCCGTCCGGGGCCGCGCAGCACGGCGGGCGGCGGTCGAGGCGGCGCTGGAGCGGGCGGGCCTCGCGGGGCTGCATGATCGCGATCCCGCCACCCTGTCGGGCGGCCAAAGGTCGCGCGCGGCGCTGATGCGTACGCTGCTGGCCGAACCCCGCGCCTTGTTGCTCGACGAACCCTTTTCCAAGCTCGACGCCGCGCTTCGCGCCGAGATGCGGGCCTTTACCTTTGAGCACATCCGCAACCGGGACATCCCGGCCCTGATGGTCACGCACGACCCCGTCGATGCCGAGGCGGCAAACGGCCCCCTCATCGACCTGACCCAGTTGGAGGTCCGCCCGTGCAACACGTGACCCGTCTTAAAACCCTGATCGCGGCGGAAGCAGCCATGGCCAACGCAACCGCATTGGTCAGCGTGTCCTCGACATTCCATAGAGGTTCACCGCCAGTCGGAGGATCTCCGTACGGATTTCAACCCCTTGAACAGGCGACGTTTTAGCAGGACGAGAGGGGAACTCGCACCCTGCCCTACCGCAAGATCGCCCCCCTGACACGAGCCGCGCCTGACATGGTCTGCGCAGCCGGACTGATGAATAAAGTGGCGACTGGCTATGAAAAAATGCGATTCCGACGTAGGGTGGAGGCATGTCTTCGCCCCCAAGCTATTTCGCACGGGGGTGCGAATAGACATTGGAAAGGTTGGCGGTCATGCGCAAATCCTTTCACATCGCGACATTGACCTACCTGCTGAGCGCCGCTGCCGCGGGCATGGCCGGGGCACAGGGCACGTCGGA
Source organism: Antarcticimicrobium sediminis (assembly GCF_004348975.1). Lineage (GTDB taxonomy): Bacteria > Pseudomonadota > Alphaproteobacteria > Rhodobacterales > Rhodobacteraceae > Antarcticimicrobium > Antarcticimicrobium sediminis. Next base: position 18,548 of record NZ_SMFP01000002.1, on the reverse strand, counting down.
TTGCGATCCGATTGAACAGCTGGCCTGTTCCTGCGACTCCGCCGGGATAGGCCCGGTCAACAGCACGGTGAACGCCTGTTTCATCGGGGACGTCAACACGATCACCGCCAATCAGGCCGACAGCTTCACCGCGCGGATATTCGCGGGGATCAACTGGCCGGTCAAACTCGACGACAGGGGCCGGGTGATGCCGGGTGTGCCCGATTACACCGCCAGCCTCGACGGCAGCTGGACCACGGTCTGGGAAACCTGGAAAAGCACCAACCACATCTTTCGCACGGATCTGCCGCCGCTGGACTGGGACAGCGATGTCTACCCGCTGCCGGCGGCCTGTGCCGAGGTCGATGTCAAATCCGCCATGACCGACGTCCCCTATGGCGACCAGATTCCCAACACCATGCAGCCGCGCCTGTTGGACGAATACGTCAATCCCGAGGGGGACGCGCTGCTGGACCGCAACGGGGTGCCGGTGCGCTATGACGTGATCTTCAACAAGGCGGCGTATGACTACACGGTCGAGAACAAGCTGTGGAACGCCCACGCGCTGGATCAATTCCTTGAAAAGCACCAAAAGCTATCCCTCCCCGAGGGCCATTGGATCAAGCCCCCCGAGGGCCGCCAGCGCGGCGCCATCATCCTGAAATCGTCTTGGATGGTGATGGACAAGAACCACGATCCCGACAAGTTCCACAAGGCCTGGGCTTACATCACGCCGGTGATCGAAAACGGCAAGCTCAGCCATGAATGTCAATTGAAGCCGGTGGCGCTGGTCGGTCTGCACGTGGTCTACAAGACCCAGAGGTTCGCGAAATGGGGCTGGGGCACCTTCGCACACGCCGACGTCGCGCCAACATGGAACGAGATCGGCGAGACCACGGCGGGGGTCTACGCTGATGGCGGAAAGGTTCCGCAGTGGCTGTTTTTCGAGCGGGACCACAACGGCGCGGCGCGGCTGAACCGGCCCCCGAAAGAACCGACCGACGGGCGCCCGTCGCGGATCACGTCGTTTTACCCGCCGGGCTATTATGCCGAGCCGATCGGGATCGCCAAACCCGCCTGCTCGGACACCGACCAGAACTTCAGGTGCTTCAACGAACGACTGGCAGCGGGGTTCAAGAACAGCCCGCTGCGGAACTATCGCCTGCACGGCACGCAATGGGAGCTGTTGAATTCCGACGGGCGGTTGGTGCCGGAAATCCTCGGCAACGCGACAATGGAGACCTACAGCCAGAGCACATCAAGCTGTCAGACCTGCCATTCCTATGCTGTGCCCGAGCAGTCCAAGGCCCCGCGCGGCACACTCGATTTCCTCTTTACCTTCAACCGGGACGTTTTGCAGCGGTCGACCCCGTTGCAAAGCAAATAGCCCCACCAAACCAACCGAAAGGAACAAGTCATGAGTGGCGAACGTTCAGAAGCCTTTTACACCTGCGAAGTCGTGTCCAAATGCTTTGCCGATGACGCAACGCGGCAGGGCTTCATGGCCGCCTACGGGCAAAGCCCCGACGCGGCGCAGGCCTATCTGAAAAAGCTCGGCATGCCGGATGACATGGCGAGCAAGGTCGTGGGCCTGCAGGGCAACGATCTGAACCTGTTCATCGGGCAGAACGTCTGCGACTATCTTTGGTAACATCGGGTTCGCCCCGGTTCTCCGGTCCGAAACGATGATATGTGCACAACGGCACGTGGCCTTGGCGGCGCGGGCGCTTGGCGATGTGTTCCTGACCCGACGTGCCGAAACGTCGCTGGGGCGTTTTGCGGGCCGCTATCCGGATGTTGCCTCGGGCCATATTCTGGAATGCGATTTGCGCGGGGGGGCGGGCGTGGCGGATTACTCGCTGGCCCTGCTGTCCGGCCAGCCGGGACCGGCGGGGGCTGCGGTGTCTGGGACGGTTGCGGCGGTGCTGCGGGGGTTTTGCGACGGCGCTTTGCCAGCCTCGGTGCTCTGGCTGGAACACGACATGTCCGCAACCGGTGATCTGGGGGAGCCCAGTGTGTTTCTGGCCCCCGTGTCCGGTTCGGAGGACGCAGAGGCGGCCGAACAGGTCGCCCTCGCCCTGTGCCGCGCCCTCTGGCCCGGCCAGCCCTGCCCGAGGGTGCGGTACTTGATGGGGCAAGTCCCACAGGATGGCTTTCTGAAACAGATCGGGGCGATGGCAGGCCGGGACGGGCTGATGGCGCCGTCGCTGCGGCTGGTGATCGACGGCATTGCCCCGAACGCGGTGATGTCGCTGCTGGAGGTGCTGGGATGGCCGGGGTCGCTTGGTTTGGCCGCAGATATCGCCGGACTGGCCGCAAGGCACCTTACCAAGGGGCGGTGCCGCGTCGATCTCGACCTCGCAAATGATCTTACACCGACGCTCGGCCTCGAGCTCCCTGCACGCGGGATAGGCGCGATCCCGGCATTCGCCGCCGATCTTCGGGCCGGCGGGCTGTGTTCCACCTCGAAGGCCAAGGCCCTGCCTGCGCTGGCCGCACGGCACACGCTGGCCGACCGGGATCCGGACACTCCTTCCGAACGTTTGGATTTCGGCCTGAACCACGTTAAGCTATCGTTAACCAGTGACGATGTCGAAAATAGCACCAGTGCCAAAGCTTACTTTTCGCTGGTGTCGACGCCCGATTTTTCGGGGATGGGCTAAGAACCATGGCGCACGCAGACCAGATGGCACAAGCATGACCCGGTATCGGCAGGACGCCGCATCCGGCCCCTACCGCTCTGCCACCGGGGCCGACGGGGCGTCGGTCTTGGTCTGGGACGGGGCGCCGGTCACAGCTGACCTGACGAAGCGACTGGAAGAGCGGTTGGAGTTGTTCCAGGACCGCCCCAGCGCCACGCTGGCACAGCCGCTTTCGGTGGACCGCAGCGCCAAAGCCCTGTCTTTGGTGATGGAGGATCCGCCCGGAATGCGCCTGTCGCGGCTGATCCGGAAGAGCCGGATGCGTACCGACATGTTCCTGGGCTTTGCCGTCCAGCTGACCGAGGCCGTCGAGGTTCTGCACAACCGGCACATCGCGCATGGGCGTCTGACCCCGGATGCGGTGTTCGTGCATGCCGAACGGCGCGAGCTCAAGCTGGCGCTGCATCCGGAATGCTTGGTGCGCCCTCGGGAACACCCGTCGGATATCGAGGGGCGTGATGTCTCGGAAATCGTCTATTGCGCACCCGAGCAGAGCGGGCGCACGGACACAAGGCCAGACACCCGCGCCGACCTCTATGCGCTTGGCGTGATCTTCTACGAGATGCTGACCGGCGCGCCGCCGTTTGAAAGCATCGACAAACTGGAGCTGCTGCACATGCATCTGGCGGTGCCAGCCGTCAGGATCGCGCCCGAGAAACCGGGCCAGGAGGCGCTGTCGCGGATCGTCGCCCGGCTTTTGGAAAAGGCGCCCGGTAACAGATACCAGACCGCCTATGGTCTGCTGGCCGACCTGCGGCTTTGCCGCGATGCCTTCCTGCGCAATGGCACGTTGCCAGACTTTGCATTGGGCGTGCGTGACCAGCAGGCGACCTTTGCCATTCCCGACAAGCTTTACGGGCGCGCCGCCGCACAAGCGCAGTTGCGCCAGGTCTTTGATGCGGTAATCGAGGGTGGCGCCGGCCTCTTGATGGTCAGCGGCCCCAGCGGGTCGGGCAAGACCGCGCTGGTCGAAACCCTGCGCACCCTGACGAGCCACGGTGCCGAGCCGGTCTTTATTTCTGGGAAATACGAGGAAATCCACGGCCTGCCTTATCTGGGTCTGCGTCAAGCGTTGCGCAATCTGATCCTGGAAAAGCTTGCCAAGGGCGAGGATACGGTCGCGCGGTTCCGCACCGCGCTGACCGAGGCATTGGGCGACAACCTGTCGGTTGTCAGCGAGTTCCTGCCAGAGCTGAGGCATATCGTCGGCGACATCCAAGCGGAAACCCCGGTCGACCCGATGGAAACCAACCAACGGTTCCGGGTCTCCATGCAGGCGTTTTTCGAAACGCTGTCGGACGCCTCGGCACCGGTCATCATGTTTCTCGATGATCTGCAATGGGCGGACACGGAGTCTGTCCGGCTTTTGGAAGATATCTTTCTGACCGCCTCGCCAACGCATTTCCTGATTGTCGGGGCTTACCGAGACAATGAAACAGCCGAAGGTCACCCCGTACGCAGGCTCTTCGATGCGGTCTCTGATGCCGGCGGCACCGTCGCGCATCTGGAGGTCGGCCCGTTGTCGGATGCCGATATCCGGCAGTTGATCATAGACACGATGCATCTTGATCCCAAGGTCGATGTCGACGAACTGGCCGGTGTCATCGCGGTCAAGACCCAAGGCAACGCGTTTCACGTCCACCGGCTGCTGATTGCGCTCTACCGCGAAGGTGCAATCCGCTTTGACCCCGTGTCGGGCAAGTGGCAATGGGTGATGGATGCGGTCACCGAACGGATGGTCGAGGTCGATGTCGCGCATTTGATGACCGAGCGCATTCAAAAACTGTCGCCGCGCACAGTGGCGGCGCTGCGGCTGGCCGCGGCCTTCGGCACCAGTTTCGCAGCCGCATCGCTGCGGATCGTATCGGATCAAAGCGAGAAGGAAATTCTCGACGATCTGGGTGAGGCGATCAGCGAGGGGTTTGTCGCCAAGGTCCGGGCCAAGGTCGGGGCCAAGGTCGGGGGAGACGAGACCGGGGTTTTCAAGTTCAGCCATGACATGGTGCGCGATGCCGCGTACCGGTCGATCCCCGAAGACCGGCGCGTGCAGCTGCACTACGAGATCGGCGCGTTTCTGCTGCGCGATATCGAGACCCCGGAAGAGGATGACCGCCTGTTCAGCGCGATGGATCAGATCGCGATGGGCGCCGCCCTGATCACCGACCCCGAGATCGGGCGGCGGGTGACGCAGGGCGCAATTCACGGCGCCCGCCGGGCCAAGGCCGTTGCCGCCTATGGCATCGCGGCGGGATACCTGTCGCTGGCCGACAGCCTGCCCGCCCGCATCTCCGGCGTCGACTGGGCCACCGCCCCCGAAGTCACCCAAAACCTGCGCACCGAGGCGATGGAGGCCGCGTTCATGTCCGGCGGCTTTGCCGCTGCAGAACCGCATTTTCAGGAATTGATTGCCCATCTCGCCTCGGACGCGGAAAAGGCGCGGGTTTATCAGACCCTCGTCACCCTGTTCACCTCGCGTTCAGAGTATGAAAAGGCGATCAAATTCGGCGTCGAGGGGCTGAAACTTCTGGGCGTCAATCTGGGCGGCGCCCCCGGCCCAAAGATCATGACCCAGCTGATCGGCACGCAGATCGACCTGCGCCGGCATGATGTTCTCGATTTCTCCAAACTGCCGGATATGGACGACCCCAAGTCCGAGCAGCTGATCGAGATGTTGATGATCGTCTCGACCCCGGCTTTTCTGCAAAACAAGGACCTCTTCGTCCTGATCTCACTGCGCATGTTCCGCCTGACCCTGCGCAAGGGGCTGACCAGTGCCGGGCTGTTCTCGATCCAGAATTACGCCATCGTCATCTATCTGGCCTTCAATTCGGTCGACAAGGCCTATGAAATCGGCACCAACCTGTTCAAGCTTCTGGAGCCGCGGAATATCCACCCGCTGGTGCGCGGGCGGTTCACCTATACCTACAGCGTCGTCCTGGCCTGGCATTTCCGCCGCTACGACGATCTGTGTGCGCTATTGCGCGTCGGGCTGGTCCAGAGTTGGACCGCATCGGACCTCGAATATGTCGGGTACTACTATTACAGCCTGCTGAAATACGCATGGCTGATGTGTGAACCGCTGGATCGCATCGCCGATCAATTGGTGGAGTACGAGCGCTATGATCGTCGGCTGCGCCATGAGGTGCTGAGCTCCATCACCTGCATCTATCGCCGTGCGGTGGCCCGGCTGAGCAATCCCGGCGAAACCGGGCTGTGGACCCAGGACGATCGCCAGATCGAAGACCAGATGATCGGCGAGGCATCTGTCGGGTCCTTCTGCACCACCGAACTGCTGCTGACCCATATCTTTGGCGACTGGGGGATGGTCGGGGAAATCAGCACCAAGCTGCGGGCGCAGTTGGGCTTTGCCACGCTTGGCCCGGAATTTGTCGATTATCATCTGCTTCTGGGGCTGAGCCTGACCCGCACCGGTCGCCACTTGTCGGCACCGTCGCCCCGAAAACGCCGTGTGCAGCTGCGCAAACATCTCGCAGCGCTCAGGCGGATGACCGAGAAGTACCCCACCAACCACCTGTATCAGTATCCGCTGCTGAAGGCCGAAGAGCGCCGCATGAACGGGGCCACCGACCAGGCGCGCGCACTTTACGAGGAGGCGTTGCGCAAGGCCGAGGAAAGCGGCGCCTGGAGCTATCTTGGCATTGCCTGCGAATGTGCCGCTGCTCTCGCGCAGGAAACCGGGGACAGCGCGGGTTGCGCGGGATATCTGCGGCGCGCGCATCGCGCCTATGCCCGGTGGGGCGCGACCAACAAGCTGCGTGCGCTCGAGGCCGACTGGCCCGATCTGGTCGAACCGGTGCCGGCTTCGGTGCCCGCCTCTGCAGATGATGCGCTTGATGTCACCTCGGTCATCAAGGCCAGCCATCTGATCCTGGAAGTCACCGAACTGGACACGCTGCTCAAACGGCTGATGCAGATCACGCTGGAAAATGCCGGGGCCGATGCCGGATCGCTATATCTGATGCATGATGACGGGCAGCTGCGGCTGGCCGCCGAAGGGCGGATGCAAGGGGTCGCGCCCGATATCACCATCTGCACCGATGGCGGCGAGGTCAACACGCTTGACCCGGCCAAGTATCCGCGCGAGTTGGTCGCCCAAGTGGCGGCTTCGCGCGATACAGTGATCCTGTCGGATGCCCGGTCGGCGTCGCGCCACGCCCGGCGGGCCTATGTTCGCGCCCGCGCGCCGAAATCGCTGATGTGCCTGCCGGTGGTGGGCCAGCATGGGCTGCAGGCGGTTCTGCATCTGGAAAACTCGCTCTCAGAAGGCGTGTTCACGGTCCAGCGTCAGGAAATCCTGTCGACGCTGGCCTCGCTGGCGGCAATATCGCTGTCGAACGCGCTGCTGTATGCAAGGCAATCCGAGGCGCTGGAGTTGGAAAAGCGCGCCACCGAGGAACTGGCCCGGGTCAACCGGTTGAAGGACGAATTCCTCGCCACCACCAGCCACGAACTGCGCACGCCGCTCAACGGCATCATTGGGCTGGCCGAGGCGCTGATCGAAGGCGCCAAGGGGCCTCTTCCGGACCCGGCGCTGGACACGCTGAAGCTGATCGTCTTCTCGGGAGAGCGCCTGTCGCATCTGGTGACCGATATCCTGGACCTGTCGCGATTGCGCGAAGGCGAACTGAGCCTGCAGCCCAAGCCGCTGGACCTTTGCGCGTTGGTCGATGTGGTGTTCTGCGTGATGGCCCCCCGCGCGGCGCAGAACGGCGTCGAATTGATCAACGAGGTGCCCAAGGACGCGCGGGCGCTGCTGGCCGATGAAAACCGTTTGCAGCAGATCTTGTTCAACCTTGTCGACAACGCGATCAAATTTTCCCCCGGCGGGCGGGTTACTGTGGGGTTGGACCTGCGTGAGGGCCGCGCGCAGGTCACTGTCTCGGACACCGGCATGGGCATCCCGCTTGAGGCGCAGACGACCATCTTCGAAAGCTTCCGCAAGCTGGATGCCTCGGATGAAAGCGCATTTGGCGGGGTCGGCCTGGGCCTCGCGATCACCAAGAGCCTGGTCGAGATGCATGGCGGGCACATCACGGTCGACAGCCGCGAGGGGCACGGCACGACCCTCTCGTTCGATATCGCGGTCACGGATGACGCGGCCCAGCCGGTCGAGAGCAAGACTGTCTCACGGCTTTTGCCGGGGGCAATGTCGCAAGCCCGCCCCGGTGACGGGACCAAGCTGTTTCATCCCGGGGCCTTCTCCGACATCGCCACGGTGCAACCGATCATCCGGCGGCGCGATACGGATCAAAAGGAACGGCAATACCGCGCCTTGCTGATCGACGACGACCCGATCAACCTCGAAGTGCTGCGCAACTTCATGGAACTCGAAGGGTTCGGGATCGAGATGGCACAGGACGGACCCGAGGGGTTGCGCAAGCTCGAGGACGGGTTCGATCCCGATATCGTGCTGCTGGACGTGATGATGCCGGGCATGTCGGGATTCGAAGTGTGCCGCCGCATCCGGGCCACCCGCCCGGCTGCGGTCCTGCCTGTGGTGATGCTGACCGCCAAGAACCAGGTCGAGAACCTGCGTGCGGGGTTTGAGGTGGGCGCCACGGACTATCTGGCCAAACCGTTTTCCCGCGAAGAACTGTCGGCACGGATGCATGCGCACATCGAACTGGCCCGCCTGTCGACCGCCTATGAACGGTTTGTGCCGATCGAATTTCTGCGCTTTCTGGAGCGCGACAGTATTCTGGACATCGAACTGGGCAACAATGTCGAACGGCAGATGACCGTGATGTTTTCGGATATCCGCGGCTTCACCGGGTTTGCGGAAAAGAGCGGTCCGGCAGAGACCTTTGCCTTTCTGAACGAATATTTCGGCAGTCTCGGTCCGCTGGTGCACAAGAACAACGGCGTGGTGAACCAATTCCTTGGCGACGGGATCATGTCGCTGTTCCCGGGCAGGCCGCGCGATGGTGTGCAGGCGGCGGTCGAAATGATGCACGAACTGCGCCGCTTCAATGCCGACCGCGAGACACGGGGCCAGGCGCCTGTCACCACCGGGATCGGGCTGCATACCGGCGATCTGATCATGGGGATCATGGGGGACAAGAACCGGATGAGCGGAAATGTCGTGTCCGACGCGGTCAATCTCGCCGCGCGACTGGAGGGGCTCACGGCGCGCTACGGTATCGGCATCGCCGCATCGGAAGAGGTGATCGCCGCACTACCCGATCCCGCCGCCTACCCGCACCGACAACTGGACGTGGTGCGCGTGGCCGGGCGGAACAAACCTGTTGTGGTGTACGAAATCTTCGCCGCCGACCCGACCGACAGCGCCCGGATGAAAACGGACACCCGCCCCGCGTTCGAGGCCGCGCTGGCGGCGCTGCGCGCGGGGCGTTTCGCAACGGCAGAGGCCGGGTTTGCCGAAATCGCCGACGCCAATCCGCAGGACAAGGCCGCCAGACAGCTTGCCGAACGGGCCCGGAAGCTGGCCCGCACGGATCTGCCAGAGGGCTGGAGCGGGATCGAGGCGCTGGAGAAATAGGGGCGCCGTGTCCCACCCCCAAACGATTGGCCCCCCTCTTGCCGAGACCCGCCCGGCCCCGGTAGCGGTGCTGTCAGACGAATGCAAACTCGTCTCTGCAAGGTCAGTGAGGCTGTCCCTTATGCCGAGCCGAGACCGCGCCATTCGGCAAAAGCGGCGGCCCGATTGAGCTTGAAATTGGTCCGGCTGTAGAGATGTCGTTCCTGGTTGAAATGGTTGTAAACGGAAGCATGGACGGCGACGAATTTCCGCAAACTTCGCATCCGCCGGAAACTTAGCATGGCCCGCTCCCGTCGTCGAAATGGCAGATGTGAATTCTCGGCCTTGTTGTTTAGCCAGCGGCCTGTTTCCTGTCGATGAACATTTCCCACGATCTTCATCGCCGCACCGTATGACCGAAGTTTTTCAGTCACGATCACTTCCGGATTACCGTAACCGGTGTTCCGATCACACCTTGCAGGGGTAGTTCCAGGGCAGCCGTTCTTCGACCCGGCTTTGCATGTGGCCGGTCGCGATGGCGCTGAGGGTCGCGGCCAACCAGGCGTGGGGCTCGAAGGAGTTTAGCTTGCAGGTCTCGATCAGCGAGGCGATGGCAGCCCAGTTCTCCGCCCCGGCATCGTGGCCGGCGAAGAGGGCGTTCTTCCGGTTCAATGCTATGGGGCGGATGGTTCGCTCGACGGTGTTGTTGTCGAGCTCAATCCGACTATCGGTCAGGAACAGGCAGAGGCCGTCCCAGTATTTGGCGATGTATTTCAGGGCCTCGCCCAGGGGCGATTTTCTCGCGACACGGGTGCGATGGTGGGTGTCTGATTGTGCTGTTTGTGGAGAGACAAGGCGCGCGTCAATAGCCATATGCCTCCGTCCATTCATCAAGTGCCCGCTGATAAATCGCCTGATATTCGATATCGGTTTTACCCGGTACGAGCCTGCTGATCTGTGACATGAAGGACGCCTCATTGGAGCCCAATGGGTTCATCCTGAGAAGCTCACCCAGCACCCGGAAAGCCAATACCTCCAGCGCATTGCGATCCTTGCCGCGAAAGAGATAGGCATCGGAAACAAGCATTGCGTCGATTTCCCGATCCAGAGAGATAGGGGGCCGCAGCGCCTGTTGCGTGGCTTCAGTGGCGGGCTGCACCTTGCAGCCATGTTCATCACGATTTTGCATTTTTTTCATACCCCCGGATAAGCGCCGACCAGCAGTTCCGCGCCCTCGTTTTCATTTTTCAAAAGCAAGTAATCATGTACCAATCGAGCCATAATGTCGGCCCCCTGGATCGCAGATGCCCAGCGATGTTGCAGAACCGCTGCGGGATCTATCAGCCCAAGCATGTTGCCCGCGATCGCGCCGGTCGAGTCGCTGTCTCCGCCATGCAGCACGGCGATCTGGAGCGCGTCGTCGAAGGATTTGCCCGCGACGCAAGCATAGAGCGCGATCGAAAGAGCCTCTTCGGCAGTCCAGCCGCCACCAAGTGACTCGACCGTCTCGGGCGTCCCGTCACGCGGTGCATCGAGCGCCTTGCGAATTGCATGGGCGGTTTCCTGACCGCCATCGAGACGTTCGTATTGCGCGGCAATCGTTTTTGCGGTTTCCTCAAGTCTCGATCCACCGGCCACGTCGGCGAGCATCTCGGCCCATGCTGCGGCGGCCAGTTGCCCGGTTGGGTGTCCATGTGTCAGGGCCGACATCTCGATCGCCAAGGGGCGGACCTGTTCGCGAGGCACCATCAAAGCCACCGGGGCCACGCGCATGATCGTGCCGCAGCCCTTGCTGCCATTCTGTGCAGGCGTCCCGAAGTGCTGGCTTTCGGAGAGGGCTGACAGGCAGGTCATTCCAGGCGCGCGCCGGACCCAGAGCCGCCGATCCGTGATCAGGCCTATGTCATCCGTCGCAACACGGGGCTTGCCGCCTTGCGTACGATACCAGCGCAAAAGGGCGTGGTGCACCACAGAGGGCGGGTGGCAGATGCCTTTGAGCGCACCGCGAACATGGGCGCGGATGATCCCTTCTGCGGTAAACAGGGTCATCTGGGTGTCATCGGTAATAGCACCGCGCAATCCTTGGTGCGGCGGCAACTCCGTCAATCCTTCCGGGTATCGTCTCTGGATCGCGTCGCGTGACAGAAACTCGATTTCAGCGCCCAGACTGTCGCCCAACGCGCCACCGAGCAGGCTTGCATGTAGCCGAATTCCGGGAAGGCCGTAGTGCCGCGCGCGACGGGTCAGCCAGCGCTCCTGTTCGCCAGTTTCGATCGCTCCGGGGCGCACGGCACGCACATCGCAGATGGCTTGCGGGGCCGAGCAACCGCGTTCGGTCAACAGCAATGCAGCAATCGTTCCGGCGCGTCCAAGGCCACCGCGGCAATGGACGACGATGCGCCCTCCGCCTTCGAGAATCTTGTGCAGTCTCGGCGACAGCGCCCTCCAGCCATCCATGGCTGCCGAGGTGGGAACATCCAGATCCCGGACAGGGAAGTAGACCCAGTCGATGCCACAGGCTTTCACGGCATCGCCAAGTCGCGGCACACCGAGCAAGTCGAATTCATGGTCCTCGATCAGGGTCAAGACCGCATCCGCACCCCAACTTTTGATGGCCGCCATATCGTGATCGAGATCGCGATCCCAAGCGGCACCAAAGACGCTGTCACCTTTCTTGCCCGGGCAAAAGGTGATGCCCAAACGTCCATTCCCGAGGGACAGTTCATCAATGCGCAGGGGGTGGGAAATACTCGTTCGAACCAATTGCATCTCCTTCTCGTCTCGATTCGTTTTGAGACTACATCGTGGACGCGTCATTTCCGGACGTACCGAGCAGAGGGGTGGGTTGAAACTTGCGGCCATTCCAGAAAGACTTTTCCTGAACAGGGGTTAGAGGACCACGTATCGTCTCGATTCGTTGCTCCGCCTGAGGCCTTGGCTTGAACGCGCCGCTCCATGCGAGGCAAGAACGAGCAGATGTGGGTCGATACCTATGAGGACGAGGAGGAGCGGATGATTGGTCTTGAGCCTTTGGTGACTGTCTATGCCGGGACCGGCGCCTTCCGGACGATCACATCCGACCTGCTTGCCGAGACCTATCTGGCCCCCCGCCCACAAACCATTAACTTGAACGCTGTCTTGGCAGACGAGGCGTTTCCTTGGTCTGCCAGCATGGAAGTGGCACCGGTTGAAACAGCCGCGGCCGTGTCAGCGGCGCTGCGGAGCGTGACGCTGGCGACCTCTGGTCTGCGCCCGGACGAGATCGATCTTGCCTGCCTTGACCCTGACACTCGCCTTTACAGGCACCTCGCGGCGCTCTGCGACCTCTGGCGTCAAGCCCCGGCGGCGCTCGCGGAGAACCTGCAGGTTTATACCCATGTGCTGAGCTGTACTGCCGCAGATGCGCTCGAGCAATTACCCTTGGTGGCCGCCGATCTTTGCAGCTTTGCCACGCCGATCGAACGGCGCCTCCATGCGCATTTGCTTGCTCATCACGGGCTTGCCGATGAGGCTTTTCGCAAAGAGTGGGCGGCGCGGCGTGCGCCGCTGCTGGCCGGTGCGCCCGAGGGCACGAGCTTGTGGCGCGCGCAGCAAGGTTTGACCGGGGCGACCATTCCTTCAGGGCCGCTCGACGAAACGCTTGCGTTCTTCGCGCTCCGCGATGAGGCGGAAGAGGCCGATTTTGCGGCCGCGCGTACGCAGCGATTGATCGACCAAGGCGTATCGCCCGCCGACATCGGATTGTTGGTGCCGGACGAAGTGGGGTATTTCGCGCACCTTCGACGGGCGTTCGATGACGCAGGTGTTCCGATTTCCGGGCTTCCTGACCAGCCTGCGCGGCGCGACATCGCAGGAGAAACGCTTCTCCACCTTCTTCTGTGCTTGCAGGCGCCAGCGCCGGCCATGGCGCTGACCAGTCTCTACATCTCGCCGTTAATGCCATGGCCTGCGGAAACGGGGCTCCAATTATCCCGGGAGATCATGCAAGGCCGGTTCGAACCCTTCGCAGCCAGATCGCTGACGGGCCGTGCCCAGCGCTTCTATGCGCTGGTGCGTAACCCTGTCGCCCAGACGCCAGCTGGCATCCTGCAGGCTTTGGAGCAAGCCGCACAGCTCCTAACAAAGGCATCCGAACATCGCGAGGACGTCGCCGCCTTCCACTCGAAGCTTGCGGCGTTGCGCGCTGTCCTGTCGCAAAGCAATGCGTTAGACTGGACACCGCTATTTCGCTTGGCCACACCAACGACGCCCAAGCCTACACCGTCCGAGGCCTTCGTCGAGGGCGTGAGTGTCTTTACGGAAGGGGCCGTGCCCTGGCGCCCAGCGCGGCATCTCATCGCCATGGGGATGAGTGGCAATCGCTGGCCCCGCTCCGTTTCGGCCTCTCCACTATTTCTCGATGGTGAACTGCGTCTCCTGCGGGAAAAGACAGGCCTGCAGATCGAAACGCGTGGCGATACCTTGGCGCGGCACCTCGAGAAACTGCGACGTCAATTTCTAAGTGCCTCGGAGTCGTTGACCCTTCTGCGCCCCGTCTTTGCCCCGAATGGCGGCCGCCAGCCTGCCGCCGCCGCACTGTCGCTCGTGGCGCGCACGGTCGGAAACGGGCAGAAGCGCACCGAAGACGCCGAGGCCCTGATCCATGATCTGCGCTCGATCCCGCGAGCGCGTTGGCCCTTCGCGCACAGTATCCTCCAGACGACGACAGAGCCGCAGACCAGCGCCTTGCCGAAAGATGGCCTGTTGCGCTTGGGTCGTGATCTGCTGCGGCGGCGTCTCGCTGATGATGGACGCATGCGGCCTCAGTCTCCAAGCCGCTTGGAGACGCTTCTGGTCAGCCCGCTGGCCTGGAGCCTGTCAGAGTTCAGGGCAGAACCGGTGACATGGGCCCCCGACGGGCTCAACGTCATGGTATCGGGGACGATCACTCATGACGTGCTGGAGTTTCTGTTCCCGAAGGATGCGCCCCTTCCAGATCATGACCAGATCGAAGAAGCCGTGCCGGAGTTGCTGACCTTGGCCATCCGCAAATATGCGCCTTTCCTGCAGCGCTCGATCTGGGCTGTCGAACGGGAGGGTCTTCAGCGCGATATCCGCAATGCAGCCCATGTCTGGCGCGACACCCTCGAAGGGCTGGGTGCCCGAGTGATCGACAATGAGATCAATCTCCGGGGTGAGGCGCTGGGTATCCTGTTGCGCGGCCGTGCAGACTGTTTGTTGCAAATCGCTGATGGCAGCCTGCTGGTCGTCGATCACAAGAAAAGCGGTACCGCAAAACGTCGGGCGCGCCTCGAAGCAGGTTGGGATCTGCAGCTTGGCCTCTACCGTGCGATGCTCATGCGGCCGGAAAAAACCGGTGAAGTGCTCGAAGCCGCCTTGGCAGGGAGCCCAAAGATCGGGGTCGCCTACCATCTTATCAATGATCAGGGGGTTCTCCTTGAGGGGCTCGAGCCACCCGATGGCGTGGTCACGGTGATGACCGGCGAGATCTCGGCGAGCGCGATGGGCCTACTGATCACCCGGCTTGCCGAGGTGGGCTCCGGTGTAATCCGGCTGAATAGCGAGGGGGATCGAAGCTTCTTCGAGAAAACGGCCAACTTGGCGCCCTATGCGCTAGACGCCTCGCCTCTCGTGTCGCGCTTCATGATGCCGGGCACCGAGACAACCGACAGCATGGAGGGCATAAATGGCTGAGAGGTTGACGATCGTTCCTGCGGGGGCCGGCTCGGGGAAAACATTTCGGATCAAATCCGACCTGACCAAATGGGTCAAGGAAGGGCTTGTGGGTCCCGAACGCATTCTGGCCGTGACCTTCACAGAAGCTGCGGCCGCCGAATTGCGTGGTCGGATCAGGTCGAGCCTCTTGGTAGAGGGCATGGTCGAAGCCGCGCTGGCTGTCGAACAGGCCTATGTCTCGACCATCCACGGGTTGGGGCTGCGCATTTTGTCAGAACATGCCTTTGCCGCAGGGGCTTCTCCGCAGCCGCGCGCGCTGGCCGAGGCTGAGCGCGACCTGCTTATCCGTCAGGCAATGGCGCATGCCGCGTCTCTGGATACCGTGAAAGCAGACCTGCCGCGCTTTGGCTACCGGTCGAGCTTTTTCTCGAGCGCCAGCCAGGAAGACAGTTTTCGCAGCAGGATTCTCACGACGATCGATCTTCTGAGAGGACTTGGCGACAGCGGCGACGATCCCAAGCTGGCTGATGCGGCCGTGACGCGCCTGCGCGACCTTTATGGCCCGGTCGTGGGCGATGCCACGCCTTTGGATGCGCGTCTGACAGCAGCGATCGAGGCCTTGCTGGCGGCCTTTCCGAATGACCTGACTGCCCATGCCACGTCGGATGCCGCGCGCAAAGCCTTCGCCAAGGACTTCAAGTCGCTGAAACGAGCCTTGCGGCCCGGGGAGTTGCGCCGCGATTGGGGGCTGTGGAAGTCGCTAGGCGAGTTGCGCCAATCGAAACGGGGCGCGCCCACCCCGGAAGGCTACGACGCGCTTTCCGATGGCGTCATCGCGGCGGCCTCTGATATCGCGGTCCATCCAGGGCCATTGGACGACGCCTGCGCGCATCTCACGGCCCTGGTTCACGGCGCACAGGAAGTGATGTCGAAATACGCCGAGATGAAGCGCGAGGTGGGCGTCATCGATTACGCGGACATGATCTGCGACGCGGAGCGGCTGCTGCGCAAGCGCCCCGAAATTCTCGAGGCGCTCCTCGCCGAGGTGGATTGTGTCATCATCGACGAATTCCAGGACACGAACCCGGTACAGTTCGCGCTGCTGTGGCGGATCGCGCAATCCGCAAAGCGCGTCCTGATCGTGGGCGACACCAAACAATCCATTATGAGTTTCCAGGGGGCTGACCCGCGGCTCAGCGAGGCGCTCGAGAAACAGAACCCCGAGGCAGCCTCGCCTTTGACCGGGAACTGGCGATCCGATCCGCGCTTGATGCAGATGGTGAACGCCATCTCGGCAGGCCTTTTTGGGGAAACCTATGTACCGCTCGAACCGCAGCGGCCTGAGACGGGACAAACCTTTGCCGAGATCCTGAGAATCTCTGAAGGGCGCCGTTCGAAGAAATCACGCCCCGAGGAGCATGTGGCGGCGCGTGTAGCCGACATACTCGAACAGGGCGGCCCGATCGTAGAGCGGGACGGCGATCCCAAAGCTCCCTCGTTCCGCCCGGTCGAGCCGCGCGATATTGCCATTCTCTCGCCGACCCATTCCATGGCCGCGCGATATGCCAGCGCGCTCGAACGCCAAGGCGTGCCCGTTCGCATCAACGCGCCGGGCTGGTTGGAGTCACCGGCCGTCATGGCGGCGCGCAATGCGCTGGCCTTCGCGGTGGACCCGACGGATCGCCATGCCGCTCTGGCGCTGCTGACCCTTGGTCCCGTCACGATGCCTCTTCTGCAGGCGATGACGATGCTTGCGGACGGCGAACTGGAGACCTGTGCCGAACTCGGCGCCTTGCGGGATGTCGCCCGGAACGCTCCTGCCATGCCGCTCGAAACCCTGCTGCTGCGGGTGCTCGACGCAGGGGGCATCCTCGACTGGGCTGCGCACCTGCCGGAAGCGGCGCAGGCCCATGCCGATCTGATGCGGCTGCAATCGGAAGTCAGCGAGTTCGTGGCTGCGCATCGAGACTTCAAGGCGGCGGCGGGGTTCCACGGGGCAAGCGCGCAGGTTTTTCTGGGATGGCTCGAGGCACGCCGCGATGAGCGCGATTTCGACCGCCACCCAGATCCGGGGCAGAGCCAGGGCCAGGGGGTCGAGATCGTCACATGGCACGCCTCCAAAGGTCGGGAATGGCCGATCACCGTGGTTGTCGGCCTCGACAAAAAAATCGGCGAGAAGCCGGGTAGCTTGCGCGCGGAGTTTACGGATTTCAGCGATCTCGGTGCGATCCTTGAGCGGGCCCATTTGATTTGGACGCCCGACCTGCCCATCAAGGAAAAGAAAGAGATCTTCATCGCTGATCGCCGGGCCGCATCGGAAGCGGATGCGCGGCGGCTTCTCTATGTTGCCCTGACCCGCGGGCGAGATCGACTGATCCTTGAGTGGCCGGATTTCGCACTGAAGAAACTCGGTGAAAGCGACGGGCCTGCGAACCACGCCGAAATGCTTGTCCTCGAGGCCGACATGGAGCCAGAGGCCGGCTGTCTGAAGTTGGGCGGCGTCAGTTTCCCGGCGCGCACATTGATCTGCAGCGCCGAGGCACCGGACGTGCCGGAACTTGCGAGGCCCGCTGAGGTTCCGGACAGGGTGGCGTTTGGTGAACTGCGACCGACAATCGAGAGCACACAGACGCCTTGGCGTGTCCGCCCATCGTTGATCGTGCCAGAGGCGCAGCAGGAAGTTGAGACGCGTGTTGTGACGTTGGACGTTCCGCCGCAATCTGTAACCCTTGCGGCCACGGCCAGCGAAAGAGGGACAGCGCTGCACAAGGCGCTGCGTGTTCTGTTGATGCGGCCAGATCTGCGACCACGCCTGTCTGCGGCAACGGGGCTCGACGAGGCTATGCTGGATGTGCTGCAGGCCCAGGCTGGTGCGTTGAATGCTTGGTTGACCGCCGAGGGTTACACGCAAATCGAATGTGAAGTGCCGATCCAGAAGCGTGATGCGTCAGGTGCAGAATTCAACGGGCTCATCGACCTACTGGCGACGGGGCCAGGGAAGCGGCTGATCCTTGACCACAAGAGCGGTTCGGGCAGTTTTTCAAACTATCTGTCACAGTTGGCAGCCTACAGGGGCCTGCTTGCGAAACAAGAAAAATCGTCGCCGCCAGATGTGGCGGTGCACTGGATTGATCGGGCTCAACTGGAGATTTTAAGTGGAGTCGGAACAAAATGAACCGTAGAAAATCAAGGCACCCACCATATTCGACCTATCCAGTGTCTTGCTGTTCCGTTTGCCAGAAAGAGACCCCGTCCCTATGAGCATTACCGACATCATCCCTGATATCCACGGGCAAGCCGGGAAACTGCGCGTGGCACTGAAAAATCTCGGTTGGCAGCGCAACGGGCTGACGTGGTCGCACCCGGAACCTGACCGGCAAATCGTTTTTCTTGGCGACTTCATCGATCGTGGCCCCGAAAACGGCGCTGTCATCCAGATTGTGCGCGAGCTTACGGATGCAGGTCGCGCGCAGGCCATCATGGGCAACCACGAGCTCAACGCGATTCACTTCCACACGCGCGACCCCGAAAACGGTTTGCCCCTCCGTGCACACCAGAAGAAGAACGTCGAACTGTGAACAGGCATGCAAAATTGACCCCGTAGCGGGGTGATCGGCGTCCAAAAATGACCCCCTTACACTGATGTGGATAATGCCCCCGAGGCTATCGGGGAGCACAGTGTGGGATGTTGG
>NZ_SMFP01000019.1 GCF_004348975.1 Antarcticimicrobium sediminis | reverse complement strand
TGGAAGTCGCGCTCGCTCATCATCACCCATCCCATGTCGGCTCTCTCTACTTGCTATCCTCGGCAGGGAGAGTGACATTTCTGAATTGCACATAGGTGACATTTTAGCTTTGCGGCTACAATCGATTGCTCGCATAATCGGTATTATGGTTAATATGGTATGAACCAGATCCCAGGATCTGTCCTATATCCCAATCCCTTATCATCCTCTTATCATTCAGAACGTTACTCTGCGCCACCCGCAGGACGTAGCGGAAAAACGCCGCGCCATTGGCAACGCAGTGAATCCTGACTAGCGTGACGCCAAAGGTAAAGCAGCCCTGTACACAAGATATTGGGTCCGCAAATGGGAGGAGAACCATGCGCATGCCACGCTCTCGGAGTCACCCGCCTTGGTGGGCGCTGTACATATGACCAATGAACGTCGCGCGCGGCCCCGTTCGGGTGTCAGAGCATGCGGATGATGTGCTGAAGCATGACCTCTAACAGGCTCGGAGACTTGGCGAAACCAGCCCGGCAGGTTTCAAGGGCTTGGCGCCAGCCCTCGCCTCTGAGGCCTGCCGAGGTTTGTCGAGACCGGCATTATGCACCGCATTAGACTATTAACGTAAGGACTTGAATTATGGATATAAAAGACAAGATCGTCGTCGTCACCGGTGCGGCTGGCGGGATCGGTGCGGCGCTGGCCAGACGCTTTGCTGCCGAGGGCGCGAAATGCGTCGTTTGTGCCGATCTGAACGCCGCGAGCGCCGAGGCCGTCGCGCAGGAAATCGGCGGCGTCGCCCTGGGTGTCAACGTGGGCGTCGAGGCCGAGATTGCCGCGCTGGTTGAGAAAGTCGAAACCGAGATCGGGCCGATCGACCTTTTTTGTTCCAATGCCGGTATCCTGACCCTCGGCGGTGTCGAGGTGCCCGATGCCGACTGGCAGCGCATCTGGGAAATCAACGTCATGGCCCATGTCTGGGCTGCGCGTCATGTGGTGCCACGAATGATCGCGCGTGGCGGTGGCTATCTGCTCAACACCGCCTCGGCCGCAGGGTTGCTCAATCAGGTCGGTGCGGCGCCCTATGGGGTGACCAAACATGCCGCCGTCGGGCTGGCCGAATGGCTGGCGTTGACCTATGGCGATCAGGGGATCAAGGTTTCGGTGCTGTGCCCGCAAGCGGTGCGCTCAGAGATGACACGTGGCCACGAGGAAGGCGTTGCCGCGCTGGATGGCATGCTGGAACCCGAACCGGTTGCGGAAATTTGCGTCAGCGCCATTCAGGACGAAAGGTTCCTCGTCCTGCCGCATCCTCAGGTGCTGGACTACATGCGGCTCAAGACCGCCGATTACGACCGCTGGATCGGTGGGATGCGCAAGCTGAACCGACAGTTCAACGGTGAAATGACCGGCAAGGAATAACGCCCGTTCAGGCTTGCGCCCCTATTTCGGCTTGTAGGGGCGCACCAGACCTTCTTGCGCCGTGCTGGCCACTAGACGCCCGTCCTGGGTAAAGATCTTGCCCCGGCTGAAGCCACGCGCACCGCCGGTAAAGGGCGCGTCCATGCTATACAGATGCCAGTCCTTGAACTCGATCGGGCCGTGAAACCACATGGAGTGATCCAGGCTCGCGGTCATCACCTCGCCGCTGAACCAGGTCAGCCCATGCGGCCTGAGCGACGAGCCAAGCAGATACATGTCCGAGGCATAGGCCAGAAGAATATGCTGCATCTGCGGGCTGGCCCCGGCGGCGGCCTCCATCCGGAACCACAGATGGTTGATGTCGCTTTTCGGATCAGGGTGGATCAGGTCGCGCGGCTCCACCTCGCGGATCTCAATCGGGCGCGGGCGCAGAAAATCCTTGCGCATCGACTCGGGGATCTGATCCAACCAACGCCCTTGCAACTCCTCGCGATTGGCCAAGCCCTCTGGGCCCGGCACGTCAGGCATCTCGTGCTGATAGTCCCAGCCCTCCTCCTCGACGTGAAACGAGGCGGCCATGTTCAGGATCTGCTTGCCATGCTGGATCGCCACCACCCGCCTTGTAGCAAAGCTGCCGCCGTCGCGGGCCCGGTCGACCTGATAGATCACCGGGATCGACGGGTCGCCCGGCCGAATGAAATAGGCATGCAGCGAATGGCACAACCGGCCGGGCACGGTGTGATAGGCAGCCGCCAGCGCCTGCGCGATCACCTGCCCACCATAGATCCGCTTGCTGGTCTCTCCGCCCGCACCGATGCCGCGGAACAAATCGACCTCAAGCGGTTCAATATTCAGAAGATCCAGCAGTTCGGCGCCGACATCGGTCATGGGCAGTCCTTTCTCAGGGCTCGCAATTCAAGCATCAGGCGCGCGCGGCAGCATAGGCGATGAAGGGATCGAAACTGTCCGGGTTGGCCATGGAATCGCGGTTTACCACGCTTTCGGGTTTGGCCCCCAGAAGAAGTTTTTTCACCGGCACTTCCAGCTTTTTGCCCGACAGCGTGCGTGGGATCTCGGCAACCTGAACAATCGCGTTTGGCACGAACCGGGCCGAAACCGACGCGCGGATTGCATTGTTAATCTTGTCCTTCAACGCATCGTCCAGCGAAAGCCCGGGCGCCAGCGCCACAAACAGCGGCATAAAGCTTTCCCGGCCAAGGAATTCCAGATCGACGACCATGGAATCCATCACCTCTTCCAGCCCTTCGACCGCCTGATAGATCTCGGACGA
Organism: Antarcticimicrobium sediminis; assembly: GCF_004348975.1. Classification (GTDB taxonomy): domain Bacteria; phylum Pseudomonadota; class Alphaproteobacteria; order Rhodobacterales; family Rhodobacteraceae; genus Antarcticimicrobium; species Antarcticimicrobium sediminis. Next base: position 62,216 of record NZ_SMFP01000019.1, on the reverse strand, counting down.
GCCCAGCCGCAACCCTTTGCGGTTGATGGTGGCGTCCGAGCGGCCATAGATCACCGATCCCCCTTCGGGCGTGATCTCGATCCAGTCGCCATGGCGCCAAATGCCCGGATAGGTGTCGAAATAGCTTTCATGCAGGCGGGTTCCGTCGGTGTCGCCCCAGAAATACAGCGGCATCGAGGGCAGCGGTTCGGTGCAGACCAATTCGCCCACTTCTCCGATCAATTCGTTGCCCATGTCATCATAGGCGCGCACCGCGTTGCCAAGCGCACGGCACTGCATCTCGCCCGCGCGCACCGGCAACATCGGGTTGCCGCAGACGAACGCACCGGCGAAATCGGTGCCACCGGAGATCGGCGCCAGCCAGATATCGCGGTCCACCGCATCATATATCCAGTCATAGCCGTCCGAGGTCAGCGGCGAGCCGGTGGTGCCCAGCGAGACCAGCGCACTCAGATCCAATTCGTCGCGCGGTCGAATGCCGGCCTTGATGCAGACGGTGATATAGGCCGCACCAACCCCGAGATAGGTCAGCCGCTCCTCCGCCGCAAAGCGCCACAGCGCCAGCATGTCGGGGTGGTTCGGCGCGCCATCAAACAGCGCCAGCGTCACCCCCTGCCCCAGCGCCACGAATTGCGCATTCCACATCACCCAACCCGAAGAGGTCAGCCAGCAGAACCGGTCGCCGGCGCGCAGATCCTGATGCAGCGATTGTTTCGCCCCCTCAAGGATGATGCCGCCATGCCCATGCACGATGGGTTTCGGGTTGCCTGTGGTGCCCGAGGAATAGACGATCCACAGCGGATGATCGAACGGCACCTGCGCGAACTCCGGTTCGGAGGTGTCGCCAATCAGATCAGACCACGCGACGGCCCCCTCGGGAAGGTCTCCGACCACCGGCAGCAGAACGCGCTGTTCCAGCGTCTCCAACCCGTCGAAGATTGTGCTCAGCACCTCGCGCCGATCAATCATCTTGCCCGCATGGACATAGCCATCCTGCGCGATGATCAGCTTGGGCTCGATCTGGCGGAACCGGTCAAGGATCGCCACATGCCCCATGTCAGGCGCGCAAAGCGACCAGATCGCGCCGATGCTGGCGGTGGCGAGACAGGCGATCAGCGCGGTCTCGGTATTGGGCAGGATGGCGACCACCCGGTCGCCCTGCCCCACACCCATGGCCCGGAACCGCGCGGCGACGCTGGCAACCTGCGCCGACAGCTCGGCCCATGTCAGACGGCTGTCGCCAAAGGTTTCCGAGCGCACGACCAAGGCCTCGGCATCGGGGCGCGCCTGCGCCGGGCGCAACATGACTTCGGCGAAATTCATCCGCCCCTCGGGGCACCAGACGGCGCCGGGCATCCGCCGCTCGGCCAGCATGGTGTCACAGCGTTTCGAGGCGGGAATATCGAAGAAATCCCACAGCGCCGACCAGAACCCGTCCAGATCGGTGACGCTCCAGGTCCAAAGCGCGTTGTAATCGTCGAACGTCAAGCCGCGCGTCTCGGACAGCCAGCGCATGAATTCGGCCATGCGGCTGCCCTCGATACGGTCCTTGCTCGGGGTCCAGAGAATGGGTCGTTCTGCGCTCATGATAGTACTGCTCCGTGCACCAGCGCCTTCAATTCGGCGCGACTTGGGTATGAACTGGACGGCGAAAGCTGGGTGAAGAAAACCACACTCAGATCCAGCACCCGGTCAATCCAGAAAAACGTCGAGGCCATTCCGCCCCAACTAAAATCGCCTATATTTCCAGGGCTTCTGGACCGTCCTGTATCCAATACAACAGCCCCGCCCAAACCGAACCCCATACCTTCCATGGGTTGTTCGGCAAAGCTTTGCGGCCCCATCGAGGCGATATCGCCCGGCAGATGGTTTCGCATCATGAAATCCAGCGTCGAGGGGCTCAGCAGACGCCCGCCATCACAGATCCCGCCCCGACGCAGCATCTCGGCGAAGGCCATGTAATCGTCGATCGTGCCCACCAGACCGCCGCCGCCGGAATACAGGTTGGCATTCTCGAATGGCGACCTCCCGAACTGGTCGGTCAGCCGCAGGGTATCACCGCCGGACTTTGCAGAATTCAACGCCATCGCATCCCCGGCAAGCGGCGTATACAGCGACGCGAACCGGTCCCCTGTCCCTTGCGGAACGGAAAACCCGGTCTGGGTCATGCCCAGCGGCGCAAAGATCTCTTCGGCGAAGAAATCTGCCAGCGATTTCCCCGAAACCACCTCGACCACGCGGCCCAGAATGTCGATCCCCACCGAATATTCCCAGCGGGTGCCCGGTTGAAACGCCAGCGGCAGCGCCGCCACCTGATCCACCTGATCGGCCAACGACCCTTGGTTCGGTTTGAAGATCAGATCCGCAGCGTCCATCGCGCGCGACAGCACACCGGGGTTGAACGGATAGCTCAACCCGCTGGTATGGGTCAGGAGCTGATGCAGCGTCGGCGTTGCGCAAGCCTCGGTTTGGTCAATCCGCTCCGCCCCGGGGATCAGGGCCCGCATGTCGGAAAACGACGGGATGAAATCTGACACCGGGGCATCAAGATGAAACAGCCCCTTTTCCGCCAGCATCATCAACGCGACTGAGGTCACCGGTTTTGTCATCGAATAGATGCGCGCAACCGTATCGCGGGTATAGGGCAACCCGACCTCGACATTGCGCGCTCCAGCGGCATTGAAATAGACCTCGGCGCTATCGCGCGCGATCAGAACCGAGCTCCCCGGATATTTCCGGTCCGCGACATAGCGGTCCATCCAATCGGAAATGCGATCCAGACGTCCGGGATCAAAGCCCCGATCCTGTGCATTTACGGCTTCCATCTGTTGTACTCCCTCCCCCCTGACGGCCACCGGAGCGGACGTCTATTTTGTACACTCTGACCGCGATACTCACCAAATGTCGAGCGACCGTGCGGCCCGATTTGCCCCTGACGTCACGGCGTTTCAGATTAACCAATCATCCGGCGCATCGCATCGCGCGACTGCGCGTTGTACCACCCGTCCTCCGGCGCGTTGGCCCCGGCGGCGATCGCCGCCTCAATGGCCGCAATCGCCGGGGCGCGGATCTGTCGTTTGACCGAAGCATAGGCAATCGACGGGATCTCGGCCAATGCCCGCGCCTCGGCCAGCGCACGATCCAGCACGATGCCGCCATCCTCCTCCAGAACATCAACGATGCCTTCTGCCACGGCCTGTTTCGCATCAATCGGTTGTCCGGTCTGCATCAGCCGGCGCAGCGTATTGGGCCCCAAGGTCGCGCGGGCGATTTCCATTGTCGGGGCCGGAAAATCGACGCCCACCCGCACCTCGGCCAGACCAAGGCGCGCCCGTGGTCCGGCGACCCGGATATCGCTGCCCAGAACAAAGAACAGTCCACCTGCAATGGCTGGGCCAGCGACGGCGGCCACCACCGGCTTGGGACAGGCGAACAGCGTGAAGAACCCCACATTCAAAGCCTCGACAATGGCCTGTTGCTGGCCGAGGTCAAAGTCTTGCGCCTCTTTCAGGTCAAGCCCGGCCGAGAACACCTTGAACGCGCTGGTCAAAACGACGGCGCGCACGGTTTCGTCGCGCTCCAGCTCATGCAGCAACGCGGCAAACCCCATCAGGAACTCGGGGCTTAACGCGTTGACCGGTGCGCGGCCCAACTCGATTGCGACGATGCCCTCGCCATAGTCTTTTCGGATCAGATGTTGCGATGCGGTCATCCTTTGCCCTCCCGTCGGGTTTTGCGTTCTTGTTTGAATTCCGGGCTGAGGTCTGCCTGCACGTCCCGCGCGCCCAACGGTGTACCGCAGTCCGGGCAGGTCATCACCGGGTCAATCCGCGCGCCACAGGCTTTGTGCGTCAGCGTGATGGTCTCGCCACCCAGCCATGTCTGCCCCCAATTGCGCAGCGCGATAATCACCGGCCACAGGTCGCGGCCCTTGTCCGTCAAAAGGTATTCATAGCGTGGGGGATGCGCGTTATAGGCCCGGCGTTGCAGGATTTCATCCTCACAAAGCTGCTTCAGCCGCTGACTGAGCAAATGCGGCGAGACGCCTGTTTGAACTTGAAAATCATCGAACCTGCGTGTGCCAAGAAACGCTTCACGCAGGATCATCAGCACCCAGGGATCGCCGACCCGTTCGATCACGCGCGAGACCGGGCAACTGGTATTGGCAAGATCCGCCCGCCCCATATCCGGTCCCTCTTGTTGACACGCTTCAAAATCTGAAGTTAGCATTTCCACAAACCCGATCCCATGTCAATTTACCCGTTTCCCGGAGGAGCATCATGAAACTTTATTATGCACAGAACACCCGCGCGGTTCGCGTCGCCTGGCTGTTGGAGGAGCTGGCGCTTGACTATGAAATCGAGAAATTCGAGCTAGGCAGCCCAGAAATGCGCGCGCCGGAGTATCGCAAGATTCACCCGATGGGCCGGGTGCCGGTTCTGGAAGACGGGGAAATCCGTCTCTTTGAGTCCGGGGCGATCGTGCAATACATCCTCGCGCTTTACGGCAACGGACGGCTGCAACCCGATGTTGGAACACAGGAATTTGCGGCATATCTACAGTGGTTCCACTATTGCGAAGGCATGATCATGCCGCCAATCAACACGCTGGTGGTCGAAACCATCCTGCTGCCGCCAGAGCGGCGGACCGAGGTGAACGTGAAACGCGCGACCAAGCTGCTGAACCAGATGCTGACGACGGTCGAGCAACAGATGGAGGGGTGCGCATATCTGGCCGGGGATTTCACCGCCGCCGATATCATGACCGGCCACTCTGTTACTGTGTCGCGCGACATGCTGGGGATGGATTTCTCGGATAAGCCGAACCTGAACGCCTATGCGGATCGGCTTTTGGCGCGCCCTGCGCTGCAAAAGGCGCGTAACCTGTAGGGGCACCCCATTTGGTCCTTGACTGGCCCGGCTCAAAGGTCGGGCCGGAATCGGGCGCGTGGAGGACGATAGAACGCTCCCAGACATCACGTTACGCTTCACCTTATACTATCCGTATATAGCGCTGTTTATTATAGAATTTTCCGCGGGAAATTTAAAAATTGTAACGCTGTCACCCGCCCTCAGGCCCGCAGACCCAATTGTTTTCCAGCCTTGATCAACCGCGGCGCATAGTGGGTTTCCAACTGTTTCTTTTTCACATGAAAGGACGGGCCGCCGATGTTCAGCCCATAGATCCGTGATCCATTGAGGGAAAACACCGGCACCGCGATGCCGTTCACGTCGCCGCGCCAGTCCCCGTAACCAGAGCAAAATCCCTTGCTCTCATATTCAGCCTGCGCCGCGATGAACCGAACCTGCCGTTCTGGGGCGCCGTCCGGGTCGGCCTGACGGGCCGCGTCAAACACCGCTTCACGCGCGTCCCCGGGCATGGCGACCAGGATCGCACGACCAATCGCGGAGTGAAACAACGGCAAGCGCGAGCCGATACGCATGGTCAGCGCCACATCTTCGCGCGAGGCCTGCACCGCGACATAGACCACCTGGTCGCGAAACCGCTCGCCCAATGCGGCGGTGATATAGGAGTTGGGGCCGTTGTTCAGATCGCGCAGCACATCAGCCGCCCGATCGCCGATCTCCATCCCGGCCAATACACCAAAGCCAAGTTGCAACACCCCGGCCCCCAGCCGATAGGTTCCCCTGCGCGGATCGGCCACCAGATAGTCAAGCTTGCACAGGGTATGGGTCAGCCGCGACACCGTCGGTTTGGGCAGGCCCGTGCGCTCGGACAGATCGGTATTTGTCAGATCCACCTCATTGGGGCGAAAGGCGCGCAGCACCTCCAGCCCGCGCGCCAGTGCGGTGATGAAATTCCGGTCCTTGTCCTCATCATCGGACGGCAGATCCATGCCCTTTACCCCTTGTCCAGCGCGGCGAGCCCGTGGGCGGCAAATTGCGGCACGTGGCGGCCCAATTGTCGCGCCCGTTCCGGGTTTGACGCATTGCCGTCCAGCGCGCGTTTCAACACCCCTTGGATGATCGCCGCCATGCGGAAAAAGCAGAAGGACAGGTAGAAGCCGAAATTGTCGATCCCCGGCAGGCCGCGACGTTCGCAATAGCTTGCAATGAACGCCTCATCGCTGGGAAGCCCCAAAGCGGCGCGGTCGATACCGTCCAGACCGCGCCCTTCGCCGCCCGGCGGCATCTGCCATTGCATGATCACGGCCGCCAGATCGGCATAGGGATGTCCGATGGTCGACAGCTCCCAATCCAGCATGGCCAGGCAGTCGGTGCTGCCTTTTGCAAAGATCATGTTGTCGATACGGAAATCCCCATGCACCAGCGTGCGCTGCCCATCCTCGGGCGGGATCGTGGCGGCGAGCCGTTCCATCAAGGTATCCATCTCCGGGATCACCTCGGTTTCCGAGGCGCGGTATTGCTTGGACCAGCGGCCCAGCTGGCGTTCGATGTAATTGCCCGGAGGGCCGTAATCCGACAGGCCAACCGCGTCGATATCGACCATGTGCAGTTCTGCCAGAACGCGGTTCATCTCGTCGATGACCCCGGCGCGTGTGGCGTTGTCTTCGCCCTCCATGGTTGGATCGGCAAAGTTGCGACCGTCGAGGAAGTCCATCACGTAAAAGGCCGAGCCGATGACGCTGTCATCCTCGCAAAGAAGGTGCATCTTGGCGACAGGAACCTTGCTGTTCTCGAGCGCCTTCTGTACCCGGAACTCCCGGTCGACCGCATGGGCCGATTTCAGCAGAACCCCCGGGGGTTTGCGCCGCAGCACGTATTTGTGCGCTGGCGTTGACAGCAAAAAGGTCGGGTTGGACTGGCCGACGTCGAATTTCGTCGCCTCCAAAGGCCCCTTATATCCGGGCAGATGCGCCCGCAGATAGGCATCCACCGCATCAAGATCGAGGGTTTGCGCTGTGTTGCTCATCGATTGTCCTCAGCTATAGGTCAGCAGATCGGCGGCCTCGGGCGGCGCGAAATGCGGTGTGGCATTGAATTCATGCAGGAAAAACCGGGTCCCGGAAAAGATGAATCGCGACATCGAGGTGTTTTTCACCTGCAGGTTCAGCGCGATCATCTGTTTCGCTGGCGCGTCCAGACTGGCGGCGACCAACTGTCCGATGGCACCGCCGGAACTGACGACCAGAACCCGCTCGACCGGTTCGGCGGTGGCAGAAACACGTGCGGCCTCGACGCGGGCGGTAAAGTTCTCCCAAGTTTCCCGCGCGCCGCGGCACCCGCCAGCCTGCCAGTCAAGCAGGGTCTCGCGCAGGGTGCGGAAGTGGGTTTTGCGATCCCCAAGCACCGCATCCGGCACCGCGCCACCGAACCGGGCATGCAGAAGATCGTGGAAATCGTATTCGTTCCAGCCCGGATGGGTTTCCGGCGCGGCGCAGAACCCCATGGAGTGCAGGGTTTGCTGCTGCCGCGCCAAGGTGCCGGTGATCAGCCGGTCCGGCACCCAGCCCGACGCCCGCAGTGCCCGGCCCGCGATCTCGGCCTGTTGGTGGCCAAGATCGCTGAGCTTGTCATAGCCCCCGGCGTCTTCGGCCCCAAAAGAGGCCTGCGCGTGGCGAATGACCAGAAGTTCAGCCATGCGCCTCAATCACCCCATGGTAGGTTCAGGCCACGGGCATCGGCGGCCTTGCGGGCGTATTTCCGGGTTTGTTGAAAGGCATCGGTCAGCTCTTTCTGACCAGAGGGATCGGCGATGGCGTCAAACTGGGCGGCCACCCCTTCGGGGGTATTGGCGTCGCCCTCCAGCAGCACACCTTCGGTCTCGTAAACGCGGGTCAGCGCATAGCAGCCCGCGCCGGCCCCAAGGATCGTGCGCGATGGCGCGTCGTCGCTGACCAGATACAGCAGGCCGGGGGTGATCGCCTCGGGGCGCAACAGCTCCAGCGCCTCGGGCGGCATCAGGCTTTCGGTCATCCGGGTCGCGGCGGTCGGGGCCAGCATGTTGACGCGGATATCGTCGCGCGCGCCCTCCATGTGCAGCACGTTCATCAGCCCCAACATCGCCGCCTTGGCCGCGCCATAGTTCGACTGGCCAAAGTTGCCATACAGGCCAGAGGCCGAAGAGGTCAGCACGATCCGCCCGTATTTCTGTTCCCGCAGGATCGGCCAGACCGCATGGGTGCAGGTGGTGGAGCCCATCAGGTGCACATCGACCACCTTGCGGAAATCTTCCAGCGTCATCTTGGAAAAGGTCTTGTCGCGTAGGATGCCCGCGTTGTTGACGAGAATGTCGATGCGGCCCCAGGCCTTCATCGCCTGATCAACCATGTCGCGTACGCCCGCCTCGTCCGCGACGTCGGTGCCATGGGCGATCGCTTCACCACCGGCGGCGCGGATCTCGTCCACGACGGCGCTGGCCGCGTCCGACGACTGCCCTTCGCCCTGGGTTGAGGCGCCGAGATCGTTGATCACCACCTTCGCACCGCGCGCCGCCAGCCCCAGAGCATGGCTGCGACCCAACCCGGCACCAGCACCGGTGACGATGGCAACGCGGCCATCAAATCGAATACTCATGATCCTGTCCTCCTGTCGTGATTCCGGCTCAATCCAGCGCTGGCCCGAACAGGTCGCTGCCGACCTGCACGTTCAGCCCGCCCGAAACCGGGATCGTCGCGCCGGTCACATAGGCCCCGCCACACCCGCACAGAAACAGCATGCAGCCCGCGATATCCTCGTCGCGCCCGACCCGGCCCAGCGGAACCCCGGCCCCGACCTTTGCGCGCCGTTCCACGTCGCCCGTGACAAAAGCGGTCATTTTCGACACGAAAGGCCCCGGCGCCAGCGCATTGACAGTGATGGACCGGCCCGCCAGCTCCTTGGCGAGGATCTTGGTCAGGTGCATCACCGCGGCCTTGGAGGCGGCATAGCTATAGGCCCCGTCGCCCATCGGCACCTCGCCCATGACCGAACCGACGTTGACCACCCGCGCCGGATCGTCGAGCGTGCCCGAGGCGGTGAGCAGCGGCAACAGGCTTTGCGTCAGGTGAAACGGGCCCGCGACATTGAGGCCCATCACCTTGTCCCAAGCCTCATAGGGGAATTGCCCGAGCGGAGCCCCCCAGGTGCGGCCCGCATTGTTCATAAGGATTTCAAGGCGCTCCGTGCGGTTTTTCACCTCTTGCACGAGGGCTTCGATCCCTGCCTCGCTGCCCACATCGCCCGCGAATCCTTCGGCGGTTCCGGGGCCGCCAAGCGCGTTGAGCTCTTGCGCCACAGCTTCGCAGGCATCGCCCTTGCGGCTGGCGATCAGGACGCGGGCACCGGCACGCAGCAGCCCTTCGGCGGCCATGCGGCCGATGCCGGTGGCACCGCCAGTAACCAAAGCTGTCTTGCCGGTAAGATTGAACAGGGTTTCAGGTGTCATATCAGTTCCTTCAGAATCCGCGCAGGCGGGCAACAACGCCCGCGTGATAACCATAATCTCCAAGCCATTCGGCCCCGACACGGGCGCGCTTCATGTAAAAGCCCATGTCGAATTCGTCGGTCATGCCGATGCCGCCGTGCATCTGCACCCCCTCCTGCACCGCAAGCTGCGCGGTCTGGGTGGCGCGTGCCTTGGCCAGCGACACGGCAAGCGCAGCATTGTCCGGGTCACCGTCCAGCATCCGGCCCGCGTTGAGGATGGCCGAGGCGGTCACCTCGCAGTCGCTCCACAGATGCGCGGCGCGATGTTGCAGCGCCTGAAAGCTGCCGATGGGCACACCAAACTGTGTGCGCTCCTTGAGATAGGCCAGCGTCATGCCAAAGGCCCCGGCGGCCAACCCGGACATCTCGGCGGCCAGCGCCGCCTGCCCGGCGTGCAGCGCAGGCGCCAGCACCGTCATCGCATCGTCAACCTGACCCAACACGTTGTCGCCCGTCGCCTCGACCCCGTCGAAAGTGATCCGCGCCGCATCGCGGCTGTCGATCATTGCTTGCGCCGTGCGCGCGATCCCGGCGCGATCGGCGGGGATATCAAACAGCGTCAGCCCGGCATCGGTGCGCGCCAGGACCAGCAGGTGATTGGCAAAGCCGCCATCGACGACAAAGCGTTTTTCGCCGCTCAGGCGAAAGCCGTTGCCGTCCCGCTCAGCGCGCAACGCGCTTGCCTCGGGGGCGTGTTTCGACCCTTCGTCAATCGCCAGCGCATAGGTCCGCGCGCCGCCCGCGATGGCTGCCAAGGCGGTCCGGGCGCGCTCGTCGCTGATTTGGCGCAGCGCCGTGGCCGCGATCACGGCGGTCGACAGGAACGGGCTGGCGGTCAAGCTGCGGCCCATTTCCTCAGCCAGCACATTGGCAGCGGCAAAGCCCATATCGGCGCCGCCTGCCGCTTCGGGCACCAGAACTCCGGCCCAGCCCATCTCAGCCATCTGTTTCCAGAGCTCGGGATCGTGGGTCTGCCCGGCGTCACGCTGCGCGCGCAGATGCGCAACCGGCGCGGCCTCGTCAAGAAACCCGCGTGCGGCATCGGCCAGCATGATCTCTTCTTCGGTTCTAACCAGTTTTGTCATGTCCGTTACCCCGGCAGCCCAAGAACGCGACGCGAGAGGATGCTGAGCATCACCTCGGAGGTGCCGCCCTCGATCGAATTTGCCTTGCTGCGCAACCAATCCGGCGCGCGCCCGTCATCCCAAGCCAGCGCATCAGCGCCGGCCCCGGCCATGATCAGTTCTTGCCGACGCTTGTTCAGCTCGGTGCCGACGTATTTCAGCATGGCAGAGGCATCGCCGGTGCCCTGCCCGGCCGACGCCTGATCCTTGTAGCGTTCCAGCGTCAGGCCAAAGGCGAGTTCGTCGATCTCGGCGCGCATCACGTCGGCGCGCAGGATCGGGTCGTCCAGATGCCCGCTCTCGCTCAGGATCACGCCAAGCGAGCGACCACTGCCCGCCAGCATGGCCGAGCCCGAAATCATCTCGCGCTCATGGGTCAGCAGGTATTTTGCCACGTCCCAGCCGCGATTGATCTCGCCGACCTGCGACGGGATGTCTTCGCCATAGGATTTCGGCACCTTCACGTTGTCGAAGAAGGTCTCGCAAAATGGCGAGGCGCCGGAAATCAATCCGATCGGACGGGTCGAGGCCCCCTCGCTACGCATATCGATCAGAACAAAGGAGATTCCCTTGTGCTTGGGCGCGTCCCGATCCGTGCGCAGCAAGGCAAAGATCCAGTCGGCCTTGTTGGCATAGGAGGTCCAGATCTTTTGCCCGTTGACCAGCCAGTGATCGCCCTTGTCCTCGGCCTTTGTCTGAACGCTGGCGAGATCAGATCCCGCCCCCGGCTCGGAATAGCCTTGGCACCAGCGGATCTCACCGCGTGCGATGGGCGGCAGAAAGTGCAGCTTTTGCGCGTGGGTGCCAAACTGCAAAAGCGCCGGCCCCAGCATCCAGATGCCGAAACTCTGCAGCGGCAGGCGCGCGTTGATGCGCGCCATTTCCTCATGAAAGATCTTTTCCTGATCGCGGTTCAGCCCGGCACCGCCGTATTCCACCGGCCATGTCGGCACGGAATAGCCCGCCGTCGCGCAGCGGTGCAGCCAGATTTCCTGCGCTTCTGACGTGAAGTTCCAGTTTTTTCCGCCCCAGCAGATGCTATCTTCGCCGACAGCCCCGTCGCGCATATCCTGCGGACAGTTTTCGTCCAGCCAAGCCCGGATGTCGGCGCGAAACAACGCCAGATCGCCTGAATCCTGCCCCATGCTCCCCCCTCATATTGCGCGGCATATTCCGCACAGCAAAATTGCATTTTGCATTTCGATTGACAACAGGGTTTTGCAACGGGATGACTCGGGCGGATTTTGCGGCGTGCACGAACGTCGCGGCATATGGAGGAAAACAGAATGAAAGCCATGCTCAGCACCGCACCCGGCGGCCCCGACACCCTGATCTTGACGGACGTCCCGGACCCCGAGGTAAAAAAGGGACATCTTTTGCTCAAGGTCCATGCGGCGGGGCTGAATTTTCCCGACACGTTGATCATCCGCGATCTGTACCAGTTCAAGCCGCAGCGTCCCTTTGCGCCGGGCGGCGAGGTCGCGGGCGAAGTTCTTGAGGTGGGCGAAGGTATCAGCGGGTTTGCCGTTGGTGATCGGGTGCTGGCGTTGACCGGGCATGGCGGATTCGCCACCCGTATCAATGTCGAGGCCGCAAAAGCCGTCAAGATCCCCGATGCGATGCCCTATGAGGATGCGGCCTGTTTCGTCTTTACCTATGGCACCTCGCATCACGCGCTGAAGGACCGGGCGCAACTGCAAAAGGGCGAAACCCTGTTGATTCTGGGCGCGGCCGGCGGCGTTGGCGCGGCGGCGATTGAATTGGGCAAAGCGGCGGGCGCGCGGGTGATCGCAGCCGTCTCTTCCGAGGACAAGGCGGCGTTTTGCCGTGACATCGGCGCTGACGAGACCCTGATCTATCCGCGCGAGATGGATCGCGATGCACAAAGGGCGCTTTCGGCCAAGATCAAGGAACTGGCCGGACCCGAAGGAGTCGACGTGGTCTATGACGCGGTGGGCGGGGACTATGCCGAACCGGCGCTGCGCGCGCTGGCGTGGAAGGGGCGGTTTCTGGTGGTTGGCTTTCCTGCCGGCATCCCCAAGATCCCGCTGAACTTGACCTTGTTGAAGGGCAGCCAGATCGTTGGCGTGTTCTGGGGCGCGGCGGTCGCGCGCGAACCCGAGGGGCATGCCGCCAACATGGCCGATCTGTTCCGGCTTTATGGCGCGGGCAAGATCAAGCCGCAAATCAGCGCGCGCTTCCCGTTGGAGCAAGCGGGCGAAGCGTTGAAGCTGATGGAGGAGCGCAAGGCCAAGGGCAAGGTCGTTCTGATCATGGACTGAGGTCGGTCAGTTCAGATGCGCACAATCGTTGAAACCCCGCACGGTCATCCGGTCGCCCTGAATTACCAACCGGCTGATCGAGCCGTTGGCCGCCCCGTTAAAGGCAAAGGCATCCGCGCCGCTGGCCAAGGCCATCGCGGCGCCGATGACACCGCCATGGACCACGGCGGCAACCAGTTGATCGGGATGGGCCGCCGCGATGCGCAGCAGCCCTGCCCGTACGCGGGTCTGCAACGCGGCGGTGGTCTCGGCGCCGGGGATCTCGCCCCATTCACGGCGTTCACGGGCGCGCTGAAAGGCCGGGTCGTTCTCGGCGGCCTTGATGCGGTAAAGCCCGCCGTCCCAGTCGCCCAGATGCACCTCGCGCAGATCAGATTCGACGCGCGGGGTCAGACCCAGACGCGCGGCCAGCGGCGCGGCGGTCTGATGCGTGCGTTGCAAGGTGGTGACATAGATCGCGGCGAGCGGCGCGCGCTGCAACCGCTCCGCCACGGCGGCGGCCTGCGCATGGCCGGTCTCATGCAGGGCCGGGTCGCCATGCCCGCCGGTCATCGGAAAAGATTCGCCGGGCCGCGCCGGCATGCTTTCGCCGTGGCGGATCAGCAGGATATCGGCGGCGCCTGCGGGCGGGCGATACACATGTTGGCGATATTCGCGGGTCATCAAAGCCTCCTGCCTGGTGTCGCGTGGCAAAGTAACCCGACGAGGACCAAGCGCAACCCGCCTTGGACCTGCGTCCCAACTCCCTGTTCTACAACGCAAAAGGATGCGTCATGACTGAAATTGAAACCGCCCTCGCGGCGCAAGAGGCCCTGATCGGTACCGAAATCGGCCTGTCGGACTGGATCACGGTCGATCAACCCATGATCGACGCCTTCGCCGACGTCACCCACGACCACCAGTGGATTCACGTCGATCCCGAACGCGCCGCCGCCGAGGCCCCGTTCGGCGGAACCATCGCGCATGGATTTCTGACCCTGTCGTTGGCCAGTCGATTTGGCGAGGATTGTTTCACGCCCCTGTCCGGTGAGGTGATGACCCTCAATTACGGCTTCAACAAGCTGCGCTTTCTTAGCCCGGTTCCGTCCGGGGCACGTCTGCGCGGACGCTTTATCCTGACAGCGATCCGGCAACGCTCTGAGGTCGAGGTGTTGCGCGAATTCAGTCTGAGCATAGAGATCGAGGGGCACGACAGCCCGGCATTGGTCGCCGATTGGCTGGCCATGACGGTGTTCGCCCCCCCGCAGGATTGAGCCCCGAAGGATCGACCTTTCGCTTGCAGGCTAGAACGCAAGACGAACTGGACAGGGAACGGTTTGAACGTGTATTCCTAGCTCTATGAGGGATGGGAGTACATGTTTTTCGATCAACTCCGTTATAGTTGTATCGGGATGGTTCAGACCCCGGCATACCGGTCTGCGCAGAAACCCCAATACCAGATGGTGTGTATGAATATCTTCGTGCAAGAATCAGACGCGGCCCGGATCGGTCGGCGGGGTCTTTCATGACCCTGCGCAGCTATCTCAACTTTATCTCGCGCGCGCCTTCGCTCGAAGCGCTTTGGTCCACCCATACCAAGGAAATGGCCCGCTACGGCTTTGATCGCCTGCTTTATGGCTATACGCGATATCGCACCGAAACCTCGCTTGGGGACCCGGACGACTTTGTGATCCTGACCAATCACAGCAAAGACTATGTCGATAGGTTTATGCATGGTGGTCTATATTTTGATGCCCCGATGCTGCATTGGGCGCTGAAAAACGAAGGGGCCGAAAGCTGGCGCATGATCAACCAGATGATGGCCAGCCAGACCTTCACGCCGCAGGAGCAGATGGTGTATGATTTCAATCACAAGATGAACGTCACCGCCGGCTATACGATCAGTTTCAATTCCGTCTCTGTGCGCTCAAAGGGCGCGATTTCGCTCTGTGCGCGGCCGGGGATGACCCAGACGGATATTGATGAGATCTGGAAGATCCATGGCGAAGACATCCTGCTGATGAATAATATTGCCCATCTGAAAATCCTGACGTTGCCCCATGTCGCGCCCAAGCGTTCTCTGACCAAACGGCAGCGCGAGGCGCTGGAATGGGTGGGCGATGGCAAGACCATGCAGGATATCGCGGTGCTGATGGGGCTGACCTCGGCGACGGTGGAAAAACATCTACGCTTGGCGCGCGAGGCGCTGGCGGTCGAGACCACCGCGCAGGCCGTGATGAAAGCCGCGCTTCACAACCAGATGTTCGTCATCGAAGCCTGAACGGTGAAAAAAACAGCAAACTTACAATACGTTGTACAGATTTCGGGTCTCGTGCCTTACCTGGGGTAAGGAATACATGACTTTTCAAAACAGACCGAAAATCGCAAAGTATAGCCGTTCCGTGAGTGGTGGCTTTAGCCTAAGGAGCGTCGGGAACTGATCCTTGCCGATTTCAAGGCTCTCTGTCCCGTCCGGTTCGGGTATGTATTTTTCCGTAGTCGAGCCGGAGCCTTTGAATGGCCCCGCCATCCCCATCATCAAGGGGTCGTCAAACAAGTCGGAGCCGCGCGATATGCGCGGCTCCGTTTTGGTTTCGGTCCCTAACCCCGGGCTGTTACAGCCCCAAGCCGTGGTATGGGCTGTTTCAGCCCTGTGCGGCCTTGGCCACCTCGGCGGCGAAGTCTTCCTTCTCCACCTCGATGCCTTCGCCCACTTCCAGACGGACGAAACCGGTGATTTCCGCACCGGCCTCTTTGGCGGCGGCCCCGACGGTCAGGTCCGGGTTGACCACGAACTGCTGGCTCAGCAGGGTCGACTCGGCGATGAATTTCTTCATCCGACCGATGATCATCTTTTCGATCACCTGCTCCGGCTTGCCGGATTCACGGGCGATATCCATCTGCACCTGACGCTCTTTTTCGACAACGGCAGGGTCCAGATCGGCCTCGGACAACGCGGCGGGGTTCACCGCAGCGATATGCATCGCGACCTGTTTGCCAAAGGCTTCGTCGCCGCCCTTGAGCGCGACCAGAACACCAATGTTGCCCATGCCATCGGCCACGGCGTTATGGATGTAGGAGACGATGGTTTCGCCTTCGATCTTTTCCATACGGCGCAGCGACATGTTCTCGCCAATGGTGGCGATCTTGTCGGTCAGGGTGTCGGCCACGCTCTTGCCGCCCAGATCGGCGCCATTCAGCGCCGCAAGGTCAGCCACGGGCAGCGCCGCTTTGGCAATGCCTGCGACCATCGACTGGAAATCAGCGTTCTTGGCGACGAAATCGGTCTCTGAGTTCACCTCGACGGCAACGCCGGTGCCCCCCTCGACGACGACGGCGATCAGGCCCTCGGCGGCGGTGCGACCGGATTTCTTGGCCGCTTTGGCCAGACCCTTGGTGCGCAGCCAATCCACCGCGGCGTCCATGTCGCCATCGGTTTCGGTCAGCGCCTTTTTGGCGTCCATCATGCCGGCTCCGGTGGAGTCGCGCAGTTCTTTCACCTGTGCTGCTGTGATTGCCATATCTTGGCTCTCCTCAAATCAAAGGTTGCTTGGGGCAGGTCATAGCCTGCCCCGCATGTCAGATCGGTGACAGCCCGGTGATCAGGCTTCGGCCGGGGCGTCCGCGACGACGGCCGGTTCTTCAACCAGCGCCTCTTCGACAGGAGCCTCTTCCAGCGAGCCCAGATCGATGCCTGCGGCGCCCATCTGTGCCGTCATGCCGTCCAGTGCCGCGCGCGAGACCAGATCGCAATACAGCGCGATAGCGCGTGCCGCGTCATCGTTGCCGGGGATCATGTAATCAATGCCATCAGGCGAGCAGTTGGTATCGACCACAGCGACGACCGGGATGCCCAGCTTGTTCGCTTCGGAGATGGCCAGAGCCTCTTTCTTGACGTCGATGACGAACAGCAGGTCCGGGGTGCCGCCCATTTCGCGGATCCCGCCAAGGCTGGCCTGCAGCTTGGTCTGGTCACGTTCCATGCCCAGACGCTCTTTCTTGGTCAGACCTTCAAAGCCGGTTTCCATCTGCTCGTCGATCTGCTTCAGACGGTTGATCGACTGCGAAACGGTTTTCCAGTTGGTCAGCGTGCCGCCCAACCAACGGTGGTTCATGAAGTACTGCGCCGATTTCTCGGCCGAGTCGGCGATCGGCTGTTGTGCCTGACGCTTGGTGCCGACGAACAGAACCCGGCCACCCTTGGCAACGGTATCGCGAACCGCGGTCAACGCCTGGTCCAGCATCGGGACAGTCTGGGTCAGGTCCATGATATGGATGCCGTTGCGCGAGCCATAGATATAGGGCCCCATGCGCGGGTTCCAGCGCTGCGTCTGGTGACCAAAGTGAACACCAGCTTCAAGCAGCTGACGCATTGTGAACTCAGGAAGAGCCATAGGTAGTTTCCTTTCCGGTTTACGCCTCGGCGGGGGTGAGAGAAGCAGATGCTCCAACCGGCGGACCGTCAGGGATGTCTCCCCCGAGCAGCCCAAACCCCGCCTGCGGGTTTGAATGGCGCGCAAATAGGCCATCTGGCCCTCAGCCGCAACCCCAAAGCGATGCGAGGGCCGTCTTGAGATGCAATAGGCCTTGGGGCGGTGACCGACTTGGCCCGTTTCGATCTTTCGAAAATGCCGCGCCGCGAGCTTGTTCAGCGCATCCTGTATGGGTTTTCATGCAGGGCCGCAGCTGAAACGATATCCGTAAGCATAGGGTATGATCGTAAGGTCTGGCCAGAAAAATCCGGCGGATCAGTCTTCCGCTTCGGGCAGATAGGCCTCAAGCCCCGCGCGCACCAGCGCCTCGGCTGTGGCTGCCAGCGCCTTGCGGTTCTGGAATTCGGACACCTTCAGCGGGGTGTGATAGATCAGCTCTACCCGCCCCTGTCGCGGTGCCGAAAGCGTTTTCAGCAGATGCGGGCCGAACTCCATATCCCCCCACCAGCCATAAAATCGCACCGGTTGCCCGTCCGGAGCGTGGTAGATCACGCTGACCGGTTGCACCTTAAGCGACTCGCGCAGCGGATCGGCGAAAAAGGCGCCAAACAGCGTCGATTTGAACGGCAGCACCCTGAGCCCGTCGGTCGAAGTGCCCTCGGGGAAAAAAAGCAGCTTGTGCCCCGTTTCCAGCCGTTCGACGAACACGGCTGTTTGCGCCCGCGCCTGTCTGCGGTCGCGCTCGATGAACACCGTGCCGGTTGCCCGCGCCAGAATGCCGATGCCGGGCCAGTGCGCCACCTCGGCCTTGGACACGAAATAGATCCGCTTGCAGGCGTTCAGCGTAAAGATATCCAGCCACGAACTGTGGTTGGCCACGACGGCGCCAGCACCCCGCATCGGCGTTCCGTGGCTGGAAAATCCGATTCCAAGGATGCGGAAGGCATTGCGGCAGACAAACTGGACGATAAAGGGGGTGATCGGCCGCCCCTGCCCCCAGATCGGGATTTCGACCAGCCGCAGCAGCAGCAAGAGCACCAGACAGACCGTGATCAGCGCGATCAGAACCGTGCCCCGACCGACGACAAGCACCCAGCCCAACGCTCCGATGTCCACCGGATCGGGCGGGGTCTCACTCTCCCAGGTGGCGCTCATTCGGCGCGCTCACCAGTCTGGTCGCCCGTTTGGGCCGCCGTTTGATCCCCGGTTCGGGCGCTGGCACGGGCCCCGGAATAGATCCGCCTGTGCCGCTCGTTCATAAGTCCGGTATCGAGGATCAGGCAGACATCGGTGGTGTTGAAGGCATGATCGACAAAGGCCCCCTCGCCCACGAACCCGCCAAGCCGCAGATAGGCCTTGATCAGCGCGGGCACCCCCAGCATGGCGTTGCGCCCGTCAAGCGCATCCTCGGGCACCAGATCCATGCTTTGGAAATGGTCGGGCTGGGCCCGCACCCGCAGCTCCGGCGGGGCCAGATGGTTGTGATGCAGCATCGACAGCGGTTGTGCCAGCGCCTGCACATCGGTGCCGTGAAAGCTGGCGACGCCGAACAGGATGTCGATCCCGTGCTGCGCCACATATCCGGACAGCCCCGTCCAGAGATGAAACATCGCCATGCTGCCGCGATAGTCCGGATGCACGCAGGAGCGGCCCAGTTCCAACAGTCGGCGCCCCGAAGATTTCAGCACCGAAAGGTCGTATTCATCCTCGGAATAGAACTGCCCCGCCGCCTGCGCCTGATCGTCGCGCAACAGCCGATAGACACCGACGACCCGGCCCGCGCCAGTCTCGCTGACAATCATGTGATCAAAGAACGGGTCAAAGCGGTCGCGCTCCAATCCCTGTTCGTGATCCACCATCTCGCCACCACCGCCCAATTCGCGTACGAAAACCTCATAGCGCAAGGCCTGCGCCGCGCGCAGTTCGTCCTCGGTCTCGGCGATCTTGACGGAAAAGGCAGGCCCGCGGTCAGGCATCAGTATTCCTGCTGAAAAGAGTTAGGGCACGGTTTTGCGCGCTGATACCGCATCCCGGCCCAACAGCGCAACCAGCAGGGAGCAGATGCCGCAGGCTTTAACATTTCATCAACCTGTTTCACCCATCAAAGGCGATGACAAGCGCGACGCGGGCCCCGTCAAACACGACTTTGCCGGCGTCGCGGAAATTCACGGTGATCTTGCCGCCGGCGTTGGACTGCACCTGCCCGACGCCCCAGTCGGGGCGATCAGGGTGGCGAACCAGCATGCCCGGTTCAAGTATGGAGTTCAGATCGTTCATGGGCCAGTATTCCCTTATGGAGAATCCCTCACAGGTCAACCCGAAGGATGACGCGCCAGACATGTCGGCGCTGATTGCCTCGCGCATTTGCCACGATCTGATCGGACCCATCGGGGCGATCGTGAACGGGATGGAGTTGCTGGAGCTGGTCGGCGGTGCCTCGGGCCCCGAACACGACCTTATCGCGCAAAGCGCCAATAGCGCCAGCGCACGGCTGCGGTTTTTCCGCATCGCCTTTGGCGCGGTGGGCGAACAGGTGATCGGCCAGGCCGACATCAAGACTCTGTTGCAAGACATCGGGTGCGATGGTCGCCTGCGCATCACCTGGCACCCCGAGGGGGGGCAAACGCGCGGTCTGGTCAAGCTGGCGTTTCTGTCGCTGTTGTGCTGCGAAGCGGCGCTGCCCCGCGGCGGGCAGGTTGATGTGATCGAAGCGGACGGGGCCTGGACCGTCACCGCCAGCGGCACCCCCATCGCTGTCGATCCCGCGCTCTGGGACTGGCTGACCGGGGCGGGCAAGACCGCCGCCCTGATCCCCGCCAAGGTGCAATTCGCGCTGTTGCCACTGGCCGCGACACAGATGGGCCGCACGCTCAGACCGAAACATGACGCGGCAGGTCTGACTCTTCGGTTCTGATCCGCAGTCCAAACGGACGCCTGTCAAGTCCCAGTTCGGTCAGCCCCGAACAGTGCCGTCGCCGGTGACCAGATATTTGAAGCTGGTCAATTGCTCTGCCCCGACCGGCCCGCGCGCATGCATCTTGCCGGTGGCGATGCCGATCTCGGCCCCCATGCCGAATTCGCCACCGTCGGCGAATTGGGTCGAGGCGTTGTGCATCAGAATCGCGCTGTCGAGCCGCTCAAAGAAACGTGCGACCGCCGCTTTGTCCTCGGTCAGGATGCAATCGGTGTGGTTCGAGCCATATTGGCGGATATGGGCGATGGCGGCGTCGATGTCATCGACCGGCTTGGCCGCGATGATCATATCGAGGTATTCACGGCCCCAATCGGCCTCCGTTGCGGGCACCGTGCCGACGATTTCACTCAGTGCGCCGCCAGCATGAACCGAAACCCCGGCCGCAACCAGCGCCGCGATCACCGGTTTGCCGATGGAGTTGATCACGTCACGGTGGATCAGCAGGCATTCGGCAGCGCCGCAGATCCCGGTGCGTCGCGTCTTGGCGTTCATCACCACCTTCAGCGTCTTGTCCAGATCGGCCGCCTTGTCGATATAGATGTGCACGATCCCCTCCAGATGGGCAAAGACCGGCACCCGCGCCTCGCGCTGCACCAGACCCACCAGCCCCTTGCCGCCGCGCGGCACGATCACATCCACATACTCCGTCATGGTCAACAGCTCGGAGACCGCCGCGCGATCGCGGGTCGGCACAAGCTGGATCGCCGCCTCGGGCAGCCCGGCGGCCCTGAGCCCTTCGACCAGACAGCTATGGATCGCGCTGGAGGAATGGAAGCTTTCCGAACCGCCGCGCAGGATCACCGCGTTGCCAGATTTCAGGCACAGCGCACCGGCATCGGCGGTGACATTGGGGCGGCTTTCATAGATCACGCCGATCACCCCCAAGGGGGTGCGCACACGCTGGATATGCAGCCCCGAGGGCATGTCCCATTCCGTCATCACCGCGCCGACCGGATCCTGTTGCGCCGCCACCGCACGCAGCCCCGCGACAATGCCCTGAATGCGCGGCTCGTCCAGCATCAGCCGGTCCATCATCGCGGCGCTCAGGCCCTTGTCCCGACCAAAATCCAGATCCTTGGCATTGGCCGCGATGATATCGCCCCGATGCGCCCAGACCGCATCCGCAGCGGCTTCCAGCGCCGCGCGCTTGGCTTCGGCCGGGGCGAAGGCCAGTTCCGCCGCGGCGGCTTTGGCACGGGCGCCAAGCGCGGCCATCAGGGCGGGAATGTTGTCCAGATCTTTCATGTCTCGGCGCCTTTGCTTTTGGGGCGCGCCAGAGGATGTCTCGCCTCCGGCGGGGATATTTGTGGTGAAAGGAAGGGCTAGAGTGCCATATCGTCGCGATGGATCAAAGCGGCCCGGCCCGGATAGCCGAGGATCGGTTCGATCTCGGTCGAGTGGTGGCCACGGATCTTTTTCGCTTCAAGCGCGGTATAGCGGCTAAGGCCCTGCCCCAGCTTGTGCCCGGTCTCGTCCAGGATCGCCACCGGATCGCCGCGCCCGAAGGTGCCATCGACGCGGCTCACCCCGGCCGGCAACAGGCTTTTGCCAGTGCCAAGCGCCCGGGCCGCGCCGGTATCGACGGTGATCTCTCCGCGCGGTTTCATCGCCGCGATCCAGCCCTTGCGCGCCGCATGCGGATCAAGCTGGGCGGTGAACCAGGTGGCAGTGGCGCCCTGTTCCAGCCCACGCAGCGGGTTCATGCGCGAGCCTTCAGTGATCGCCATGGCGCAGCCGGCGGCGGTGGCGGTTTGCGCCGCCATCAGTTTCGTCTTCATGCCGCCCTTGGACAGGCCAGAGCCGGCATCGCCCGCCATCGCCTCGATCTCGCCCGTGATCTCGTCAATCACGTCATAGCGATGTGCGTTGGGGTCTTCGGCCGGGTTGGCGGAATAGAAGCCATCCACATCCGACAACAGGATCAGCTGATCGGCCCCCACGGTCACCGCGACCTGCGCCGCCAGCCGGTCATTGTCGCCATATCGGATTTCGTCGGTGGCGATGGTGTCATTCTCGTTCACGATCGGCACCACACCAAAGCCCAGCAGCGTCTCCATCGTCGCGCGGCTGTTGAGATAGCGACGGCGAGAGGTCGAATCCTCCAGCGTGACCAAAACCTGCGCGGTGGTGATGCCGTGGGGGGCCAGCGCTTCTTCATAGGCGCGCGCCAACCGGATCTGGCCGACCGCGGCGGCGGCCTGCGATTGCTCCAGCGGCAATTCCGTGCGCGGCAACCCCAGCACCCCGCGCCCCAGCGCGATAGAGCCGGAGGACACCAGGATCACATCGGTGCCGCGTTGCTTGAGCGCAGTGACATCCTCGGCCAGCGACAGCAGCCAGTCGCCGCGCAGATCGCCGCTGACCCGATCGACCAGCAGCGCCGAGCCGATCTTGACCACAACGCGCTTGGCCGTGCTTAGGGTCGCCACGACTCTTCCTCCTCACGGGGTTTGAGCCGCAGGCGATCCTCGTCGATCTCGGCCCGCAGCGCGCGCAACACCTCGGTCAGCCCTTCGCCGCTGACGCCCGACATCAACATCACCGGGCTGCCGATCTCGGCCTCCAGCGCGGCCTTCGCCTCTTGGCGCTGTTCTTCGTCCAGCGCATCAACCTTGTTCAACACGGTCAGGCGCGGCTTGTCTGCCAGATGACCGCCATAGGCCTCAAGCTCATGGATGATGGTGTGGTAATCCTCGACCATGGTCTCGGAGGTGGCGTCGACCAGATGCAGCAGCACCGCGCAGCGTTCCACATGGGCCAGAAACCGATCACCGATGCCGCGCCCTTCATGCGCACCGGCGATCAGGCCGGGAATATCGGCGATGACGAATTCGACCCCGTCCACCCCCACGACCCCGAGGTTGGGATGCAGCGTCGTGAACGGATAATCCGCGATCTTGGGCCGCGCGTTCGAGGTCGCGGCGAGAAAGGTCGACTTGCCCGCATTGGGCAGCCCCAGAAGCCCGGTATCGGCAATCAGCTTCAACCGCAGCCACAACGTGCGTTCGACCCCCGGCTGGCCCGGATTGGACCGGCGCGGAGCCTGGTTTGTTGCGGTTTTGAAATGCAGGTTGCCCCAGCCGCCATTGCCGCCGCGCGCCAGTTCCACCCGATCCCCGAGCGTGGCAAGGTCCGCGATCACGGTTTCCTCGTCCTCATCCAGGATTTCGGTTCCGACCGGCACCCGCAGGACGATATCCTCGCCATCCTTGCCGGTGCGCTGCTGGCCCATGCCGGGCTGGCCATTCTTGGCAAAGAAGTGCTGTTGATAGCGAAAATCGATCAGCGTGTTCAGCCCATCGACAGCCTCGACGATGACCGAGCCACCGCCGCCGCCGTCACCGCCGTTGGGACCGCCGTATTCGATATATTTTTCGCGCCGAAAACTGATGCAACCATTACCGCCGGCGCCGGAGCGGATATGGACCTTTGCGAGATCTAGAAATTTCATATGCGTTGCCTAGCGCAAAGGACCATACCGAAACAATCAGAGTTTTCGGCTATAGGTCCAGGTGGGAACGGTGGCATCGCGCGCCACCGAATAGGTTTCAGCATCGCCCAGATAGGCGAAGCCACAATGAGTTAGCACCCGCGCCGAGGCGGGGTTGTCCTGAAACACGCTGGCGAACATCGCGTCGTTGCCCAGCGGATTGGCCGCGATCAACGCCTGCACCGCCTCGGAGGCCATGCCCGTGTTCCAGTAGAGTGGCGCCACCCAGAAGCCAACCTCGGACTGGTTGCGATCCATCTTCTTCAGATTGATCAGGCCCAGCAGCTCGCCCTCGTCGGACTTGGTGCCGTCGATGGCCCAGATATCCGCCTCGCGCTCAGGATCCAGCGCGCGGGCGACAAAAGCCTCGGCCGCGCCCGGCGGATAGGGATGCGGAATCGACGTGGTCATGCGCGCCACGCGCTTGTCGCTTGCATAAAGCTCGATCAGCCCCATGTCCGAGCGCCGCAGCGGGCGCAAATCGAAGCGCCCCGCATTGATGACCTCTTGCGTTGTTATTTGATTCAACATCATCCGCCTGTTCCTCCTCCGAACATCACAGGGTATCCGACCGGAGCCCCTGCCAAATGGTCAACTCGATATGTGGTGCGGCCCGGCCTTTCGCAAGCGTCACGGCACAGGCGTGAAAACAAGTGAAAGGGGACCGACGGTTTCGCCGATCCCCCTTCAGTTTTTCAAAACCCTTCAGGTTACGGCTTACTCGGCGGCCTCCGCCACCGGGAGAACCGAAATGAAGGTGCGGCCCTTGAGGCCGGTATGGAACTTCACAGCGCCGTCGACGGTTGCAAAGATCGTGTGATCCTTGCCCATGCCAACACCCTGCCCCGGCCAAAATTTGGTCCCGCGCTGACGCACGATGATGTTGCCGGGAATGACGGCCTGACCGCCATAGAGTTTTACGCCAAGGCGGCGACCTGCGGAGTCGCGCCCGTTACGGGAGGAACCGCCAGCTTTTTTATGTGCCATTCGTCTGTCTCCTTAGCCCTTGGCCAGCTCGTTGGCCTGCTCAACCCATTCGGGTTTCACTTTGACCGCGTCGATACCAGCAATGTCGTCTTCGGACAAGGCCGCGATCTGGGCAAAGCTGGAGAGACCGGCTTCGACCAGCTTCTTGGCGGCGGCGGGGCCGACACCGGTGATCTTGGTCAGATCGTCCGAAGTGGCAGCAGCGGCGGCCTTGGGGGCCGGAGCAGCAGCACCGGCAGCAGGCGCATCGCCTTTGCCAGTCGCGACCTTCACGCCGGTCTTGTCGCCACCAGACGCCAGGATCTCGGTGATCTTGACCAGCGTCAGCTTTTGACGGTGACCTTTGGTCCGCTTGCTGGAATGCTTACGGCGACGTTTGACAAAGTGGATGACCTTATCGCCTTTGATCTGGTCGATCACTTCGGCCTGAACGGCAGCACCTTCGATGAAGGGCACGCCAATAACCGGGCTTTCGCCACCCAGCATCAGGACATCGTTGAATTGAATCGTTTCGCCGGAATCGGCAGCCAGTTTTTCAACACGGAGAATATCACCCGCCTGAACCTTATACTGCTTGCCACCGGTCTTGAGGACCGCGAACATGGGTCTTTCCTTTTTTCTGCCGCGTCCTGTGGCCCCCCTCTTTCGGGGTGTTCGCGGCAGGCATTTCAGCCCCGCCACCGTCGGACAGCGCGCCCTTCAGGGCGTCATGAGAACGAAACCCGGCACGCAAGATACGGGCCGGGATGCGCGCTTATCGCGTCCTGCCCCCGGCCTGTCAACCGGATTCGCCCTAGATGTCGCTGGCCATCATGGCATTGGCGATCCCAAGGCCCAGCTCATATGAAATCTGCCGGTACAGCCCATCAAAGCCGTCAAACAGTGCCGCGTTCAGCGCCTGCCCCGCCGGACCTTGCGAAAACCCGATATAGCGCTCCATTTCCGGCAAGGACAGCGGCTGATATGCCATCAGAAGATAGCCATACAGCCATTTCTCGGTTTCTTGCCGGGTTTCCCCCTCTTCGCTCCAGACTTCGGCAAGCAGTCCCGCCTCATCCAGATCGAGAACGCCGCCCTCCACCAGACCGCGCCGGAACTGAAAACTGGAACTCAGCGCCCCCGCGACATTGCGCTCGATCAGATCGTTGACATCGGCAAACCGCATCACCGCCGCCAGACGCGGATCATCGCCGCCTTTCAGCGAGTCATAGACATCACGCGCGGCGGCCTCGATCGCATCATTGCGCATGGCCACCCGCGCAGCAATCTCATGCGACAGGATCTTTTGTCCCAGCGGGCTGTCAAAAAACGCGGCGCAGGCCGCTACATCATCAGGAGCAAGCAGCTTAGCCAATGCGCGGCGCATCGCGGTGGCGATCCGATCCGTGCCGTAAATCCCGGCCACCTGCCGGGCCCAATGCGCCCCGCCCCGTCCATCCAGCATGTCTTGATCAAGGGCGGTGCCGTGATCGCCCCCCTCGTGATGCAGCGCCTCTGCCAGATCATCGACCCGCAAAAGACGCGCCAGATCAGCGGCGTCGGTCGCATCGGGGCCAGCCCACAGCCCGCTCGCGAAAAACATCACCAGAAGTGAAAGACAGGCCCCGGCGCGGCGCAACAGGGCCATCGCTCAGATGTCCTGACCGGGCCGCAGTTCGGCCATGCGGGCGGCCAACACCTCGAACCGATTGGCCATGATCTCGTACTGCGTCGCATTCAACAGCTCATAGACCTCTTGCATCAGCGGGTGATCCAACGCCTCGGTATAGGCCACGATCTCCTCATCCGTGAAATCGCGATAGGTAAAGGCCGACCCAGCCAGAGCCGAGGCACGAATGGCCTCGCGCAGCTCCGCTTCGTTCTGCTTGAGCAGCGCGCGCAACTCATCCGCATCGGTACGCAACTCGACCACACCGGCCGCGCTCGCCGCCATTAGAAAGCGGAACTGAATCTCCTGCATCGCGCGCAGACTGGCCCCGGCCGCATCGATTGATCCGTTCATCCGTTCCAACGCCTTGATCCGGCCCGGATCGCTGTCGCGCAGATCGGCCAGAATCTGCTTGCCCTCGGCCTGTTTCGCGCTGTCATCCTCAAGCCTCTGCGAGTGGTTTTCGGCCGCAACAAGCCGCTGGCCCAGATCGGAAGCATAGAACTCCGCCGCATGGTTAAGCGCCTCATCGCGCAGCGTCGGCTCCAGAATGTCCAGCCCGAGCCCCTGCATTTCGGCGGTATCAAACACCTCTTTGCTCAGCCGCTCCCATTCGGACCCGAACAGCCCCGGCTCAATCCCCAGCATCTTG
This sequence comes from Antarcticimicrobium sediminis, assembly GCF_004348975.1. Classification (GTDB taxonomy): domain Bacteria; phylum Pseudomonadota; class Alphaproteobacteria; order Rhodobacterales; family Rhodobacteraceae; genus Antarcticimicrobium; species Antarcticimicrobium sediminis. The sequence goes on along the minus strand of NZ_SMFP01000019.1, from coordinate 35,258 downwards.
GGCGCCGCCCCGGCGGAAAACGCGATACTGTCAAGCGCCACATCAAATCCCGTGACCTGCAGAAACGCCTCGATCCGCCCCCGTTCGGCGGCCCGCGTGGGGGCGGCAAAACTGGCAAGACCGGCAAACAGGATCAACAGCCCGAACAGCCAGCGAAGCGGCGGGATCAAAGCGCGAAACGGGCGTGTGTCAGTATCTGTCATAAGGGAAACCTAAGCGTTTTGCCGGGGCGGGCAATGGAAAATCCGGGAAAAGCGAAAACTGGCCCAAAACGGCCTTGCAACACCATCCGTTCCCCACTAAACGCTCCCCTCACAGACCCCCGCGGAGAGGTGCCGGAGTGGTCGAACGGGGCGGTCTCGAAAACCGTTGAGCCTTCACGGGTTCCCAGGGTTCGAATCCCTGTCTCTCCGCCATCAATTCCGGCGAAAGCATTGGGATTGAACATAAAAACTGAGCTCCGGTAGTTCGGGGTACATTTCAAGGTACATTTTGGCTGATCGATTTTGGTCGGGCCGAATGTACTGGCTACGTGACACAGAACATGCGGCGCATCCATATAGCGCGGGTCTACTGGAAATCTTGGTCGGTGTCGGGCAAATACCGCCCTTCGCAGTCCGGTCACGCCGCATCCTCACCAATCTGGCGCATGTTGGGGATGAGTGGAAAGCTTTTGGTCCCCTAAAAGAGAAATGGCACCTTACAGCCCAAAGTGCCATTACAGCCCAAAGTGCCATTCAAGGTAAGACCTGCCCCTTGATGTCATCGACACAGTTGCGCGCGGTGCTGCCGTTCGCTGCGCCCCGTATGAACGGCAGCACCGCGCAGTAATCGCCCTTTGCAAAGTCGCGGTGGCAGCGCCTGCCGGAGCGACGTGACCGGCCCTGAGCCGACCTTGGCACATCACGCAGCTAAGGTCCGGTTCGAGCCCATACTGACGCCATTCTGTGTCGCAGCAGAGGCAAGTCTGCACTTTGGCCTCAGTAACGGTGGCCGAACAATACCAATGCTTGAAGACTGCCGCTTCTCCTTGATCGATCCGTTACTGCGCCAACCACACGTCCGCACCTTACGCCCTTTCGTACGGCGCAGGGGCAAGGTTACGTTGCCTTCCACCGGGCGCACGAGACCTTTGTCATCATCCCAGGTTGCCATAGCCATCTCGGTGACGCGCCCACCGGTCTCGGTCAGGAAACCGGGGAAGAAGGCCAGCGTGCCAAGTGCACGGGCCGCCATCCCACTTCATCTCGGGATCGAACCAGCCTTACGGTAATTGCAGGCAATCGGCCTACCGGCCAGTGGATCGTAAGTGACCCGCGGCGCTTCAACGCCTCATTATAGGCAGTCCAATTCGTAGTCTTGTAGCTCGGTGCCGTCGATTTGCTCACGCCCATCAGCTACCACGCTGGATTCACGACATGAATCCCTCACCCGATTTGTGCATCAGAGCCCTTACCCGTTATCGTTGCGGAACAGCGCAACAACCTGAAACCGCGCCTCTTCCAGATGCTCTTTCAATTCAGACCGAAGCCGGGCCGCATCTTTTTGGCGTAGGGCATCGATCAGCACATCATGCGATTGCGCGATCTCCCAAGGATCGTCGTAGTTCCGTCCAAGCAAGGCAATTCCAGCGCGAAGCTGGGTTGCGATTTGATCGAACAAGCGCACCACCCGCATATTGTCCCCCAAGGCGCACAGCATTCTGTGAAACTCGTAATCCTGGGTGACCTGTTCTTGCATCTGACCGTCTTGGGCCAACCGTTTGAGCAGCTCCACTTGCGCGGCAAGCCTGTCGACATCAGCATCGGTGATACGCGCCACTGCCGCCTCAGCCGCGTGAAGCTCCAGGCACTCTCTGAGATCATAGATGTCGTCCAATTCGTCCGCATCATAAGAGTGCACGAAAAAGCCTCGGCGGGGATGCGAAACGATCAACCCCTGACTTTCCAGCAAACGCAGCGCTTCGCGCACCGGCGCGCGCGACGTTCCCATCTCACGCGCAAGCTGTGCTTCGGCGACCTTCTGCCCCGGGATCAACCGGCCATCACCGATGGCCTGCAAAACCTGATCGGCAATGCGGCTGGCCAAATCTGCCGAGGGCAACTCAGAAAAGAGCGCGCTATCGGGGTGTGATGCCTTATCTATGTTGGTCATTGTTGCCCGCTCTCCGACATCGTTGAGGCTGATCCCCGTCCTGCTCAGGCGAAGCTACATTTTGTAGCACCGGTCGTCCATGAAATCTTTTTTTCGAAAAGTCGACGTGAAGATTGTCGACAGTTCACAAATGACCTGCGACATTTTGTACAACCCGTCACGATTCGGGACCGAACTGCCAAGATTAACGGAGACCTTCATGAGCCCGCAAAAGTCCATCCAATCCAGCCTACCGATCGAAAGGGTAGAGCTGGCGGCCACATATCGGCTGCTTGCCGAATTCGGCATGGATGACAGCATCTTCACCCATATTTCGGCCAAAGCGCCCGCATCCGAGGGGGACCACGCGTTCCTGATCAACCCCTACGGGCTGCGCTTTGACGAGGTGTCCGCAGGCAACCTTGTGACCGTCGATCTGGAGGGACAGGTCCTGTACGATCCAAAGGGATTGGGGATCAATAAGGCGGGATTTACGATTCATTCCGCGGTCCACGCCGCCCGGCCCGACGTCGCTTGCGTCATGCATACGCATACCGTGGCGGGGGTCGCCGTGGCCTCATTGAAAGATGGGCTGTTGCCGCTGAACCAGTGGTCCGCGCCCTTTTTCAATCGGCTTGCCTATCACGACTATGAAGGCATCGCGTTGAACCACGAAGAGCGCGGCCGGATCGTCGACGATCTGGGCGACAAACACGCGATGATCCTGCGCAACCACGGTCTTTTGACCTGTGGCCGAACGGTTGGCGAGGCGTTTCGTACGATGATGGACCTTGAACGCGCTTGCCGTGCGCAAGTGGCGATCATGGGGACTGGCGGGCAGATGAACATCCTGTCCGACGAATTGGCAGAGCACACCGCACAGCAGGAAGAAGGCTGGATTGAAAGCCACCAGGCTTCGAGCAAGCCGGACGCCGAATGGGAGGCCTACCTTCGTCATTGCAAGGCGCGGCACCCGGATTTTGATCAATGAAAGATATGACATTGCCAACACGGATTACAGTTGTCGCCCTGTCCGAGACGTTTGATCTGGCCGCCAACATGGCCGAGGTAGCGGACCCGAGAGTCCACCTTGTGCGCCCGAGCGAGGTTGAAGACCCGTCTTTGGTGACCTGCGCCCTGGCCTGGTTGCCCGCCGATGATGCCTTCGACGCCTACCCGAATATGCGCATGGTGTCGTCAATCGCGGCCGGAGTGGATTCGCTTATCGCCTGCCCGTCCCTGCGCGATGACATCGTCGTGACCCGTATCCGCGACGAAGAACAGGCGCGCATGATGGCGGGGTTCGCCGCTTGGCACGTTGTTCATCATCACCGCCAAATGGGAACCTACATCAACAATCAAGCCACCCAGACCTGGGACCGGTCCTTCCGCGCAGACATGGCCTCCAATGTGACGGTCGGTGTACTTGGCTTCGGGCTCATGGGCCGTCACACGGCGCGGGCTCTGGCCACGATGGGGTACAAGGTGATTGGCGCCAGCAGATCGGGCGGCGAACCTGAACCCGAGGTCGAGCTTCTGTCAGGGGATGGTGCAATCGCCGAAACGGCGGCGCGGTCCGACATTCTGATCAACTTGCTCCCCCTGACGGCCCAGACCCGGGACATCCTGAATGCCGAGCTGTTCTCAACCATGCCCAAGGGGGCGGTCCTTGTTCAGTTGGGACGCGGAGAGCAGCTGATCGAAGAGGATCTTCTTGCGGCCCTCGATTCAGGGCAGTTGTCGGCGGCGTCCCTTGATGTGTTTCGCCTTGAGCCTCTGCCAAAGGACAGCCCGATCTGGACCCATCCCAAGGTCGTGATCACGCCGCACAAGGCGTCTGACACCACCCGATCCGAGGTGCTGCGGCAGTTGGCTGACAATTACGAAGCCCTTGTTCAAGGGCTTACCCCTCCGGGCGCGGTCAACCGCGGCGCTGGCTACTAATCGATTGATGCACTGAAAGGCACGAAAATGACCATTCCGTCACGTATCCTTACCAATGGCAAAATCTGGTGTGGATTGAACGAAGGTTTCGCCGAGGCGATTGCCATCTCCGACGACAAGGTGCTGGCGGTTGGGTCCGCGAAAGACATCGCTGAATTGGCCGGGCCGGACACCGAAATCGTGGATCTTGAAGGCCGCCTTGCAACGCCCGGCCTGAACGATGCGCATTTGCACCTGCACATGTACGGTATGAGCAAGCTCAATCTGGATCTACGCGCGGCGGCAGGGATGACCACCGTTCAGGCGATCCTTGATCAGGTGGCCGAAGCCGTCGCCAAGGCCGAACCGGGCACCTGGATCACGGGTCGGGGCTATGACCACGACAAGCTTGCCGAACTGCGCCATCCGCATCGCCGCGAACTTGACGCGGTCGCCCCCAACAACCCGGTCATGTTGACCCGCGCCTGTGGTCACACAGCGGTATGCAATAGCATGGCGCTGCAACTTGGGGAAATCGGCCACAACTCTCCCGATCCTTACGGCGGCAAGATCGGCCGTGCCGAGGGCGAATTGAACGGGCTGCTGTTCGAAGCAGCGCGTGCGCCGGTGCAAAAGGCGCAACCCGAACCGTCGACCGAGGATTTCGTCGATGCGATCGAACGCGCCGGGACCGAGCTTTTGTCGCTTGGCATCACCTCGGTGATGGAAGCCGGTATCGGCATGGGGCCGGGCGAACCCGAATTGCGCGCCTACCAGATCGCAAACCGGGATGGACGCCTGCCCGTGCGGGTCGCTGGCACGTTGATGGGCGATCTGGAAAAGAACATTCTTGATATCGCCTATGCCGAGGGGCTGGTGACGGGTGCGGGCGACGACATGTTCCGTATCGGGCCGGTAAAGATTTTCACCGACGGATCGGCCGGGGCCGGTACCGCGTGGATGTCAGTGCCCTACTACAACGACGATACCAACTTTGGCGTGCCTTGCCTGTCACAGGAACAGGTCGACGAACTGGTCCTGAAGGCGCATCGTTTGGGCTATCAGATGGCCCCCCACGCGATTGGCGACGCGGCAATCGAGATGATTTTGAACGCCTATGAAAAGGCATATGCCGATACGCCCGCGCCCGATCGTCGCCACCGGATCGAACATTGCGGCTGGCACCGTCCGGATCAACTTGAGCGGATGAAAGCCATGGGCGTCATCCCGGCGGGGCAGCCTTCGTTCCTGTACTACTTCGGGGAAGGGTATTTCATGTGCCTTGGCCCTGACAGGCCGCATGACTGCTACCCCTACAAGACCTGGCTTGACGCGGGGTTGCATCCATCCGCATCGACGGATTGCCCGGTGACCGACCCCAACCCGTTTGCCAATATCTATGCCATGGTGACGCGCAAATCCGACGGCGGGACGGTTTTGGGCGATGGGCAACAACTGTCCGTGGCAGAAGCATTGCACCTTTACACCTATGAGGCCGCCTATGGCGTGCACGACGAAGACCGAAAAGGTCGCCTGATCCCCGGGCAACTGGCGGATGTGTCCGTGTTCGATACCGACTTCTTTACGGTCGACCCCGAGAAAATCCTGAGTGGACAGTGTGTCCTGACGATCCGCGGGGGGGAAACGGTGTTCGAGCGGGACGCGACCCTGACATGATCAGCGCCGTCCTTCATCGCCTGGTCCTGTCGGTTCCGGTCCTTTTCGGGGTGTTGCTGTTCGGATTTCTGCTGGTGCAGATCGTTCCGGGCGACCCCGCGATGGTGGTGGCGGGTCCGACCGCCACCGCCGATGTCGTGGCCGCCATCCGCGAAGAGATGGGCCTTGACCAACCGGTCCTGGTTCAATTCTGGAGCTACCTCCAGCGTATGGCTGTCGGCGATCTGGGACGGTCCATGATCTCCAACAAATCGGTCACCTCTGAACTGGGCGCCGCTCTGTGGCCGACGCTGGAACTGATGATCGGTTCGATGGTCTGGTCGGTGCCGGTGGGCGTTGCCATGGGAACGCTTGCCGCCGTCGTGCGCGGATCACTCATCGACCGGGCAATCATGGCCTTGTCCGTGGCCGGAGTGTCCTTGCCCATCTTCTTCATCTCGCTGATGGCGATCCAGTTTCTTGGCGTGAAGTGGCAGATTTTTCCCTTCATTGGTCGACCGGGCCCTTGGTACACCGCCGAAGGTTTTATGGCATTGTTCCTGCCCGCCCTATCGCTTGGATCGATCCTGATCGGGCCGGTGGCGCGCATGACGCGATCTTCGGTTCTTGAAGTTCTGAAACTTGACCATGTGCGGACCGCGCGCGCCAAGGGGCTGTCGGAAACCCGGGTGATCCTGGCGCATGGGTTGCGCAACGCCCTTATTCCTGTGGTGACGCTGATTGGTCTGCAAGTCGGGTATCTGCTGGGCGGCGCCGTCGTGACCGAAACCATCTTTAGCTGGCCGGGCCTTGGACGGCTCGCGGTCGGCGCGATCATGTCGTCTGACTTCACGGTCGCTCAGGGCACCATCATGATTTTTGCGCTGGGGTTCATCACCGTGAATTTGATCGTCGACATTCTGTACTCCCTGCTTGACCCAAGGGTGAGAAAATGAGCGTGACATCAACCAATGTGCCCCCTGCCCCACAGATCTCCGGCAGCATAGAGGGCGACGTTTCTCAGGAATTTACAGCACCCGCGCGGGCCCACTGGCTGCGCAGATTGTTACGGGATCGTGCCGCGTTCCTGGCGTTGTTGACACTGGCATTGGTCATTCTTGGCGCCATATTCGCGCCAGTTCTGGCCACGCATGATCCCGCATCGAATTCCCGATCCGTCATGACCCCTCCGGCGTGGATGGCAAGGGGCAACGCAGAGCACTGGCTTGGCACTGACGGTCAGGGGCGCGATATTTTTTCCCGGTTGCTTTACGGGGCGCGGCTGACCTTGCTTATCGGTTTCGCGGCCGTTGGGCTGGGTGGATTTTTTGGCTCTCTTCTTGGCCTGCTGTCTGCGTTCAACGCAAAGATCGATCCGTGGATCATGCGCACCATGGATGTGTTGCTGTCCTTTCCCGCGATCCTTTTGGCCCTGGCCCTGGTTGCCGTGATGGGGCAAGGCATCGTGCCCATCGTGATCGCGCTGGGGATTTCATCCATCCCCGATTGCGCAAGGGTGGCGCGCGGCATCGCGATCGGCGTGATGAAGCAGGAGTTCATTGAAGCGGGCCGTGCCGTCGGCCTTTCAAACCTGCAACTTTTCAACCGGTATCTGGTGCGAAACGCGATTTCCTCCATCATGATCTTCATCTCGCTTCGCTTTGGCCAGACGATCCTGATCGGCGCGACCCTTTCCTTTCTTGGACTGGGGGCCAGACCGCCTGCCTCCGAACTTGGCATGATGGCGTCCCAAGGGCGCGATTTTCTTCTGTTTGCACCGCATATCGCAGTGATCCCATCCGTCGTGATTTTCATCATTGTTCTGTCTGCCAACGTCGCCGGCGACGCGCTGCGCGATGTGCTGGACCCGCGGCTTCAGGCGTAACGACGATCTCTCAGAAACTACCGCACCCCCAACAAGGAGCATTTTCCATCATGACACCGACCCCCATCAAGCGCGCCGGCTTCGGTCTTGCCGCTGCCATGGCCCTGGCGTTGCCCGTGGCCGCGCAGGAACTGACGATCATTCGTGCGCAAGACAGCAACCACTATGACCCGCCACGCACCACGGCCCAGTCGGGCGCCGAAATCATCTTCATGTTGTCTGACACCATTGTCGGTCTGGCCGAGGATATGAAAACCATCGAACCCTTGCTGGCAAGCAGCTGGGATGTGTCCGATGACGCGCTGACCTATACCTTCAAGATCCGCGACGACGTAAGCTTTTGCGACGGCAAACCAATGACTGCCGAAGATGTCGCATGGTCGCTGAACCGCTGGCAGGATCCGGAAACCAAATCCCCCGTGCGCTGGCGCATGGGCGACGTCAAATCGATCACCGCCCCCGATGCCACCACCGTGGTATATGAGCTGAACGCGCCGCATTCAGAGCTTCTGTATCAACTGGCTCAAAGCTTTGGCTCGATCATCGACAAGGACACCTACGAAACCCTGGGCAAGGATTTTGGCGTGACCGGTTTCAACGGCACGGGTCCGTTCTGCTGGGAAAGCTGGACCCCGCGCGACAAGGTCGTAATGACCCGGCATGACGGCTATAACTGGGGGCCGGCCAACTATGAAAACAGGGGCCCCGCGCAAGTTGAAAAAGTGACGTGGCAAATCGTTCCCGAAGCGGCGACCCGCACCGTCGCGTTGTTGACCGGACAGGGCGATATTTCGCCATACATTCCGTTCATCGGCTACAGCACGTTGCGCGCCGCGCCCAACATCAATGTGATCAAGTCCGAAAGCGCCTTTTGGACCAATTACATGGGCTTCAAGATCACCAAGGATCTTGTGGGTGATGTGAAGGTGCGTCAGGCCATCAACCTTGCGGTAAACCAGGAAGCCATGGCTGAGGATCTGTTCTTTGGCGAGGTCGAGCCGGCCTATTCCTATGTTTCCTCGGGCGCGCTTGATTATGACGCCACGCTGAACGACAGCCTGCTGAAGTATGACCCTGAAAAGGCTGCTGCGCTTCTGGACGAAGCTGGCTGGGTTCTGAACAGCGACGGCAAGCGTGAAAAAGATGGCAAGGTCATGGAGCCGCTGGCCATTTCGTTCACCGGCGAATGGCAACAGACATCCGAAGCCGTGCAGGCTGACCTTCTGAAGGTCGGAATTGAACTGCAGATCGAGCCCATGGACTCGACCGTCTACTGGGGCAAGTCGGCCACCGACGAGTTCGAAATGTACGTGATGGGCTATCCCTATATTTCCGCCGGGGATGCGTTGAACCTGTATTTCCGCTCGGCAAATATTCCGACCCCCAACCGGATGAACTGGAACGACCCCGAAACCGACGAATTGTTGGTTGCCGGGTCTCAGGCCACCAATGAAACGGATCGCGCGGCGGCCTATGCCAAAGTGTTGCACAAGGTGCATGACAACGCCGTCTGGTTGCCGATCTACCATCGCCCGATGCAGATCGGATATTCGACCAAGCTCGCTCCGTTCGAAGCGCACAACATCTACGGCGCCGGCCTCTACAAGGGCCTCCAGCTTACCTTCACCGAATAAAGATCACGGGTCGTCCGGGCTTTCCGGGCGGCCCAGCCTTCGCACAACAGGACAGATAACATGACCAGCCCCACCGTCATCAGGAACGCCGCCTACATCATCGCTTGGGATGCCGATGCGGATGGCCATACGCTTTTGCAGAACCAAGACCTTGCTTTTGACGACACCGGAATTCTGCAAGTTGGCGGAACCTGGGAAGGACCGGTCGCGGAAGAGATCGACGGGTCCAAACGTCTTGTCAGCCCCGGCCTTGTAAACATCCACTCGCACCCCTCTTCCGAAGCCATGAACAAGGGCATGCTGGATGAGCTCGGCTCTCCCGGGTTGCGGATGTCCTCGCTCTACGAATTCATGCCTCTGTTTCGCCCTGACGCACAGGGCACCCCCTTTGCCACCCGCGTGGCCTATTCCGAACTGGCGTTGTCCGGCGTGACGACCGTGGTCGACCTGTCCGTGCCTTATGAGAACTGGCTGGATCTGGCGGAACAATCCGGTCTGCGCGTCGTGATTGCACCGATGTATCGTTCGGCCCGCTGGTTCACCAAAACCGGCCATTCCGTCGAATACGAATGGGCAGAGGATGACGGGCGCGGCGTCATGGATGAGGCGTTGAAAGTGGTCGATGAGGCAATCGCGCATCCCTGCGACCGGTTGTCGGGCATGGTTGCCCCGGCGCAGATCGACACATGTTCCGCTGAGCTGATCCGCAACAGCTTTGCCGAGGCACAATCGCGTGGCGTGAAAATGCAAATCCATGCGGCGCAAAGCATGGTCGAATTCAACGAAATCACGTCGCGCCACGGTCGCACGCCGATTGAATGGCTGGATGATCTGGGCGTATTGACGGACGGCGTGATTATCGGCCACGGCATCTTTCTGAACGATCACCCGTGGACCGCTTGGCCCGGGGCCGAGGATTTCGACACCCTTAAAAGTTCCGGCGCTGCCGTGGCGCATTGCCCGACCGTGTTCCAACGCCGCGGCGTGACCATGAATACGTTTGGCCGCTATCTGCGCAATGGCATCCCGATGGGGATCGGGACCGACACCTATCCGCATAATATGCTTGAAGAAATCCGGCACGCCCTCATCAACTCGCGGATCATTTCCCAAAACCCCTACGATCTGCGCACCACCAGCGCATTTGACGCGGCGACAACTGGCGGCGCCTCGGTGCTGGGGATGGATGATATCGGAAAACTGGCCCCGGGTATGAAAGCGGACCTGTTCCTTGCCGACATCAGCCATCGTGCGATGCGGCCCTTGCGCGATCCTCTGGCCTCGTTGATCTACGTCGCGGGCGAACGCGCTGTCACCGATACCTTTGTCGACGGCAAGGCCCTGGTCCGCGACGGCGTGTTGACCACCTTTGATCTGGATGAGGCGCTTGACGGTCTTGAGGCAGCGCAAGCCCGCGCGGCCGAGGCGTTCCAGACCCTCGATTTCCGTAACCGAACCCATGACGAGGCGGCGCCGATCAATTACCTTCGAGGCGATTCATGACTCCCCTACTCGATGTTCGTGACCTAAAAATCGAATTCAAGACCGATACCGGCACGTTCATGGCGGTGGACGGTGTCAGCTTTACGGTCAACCGCGGCGCTACGCTGGGCATCGTGGGGGAATCCGGCTGCGGCAAATCGGTGACCTCTTTGGGGATCATGGGTTTGATACCGACCCCGCCGGGGCGATACGTTGGCGGCGAAGTCCTGTTTGAGGGGCGCGACCTGCTGAGCATGTCCAATTCGGAACGTCGCGCGCTGCGCGGCGGCCGCATGGGCATGGTGTTTCAAGAACCGATGACCTCGCTGAACCCGGTCTACACGGTCGGCGCACAGATCATCGAATGCCTGCGCGCCCACGGTATGACCAACCGTCGCGAGGCCCGCGAACGCGCGATCGAACTGCTTGATCTGGTGCGCCTGCCCTCGCCGTCGAAACGTGTTGACGACTTCCCCCACCAACTGTCCGGCGGTCAACGCCAGCGCGTCATGATCGCGCTGGCACTGGCCAACAACCCCGACCTGCTGATCGCGGATGAACCGACGACGGCGCTGGATGTGACCATTCAGGCGCAGATCCTTGATCTGATGCGCGATTTGTCGGACCGGACTGGCGCTGCCATCATGCTGATCACCCACGACCTTGGTGTCGTTGCGGAAACCTGTGATGATGTTGTGGTCATGTATGCGGGCAAGGTCGTTGAGCGCGCCCCCGCGCGGGATCTGTTCAATGGACCAATGCACCCCTACACGCTTGGGCTTATGGCTGCGGTGCCGCGTCTGGATACCAATTCCGACCGGCTGGAGACCATTCCCGGTTCGGTTCCACCGCCATGGGCCATGCCCGCAGGATGCCGTTTTGCATCGCGCTGCCCCCTCGCCACCGAAGAATGCCGTGCCAGCCAACCACCGCTGCGCGAAATCGGCAAGGACTGGCTGGTCGCCTGCTGGCGCGCCCCCATCGAGGAGATTTCGGTATGACCACACCAAAGACCCCCGCGCTGCCAACGCCCGTTCTTGAGGTATCGGGTTTGACCAAACACTTCCCGTTGGGCGGCGGTTTCCTTCAGGGCTCCAAGCACGTGGTTCAGGCCGTGTCAGATGTCTCATTTTCAGTTGGGAAAGGTGAAACACTGGCAATCGTCGGAGAATCCGGCTGTGGGAAATCAACCACGGGCCGCGCATTGCTGCGTCTGTTGGAACCGACGTCTGGTTCGGTGAAACTGGATGGCGAGGATATCTCCAAGCTGCCGCCCCATCGGCTTCAAGCGCTTCGGCGCAATATGCAGATGGTGTTCCAAGATCCCTTCGGATCGCTCAACCCACGCATGACCGTGCGCGAAACGCTGCTGGAGCCCTTGTTGCTTCACAATATCGCCACCGGAAAACGCGCCCATGAAACCGTGAACAAACTATTGGTAAGGGTCGGGCTGGCACCGCACCATGCTGATCGCTATCCGCACGAATTTTCGGGGGGACAGCGCCAAAGGATCTGCATAGCGCGCGCCATTTCAACCCGCCCGCGATTGATCGTCTGCGACGAACCTGTGTCTGCCTTGGACGTTTCAGTTCAGGCGCAAATCGTGAACCTTATGCAGGATCTGCAACGTGATTTCGGGATGGCCTATGTTTTCATTTCGCACGACCTGTCCGTGGTCCGCCACATCGCAGACCGCGTTGCCGTGATGTATCTTGGCCGCATCGTTGAAGAAGCGCCGGCTGAATCGCTGTTCGCCGATCCGCGCCACCCCTACACCCGTGCCTTGATACAGGCCGCGCCGCGCCCGGTTCCGGGCTTGCGGGTTGCCTCCGAACCGCCCTCTGGCGAGGCGCCATCGGCGCTTAATCTGGGGCCGGGATGTGCGTTTGCGTCGCGCTGCCCTCTGGCAACTGATCTGTGTCGCAGCACGCGGCCCGAAATCGACGCTGTCGATGGCGGACCCACCCGCATTGCGTGCCACCACGCGGATCAACGCGCGCCAATGGTCTTCCCGCCCGCGCCAACCCCGACGCCTGCCTTGGCTGCGCGGCTTGCGGTCATGGCCAACGCACGAAATTCAATGACGTAGCTGGGTTTGAATGCGCGCGAGCACGAAGAAACTTTTGAGCGCGAAGAGAAATACGGCTTCAGACGCGCCAACCGGTCGGCCCGCATCGCATTGCACGCCATCGCCGCCTCTCAGGAGTTGCGACAAGGCACGGGCGCGACGGAACAGAGCCAAATCCTGCGAGGAGGCGAGGCGAAAACGCGTTGCGGCGCGGATTTTCCGGGAAAAGCGGCGAAAAATCGCCCCGCCAAAATCGCGAAGTTTCAGGTCGTCAGACAGCCCGTTCGGGCGTCAGGTCTCCTGATTTAGTGTTCGATCTTGCTGGACATTTCAGCCGCATCGGGATCAATCGCACGGACGCGATAAGCCGGTGCTTTCGGAAGCCAGGCCACCAGAAGGTCCATCAAATCCTGAAGCGGCGTTGTCGAGGAATCCATCCGCAGATCGACGTCTTTCAAATGATCCGCACCAAGCACGACAACGGTCGCGGATTGCAGCGGATCCCTTTCGCTGCCGGCGGCCTCGCCTGCCAGCATTCCCGCCATCAGCCGTGTCGCAAGATGGCCCGAGGCCGTCTCAAATCCCTGCACCATAGCTGGCAAAACAGCGTCAGATCCAAGAAAGTTCCCCAGCGCCAGACACTCCTTCCCGACCAAACCGCCCGCCGAATCCAGACAGGAAGACCCGGTGAAGTGCAGCGGTTCACCGGTTGCCGGAAACACGCCCAATTGCCGCCAATGCAATGCGGTTGCAGCAGTTTTCATCGCATCCAAGACTTGGCCCGCATCGCCCGTCTCTTCCCACTTTCGCAACCCCACCGGGTGCAAACGAGGGTCGGTGCGCGCTTGTGAAAACACCACGCACCCATCGGTCACCGCCCCCACACGGGCGCCGACGCAAACCGAAGAGGTTGTCACGGCGAAGCCGATATCGCCCGTTTCCGGGTCTCTTCCAGCCAGTGAATATGTCATTCCGGAATCTCCACCCCCGTTTGTTCCGTGATTGGCCCGTAATGTTCAATCCTGCGATGGCGGGCGAAATCAAAGACCGAGCGGCGGATATATTTCCCCAGATCCAGGTCGCAATTATGGGTGATGACCTCGTCCTCTTCCGAAATCGCACGCGCGACGACTTCCCCTGTCGGCGCCACGATGGCAGAGCCGCCAATCATCGCGAACCCATCCTCGGACCCGCATTTCGCGGCGGCCATGACCCAAGCGCCATTCTGGTAGGCGGCCGATTCAAGGCTGAGCCGATTATGGAACTCTCGCAAGTGGGCCGCTTCGGGATGGTGAATGTTTCGGGTCGGCGTATTATAACCCAGCATGAAAACCTCGGCCCCGCGCAAGGCCATTACCCGGAAGGTTTCAGGCCAACGCCTGTCATTGCAGATACACATGCCAAAACGCCCCGAGGGTGTGGCGAAGGTGGGAAAGCCCAGATCGCCCACCTCGAAATAACGTTTTTCAAGGTGTTCGAATTCCAGATCGCCAATCGGGTCTTTGGTGCCGGGCAGATGAATCTTGCGATACTTGCCCAAAATTGCGCCGTCGGGACCGACAAGAACCGAAGTGTTGAAACGCCGGACGACCCCTTGTTCGGTCACCTTTTCGGCATATCCCAGATAGAATCCCACGCCCAAGTCCTTGGCGAGATCAAAAAGCGGGATCATCGCCGGCGAAGGCAGACCTTCTTCAAAGAAGACGTCGTATTCTTCCGGTGTCTCGTAGATGTAACGCGGAAAAAATGTCGTGAGCGCCAGTTCGGGAAAGGTGACCCAGCGCGCGCCCCGCCCATGGGCCTCGCGCAGCATGTCGATTAGGCGCGCCACGACGGCCGCTCTGGTATCGGCAAGGTGTATCGGCCCCAGTTGTGCGACCGCAAAAATCTCTTTCCTGCTCACGAAACTCTCCTGCGAAGACCGGTTTTCTTTTTGCTAGACAGCCAAACCATCATTGTGAAATAATTTCTGAACCCTCCCGAATAATAGAAAGTTATACATATGATCAGCGCGCGCCAGCTCGAGGTTCTTTCGACCGTGATAGAAGTGGGCACAACCGCGCGCGCGGCACAGCTGCTGAATGTCAGCCAGCCCGCGATCAGCAATATGATTCGACACACCGAAGATGCCATCGGCTTTGCCCTGTTCAAACGCGAACACGGGCGCCTGACTCCAACCAAAGAGGCCCTGCACATCGCGCAGGAAGCACAACATCTGTTCATGCAGCAAAAACGGATCGACAACATCATCGGCGAACTGAAAGGCGGCACGATGGGACGCCTGAGCATCGTCGCAACCCCGTCGATTGGTCACAGCATCCTGCCGCGCGTGCTGGGGCTGTTCATGAAAACCCGCCCCAAGCTGCAGCTTTCGATCGAGCTGGGAGGCGTTGATGAAATCACCCGACGGCTGGGCAGTGGGCGCGCGGATCTGGGGCTTTCCATCACCCCGCCCCGTCTGCCCGCGGTCTATGTGCGTCAAATCGGGGATGGTCAATTGATGTGCATCTGCCCCCCCGATCACGAACTGGCGCTGCTGGATCGCATCTCGGTCACCGACCTGAACCACGTCAACCACATTTCCTATGCCGCGCTCACACCGCTTGGCCAGGTCATCGACAATGTCTTTTCCGACCGAGGGTTGGAGCGGCGCTTCTTTTGCGAGGTCCGCCACACGGCGACAGCACTGGAGATGGTGCGCAGCGGTCTGGGTGTTGCGCTGGTCGACAGCTTTGCCTTGATCGGACAGCAGACCACGTCGATCGCGATACGGCCCACCAAACCCGTTCTGCCGATAACGATGCACGGCATCACGTCCAAACTTTTTCCGACGTCAAATCTGGCGATGCAATTTCAGGATTACCTGTCTGCTTTCCTGAAAAACGAAGGCGCACCCGACCTGACCTAGCCCAAATGGTATAACTCCAGAATATACACGAGGGTATCTTTTTTATTTCATAAACGCTTTCTGCCGTGTTCCCTTTCGCTGGGAACGAGATCCAACCGGGTCTTGAAGCTGTGCAGAACGGATATGTTGACCAGATGACTTCACCTATTCTCTCGATCAATGATGCAGTTAAAACTTACGGCAGCATACGCGCATTGGATCAGGTGAACCTCGATGTCGCCGAAGGTGAGTTTCTGACCCTGTTGGGCCCTTCGGGATCTGGAAAGACCACCCTGCTCAGTGCGATTGCCGGCTTCATCAAAATGGATGGCGGCAGCCTGACGTTGCGGTCCGAGGACATAACCAACCGCCCGCCGGAACATCGCGATTTCGGTATGGTTTTTCAGGGGTATGCCCTGTTCCCGACCATGACGGTGCGGGAAAATGTGGGCTTTCCGCTGAAGGTGCGCAAAAAACCGGCAGCCGAGATTCAGAAAAAGGTAAATGACGCGCTTGAAATGGTGCAAATGGGGGCCTTCGCGGATCGCATGCCATCGCAGCTTTCCGGCGGCCAGCAGCAGCGCATCGCGCTGGCACGCGCCATGTCATTCAGCCCGCAGGTCCTGTTGCTGGACGAGCCCTTGTCAGCCCTCGACAAGAAGCTTCGCGCCGATTTGCAGTGGGAGCTGAAAGCACTGCACAATCAATTGGGTGTGACGTTCATCTACGTGACCCACGATCAGGACGAAGCGTTGTCGATGTCCGACCGGATCATCATCCTGAAAGACGGAAGCATCCAGCAACAGGGCGATCCCAATACGCTTTACAATCGCCCCCGCAACAAATTCGTTGCCGATTTTCTAGGCAAGTCGAACTTTATCGACGTCACGGTTGGCGCGCAGACCGGAACCACGTTGCAGTGCGCCGCCAAAGGGGTCGCCTTTAACGTCGAAACCGACACGCACAATGCTGCCGGCTCCGACGTCAAACTTGCGCTGCGTCCCGAGCGGCTGAAGCTTGGCGCCCCCGGCGAGGAGTTCCTGCCCGCAGTTGTAAAGCAGGTCAGCTATTTGGGCGAGCGTTGTCAGGTCATCGTGAAACACGAGACGCTGGGCGAGATGCTGATTTCTTGCCCGACCTGGAAAACCGACATCACCCCAGTTGCCGGCCTTGCCGTCAGCATCGGGTGGGACCCCGACGCCCCCGTCGTTTTGTCAGAAGATTAACAAGGGGCAAAGACCCCGATCCCCCACCAACAAGGAGCACCACCATGCAAGACACAACAGATTTTGAAGCCAAACGTGACATCGCAGATATTGCGGTCGAGCGGTACAAACAGGGCCGCCTGACACGGCGCGGTTTTATCGCGGCAATGGGCGCCTTGGGCATTCTGCCCGCACTGGGCACAAAGGCCACCGCCCAAGCCAAAGAGATCATCGTCGTCAACTGGGGCGGCACGGCAAAAGACGTGCTGCAAGAGGTGATTTGCGATACCTATACAGCCGAAACCGGCATTCCGGTTATTGTTGACGGGTCCGGCCCCTCAGCAGGAAAAATCCGTGCGATGGTCGAAAGCGGCGCAGTTGTTTGGGATCTGTGCGACAGCGGCGCGGGTTCGGCGATCATTCTTGAACAGCAGGGCATCACGCAGCCGATCGACTATTCCATCGTCGACAAATCCAAGGTTCTCGAAGGCACCGCCTATAACAATGGCGTCGGCAACTATGTGTATTCCTATGTTCTGGCGACCAACCCTAAGCTTTTGGGCGGCGCCGTTCCGCAATCTTGGGAAGATGTCTGGAACGTCAAGGATTTCCCCGGCATGCGGACCTTCCGTAAATCGGTGCGCGGTCAGCTTGAGAGCGCCACAATGGCGCGCGGTGTGCCGCTGAACGAAGTCTACGAGGCGCTTGGTACTGAAGATGGCATCAAGGCCGCAATCGCCAAGTTCCGCGAATTGCGCGAAAACATCATTGTTTGGGGCTCGGGCAGCGACAGCCAAAACCTGTTCCTGCAAGAAGAGGTTGCGATCGGCAACATCTGGTCCACCCGCGCGCATCTGCTGAAGGACCAAATGGAGACGGGCTCGTTCAACGTAAGCTTCAACGGCGGTGTCATCGCACCGGGGATCTGGGTTGTCCCCAAGGGCAATCCCGCCGGAACCGAAGAAACCATGAAGCTTATCGCGCATGCGCAGAAACCCGAGCTTCAGGTCAAATGGCTTGAGATGATCGGGTCTGGCCCGATCAACCCCGAGGCCGCTGCCCTGGTCCCTGCCGAATTGGCACCTTGGAACCCATCCAGCCCCGAGAATCTGGCGACCCAGATTCTGTATAACGATGAATGGTACGCCAAGAACCAGATTGCCGCAGAAGAACTCTATGTGGATGCGCTGATCAACTAAGCGACCTTTGGCGGGCCAGTGATAGCCGCTGGCCCGTCCGATTTTGTCAGGAGCCGAGATGCCGAGAATGAACGAAAAGGTCAGTTACTGGATGCTGGTTGTTCCAGCTTTGGCCATCATGGTGATTTTCTACATAGTCCCGGTTCTTGGCATCTGGAAAATCGCCTTTACCGAACCCGAAACGGGACTGACGAACTTTGTCGCCATGGCTGGGTCCAACGCCGTGAAGACCAGTTTTGTCATCACCTTTCGGGTGGCTGCGATCACCACGATCGGCTGCCTGTTTTTGGGCTATATCGTGGCCTATGCCATCAGCAATTACTCCTCGCGGCTGACACCGCTGATGGTGGCCCTTGTCATCCTGCCGTTCTGGGTCTCGGTTCTGATCCGGTCGTTCAGCTGGATCGTGTTGCTGGGCCGGTCCGGGATCGTGAATGACGCACTGAAGGGCGCAGGGCTTATAGAGTCGCCCTTGCGGCTGATGCACAACGAGTTGGGCGTGTTGATCGCGATGATCCACGTCATGTTGCCCTTTGCGATCCTTCCCATGCTGACCAATATGCGCGGTATCTCCGGCGCTTATGTGCTGGCCGCCCGCAGTTTGGGCGCAGGCGAATGGACCGCATTCCGCCAAGTCTATTTTCCCCAGACGATGCCCGGCGTGATGTCCGGCGCGCTGCTTGTCTTTGTCTTGTCGCTTGGTTTTTTCGTGACGCCAGCCTTGCTGGGCGGCGGCCGTGTACTGATGATCTCCGAATACATCACCTACCAGATTCAGGAATTCCTGAACTGGGGGCTTGGCTCTGCCCTGTCGGTCGGCCTGCTGGTTGCAACGGCCCTTGTCCTTTTGATCGCGGCGCGGTTCGTCAACCTGCGCGCCGCCCTGCTGGAGCGTAAATGATGCCCCGTTCCACCTTTCAGATTTTCTTTCAGACCGGCGCGTGGGTGGTCATCGCCTTTTTGGTTCTGCCCTTGCTGGTGGTGCTCCCGATTTCCTTTACCGACACCAGCTATATCGGTTTGCCCAAACACGGCCTGTCGATCCAGCACTATGTGAACTATTTTACCGACGCGGCATGGCTTGGTGCCACCTGGACCAGCATCTGGATCGGTCTGGTCGTGGCGACATGCGCCACGGTTCTTGGCACGGCTTTTGCCATTGGCTGCTGGTTCCTGTCCGATCGCGCCTCCTCCATTGCCCGTTGGGTGCTGATCACGCCGATCCTGGTGCCCCCCGTGGTGCAATCCCTTGGGTTCTACCGTTTCTGGGTCGTTCTGGGGCTGATCGACACCAATATGGGCGTCATCCTTGCGCATACGCTGCTGGCCCTTCCCTATGTGTCGATCTCTGTCTTCGCGGCCCTGACCAATCTTGACCGCAATATTCCCCGCGCCGCGCGCAGCCTTGGGGCGTCGGTCCTGCAAACCGTATGGGCCGTTGTCGTGCCCGCCGCCAAACCGGGGATCGCGACCGGATTCATCTTCGCCTTTATCGTCAGCTTTGATGAAATCGTCGGTGTCCTGTTCATTACCGTGCGCCGGGTCAGCACCCTGCCCAAAATGATCTGGGAAGGCATTCAGGACAATATCGACCCGACAATCGCCGCCGTCGCAACCGTGCTTGTCGTTATCACGCTTGCCGCAACAGCCATCGGAGTGATGCGCAAAAAATGAGCCGCACTTTACTTAAGAACGCGCAGTATATCTCTCATGAAAGCGGCCTGCCCGAGGTCTGCAAAGGGCATATCGCCATTGATGGCAGCCGGATCATCGCCATTTCCGACAGCCTTTCGGGCACGGATTTCGACGGGTTCGAGCCCTTGGACATGTCGGACAAGCTGGTATCGCCCGGTCTGATAAATGCGCATACCCATGCGGTCTTGCTGGTGCTGCGCGGCACGGTAGAGGATATCGAGGGCAACCTTGTCTACCAATACATGGTGCCGGCCTCCTACCTTCTGGAACCGCAAGAACGTGCCGCAATCGCGCGGCTTGCCTGCGCCGAGGCGATCCGGTCCGGCACGACCACGATGGTTGATCCGCTGCGCCATGTTGCCGATTACGCGCCGGCGATGATTGCAACAGGGATGCGCCTGTGGCTGGCAGAAAGCTGCGCCGATGCCGTCACCACCGAAGTGGGCAGCGGGAAATACCGGTTTGACCGCGAATTCGGGGAAACATTCCTGACCCGCACCCGCGCCCTGATCGAGCGGTTTCACGGCGCGGAGGACGACCGCGTGCGGGTCATGATTTCCGCCCATGCGCCTGACAATTGCAGCCCTTGGATGTTGGGCCAGCTGACGGATCTGGCCCGGCGGCACGGGCTGCGCCGCACGGTTCATCTCAGCCAGATCATCAGCGAAAAGGAACAGGTTGAAAGCCTGCATGGTTGCACCTCGACCGAGTATCTGGACCGCAACAACTTCCTTGGCGATGACCTGCTGGCCGTGCATTGGACGTTTTGCAACGAAAGCGACGTGGCCCGACTGGCTGAAACGGGAACGTGGCTGGCGCATTGCCCGGCGTCAATGTCGGCCAAAGGGCCGCACCCGCTACCGATGCGCGCGATCCTTGATCACAAGGTAAAGATCGTATTGGGCACGGACAACATGACCGAGGATATGTTCCACGCCATGAAAATGGGTCTGACGCTGCATCGCGGGGCCTATCAACGATCCGTCACGCCGACACCGCAGCAGGTGTTCAACTATGCCACCGTGAACGCGGCAAAGGCGCTGGATCACTCCGGCATCGGCAGCATTGCCGTGGGCATGAAAGCCGATCTGGCCATGTTCGATCTGATGACGCCCGCGCTGTCCCCGCGGGTGTCCGCGATCTCCAACATTGTGCATTACGGTCATCCGGGCACGGTCACCGACACGATGGTTGACGGGCATTTCCTGATGCGCGACCGCAAACTTGTCACGATCGATGAACGCGCCGCCGTGCAAGAGGCACAGGCCGCGACCGACGCCATGTGGCAAAGGTTTGGCGCCGAGGATCGTGGCGTCCCCCTGCCTTCAACTGACATCTGCTGACGAACAGGAGTACCCGAGTGACCTTTTCAATTATTGGCCGATGCGAGCGCACAGGGGCTTTCGGGGCCGCCATCACGACATCGGATCTGGCTGTCGGCGCGCGCTGTGTCCGACTGGCCCATGGCAAAGGCGCGATGCTATCGCAGCACCGTACTGACAGCCGGTTGGGCGATCTTGGCATATCCCTTTTGGCGGCAGGCAAACGCGCGGATGAAACCGTGTCCGAGGTTTGCAATTCGACCAATGACATTGAATGGCGCCAAGTCGGCGCATTGGATGCCACGGGACAGGCCTCTGTCTACCATGGCCGCCGCATGTATTCGATCTTTACCCATAGCATCGACAAGGACTGCCTCGCGCTGGGGAATATTCTGGCGAATGATCAGGTCACCCGCAAAATGGCCGATGCCTTTACCGCAAACTCCGACTTGCCGCTTGGGGAGCGCCTGATGCGCGCCTTGGAGGCGGGCCGCGATGCCGGAGGAGAAATCCAAGGGCCCCTGCGTTCGGCCGGCGTGCGCGTCACCGGCGAGCACGGGATTGATGCCATGGATCTGCGCGTCGACATGTCGGAACAAACCGCGATCGAAGACCTGCGTAAACTTGTGGATGCCTATGCGGACCGTGCAGAAAACCTGCGCGAGGTCGCGCTGGCCCCCGACGGAATCCCGATCAAGCGCGGCCTGTTCGAAGCAAGCATCCAACGGATCGAAGAATTGGGTCTGCAAGACCGTTTTCCCACGGCTCGAAATCGCGACAACTGGACCCTTAGGGACTGAAGAAATGACCGCTGAGCAAATTTTCTGGGAAACGATCCCCACCTATTCCCCCGAAAAACCGGCCCTGCCCGAAAAGACGGACATTGCGGTGATCGGGGCGGGGTTCACCGGCCTGTCCGTGGCTCTGCACCTTGCCCGCGCGGGACGCGATGTGACCGTTTTTGATGCCGGCGGCATCGGGGCCGGAGCCTCCTCTCGCAACGGGGGCATGGTTGGGCCCAGTTTTCACAAGCTCGGCTCTGCGGGTCTGCTGGCGCGCTATGGCGAACAGAAAACGCTGGGCATTTTGCGCGAAGGGCTGCTGGCCCTCGACTTTTTCGAAGAGTTCGTGAAACGCGAAGACCTTGCCTGTGATCTGAAAATGCAAGGCCGTTTCAGAGGCGCGCGAACCCGTGGCGATTATGAGAGCACGGCACGCGAGTGTGAATGGCTGGGAAAGAATCTGGGCCTTCCGTTCGACATGGTGCCGCAGAGCGAACAGCGCAGCGAAATCGGCAGCGACTTTTACAAAGGCGGCGTGGTGTATCACCGGGACGGTGGTATCCACCCGCGCAAACTGGTGCTGTCGCTTGCACGTCTCGCCGTGGCCTCGGGCGTGCGCATTATAACCAACTGTCCGGTCACCGCCCTGCGCAAAGACATCACCGGGACGCAGGTCAGAACCCCCGAGGGCAGTATTCGGGCCAGCGAGGTCGTGGTCGCGACCAATGCCTATTCCGACCGGCACACCCCTGCCATGAATCGCCGCGTTGTTCAGATCCGCACGGCCGCCGTCGCCACCGAAGAGCTGCCCGCTGACGTCATCAGCCAGCTAACTCCCAAAGGCCGGACCTTTGGTGAATCTGGTCGCATTTTCATGTGGTTCAGACCCACGCCAGACGGCAAACGGTTTATCTTTGGCGGCAGGATTGGCCGCCCGGGCGGTGACCCCGACAAGCAGCGCAAAGCCTTTGAAACCGCTGCCACGCGCGTGTTCCCGCAACTGAAAGACGTGGCCTTCAGCCATGTCTGGTCTGGCGATGTGGCCTATACGACGGATCATAGCCCGCACATCGGGTATGAAGACGGGGTGTGGCTGGCCGGGGGATACTGCGGGTCTGGCGTGACGCGCAGCCTGTATTTCGGGATGAAGCTGGCCCGCAAGATACTGCGCCAACCCGATGCGGAAACCGCATTTGACGATCTGCCGTTTGCGCGCGTTCCCTTCAAACCTGTCGCAGGTCATGTGGCTGATCTAATGACAAAATGGTATGCCTATCAGGACGCGTGCGACTTGAAGAAACGATAGCCACAGCGACAGACACATTCAAAGAAAATGGCGCCCCGGGAAATGGTGTCACTTTGTTCTTCGGCCTCAGCTGGGCCGCAGTTACAAGGCGCGATGGTCGCCAGACAGCTCCTTCAGCGTCTCGCGCAGTGACGTTCTCTCTGAAGAACCCTTGTTTATAAGGGCGCTCTGTTCAGGGAGGGGCTTTAGTGACCGTTGGTGATACTCTCACGGGGCGAGCCCGTGGAGGGTGTAATCCACCATTTTCAAGGGGTCCATGCCGGGCGGCATCGGGTTCGGCGTCTGATGGGGATCAAGGATCGCAGTTCACCGGCACGGCCTGCGGCATGAAACTTAACCCGGATGCATCTTTGATAAGCCGCATACCTGTTGGAAACAGCAGGACCACTTCAGAACTCCGCCTAGACAAAGCACCCCACATTGTGCGCCTGTCATGAAAAGTGGTCTGCGGCAATGCCCTGCCGAGATCATGAAGTAAAAGCTCCACAAGTAGTTCACAAAAGTGAAGCACAACTCCAATAGATCACCACCGTATTTCGAAAGGATGCGGATGATGTCTGCCGGGGTTGAACTGGACCGAATTGAGAAGACCTATGGCGCGACAACCACGTTGCGCGCCGCAACTCTGGACGTGAAGCCCGGGGAATTCATGACGTTGGTGGGGCCCTCGGGCTGCGGTAAATCCACCCTCCTGCGCATTATCGCCGGGCTGCTGCCGCAAACCAGCGGCGAAGTGCACATTGACGGTGCCAGCATAGATCATCTGCCGCCACGAGAGCGCGATATCGCCATGGTGTTCCAGTCCTATGCGCTCTACCCGCATATGAGCGTGGCCGAGAATGTCGCGACGCCGCTGAAGGTGCGCCGCCTGTCGCGCATGGCCCGCCTGCCCGCTCTTGGTCGACTGCTTCCGGGACAGGCACGAACCCGGCGCGAGATCACCGACGAGGTGCGCCGCGTCGCGGATCTGGTCGAGATCGGACCCCTGCTCGAGCGTAAACCGGCGGCGCTTTCCGGTGGGCAGCGCCAGCGCGTCGCGCTGGCCCGCGCCATCATCCGCGATCCGCGGGTGTTCCTGATGGACGAGCCGCTTTCCAATCTTGATGCCCGCCTCCGTGTCACAATGCGCGCCGAGATCACCGCCCTGCACCGTCGGCTCGGCGCCACCTTCATCTATGTCACCCACGATCAGACCGAAGCGATGACCATGTCGAGTCGCGTGGCGGTCATGATGGATGGCACCATCATCCAGTGCAGTACGCCACAGGGGCTGTACGAAGCGCCCGAGGATCTTCGCGTCGCCCGCTTCATCGGCTCGCCCGAGATCAATGTCGTGGCCTCCGACACCGTGGCCGGATGGGAGGGCGGCAATACAAGGCTAGGGCAGTTGCTGCAACGGCCGCTGCATATCGCCTTTCGCCCAGAAGCCGTTCGGCTTAGCGCAGAAAGCGCAGCGCAAACCGATATGCTCCATCTCTCCTGCCACATCGAGCGCACAGAGCGGCTCGGCCATGACGTGCTGCTGTTCCTGCGTGTCCTTGCGGACGGCGCCGGCGTCACAGCGCGGATTCCAGCGGCCGATTTTGCCCGCCTTGACGCCCCCGGGGGCGTGCTGACAGCCAGCCTGCACCCGGCCGATCTTCTGGCCTTCGGCCCCGATGGCAAACGCGTCGCCCTTCCCGGCCTTGCAGCGGCGACCAACCGGGGGCTGAGCCATGTCGGTTGAAACGACGGGCGCGCCCCGCGCGTTCGCCCTCCCCCTCCGCCGCAAGCGGCTTGGGGCCGAACTGCCCGGCTGGATCGCCTATGCCCTCGCGGCGCCCTCGATGATCCTGCTGTGTCTTCTGATGTTGCTGCCGATCGCCGTCATGCTGGTGATGAGCCTGACCAATTACCGCTTTGGCGATCTGAGCTATGCCTTCATCGGGGTCGAGAATTATCTTGATCTTGCCGATGACCGGACCTTCTGGCGCGCGCTGAGCAATACCTTTGTCTATGTTGCCATCGTCGTCCCCGGAAGCGTCGCGCTCGGCCTTGCGCTTGCGGTCATGACCACCGGGCTGCGGCGCGGGCGCAAGATCTATCAGATGATCTTCTTCCTGCCGGTCACCGCGACGGTGGTGGCCATGGCGACGGTGTGGAAATACCTGCTGCATGGCACCATCGGGCCGTTCAACCTGGTGCTGCAATCGCTCGGCCTGCCCGCGATCGACTTTTTCAGCGACCCCGATCTCGCCCTGACGGGACTGGCCATCATCAATATCTGGAGCCTCGCAGGCTTCAACATGGTGCTCTTTGCCGCCGGACTCACGGCGATCCCCTCCGAACTCTACGACGCCGCAGAGGTAGACGGGCTGAGCGAACCGCTCGACCGCTTCTTTTCCGTCACCCTGCCACTGCTGGGCCCGACCACGCTTTTCGTCATCGTCACCTCGACCATCACAGCGTTCAAGGTGTTCGATACGGTCGCGGTGATCACCCGTGGCGGCCCCCGCGGTTCCACCGATGTGCTGCTCTACACGACATATCTCGAAGGCTTTTCCTATTTCCGCATGGGATCTGCGGCAGCGATGACGGTCGTTTTCCTTGCGATCATCATGGTTTTCGCCCTGCTCCAGACATGGGTTCTCGACAAGAAGGTGCATTACTGATGGCCGCCGCTCCGAACCATCGCGCTTCCCCCCGCCGCGCCTCTCGTCGCCGCCTGCCTTGGGGCCAGATCGGCACACATCTGGTCCTGTTGCTGCTGGCGGTGTTGTTCCTGTTCCCCTTCTACGTGATGCTGGTCACATCCTTCCGGTCTCCCTCCGAACTCTTTACGCCAGAATTCCACCTGTTGCCGCAGGAGTTCACCGGGCTGAAATATTATATTGAATCGATCACCACCTCGCCGGTGCTCACCTTCATGAAGAATGGCGTGATCATCGCGTTGGGCATTCTCGTGATGCAAATCCTCACCGCCATCCCCTGCGCCTATGCGCTGGCCAAGTTCGAGTTCCGCGGTCGCAATCTGCTTCTAGCGCTTGTGATCTTCGCGCTCACGGTGCCCATTCAGGTCCCCGCGCTGCCGCTCTACCTCGGGCTCAACGCATTGGGCCTGCTCGATAGCTATTTCGCGGCCATGGTGCCGTTTTTCCTCTCGGTCTTCGCCATCTTCCTGTTCCGCCAAAGTTTCAAATCCTACCCTGACGAGATCATTCAGGCCGCCCGGCTCGACGGGTTGTCAGAATGGGCAATCCTGTGGCGCATCGTCGTGCCCGGTTCGATCCCTGCCATTGCCGCCTTTGCGGTGTTCTCGATTACGACCCACTGGAACGACCTCTACTGGCCCCTGATCGTGATCCGCTCAAACGAGCTGATGACGCCGCCGCTGGGGCTGGCAACCTTCGCCGATGTGGAAAGCGGCGAGAATTACGGGGCCTTGATGGCCACCGCCACGATCCTCACCGCGCCGCTGATGCTCGTCTTCATGCTGGCACAGCGCCAGTTCGTCCGAGGCGTCACCATGACGGGCGTGAAGTGAAGGACGGGCGTGACGTGAGGATCGCCAAAAATTTCGCCGTTCCCGCAAGGCCGGGGCGGCGTGGACTGCGGGGTGGTGGCCCCCACCCCGCAGATGAGCTGCGGCACCGCCGCATAACCTGGGGAACCTCCCCAAAATCCGAGGACAAATCCATGAGAACCTACCTCAGAACAGCTGCTCTGGCAGCCACCCTATCAGCCGGGGCTTTCGCCGCGCAAGCCGAAGTGACCATCGACGTGCTTCACGCCTGGCCGGGGCACCGCCATTTCCACGAGGACGTGGCCGAGGCATTTATGGCGCAGCATCCCGATATCAAGGTCAACTTCCTCGCCGCCGCCGAAAGCTATGACACCGAGCATCAGGCCGTGGTGCGCGATGCCGTGACAGGCAACCTGCCCGATATCGTCTTCTCCGGCTATCACCTCCTGCCCGAGTTGATCCGCCAACTTCAGGCCCGCGGTCTTGATGTCCCGCTCAAGCCCTTCATCGACGCCGAAGGCGGCGACGGTTGGATCTCGGCGAACCACGCCCCCTCGATGATCAACCTCACCACCGTCGAAGGCCAAATTTACGCCCTGCCCTTCAACGCCTCGACCCCGATCATCTTCTTCAACAAGGACCTGATCGAACAAGCCGGTGGCGACGCCTCCAACCTGCCCGACACATGGGACGGCTGGATCGAGCTTGCCGGCAAGATCGACGCGCTCGGCGACACCATCTCGGGCATGTCCTATTCGGTTGACGCCTGGCCTGACGACTGGCTCTGGCGCGCGCTGATCTCGCAGCAGGGCAAACCATTCATGGCCGAGGACGGCCAGAGCGTCGCCTGGGATAACGAGGTCGGAAAATCGGCGCTGGAGCTGGCCCGTCGGTTCGTCACCGAGGGCGGCATGGTCCAGATGGATTTCTCACAGGCCCGTCAGCAGTTCGCCGCCGGCCTGACCGGATTCACCATTCAATCGGTCAACTCCGCCCGCTCCTTCGAAGAGCTGGCCGGCGACAAGTTCACCGTCGGCACAGACATCTTCCCGGTGAGCAACAAGGACTCTGGCAAGGTGCCCACCGGCGGCAATGGCGGCCTGATCACCACGCAAGATCCCGAGCAGCAGGCAGCCGCCTGGGAATACATCAAGTTCGCCGCCAGCCCCGAAGGTCAGAAACTGGCCGTACTTGGCTCTGGCTACATGCCCACCAACAAGCTCGCCATGGCACCGGATTTGCTAGGCGATTTCTATGCCGCCAACCCGAACTGGGCCACCTCGCTGCGCCAACTTGACCGCGCCACCCCCTGGGCCGGTTATCCCGGCACCAATGCCGTCGAAATCTGGCGCACCCAGCGCGACATCATCGCCGAAGTCATGTCCGGCGATCTCGACGTCGAAGACGGGTTGGAAGAACTGGCCGACGAAACCAACAGCCTGATCGGCCGCTGATTTCCACGCAGACACACCTGCCGGAGGCGTCCCCGCGCCGCCTCCGGTTTTCGCGCCCGGCGTCCCCGTCGGCACCGCCAGAAAACAGAAAGACCCTTCGTGAAAGACGCCATATTTTTCGACTGTGACGGTGTGCTCGTCGACAGCGAGCCCCTCTCGGCGCAAACCACCGCCGATCTTCTGGCCACGCATGACATCGAGATGAGCTGGCAAGAGGCAAACGACATCTTCATCGGCAAGAGCATGAAAGACGCCCTCGCGCTCGTACACGCCTCCTATGGTGTCTCTCTGCCAGCCTCTTTCGTCGAGGCGCATGAAGCCCTGCTTTTCCAACGCTTCGAAGCCGACCTTAGGCCGATCGATGGCATGGCGGCGCTGCTCTGCGAGATTGACCGCCCCCGCTGCATCACCTCCAACAGCACGCACAGGCGTCTCGCGGTGACGCTCGCCACCACCGGGCTGGGGGCGTTCTTTCAAGAAAACGTCTTCAGCGCCGAGGACGTGACCCAAGGCAAGCCCGCGCCCGATCTCTTTCTCCACGCCGCCCGTGTCATGGGCGCCGACATCGCAAAATGCACCGTGATCGACGACAATGTTTCCGGCATTCAGGCCGCCATCGCCGCCGGGGCCCGCGCCATCGGCTTTACCGGCGGCAGCCATGTCGCGTGGGATCAAGCCGACCGCCTGCACGCCGCCGGGGCCTGTTGCGTCGCCGCAAACACCCCTGCGTTGCTCTCGGCCCTGCGCGCCGCGGCGTGATCAACCCCCAATCCCTCACAAGGAAACCAAACGCATGACTGACTTTTCCCTCTTCTCTGCCCCCGGCCCCTTTCTGAAGGGTAATATCCACACCCATTCCAACCGCTCTGACGGGGCCCTGCCGCCCGAGGAGGTCGCGCTGCGCTATCGCGCGGCGGGCTACGACTTCCTGTCGCTCACGGATCATTTCCTGCCCGGCTTCGATTTCCCGCTTACCGATATCTCGGCCCTTCGGAGCGAGACGTTTACCCCCCTGCTCGGCGCCGAACTGCACGCGCCACGCACCGAGATGAGCGAATTGTGGCATCTCGTCGCCGTCGGCCTGCCCGCCGACTTTGCGCCGACCTCTGCCGAAGAAGACGGCCCGGCGCTCGCCCGGCGCGCCCATAACGCGGGCGCCTTCGTCGGCATCGCGCATCCGGCTTGGTATCAGCTTTCAATGGAGGATGCTGAAACTCTGGTCGAACATGCCGACGCGGTCGAGATCTATAATCACGGCTGCCATGTCATGCACGACAAGGGCGACGGCGCCTATATGCTCGACGGTCTGGCCGACAAGGGGCACCGCCTGCTCACCTATGCCTGCGACGACGCCCATTTCAAAACCCCCGATTTCGGCGGCGGCTGGATCGAGCTGAAAGCCCCCGACCGCAACCCCGAAGCCATTCTCGAGGCGCTGAAACAAGGCCGGTTCTATTCCACCCAAGGCCCCGCGATCCATAATCTGGAAATGACCGGCGCGGGGCTTACCGTCGAATGCAGCCCGGCCAGCGGCATTCTGGTGATCGGGCAAGGCTATCAGCACAGCTATCGCTTTGAACAAGGCATCAGCCACGCCACCATTCCGCTGGATGGTCTTGAAGGCAGCCCATGGCTGCGTGTTATCGTGTTCGGAACCGATGGCAAGCGGGCCTGGACCAACCCGTATTGGATGTAAGCGAACGGCTCAGGGGCGTCTGCGGGCGCCCCGCCTCGAAAAGGAAGACCCCATGCAGGAGAAACATCCGTTCGGGCATAACGTCTTGACCGGCATCGAGGCCAGCCGTGGCGACCTGCCCGAGGCCCTGGCGCGGATCGCCGATTTCATCCTGCGAGAGCCCGAAGTTGCGGTGCGCGCCTCGATGGCCGAATTGGCCGATCTCAGCGGCAGCGGCGAGGCCAGCATCGTGCGCTTTTACCGCCGTCTCGGCTTTGACAGCTTCCCCGATCTCAAGATCGCGCTGGCCTCTGACATCGCCTATCGCGGCCATGTTGATCCCCGCTCGCACGATCTTGGCACCCGCATAGCCGAGGCGGTGCGCGCCGTCATCGACGCCCCCCAGCGCGATGAGTTGCGCCAAGTCGCCGAGCGGATGGTGGCCGCACGTCATGTGGATATCTTCGGCTCGGGGCTCTCCGGGATGATCGCCGGGATGTTTGCCTACCGCCTGTCTTGGCTCGGGCTGGTGGCGCGCAGTTTTCAGGATCCTGTCGAAACCGTCGAGGTGGCGGGCGCCCTCGATACGCGCTCGGTCTTCGTTACCATTTCCGAAACCGGACTTACCGCCCATACCCGCCATATGCTCACCCTCGCGGGCGAGCGCGGGGCCTATCGCGTCGCGGTCTCGGGCCGCCGCATTGCCGAGTTGAACAAGCTCTGTGATATGGTGCTGATCGCCCCCCCGCTCTCGCCGCTGCCCGAACGCGGCGAGCTGAGCCCCGCCGTCGCCAAGATCGTCCTTTGTGAACTCATCGCCGACGAGATCGAACGATTGTCATGAACCGCAATCAGCCCCAAGCTCTCCTCGCAAGCAAGAAGAACCTGGGGCTCAGGTCAATGGTCAGCTAAATCGCCGGGCATGCGTAAAACTTACGGCATCGGCCTTGGCGTGGTGGCGACCGAAGGCGGAAGGGTCGGGTAAACGATTTGTGGTTGATCCCCCGTCAGGGAGTCGAGAAAGGCCGTGATCTTTGCGACCTCATCATCGGATAGGGTGATACCAAGCTGGCTTGATCCCATCACAGCGACGGCCTGATGTAGATCCCACGATTTACCGGTATGGAAATAAGGCGGCGTGAGCGCAATATTGCGCAAGGTCGGCACCTTGAAGACATACTCGTCATCCACCGATGCGGTGACCTGGAACCGCCCCTTGTCATCCGGCGGCAGGAATTCCGCACCCGGATTTTCGACCACGCCGAACGGTTGATACATGTTGCCGCCGACATTGACGCCGTTGTGGCAGGTCGCGCAGCCGTTATCCATAAAGGCCTGCAGCCCCTCCTTCTGCATATCTGTCAGCGCAGTTTCGTCGCCTTTTAGAAACTTGTCGAACGGTGCGTTCGGGGTGATCAGAGTCGTTTCAAAAACGGCGATAGCCTTTTCGGCGTTTGGCAAATTGATTGGGTCGGGATCATCGGGAAATGCGCTTTTGAAATAGGCGTCATAGCCGGGAATACCTTTCAGCTGTTCGACAACATGTGTTGTCGTAGACGCCATCTCGACCGGATTCACCATGGGCCCACCGGCCTGTTCGGCAAGGTCGGCTGCGCGGCCATCCCAGAACTGGGCGGTGTTGAAGACGGAATTCAGCACTGTCGGTGCGTTTCGTCCGCCAGCTTGCCAACGGTGACCACGCGATGTCTCAAGCATGTCGACGCCACCCATACCAATCTGGTGGCAGGTGTTGCAGCTGATCGTGTGACTTTCAGAGAGCCGAGGCTCAAAGTAGAGCATCTTTCCGAGTTCGACCTTCTCAGGGGTCAATGCGTTGCCCTCAAGCGCCGGCGGCTCTGCGGGAATGGGCTCAAACAGATCCTGAGCATCAGACATAAGCTCCTGTGCCGCCAGCATGTTGACGGGCATCACGAGAAGACAACTCAACGCGATAATTGAAGACTTTCTCATTCGACTCTCCTTTCGAGTTCGCAATACGGAAAAATTATATTCCACACAAAAATCAACTAAAAGTTGTATTTTGGCATAACCTATCACCCCAAATATGGGATTTTCTTCAAATTAATCCCAAATTCTTTTGGCCGCATGGCTCGGCAATTGCCCACCCACTTCGCAGGAAAACAGCCCGCCGGTTTCGGAAGATGTAATGCGACACATAAACCCGGGCTTGTGTTCACAACCGTCAATCTTCCTCCGACGGCTTCAGCGATCTCGGCTGAGATCGCAAACCCCAAACCATGACCACTCTCGTCGACGCGGGCCCCGCGTTTGCGCAGTTCCCCGATCCGGTTTTCATCGATTCCGGGGCCATCATCCTGAACCTCGATTTCGACCGATGAACCGCGCTCGATTGCGCGGATCTCGATGCGCTCTTTGGCGTAGTGACTTGCGTTTTCGATTACGGCGCCAAGCGCCTCGGTCAGATCATTTGGATCAAGGGCAACGTTGAGCGCGTCCGGAACCTTCAAATCCCACGTCAAGGCGGCCCCAAGAGGCGTTCGGCTCACGACGGAAATGATCCTTTGCACGATCCTCTCAACATTGGAGCTTGCCGTCGTGGCGCCCCCTGCAAGCCGGGAGCGTGTCAGTTCCCGATCCACATGACGGCGCATCGCATCCGCGATTTCCTCGATCGCGCGCGCAGCTTCGGTTTGATCGTTCTTTCGCAGGCGATCAGCCTCTCCCAAAAGGGCTTGCAACGGGGTCTTGAACCCGTGGGCAAGATCGCCAGCACGCCGCCTTGCGCGTTCAAGTTCTGCGTCGCGCGCGTCGATCAAAGCGTCTACCGCGTTGGCAAGCGGCAAGACTTCCCTCGGAAAACCGTCGCCAAGTCGTTTCTGGTGGCCAGATCGCACTTCGAGAACCCGTTTGCCAACTTCGGCAAGCGGGCGCAGCCCAAAGAACAATTGAACCCAGCCAGCCAAAATCAAAGCAATCGCGAGGATCACGTTATAAGGGATGAGATCGCGCACAAAATCGGCGCGCGCCTGTTTGAGATCTGCCGTGGTGAGCGCAACCGCAGCGCGAACCCGTTGGCTTCCAAGCGACGGCGTCAGCGTGACGCTGCGTTCAAGGGTGAGGAGCGAGCCACCCGCCTGATCGGGAAGACTATGGATGTGAACCTGACCGTCGCGCAGGTCATCGGGCGGTAGCGGAAGAACGTGATCCCAAAGCGAACGCGCGCGCAAGATCGCGCCGTCGAGCTCGATTTGCCAGTAGAGCCCGCTCAGCGGATGGTCAAAGCGCGGGTCCGCAGGTGGATTTTGCAACTCCAGCGCCCCACCGGCGCCACGTCCCAGTCCGGCCACGACCTGATCGAGCTGGACAGAAAGTTCAGCTTCCGCGCGGCGCTGAACATGGGCCGCAAAGAGGGCCGTCAGCGCAGTGGAGGCAATGGCCAATGCCCCCACCACCGCGAGCGCGCCCACAAGCGCCAGTCGCAGCCGGAGTGAGAGACGCCTCACGCTGAATCCCCTTTGAGAAAGTAGCCAAAGCCGCGTCGGGTGCAGATCACACCGGACCCAAGCTTGCGGCGCAAGCGCGCAATGACCGCCTCGAGCGCATTCGCCTCACGGGACTCATCATCGCCATAAAGATGTTCAAGCAGTTCCGTTGGCGGCACGATCCGGTCGCGATGCAGCATCAGATAGGAAAGCAGCCGAAATTCGAGCGCGGTCATGGAAAGCGGTACGCCGCCGATCAAGGCGCTCATCCGGTTGGTGTCGAGCGTCAGATCGCCAACGCTCTGGCACGCCGAGGCGCGCCCCGCCGAACGACGGATCAGCGCGCGGGTCCGGGCCACAAGTTCTTCCATGCGAAACGGCTTTGGCAGGTAATCGTCAGCGCCAGCGTCAATTCCCTCGACCCGTTCGGTCCATGCACCGCGCGCCGTAAGCACAAGGACGGGCATCTCGCGGCCATTGGCACGCCATTTTTTCAAGACACTCAACCCGTCCATCTGGGGCAGGCCGAGATCGAGAATGATGAGATCATAGTCTTCGGTGTCGCCCAGGAACCAGGCATCAAGCCCGTTCGTGCACGTCTCGACGCGGTAGCCGACCGGCTCCAGCGCGGTCTTCAGATCCGCCGCAATCCTCTGGTCATCTTCAACCGAGAGTACACGCATCAGCTGTCCTCGCCGCGATCTTTTTCGGTGGTGCCAACGGGCAATCCGGTCGCGGCATCGACCTCAAGCTCAACGATCCGTCCCTGAGGCGTGATAAGCTTCAGCTTATAGACATAGAGGCCATGGTTCTCTTCAAGTTCGACCTTGATGATGCGTCCGCCATATTGCTCTTGAGTGCCGAAGAATATCTGTCTCAACGACAGAATCTCGTTCCGCTCGACGGCGCTGCGCGCCCGATCGTGGTCAGCGCCGCCGTTTTGTCCGGACGAGCCGCCGCCCGCATGCTGGCTAAGTGCCGGGCAGGCCAGCAAGACAAGAAGGAGGGTGATGAAATGTTTCACACGGCCTTTGTAACCCAACAAACCTGACAGAAGCCTGACAGGTCACGTCAGGTCAGCGTCAGCACAGGTATGACATGAGCGGAACCGCGCCATTGGCATCGCCGGCCTGAGGGTTGGGCTTTGATCCAAGACAGGTGTTTAGCGACATCGCTTGCGACGTATCTTATGCGAGGGCTGCGATGCGCGGTGAACGTCTTGGGTTGGAGCGTCGGCGCTTTTGGCGTGACGGGGACAAGCTCGAGATTGTCACGCCTGTTGGTCCGTGGTCGCCTGATGCGGGGGCGCTCGTCGTCCCGATGGTTATTTCGGTCGAGAGCGAAGGTCCTGTGCTACAGCCCTCTGGCACCGAAACGTTGCCACAGACTGCCATCGAATTGCGCCTGCGGCGTGGTCGCCGCTGGCATTTTGACAGCACAATGGACCTGGCCGCGCTGACCTCCCTATGCCGTGTGGTGGAGGCAGCATGGTTGGTCCGGGCATAGGTGTTCGCGTGTATACCCACAGGGTTGCGATATCGAACACGCGCCTGGTCCGCGCGGATAGTCCGCATTCGCGGTACATGCGAGATAGTGTTCTCAGATCGGCGTTAGCAGACATCCACAGCCCTATATGCTCTGTTACTCTTGCTGCGGTCTGCTCCGAGATCCTGCAGCGCTCCGCCACCACCCACGCCGGGTCGTCGCTTGCCTGAATCGCAGCCCGGATCTTCGGTGTCGTCGTGGCCTGCTTGTGAAGAGAAATCAGCATCTCTTGTTCCCGTCCCGAACCTCGCCCAAGATCGATCTTGCCCTGAACAACGCAGTCCGCCGAGGGTCTATGTGATCATCCGGGATGGGTCACCTAACTGTTCCATCCCGGATGATCACATAGACCCTCGGCGATCCGCGTTTTTCATGGCAGGATCGGTTCTGAGGGACATTCGGGACGGGGTGCGACCATGCTGATCCATCTTCACAAGCAGG
>NZ_SMFP01000018.1 GCF_004348975.1 Antarcticimicrobium sediminis | reverse complement strand
CCAACATCCCACACTGTGCTCCCCGATAGCCTCGGGGGCATTATCCACATCAGTGTAAGGGGGTCATTTTTGGACGCCGATCACCCCGCTACGGGGTCAATTTTGCATGCCTGTTCACAGGATAGCGATCCGCACTTCGCAAGCGTGCAGAAGCAAGACAGCGCCCTACAGACTGCTTCCGTGTTCAGTTAGTCCATATGGCCTTTACTATAGGTCCATATGATCTATATTGGGCGCAAAGGAGACCACGATGCAAGTTGTCGCCAAGACCCGTGACCCCGCTCAGATCAACGCCGTTGCGCTCAAAGCCTATGCGCGCATTGTCGATGCGTGGGCCCTAAGCCTGAAAGATGCCGCAGGCCTCGCAGATATGTCCGACAGCACATGGAAGCGCGCCAAAAAGCCTGATTTCGCAGGAGAGTTGACCAAGGATCAGCTCCTGCGCCTCAGCGCAGTGATTGGCATCTACAAGTCGCTCGAGCTCTATTTTTCCGAACCACTCGCGAGAAGTTGGTTCACGCGGCCGAACGCGGGCCCCTTGTTCGGCGGCCACCGCCCCGTTGAGATGGCGATCGAAGGCGGCCTGCCACAGATTCTTGCCATCCGGACCTATCTCGATGCCCTGCGCGGTGGCGCATGAGGCAAACCGAGATTTCGGATCGCGGGCTCGTTCGCCTCTTGCCCGCAACCTACCACAAGCCACCCGCCCTCCGGGGGCTCGCCGATACGGATGATGAACTCGAGATCCTCGCGGAGATCGAGGGTTTGACCAGCGGGCGTCTTCAGGCTGAACGGGGCCGGAACCCACATCTGGATCCGCGCGAGCTTGCCTGGCGGCGCCGAAGCCGAGACCTGCGAGTTTACGGCGACAGCCACGTCAATGCGGCCTTCACCTACACGCGGCCGGGCGGGAACCGCTTCAACTCCGGCGACCGCGGCGCTTGGTATTGTGCCTGGGATGTCATGGTCTCCGTCAGTGAAGTGGCCTGGCACAGGACGCGTGAGCTTGACTACACGGACTGTTTTGAGGATGGCGCCCGCTATGTCGAACTACTGGCGGATTTCATTGGGGTTTTCGATGATGTTACCGATCAACCAGATAATCCGGCGCTCAATGCCGATCCCGATGTCGGATATCCTGAGGGCCAAAGCCTCGCCCAACACTTGCGGCGTGAAGGCTCACGTGGGTTGATCTACCCGTCGGTCCGAGCGCCAGCGCCAGGCGGAAACTGCCTCGTATGTTTCGAACCACGCGCGATCCAGAATGTCCGCCCGGGCGCGTCCTGGGATCTCGTTTGGGAAGGTACGCCGGACTATTCGATAATCGCGGTAGCCTGAACCTTCACCGGTTCCCGTCGATCCACTTCGACATCAGACCCTTGTCGCGGAAACACTCATCCGGCACGGTCCGCCGGTTGATGGGCGCGAGACGCTCGGCGAAGGTGACTTACCCCGAGATTAGGCGGCTACCCGCTTTTTGCAGTCCCGGATATGCTAGGTATCGCGCCCAGAAACCCGGGCAAGGTAGGGCGTGTCGTCAGCCGGCTTCTTCATTTCGTGGTATCTTCTTGGTCATCATCGCAACGATCTGCGTCGCGATCTCGAGTTCAATATCAGCGGAAATTTCTAGCCGAACCATTCCAGGTTTCCCTGCCGGTCGTATTGTAAAGTCCGGGTCTTCCGGGCGACGCAGCGGAATGCCGTCCAGAGATTTTCTCTTAGGCACGATTCGGGAAGGCTTGGTGCCGAGCGCCTCAGCGATGATCAGGAGCTTGCTGTCCGGGATCCGCGTTCTCCCGGTCGCATATCTGCTGATTGCATCGCGCGAGAGCCGAGTCCTCCGGGCAAGCTCAGATTGATTGATGTCCGCCTCTTCGAGAGCTTTCCGGAAAAGCTGCGGTACAAGCAGATCGGAAATCACCTGATCGTGCTGCTCGGGGCCGTCAAATACCTCCGGGTCGTAGATCTCTTCGTGTTCGTTGGTCATGTGTGTCCCTCAATGTATGTTAAATGTATTTTTGTATTATTACTCGAGTCAACTTGCATTTTCAGGGTTGACCCATTTCCGGATTTCCGGGTAGCTTCAGCTCATGACCAACGCTTGCTTCATACGCATATAACGTGCTGACCCGGACACCGGGTCGCAGTCACGCTTATTGAGGAAGCCGCACCCCTGCTTGATTTGTGCGGATCAATAGAAGGTCATATCCCGATGTCTTGGACTCCGGCCACGTACGCAATTTTGCTGCGATATGAACATATATTTCAGCCTTTTGAGCTGTTCGTTCCGGGCGGCGAGATCCCGGATCGGCACGTCACAGTGCTCGAGCAAGCCTGTGATTGGCTCGATAACTACACTCACCAGCACCCTGCCGCAGGGATCTAGATCGCAGATGCCAGCGTGAAGTGGGGAGAACTCTGCATCAGCGCATTCCCTGACATCGATTTCGTAGAACTGCAGATGTCTGGTATCGGACAAAAATCCGAATCTTCTGCCTGAAATTTTGCGGGAGTCAGCACAGGTGTGCAGGCGGGCCTTATACCTCCGCGGCGCCAGATCAGCGTGTCCGGCCCGGATCGTTACCGGGGACTCCTACCAAGAAACCTCTGGGAAAAGGTGAGTACCATGGCGAAAAAAGCCCAAAAGTGTCAGTTCGCGCAGTATTCGCGCTTGATCGCCAGCGCGATCTTTAGAGCGCGCTACAACATCGCAGACGACGAACTCAAAGATGTTGTACCGTCCAAGATCATGACGGCAGAGCAGCAGGTCCGCGCAAAGTACAAGCCGTGGTCGTCTCCTCGTCTAGCGCGGTCCGTCGCCCGAGAGCTCCGGGATATCGAGTGTAAGTCGTACCTCGACAGCATCGACTCACTGGCGTGGTTGCAGTGCAAGGCCCCAAACGGGAGCAGGAATCTCTACAAATTCATCCGCTACCGGAAAGAGCTTTTCCGGCATTCCCTGAGCTGGATCCTCAGTGAGCTCCGGGATCGCCGTCTCGGGGAGTTCGCAGGGCGGAGCCGGCGGGAGATCGACGTCGATCAGGAAGTGCAGAACCAGGAACTTATTCTGCAAGACGCGCTCTGGGATCTTCAGCGATCGACGAAGCGCAGCGCAGAAGAGCGGGAAAACGAAGTGGTAATCTTTACTGCGGCCGAGCGCTCCTCCGCGAAGCGCGAGGATTCCTCGCTCAAGCACTTCCGCGCGCAGCTCAGTGAGCCGATGCCGCTAAGGCGTGCGTATGACCGGCACCACCTCGACGAGATGATCGCTGAATCCTACGCGGCCGCGCCCTGGATGAGGGAGCCGATCGAATGGCTATGGCGGCACAACATCTTGCTGATCGATGACCCCCATCCAAGGATCGAGATTCCGCCGATCCTGCTTGTCGGTGATCCCGGAACCGGGAAGACCCACTTCGCGACGCTGTTCTGCAACATCCTTGGATTGACTTGTGCGCGGATCGACATGAGTGCGCGGAGCGCATCGTTTGACATTACGGGAACCGAATTCGCTTGGTCTTCTTCAACTCCGGGTGTGCCGGTCCGGGCGCTCGCATCATCGCCGCATGCAAACCCAGTGATCGTGATCGACGAAATTGACAAGGCCGGCAAGGGCACGAATGGTGGATCGCCTGTTCACGCGCTCCTGCCGCTACTGCAGCGCGACATGGCGCGAGCGTTCTTGTGTCCGTCACTCCAAGCGACAGTCGATCTAAGCTGGTGCGGCTGGATTGCAACCGCCAACGATGCCGACCTGGTTCCGGCTCCGATCCTCGATCGCGTCAAAGTTTTCCGCATTGAAGCGCCTAGGGGGAAGAACCTGTCCGAACTGGTCTGGCGCACACTCGAGCCGGTAGGTGCTGAACCCGAGGTGATCGACGAAGTATGCCGGCAGATCGAATCCGACCGTATGAGCCTCCGCGGTCTCGGTCGACTCGCTCACGAATTCAGATCGCTGCAGTCGCAGCCGACCTTACATTAATGAAAGGGTATCGAAATGAAAATCGTTAAATGGATCGGCGTGAACGTTGCACATATCGCGCTCGCGACAGTCACGTCGATGAGCGTCTGCGGCGCGCTCTTCGTCATCCCCGCATTGAACGGCGGTGACCCGAGCTTGATCTGGTCTCTGATCGGGATCGCTTCGGCTATCACCTGGGGCGCGCTCAATTTGGTCAGCGATGATTTCCCCGCACCACTGCAAATTGTTTACGCAATTAGCGCATTCATTCATTTTTTTGCAATTGGCACTCTCGCAGTGCTGCAAGGCTTGCTGTTTGTGATCACGATCTTGTTCCTGATCTTCGGAGACCCGCCGGCCTTGAATAGCGAGTTCGCGTTGATGGTCAGCAACTGCGTAATGCTTGTCGTGCTCGCCTGCGCAACGGCAGTGATCTTTTTCGATGTATGACTCACACAGCTAACATT
Organism: Antarcticimicrobium sediminis; assembly: GCF_004348975.1. Taxonomy (GTDB): domain Bacteria; phylum Pseudomonadota; class Alphaproteobacteria; order Rhodobacterales; family Rhodobacteraceae; genus Antarcticimicrobium; species Antarcticimicrobium sediminis. The sequence continues at coordinate 61,020 of NZ_SMFP01000018.1, read as the reverse complement.
ATCCGGGGTAATGTGTGCCTTGTGAGACAAAGGCCCCTCAAGCGAGGGGCCTTTAATATTCTTGGATGATGTCAAGGGCGTTGTCACACTGTTGCCATCTAGATATCACTTCTTCCGACTGGTTTCGAGACAGATCCCGGAACGTCGAGCCGTCTACACGCATCTGCCTACCTTCCGGATCGACGCTCGGTCTTTCGCCACGGGCTAGAACTATTGAGGGGACGCTGCCCGCCATTCCGGTCGGGTGATAAACACAATTGCTAAGCATACGCGTTAGCTACACCACGGGATTCGCGAAGAGAACCCATGACGATATTTGCAACAATACCTCCCTTTTTATATTTGCGCTTTCCGAGCTTTCAATTTCAGCTATCAAAGCTCGATAATATATATAACCTGCAGCTATTCTATATTATCGAGCCTTGCATCATGCTTGGGTTCGCCTTGCGTGCCAATCAGACGGCAACCACGCCCCTAGAAACCCTTTGGCTTGTAACTATATCTTGGATTACCGCTGGGGGTAACGACGCCAAGGCCCTTGATGAACCCCACTGAACTTTACGACACACTGGCGGGTATTTCCGGCGGGGTGCTCTTCGGCAAGAGGTTCCACTATGCGCCCGATCTTGCGGCGATGACCGACATTACCCGCGCATCAACAACGGTGTCTATCGTGCCGGCTTCGCCACAACGCAGCAGGCCTACGAAGACGCTTTCGACCAGCTGTTCGACGCGCTCGATACGCTCGAAGCCCGGCTGGGCCGCTCACGCTATCTGCTGGGAGATCGCGTGACCGAGGCCGACTGGCGGCTGTTCACCACTTTGGTCCGGTTCGATGCGGTCTATCACGGTCACTTCAAGACCAATCTGCACCGGATCGAGGATTATCCGAACCTGTCGAATTATGTCCGCGACCTTTATCAGGTGGCGGGTGTCGCCGAGACCGTGAGCCTCTGGCACATCAAGCAACATTACTATGTGAGCCAGCGGACCATCAATCCGACGCAGATCGTTCCCAAGGGCGGCGAGCCGGATTTTGCTCGCGCGCATGACCGCGATCACGTCACCCTGCGCGCGGCCGGCTGACGGCACCTGCCTGCTCGGCATTGGGATCTGCGCGCTATCGCACAGCAGATGTCACATCCTCGCCAATAGCGATTTCGCCTCCAAGGCTCATCTTGGATGCATAAGGACAAAGGAGCCTCTCATGACGTTCAGACCGGTCGCAGCCACCAGCAAGGCACAACCCGCAATAGAGGGGGCAGGCGTGCATCTGCAGCGCGTGTTCGGTTTCGACGATCCGTCGTTGACCGATCCGTTTCTAATGATGGACGATTTTCGCAACGATGATCCGCGGCTTTACTCCAAGGGGTTCCCTTGGCATCCGCATCGCGGGATCGAAACGATCACCTATGTTCTGGACGGTCAGGTCGAACATGCGGATTCTCTGGGGAACCGCGGCCTGCTCGGCCCGGGCAGCGTTCAGTGGATGACCGCCGGATCGGGCATCGTGCATCAGGAAATGCCTGCGGGCAACGCCAAGGGCCAGATGCACGGCTTCCAGCTCTGGGCCAATCTGCCCGCGTCGCTCAAGATGACGGCGCCGCGCTACCAGGACATTACCGCCTGCGACATCCCCGTCGAGGGCGATGACGACGGCACGGTGGTCAAGGTGATCACTGGCTCGTTCTGGGGCAAGACCGGCCCGGTGGACGGGATCGCGGCCAATCCGATGCTGCTCGATGTCTCAGTGCCCGCCGGTCGGCGCAAGGTGCTTCCGGTGGACACGCGGGCCAATGCGCTGGCCTATGTCTTTGCCGGTTCCGGCACGTTCCGCGATGCCAGCGATCCTGTCGGCATCAAGGTCGAAAAGGAATATCGCGGGCAAGAGCTGAATATCCGTGATCAGACCGGCAACCGCACGCTGGTCCGTTTCGGGTCTGGCGACGAGATCACGGTTCAGGCGGGCGACGATGGCATTCGTTTCCTGCTGATGACCGGAAGACCGATTCAGGAACCCGTCGCCTGGCGTGGTCCCATCGTGATGAACACCCAAGAAGAACTACGGCAGGCAATCTTTGAACTGAACAACGGCACCTTCCTAAAGCAAGCGTGAGGATGCCGCACGGTACGCAATACCAACCAACTGAAAAGGAAAAGACAATGGCACAGCCTAAGATCGCAATTATCTTCTACTCGACCTACGGAACCAACCATGCCGTCGCCTTGGCGGCGGCAGAGGCCGCCCGGGATGCAGGTGCGGATATCCGCCTTCGCCGGGTTCCCGAGACGGCCCCGAAGGAGGTTGTCGCGACTCAGGACGCCTGGAAAGCGCAACTGGACAAGATGGGCGATATCCCCGAGGCGACGGCCGACGACATGGAATGGGCCGACGGTTATTTCTTCTCGACACCGACCCGTTTCGGCGTGGCCGCCAGCCAGCTTCGGGCCTTCATTGATACGCTGGGCGGGCTCTGGGGTGCCGGTAAGCTGGCCAACAAGACCTTCACGGCCACGACGAGCGCCCAGAATCCGCATGGCGGTCAGGAAGCGACCATTCTCAGCCTGTACACCACTGCAATGCATTGGGGCGCCATCATTGTCGCGCCGGGTTTTACCGATCAGTCGATTTTTGACGCTGGCGGCAACCCCTACGGCTTCTCGACCAACGCCAATGGCTTTGACGATGCTGGGAAGGCGGCAGTGACCCATCAGGCCAGGCGCCTGGTCGAGATGACCGGAAAGATCACCGGCTGATCGAGACGGCAGATCGCGGGCGATATCGCGGCGCAAACCAGCGCGCCCCACCGCCCGCGAAACCGGTCATACGCAGCAAAAATATCAGTGGCATTGCCAAGTTGTTCAGCCGATGCTGAGATTTTTCTACGTTTGGCAAGTCATGGTTTCATTTCGGCGGCATAGTCTGCCCACAGGCTGAATGCATCTGCCCGGGCGTGGCGATAGGATGTGGCGGTGAGGCGATACCGGCGGGGTTTGAAGATCGTGTTGATCTGGTCATGTGCGGCAAGGAAACGCTGTGCCTGTCTGGGCGACTTGAACCGGCCCATGATTTTCTCTCGTCGCCGCGTCGGCCTATGACTTCCTTCGATCCGGTTGTTAAGGCCCTTGTGGGCTCGGTGATCGGCACCTTGAGTTTGCTGAGCGATCGGCCTGATGTAGCTGCGCAGCTTGTCGGTGATGACGACTCTTGGCTGGCCGAATTGAGCGATCAGCCTTGTCAGAAATCGCTTGGCGGCTTTGGCATTGCGGCGTGTTTGCACAAGAATGTCGAGTGTATCACCGTTGCCATCGACGGCCCGCCAGAGCCAGTGCTTCACGCCGTTGATCGGGAGCACGACCTCGTCCAGGTGCCATTTGTCGTTTGGGCGCGGCCGGTCCCGGCGGATGCAGGCGGCGAAATGCGCACCAAACCGGTTGACCCAAAGACGAATGGCTTCGCGGCTGACGATGACGCCGCGCTCCGCCAACAGGTCCTCGACATCCGCCGTGCTGAGCGCAAAGCGATGGTAGGCCCAGACCGCATGGGCGCCGATCTCGCGCGGAAAACGAAAGCCCTTCAGGCGCGGCATTGACGGCGGTACTTTCATGCCTCAACTGTTACCCAAGTCAAAAGCGGCAAACAACTTGGCAATGCCGTCGGAGGGCATCGGGGGAAACCCGCGCGCCGATAATTTGCTGGCCATGGTTGCCCGCCTGAAGCAGCGCGAGGGCGTGTCGTTTTCGCTGACACCGAACAACGGACTTCACGCGTAACTTTTCACCCAAGGCGTCTTGCATGCAAGCATGCTTTCGTGAATGTGGGTAGCTCTCCCTTAGCGCGATTTGCGAGTGCATAGGCAATAACCAACTGTTAGGATGCCAAAAACAATAAGGAAATCTCGATTTGAGCAGTGAGATCGCAAGCCAGGGCAGCCTATTTACTTCCGACTTTTTGACGGAGTCCATTCAAGACGTTTCGGAATGGAACGCGCTTGGCGATGCTGATCTTGAAAAGTTTGGTGAGAGCATTCGCGGTCATTTTGACAGCTTCCCAATTTCTCAAACACCGAATGAAAGCCAGACAGAAGATGATCTGATCTGGCCAATTCTTGAAGCGCTTGGCTGGACGGAATCGCTGCGCCAGCAAAACCTGTCACCGAAGGGACGCGAAGACGTGCCCGATGGTTTGCTGTTCGAAAGTGTGGAAACGAAAGCCAAGGCGAACGGCTTCCCCGAAGAGTGGAAGCGCTACGAGTTTGGCCGCGCCGTGGTCGAATCCAAAAGATGGGCGCGCCCCCTCGATCGGCGTTCTGGCCGGCGCGGGGAAGAAACCGCGCCCTCGACCCAGATGCTCCGCTACTTGCGTCGCATCGACGACATCACGGGCGGCACACTCCGTTGGGGTATTCTGACCAACGGCTCAAAATGGCGACTCTACTTCTCAGGCGCGCGGTCTGTGTCTGAGCAGTTCTTCGAGCTCGACATCGCCGCGATCCTCGATCTGCCAGGGCACAATGACGGACTTTTCGCGCTTAATGAGGACGATCGCCGTCATTGGCTGAAGGTCTTCTTGCTGGTTTTCCGGCGCGAGGCCTTTGTGCCTACGGGCGCTGATCCGCGCACCTTCCACGAAAAAGCTCTCGAAGAAGGGAAATTCTACGAAGAGCGCGTTTCCGAAGACCTATCCAACAAGGTTTTCGGGGAGGTGTTTCCTGACCTGGTGCGCGCGATCGTCACAGCCGCGCCCGAGGCCGATTTGCAGGCAGTGCGCGAAGCGGCGCTAATCCTGCTCTATCGGCTCTTGTTCATCCTCTACGCCGAAGACCGTGATCTCTTGCCGGTCAAAGACACGCGCTATGACGATTACGGGTTGCGCAACAAGGTGCGCCTCGATGTCAAAGAGCGCAAAGACAAGAATGATGTCTTCTCGGAAACGGCCGCACGCTATTGGGGCGCGATGGCTGACTTGTTTGTCGCGATCGACCAAGGCGACGCCTCGATCGGTTTGCCACCCTACAATGGCGGTCTCTTCGACCGGGAGCGCCATGCGATCCTGACCAATATCCGCATCCCCGATGCGGTCATGGCGCGCGTGATCGACGCCCTGTCCTTTGAAGTAACGCCAGACGGGCGGAAATACATCAACTATCGCAACCTCTCGGTGCAGCAGCTTGGCTCGATCTACGAGCGACTTCTCGAATACGAGGTGACGCGCGACGGCGACGAAATCACCGTTCAGCCCAACATCTTCGCGCGCAAGGGATCGGGCAGTTACTACACGCCCGACGACTTGGTTCAGCTCATCTTGAGGGAGACCCTTGAGCCGCTTGTCGAAGAGCGCAAGAGTGCCTTCAGGGACAAGATCACGGAACTGGAAGGCAGCACCCGCGCTGATGATCGCAAGATTGGGCAACTTCGCTTGCATGACCCCGCGACCGCCCTTCTTGATCTGAAAATCTGTGACCCCGCCATGGGCTCCGGCCACTTCCTTGTGAGCCTTGTCGATTTTATGGCCGACCAGGTGATCACCGCCATGGCCGAGGCCGAACTCGATGCGCCCGAGGAATGGGGGGATTACATTTCGCCGCTTGGCGAGCGGATCGACACGATCCGCAACACTATCCTTGCCAATGCCGATGAACGAGACTGGACAATCGACGAGGAACAGCTTGACGACCGGCACATCATCCGCCGCATGGTGCTCAAGCGCTGCATCTATGGCGTGGACAAGAATCCGATGGCTGTGGAGCTCGCCAAGGTGGCGCTCTGGCTCCACACCTTTACCGTGGGCGCCCCCTTATCCTTCCTCGATCACCATCTTCGTTGCGGTGACAGCCTTTTCGGCTCTTGGGTGAAGAAGGGCATCGACAAGGCCGCGACCTACGGCACGCCGCTCTTGCTAAAGGGACCCATCGACGCTGCACTTGAAAGCGCTTCAAAGATGCAGTTGATCGAAAACCTTACGGATGCCGAAATCGCTGAGGCGCATCGTTCAGCAGATGTTTTTAAGCAAATCGAACGGGAAACTGCCCCTCTTGATGCACTCTTAAAATTAATCCATGCGATCGACTGGCTTGATATAAAAGACAAGAAACAAAAGGCTGTACTACGTGATTTTTTTGATGGCACGTTTGGCGATCCGCTTGAGATCGCTATTGGTAAGCGTCCTCTAAAGCGACCCAAAGCCAAGAGCGCGGAAGAAACAATCAAAGGTCAACTGACAGCCGCAGAGAAATTCGATCTGTTTGCAGATATTTTCGCGCAAGCGCAGATTCTCATCGCAGAGGAAAATTTCCTTAACTGGCAAGTGACGTTCCCAGGCATCTGGTCGGATTGGGAAGAAGAAGAGCTGACGGGCGGGTTTCATGCCGTAATTGGCAACCCGCCGTGGGATCGGATGAAGCTGCAACAGGTCGAGTGGTTTGCTGAACGTCGCCCCGCAATTGCCATGGCGCAGCGCGCATCGGATCGCAAGAAGATGATCAAGGCGCTTGAAGAGGCTGGCGATCCCTTGGCGCAGGATTATGCCAAGGCGTCCGAGCGTGCCGAGGCTGGAACGCGCATGGCGCGGAAGGGCGGGGACTACCCCTTACTGTCTGGCGGCGATGTAAATCTCTATTCGCTTTTCGTAGAGCGAGCGATGACCGTGGTAAAGCAAGACGGACTGATCGGCTTGCTTGTCCCGTCTGGCATCGCGTCAGACAAGACAGCCGCGAAGTTCTTCAAGGGCGTGGCGACTGAGGGGCGGCTGAAGGCACTTTATGATTTCCAAAATAAGGGAGATGGACGCGACCTGTATTTTTCTGATGTTCACCCGCAGTTCAAGTTTTCCGCGTTCGTGGCTAGCCCTGCACCAACTTCAAAACCTGCACGATGTGCGTTTTTCTTGAACCTTGTGAGTGATCTATTGGAGCCAGATGTTGGCTTTGACCTAACCGCTGAAGACTTTGCCCGCGTCAATCCGAACACTGGCACCGCCCCGATTTTCCGCTCTCGTCGCGACGCAGAATTGACCAAAGCCATCTACGCCGCCGCGCCGATTCTCGTGGATCGTTCTGGGGGGGAGGTGATCAAAACCTGGCCGGTGAAATATCTGCGCATGTTCGATATGACCAACGACTCCGGCCTCTTTCGTACTAGGGACGAGCTTGAAAACCATGAAGGGGCTTATCCCATAGGCGGCAATGTCTTCGGCAGCGCAGCAGGCGATTGGGTTCCGCTTTACGAAGGGAAGATGATCTGGCACTTCGATCATCGCGCGGCATCTATTGTAGTGAACGAAGAGAACCAACATCGACCAGCATATCCGTCAAGAAGTTTGCCGGAAAGCTTGGCTGATCCTGCCTTTTGTCCTACGCCCCAGTTCTGGATCAAGGCCGAAGAAAAACCGAAAAACATGAAGCCTGTGCTAGCGTTTCGGGACGTAACTAACCCGACTGACAGGCGCACAATGGATGCTTGTTTCATCCCGTATCATTACGCCGGAAACACGTTGCCCTTGCTTGTATCGGAAGAGGGCGCTGTGCATTTAGCGCCTTTGCTAGCAAATATGAACACAATGGTTTTCGATTACGTTTGTAGGCAGAAAGTTCAGAAAAATCACCTTAGCTGGTACATTGTCGAGCAACTCCCTGTCATTCCACCCGAGAGCTTCGATGAATGGCGCTTCGGTTCCAAAGCCGCCGGAGAGATTGTTCGCGAGATCGTTTTGGAACTCACCTACACCGCCCATGACATGGAACCGTTTGCGCGGGATATGGGCTATGTAGACGAAGCGGGAACCGTGAATCCGCCCTTCACCTGGGACGAAGAGCGCCGCCTTGTCCTGCGCGCCAAGCTCGATGCGGTCTTCTTCCACCTCTACGGCATCACAGACCGTGACGACATTCGCTACATCTACTCGACCTTCCCGATCGTCGAGCGCGAAGAGGAGGCCGCCTATGGTGGCAAATACCGTTCTTGCGAGCTGTGCCTCGCTTACATGAACGCGCTCGCCGCCGGAAACCCCGACGCGGAGATCAAGCTATGAGCAACGTCAATGTCAGACGCGCGGTCGAAAACATTCGTTCGGGGACAAACGTTTACACCCCGCTTGTCGAGACCATCGTGAATGCCATTCAGGCGATCGAAGCGGGATCAGCCGAGAAGGGACTTGTCGATATTCTCGTGAAGCGGTCGAACCAGGAGGAGCTTGAGGGTGGCCAGCCGCCAGTTGAAAGCTTCACGGTCATCGACAACGGCGTTGGTTTCAACGACGAGAATAGGGATTCATTCGACACCCTCTACTCGGATCATAAAATAGCTCATGGCGGCAAGGGTTTCGGGCGCTTCACCTGTCTGAAATACTTTGACGACTTGCTCATCGAGAGCGTTTTTGAGGGCGAAGAGGGGCGGAAGAAGCGTGCCTTCAAAATGGGCAAGCAAACCGACATTATTGTCAGCGAAAACATTGAAGATTGTCCTGACGGCGAAATCGGTTCGCGGGTGACGATGCGCAAAGCCAAGCGAGCGTTTCCTGACAAGAAGGTCAAGACAATAGCCCGAACGCTTGTCGAGCGACTTTTGCCGTACTTCATCGACGCCGACTATCAGTGCCCCGAGATCGGGATCGCAGAGGAAGACGGCACAGGGCGGATCATCCTCAATAATTTCGTCAGCAATCAACTTGCGGCGATGATCAAGGAGATCCCGCTTCAGGACGGTGGGATCGTGTTTGGATCTGGTGACAAGGAGCAAACGTTCCAGGTTCGAGTTTTCAAGCTTTATTCGCCAAGAAATCAGAAAAGTAAGATCAGCTTGGTTGCCGATCGCCGCGAGGTCACGGACACGGCCATTCATAGCTTTGTGCCAGAATTCGTGGACGAGTTTTTCGAAGAGGGATCAGGTGGAGGCGAGGATCGAGACCGCAACTACATCGTGAAGGCGTATGTGTTCGGGCCTTACCTTGATGCTAACGTTTCCCTTGAGCGCGGTGGGTTCGAATTCCCCAAGGGTGATGATCTGCTTCATCCCATCTCACAAGCTGAAATCGAACAGGCCGCAGCGAATATCGCACGCGATGCATTGGGTGATACGATCACGGCGCGCCAGGAGAAGAAGCGCACACAGGTTCGCGGCTATATTGATGATTCAGCGCCTTGGCATCGAACGATTTCGGAAGAAATCGACCTTTCGTCGATGCCCTACAACCCAACGCCGGAGCAGATAGAGACGGTCTTTCAAAAGGAAAAATTCGCTCAGGAAGTGGCTATCCGACAGCAGGTCACTCAGATGCTCAATGAGACAGATGCGGCAGGGCTCAAGGACGGCCTGCCGAAGATTCTTGACCAGATATCGAAGACAAGCCGCAACGACCTGATCCATTACATCGCGCTGCGAAAGCACGTTCTCACGCTTTTTGGAAAAAGCTTCGAGCTCACCGATGATCAAAGGTATCCGTCAGAGGGCACTGTTCACGACATCATTTTTCCTCGAAAGGGAGATTCAGCAGCGACGGCTTACGAAGATCACAATCTCTGGATTATCGACGAGCGACTTAACTTCACAAATTTCGTGAGCTCAGACAGACCACTAGACGGAGGGGCGACCGAGCGCCCTGACCTATTGGTGTTCGATAAGCCAGTGCTGTTCAGGGGGGACAATGAGGCGAGCAACCCGATCACCGTTTTCGAGTTCAAGAAGCCAGGGCGCGATGATTTTGTGAACCCTTCTTCGAAGGAAGACCCCGTTCAACAGATCATTCGGTACGTGAACAACGTCAAGAAGGGAAAATTCAAAACTCCAAAAGGAAGGCAAATCCAAGTTGCTGATAACACGCCATTTTATGGCTACGTGATGTGTGAGATCACGGAAAAGGTCAAAGAGTGGCTGAAGATGGAGAAGGACTTCAAGCCCATGCCTGATGGCGGCGGGTGGTTTAATTGGTTCGGGAACAACAACCTCTACATGGAGGTGTTGAGCTGGGATAAGGTGTTGCGAGACGCAGAAATGCGCAACAGCGTCTTTTTCCACAAGCTTGGGATCGACTGATCAACCTCACGGCGTGCATATCAAGACTTCTGCGCGCCCACTCTGGCCTCATGATATCAAGAGCTTAGGCCTGCGCCGCATCGCTGAGTTCTACCGTATCGAAGCCGAGATCCGCGGCATGGGCCCCGGACAGCGGCTGTCGGCACGGCAGGCCCGCACTGCGCCGCTGATCGTCGGGTTCGGAGAATGGCTGCAAAGCCAGCGTCTGCGCATCTCGGCCAAGTCACGCCTCGGTGAGAAGCTGACCTACATCCATCGCCAATGGGACGGGCTGCAGACCTTCCTGCATGACGGTCGCGTCGAGATCGACTCCAATGCCGTCGAGAATCTGATCCGCCCTATCGCCCTGACGAGAAAGAACGCGCTCTTCGCCGGTCATGACGAAGGCGGCCGCGCCTGGGGCCGCATCGCTTCACTCATCGCCACCGCGAAGGTCAACGACGTCGAGCCCTTCGCTTACCTCAAAGCCACTCTTGAAGCCATCGCTGCCGGCCATCCCGCAAGCCGGATCGACGAACTCCTTCCTTGGAACTTCGAGCCGTCAAGCTGAAAGCCCGGTGCCCTCCAGCCGCCGCTTACGATAGACCCCTTTCCGTTTAGCAGCCTTGATGCCTTCGGCTTGCCGCTCCCGGCGAAGATTGGTTTCGAACTCTGCGAAGACGCCAAGCATGTCGAAGAAGGCCTTGCCCGCAGCTGTCGATGTGTCCACGGGCTGTTCGGTGGCCGCCAGATGAGCGCCCTTTTCCTTCAGCCTGGCGACGATGGTCTGAAGATCCTGCACCGAACGCGCCAGCCGGTCGATCCGCGTGACCACTAGGGTTTCGCCCGGATGGATGAAGTCGAGGATCGTCTTCAGCTCAGGACGGCCCTCAAGCGTAGCCCCACTGCGCTGTTCCTGCCGTACCATCCCACACCCGGCAGCCGTCAGAGCCTCGATTTGAGCATCGAGGTTCTGATCGACGGTCGATGTTCGGGCGTAGCCGATTTTGGGGCTCGGTTTGTTCATTTTGGGTGTGCCCATGACGATATGTGTTCAGTATATCAAAACAGGCTCAAAATGAACAAGTATTCCGCGACGGTTGGTGTTCATGTGCGGCGTCGTTAAGGGCATACTCAAATTGACGCATCTAGCCCTCCATAACCCAACGTGATGTCCGCCGTGTCTTTTGCCTCTGCAGTTTCGCGAACTGCTCACTGACAGCATCGGCGTGGATTTCATCATGCCCCAGCTCGACAAGCTGGCGTTGCAGGCCGTAGCCGCATGGTCCAGCTTCATAGCAGAAATACAGACGACTTCTGCCGGCGCCAAGCTTCTCCACCAGCTTGCGGACATGATCCGGGCGGTGCGGAATCGTGCCCCAGTGACGGACCTCTCCGCCTCGCTCGCTCTGTGCAACCGCGACCGAAATCGTCGCCTTATGGACATCCAGCCCGATGAACATGCTACCTTGCGGAATTCATCCGTTCTTCCCGTGCCCATAGTTCGTCTCCTTTGGTGCAGTAAATGCTATCAAAGGAGCGGCATCAAACCGCGACAGGTCCAAACGGATCGCCCTAGGAAAATGCGTTCGTGCCCTTCATGGCTCTGTCCTTGTTTGTCAAACGCGCTCAAGCATGATCGCAACTCCCTGCCCGACACCGACACACATCGTGGCGAGGGCATAGCGCCCGCCAGTTTTCCGAAGTTCCAGGGCCGCGGTGCCGGTAATCCGCGCGCCCGACATCCCGAGCGGATGGCCGAGCGCGATTGCCCCGCCATTGGGGTTCACGCGCGTGTCGTCGCCCGCGATCCCGAGGCCGCGCAGCACGGCAAGCCCCTGCGCGGCGAAGGCTTCGTTCAGTTCGATCACGTCGATCTGATCGAGATCGACGCCGGTCATCGCACAGAGCTTCTGCACTGCGGACACAGGCCCATATCCCATCACACGCGGTGCGATACCGGCGGATGCGGCCCCGACAACGCGCGCAATCGGACGTAGCCCCTGCACTTTGGCCGTCGCTTCCGACGCAACGACGAGCGCCGCCGCACCATCGTTGACCCCGCTCGCGTTGCCCGCCGTCACGGTTCCCTCTGGCCGCACGATGGGCTTCAGCCGGGTCAGGTCCTCGAGCGTCGTGCCCACGCGCGGATGCTCGTCCTGAGTCACATCCTGTGTCTTTCCCCAGCCAAGGGCGACGGTCACCGGCGCAAGCTCTTCGCCGAAACGACCCGAAGCCATGGCCGCTTCCGCCCGTACCTGCGACCGCAAGGCGAAAAGGTCCTGATCTTCACGGGAAATCCCGTAGTCATCCGCCACGTTCTCCGCCGTTTCCGGCATGGAATCCGTGCCCCATGCCTCCTGCATCCGGGGATTGACGAACCGCCAGCCAATGGTCGTGTCATAAAGCGCATTCGCCCGCGAAAACGGTGTTTCCGCCTTGGGCATGACAAAGGGCGACCGGCTCATGCTCTCGACACCGCCAGCGATGGCAAGGGACATTTCCCCGGCCCGGATGGCGCGCGCCGCCGCCGCGACGGCTTCCATGCCCGACCCGCAGAGGCGGTTCACGGTGAGGCCCGGAACGGTTTCCGGAAGGCCCGCCAAGAGCGCGGCCATGCGCGCGACGTTGCGGTTGTCCTCGCCCGCCTGGTTGGCACAGCCGAGCCAGACCTCCTCGATCATCGCCGGATCCATCCCCGGGTTGCGCGCCAGCAATGCCGCCAGCGGATGCGCCGCGAGGTCGTCTGCCCGCATCTTCGACAGGCCGCCGCCATAGCGGCCGATGGGCGTGCGAATGTAGTCGCAGATAAAAGCTTCGGTCATAGGTCTTCCATCTTAGCTATGGGTTGGAGGGGATCGGCCCCGGGCCGTCCGCCCGAGAGCCAAAGGGCGAGGACGGTCGCGGCAAGCACGATCATGCCCGTCCCTTCGACAGCCCGGTCCGGCACGAGCAGCAGGCCGCCCGCAACGAAGAGGGCGACCCGCGCCGCTCGGCCCACGCGCCCGATGCCGTAGAGATAAGCTTCGAAGGCGCAAGATATCAGCGTCAACGCCAGCACCGCCGTGCCCACCGCCGCGAAAATGGTCAGGGTCGGCCCGTTCAGGAGCAGCGCCGGCTCATAGACAAAGACGAAGGGCAACACGAAGAGCGTCGCACCGAGGCGCATCGAGGTGAACCCCGCCCGCATCCCCGAGGCGCCGGAAATCTGCGCTGCCGTGATCGCGGCGAGCGCAACTGGCGGAGTGATGTAGGAGAGCATGCCCCAGTAGAGAACGAACAGGTGCGATCCGATGGGATCGAGCCCGAGATCCACCAGCGCGGGTGCAAGCAGCGTTGCGAGGAAAATATAGCAGGCACTGACCGTCATCCCCATGCCGAGCACGAAGCTCGTGATCGCCCCTAGGATGAGCAGGAGCGGGATATTCTCGCCTCCATACTGGATCAACTCGCGTGAAAAGGCGCTGCCAACCCCAGTGATCGCGAGCGAACCGACCACCATGCCGATCCCGCAAAGCGTAGCGACGAGATGGGCGATATTGCCGGTCACGTCTTGCAACAGCGCCATGATCGCATCCGGTTTCGGGAACTTTCGATGACGCAGAAACGCCAGCATCAGCATGAGCGCCGTCGCATAGTAGGCGGCCTTGGAGGGGCTGAAGATGAAGAGCATCGCGATGAGCGCAAGAAGGGACGCAAGGTGATGCCACCCGAGGGCCAGCACGGACGACATGGAGAGCTGTTGTGCGTCGGGTTGCCCCTCAAGCCCATTTCGGGCTGCGTAGAGATCGACCTGGAGAAGGAGCGCCAGGTAGTAGAGTAGCGCCGGCACCAGCGCCGAGACCATGATCGTCGTGTAGGGCACGTCCAGGAAGGACGCCATGATAAAGGCCACGGCCCCCATCACCGGCGGCATCAACGTGCCCCCGGTCGAGGCGCAGGCTTCCGCGCCCGCGGCGTATTGCGCCGGGTAGCCTGCTTTTTGCATCGCCGGGATCGTGAGTCGCCCGGTGGTCAGCACATTCGAGATAACGCTGCCCGAGAGGGACCCGAAGAGACCGCTCGACAACACCGCGACCTTGGCCGCGCCCCCGCGCTTGCGCCCCATCAAGGCCATGGACAGATCCATGAAGAACTGCCCCCCGCCCATCCCGGCGAGCACCGACCCGAAGATGATGAACCCGACGAGCGTGTCGGCAACGACTCGCAGCGGAATACCGATGATGCTTTCCATTCCCATCGCGTGGGCGGACACCGTCTCCGAGAGGTTAAAGGACGGCCCCCATAGAAAGGCGGGCATGATCTCGGCGAACAGGGGATAGGCCGCGAAGATGGTGCAGATCACCATCAACAGGCTCCCTGCCGTGCGCCGCACCGCCTCGAGCGAAAGCAGCACCAAGAGACCCGACACGATTGCCGCTTGTGCCGGGGCAACGACCTCCCAGCCTTGGGTAATGATCATTTCGGCGTGATAGGCGAGGTAGCCCGCAACCCCGAGCGACGCCGCGCTGAGCACCAGATCGAACAGGCTTACCGGGGTACGGCGTCCCGCGCGTGCCGGGTTGATCAGGAACGCTGCCGCGAGGAAAACGCCGATAATGCAGTAGTAATAGCGGTTCGCCAGAAGCGGTAAGACACCGAAGAGCGACAGGTTGAAGGTCTGCACGACAATGATCGTCAGCCCCATCGCGCCTAGGACGGCGAGCAGGATACGGATTCCGGGTGTCAGCCGCCCGGTCGTGGTAGCGGCGTGTGGATCGGCCATGACATGCCTCCAAGATCGTAGATCGGACAACCCCATGCCGGAAAGTCCGGCACGGGGAAAGGCGCCTTACTTGAGGGCTTCGGCCTTATAATCGGCCCAGAAGGCCGGCCATTCCTTGTCCGCGATCCCGGCATCGAGCGCGGCCTCGACCGCCTCGTCCCAGACCCCCTGAACGGTCTCCAGACGTTCAAGACGCGCATCATTCCATGCGCTGTCAGCCTCGGTCCAGACGCCGATCTCGATCAGATAACGGATTGCACCGGGATGGAAAGGCGCATCCGCCGGAGTCGTCCCAGCTTCCGAGAGTTTCCATTTCGATGTCGCCTTGGTGGCGTTAGAGTAGATGTCATAGGTCTCGTCGAGCGCCTTAGTGAAATTATAGACTTCCTCCTCGTCGGCGTTGGCGTAGACGGTGATCATCGGGTAGCGCACCGCGAAAATCTGTGCCGGGTCATCCTCCGTGATGCCCGCCCCTTGGGTTGCCGTGGCCGGCGCAAAGAAGCTCGCGACAGACTTGATCGCTTCCCAGCCCTCGGCATTGTCCGCCGGCATCGGCGCCCAGTCGAGACCGCGCGAGGAGCTTTCCATCTCGTAGAGTGTCGACGCGGTCGGCGTGGACCCGGCGACATCGACCTGTCCATCGACCAGCGCCTTGAGGGCAGCGCCATAGGACGGCACCTCGACCACCTCGACATCGTCCCAGGTCAACCCGCCAAAGGCTAGGAGCGCCTCGACCTTGATGTTGATCGACGGGTTGGCTTTGATGCGCGGCACGCGCTTGCCAGCGATGTCGGAAAGGTTCTCGATCCCGGCATTCTTCGCAACGGCCATGCCGAAGGTCGACGGACGCCCCGCCACGACGCGCAGGTCCTGCGGCCCCCATTCGCGTGCGGCGAAATCATAAAGCCCCTCGGTCGCGAAGAAGAGTTCGTTGGCGAGCCAACCATACTGGACACGACCAGTCTTCAGCGGCAACAGCCGTCCGATCGACGTGCCCGATGGCATGATGCGCACGCGGGTGCCGTATTCCCTGCCGAAGGCGTCGGCAATGGCCGAGGCCTCGGCATAGCCGCTCGAGCCAACATCATAAGTCGCCCAGAGCATGGAGCGCGGCAGTTCTATCTCCTGCGCGAGCGCCGGTCCGGCGGCAAGTGCGATCGACGCAACGGTCATCTTGATGAAAGTATGCATATCGTATTCCTCCCGATAATGAAGTGCAGTAGGTGGTGGATCAGCGGCCAGGCCGAGCCTGTGGCACGATCCCGGTCTGTATCAGGCGTTCGATCTCGTCCTCCGAGAAATCGAACTCCCGCAGGATTTCGGCGCTATGTTGCGCGAATTTGGGCGGGCGCACCTTGTAGACGGGTGCGCTGCGCGATGGGCGCACTGGTGCGCCCACGCCGCTATAGTCGTCAATGTCGACCCGCATCCCGCGATGCAGCGTATGTGGATGGGCAAGGCTCTCGGACACGTCGAGCACCGGCCCCGCCGGGACCCCTGCGCGGATCAACCTGTCAGCAAGGTCGCCACCGTCCACATTGGCCATCCCGGCTTCCAGCTCGGCGCGCAGGGCCTCGCGGTTCACGACCCGCTCGCCATTGTGGGCAAAGCGCGGATCGTCAGCAATCGACGGCGCGCCGATCTCCTCGCAGAGCTTGCGAAACTGCCGATCATTGCCCACGGCGAGATAGATCGGACGCGTGCCCGTCGCGTAAGTCGAATAGGGTGAAATGTTGGGGTGGTTGTTGCCGGTCCGTACCGGCGTCTTGCCTGACATCAGGTAATTCACCGCATGGGGATGCAAGAGCGAGATCGCACTGTCAAACAGCGTTGCATCGACGAACTGGCCCTTCCCGCTGTGTTCGCGTTCATGCAGCGACAAGAGGATACCGATCACGGCGTTGAGCCCCGTGACCATGTCCACAACCGGTAGCCCGACCCGTGTCGCGCCACCTTCGTGTGTGCCGTTCACGCTCATCAAGCCGCCCATCGCCTGCAAAACGGCGTCATAGCCGGGCAGACCGCCGAGCGGGCCGTCCGAACCGAACCCGCTTACGCGGCAATGGATCAGGCGCGGAAACCGCTTCGAAAGCACGTCTTCATAGCCAAGGCCCCATTTTTCCATGGTGCCGGTCTTGAAATTCTCAACGACAATATCCGCATCTTCGAGCAGGCGCAGGAGAACCTCGCGCCCCTCCTCGTGCCGCAGGTCCAGCGCGATCGCGCGCTTATTGCGGTTCACGCCGTCGAAATAGGAGGCGGTCCCGTTCCGGAACGGCGGGCCCCAATCCCGTGTCTCGTCACCCATCGGCGGCTCGACCTTGATGACATCGGCGCCGTGATCGCCAAGGATCTGCCCGGTCAGCGGCCCGCCGAGCACCCGGCTGAGGTCGATGACCTTGATCCCCTCGAGCGCGCCGCCCTGTTGGTGTTGGTTCACTGCCGCGCTCATTGTGCCGCCTCCAGCGTCTCGTTGTCCTCGGACAGGAGACGCGCGGCGAGATCGGCCTCATCCACATCCTGCGCGAAAGGGTCCCGCGCCGACAGCTTGTGCCGCAGCACGTTCTGCGCAATGGCGAGCCGGTCGCCCGTTGTCTCGTTGCCGACAAGGCGAAGCTGCGCATCTTCCCAGGCGAGGAAAGCCGCCGAGGTGGCGTTGTAGACGGAGCTCGCCGCCGCGCGGGTCTCGATCTCGCGGTCTCGGCTGTGGGCAACCCCGTCGAGGAAGTCTGCCGCACGCGCAAAGCTGTCGGCGATGGCCGTCTGCTCGCCAATCGTTTCCTTAGCTTGCTCAAGTGTGTCCGTCACATGCGCATGCAGGGCAGACAGGGCATCTTCCCGGCGCACCGCGCGGGCCACGTCGAGGGCGACGATATTGCTCGTCCCTTCCCAGATCGACCCGAGATGCGCATCGCGCAGCACGCGGGCATCCGACCATTCCTCGATATAGCCGCTGCCGCCGCGCACCTCCATCGCGTCCCCCGCGACCTTGCGCGCGTCGCGGCAGGTGCGGAACTTGACCAGCGGCGTCAGGATACGCAACACCTTGGCCATCCCCGCATCGCCCGCGTCTGCACGGCGCAGGACATTGGCGGTATGGAACACCATCGAGCGCCCCTGCTCTGCTGTCGTGATCATCTTGAGCAACTGACGCTGCATGACGGGTAGATCGACAAGGCGCTTTCCGAAGGCAGTGCGGTTGCGCGATATGAAGAGCGCCTCTGTGACCGACCGGCGCATGAGACCGGCCGAGCGCACGCCATTGGCAAGGCGCGACATGTTGATCATGTCGGTCATCTGCTTGAAACCCTGCCCCGGTTCGCCCACGAGATAGGCCGTGGCGCCTTCGAGAACGATTTCGCCCGAAGCCATGGATTTGGTGCCCATCTTGTCCTTCAGGCGCAGGATGCGATAGGCGTTCCTGCGGCCATCCGGCAGGTGTCGCGGTAACAGGAACAGTGACAAGCCCTTGGTCCCGGCCCCGCCGCCTTCCGGGCGGCCAAGCACCATGCCAAGCGCCGCATCCGGATTCGAACAGAACCACTTGTCCCCGTAGAGGCGCCACTCGCCGTCCTCGAACCGCGCGGTCGTGTCGATCGCCCCCACATCCGAACCCGCCGCCTGTTCGGTCATGAACATCGAGCCCTGGAAGAGCTCGTCCATGTCCTGGCTGGTCAACTGGTCAAAATATGTCGCGACAAGCTCCGGATCGCCGAATTTCACGAGCGTCCGGGTGAGCGAATCCGTCATGCTCAGCGGACAGCAAAGCCCGAATTCCGCCTGCACGAAGAGATAGACCAGCGCGTATTTGACGAGCGGCGGCAGTTTTTCCTCTGCGCCGAACACACCGCCGCGATGCGACATGGCCGCCAATCCGAATTCGCCAAACGCATAGCGCTCGAGCTCTTCATAGGCGGGATGCTTCACAATACGTTCGTCATGCGCCCCGTTGCGGGCACGGATGCGCAACTCCGGCGGGTTCTTGTCGGCGGTCAGGGCAAGCTCCTCCAGTCGCCCCCCGGCCAACGCCCCCATACGCTCTAGTTCCGGACGCACCCGCGCGCAGGTCTCCTCGTCGAGATAGACCTGCATCAGGCGCCAGAGATCGGGATCGGCCTCGAAAAGGCTCATGCCTCGGCTATCGGGGATGTTTTGATGGATGGTCGCGGTCATGTGGTCCCTCCCAGTCATGCAATTGACGGCTTGCCGAGCATTAAGCCAGAATCAGCAATACAAATTCCAATACCGTTGGTGTATATATTGATACCAATTTACGTATTATGGAGGCGCCCTTGGCTGTGACTTTCCGCCAACTCAAGTATTTTCTCGTTCTGTCAGAAGAACTTCACTTTAGCCGCGCGGCAGAGAAGCTGAACATCTCGCAACCCCCACTGAGCGCTAGCCTGCGACAGCTCGAAGAAAGGCTCGGCTTCAAATTGATGGAACGCACGAGCAAATACGTGCGCCTGACACCGGCGGGCACGATCTTTGCCGACCAGGCCGCGCGCATCCTCGGCCAACTGGATTCGGCAATGACCATCGCGGCGGAAACCGCGAAGGGGGCCGCGGGCGAGCTTAGCGTCGGCTTCGTGCCGTCGATGCTGTTCCGGGACCTGCCCGCCAAGCTCAAGGCTTTCCAGAACAGCCACCCGCGCGTTGACCTGATCCTCCACGAGATGAACACCACCCGCCAGATCGAAAGCCTTCTCGAGCACAAGATCGACGTCGGCTTCGTCCATGCCGTGCCCCTCCCCAATGGCATTTCCCACAAGGTGCTCGAAACGGAGCGGCTCGTCGCCTGCGTCCCGCGCTGGCACCGCCTCGCATCCAAGAGCCGCATCCGCATCTCCGAACTCGCGGGCGAGCGCATGATGGTCTTCTCGCGCAGTTTCGCCGCCCATTACCACGACAAGATCACGGCCCTTCTGCGCACAGCCAATCTCGAACCGGATACAAGCTTTCATATCCAGCACTGGTTCACGGTCGTGGCGTTAGTGAAACAAGGGATGGGCGTCTCGCTCGTGCCCTCTTCCTTGAGCAGCAGCGTGTTCTCCGATGTCGTCTTCCTAGAAGTAGAGGAACGTCAGGCCGAACATGATATCGCCCAGATCTGGCGCAGCGACAACACCTCGCCGATGCTTCAGAATCTTCTCCTCGGCCTACCACGATTCGAAACGCGCCTCTGAATGGGTCCGTGATCCCCGTGCCCAAAGAGCACCAACCGGACGGAAAGCGATGGGTCTAGAGAGGCCGAACATAGATCCCTTGACAAAGCCCTCAGGCCCCCTGCCCCAGCGGCAAGTCCAACTGCTCGGGCAGGCGCACGTAACCCCGTCGGCATTTCAGGACCTCCAGACGCCGGGCCGCGGCCAGCGCTTCCGCGGCGGTGGCAAAGACCTCGTACCGGTCGCGGCCACGGGTTCCGATCCGCCCCCAACTGCGGCGCAGGCTCCAGTCCCCGAACAGGGTCGGCTGGATTTCCAGGTGATAGAACCGTGCCATGTTGTCGGCTGGCACGTGACGTTCAAAATGGCCCCACATGTCGATCTCCGGTTCCTCAATATGATCCACGTATAATGACACATTAGACGCATGATGTGCAAAATATAAACCTTACGATCAGCACTGGCGGCTGTGTCGAACTCACCTCATTACACACGATAAGTACTCCTTATCATGTCTCTTGAGAAACCCCGGAAAACCGCGCAATCTCAGCCCATGTTACAGCACGCTCAGATGCGCCTCCTGCGCCAGTCCCTCCGCGAACACGGCATCTCTCACCGTGCTGGCCGCCAGGTCTTTCATCCTGGCGGCCCCGGTTTCCGTATCCGGATGCAGAGCGTCACCGTCTCGCTTCGGGACCGCCCGCGCGGAGGTGCCGCATGACCCCCCTGCCCTTCCCGATCCGCACCCAGCTAAGCGAGACCGATCAGGCGGCGCTCACCGATCTCTATGTCCGTGGCACGCCGCAGAACACGCTGCGCGCCTATGAGCGCGACTTGCTCTACATCACGCTCTGGCGCGAGGTGGCGTTCGGCTCCGGGCCTATCTGGCCCGAGCGCGAGGAGGTGGCGTTGCGGTTCATCCTCGACCATGCCCGCGACCTCGGCACGGCGGCGCCGGCTGACAGCGCCCGCATCGCCGGTGAGGCGCTGATCGCGGCCGGGTTGCGCAAGAGCCTCGCCTGCCCGGCCCCGGCGACGCTGGACCGCCGCATCGCCTCATGGCAGGCGTTTCACCGGATGAAGAACCTGCCCTCGCCGTTCGAGGCGCCGATGCTGCGACAGGCACGCTCCAAGGCGCGGCGCGCCGCCGCCCGCCCCCGCGCCCCGAAGTCGGCCAAACCGATTACCCGCGAGGTGCTGGAACAGATGCTAGAGGCCTGCGGCGGTGACTTGCGGGGCCTGCGCGACCGAGCCATCTTGAAGCTGGGCTGGGCCAGCGGCGGACGGCGTCGCTCGGAGCTCTCGAACCTGCGGCGCGAGGACCTGTCGCTGGAGGAGTTCGAGGCCAAGGGGCTGATCTGGATCCACCTGCTGCAAACCAAGAGCACGGGCCGGGAGGCAACGCCGCGTTTGGTGCTCAAGGGGCGCGCCGCCAAAGCCGTGGCGCGATGGATCGTGGCGGCGGAGATCAGGGAAGGACCACTGTTTCGACCAATCAGTAAATCAGGCCGTCCCCTGCCCCGCCCGTTGTCATCCGATGGTATCTATCAGATCGTCAAGCACCGGTTGAAGCGCGCCGGGTTGCCTGTGGACATGGCCAGCCCGCATGGTCTGCGCTCCGGCTTTCTGACCCAGGCGGCGCTGGATGGCGCACCGGTACAAGCAGCCATGCGCCTCTCGCTGCATCGTTCCATGGCGCAAGCGCAACGTTATTATGATGACGTTGATATTGCCGAAAACCCCGCGACAGATTTGTTGGAGTGAGGGGCGGCAGGCTTTCTTGGGATCTTGTTGCGGTCTGTTTTAAGGTAAGTTGCAGGGCTATTGCGCCGACGGAAACCCGCTGGGTTTCACAAATCCAGTTCAAAAGTAGATTGTCACCTATCCCATAACCTTAGCTATTTGTTATTCAATGTTTTTTCAGGTTGCCAGCTGACAATTTTCCGAGGGTTCACGGCGTAGGAGCGCATTCAGCATGGGCAGAACCGAAAATTTACCTGCATCAGCTTTTTGTGACAAGCGCCGCAGATAGGCACCGGGGCGGTGAATGCTGGCGCTTCGCTCCAGAATGCAGATCACGGCAAGCGCAGCCTGCCTTGCCCCCATTTTTCGCATTGCATCCTGCATTACGGGCCGGTCGATGTTCAGCATAGGTACCAGACAATCGACTGTTTCAAGCAAGGCCGGCCAGCTTTGGATTGGATTGGGAAAGAAGGATCTCAATTCAGAACAGGCGTTGAGAACCTCGGGGAGGGTTGGGTCTTTTGATCTCTCAGCCTTGTGACCGATGTTTGTGGAGACCTCGGGTGAAGGATTTGTGAGGGGCTGTGGCATGGGTCTTTCAGAGTCAGAATCAAGTTTATCTGAATCCTGTATGTGCCGCTCATTTTGACTGTCAGGGGCGCCCAATTGGATTGAGGCAAAAGGCGGGGCTTTTGGGGTGTCCATAGGTTTGTGCTGTTGCAGTTCAGTGGTCAAAGCGTCTTGCAGCTGGGTCAGAATTGCCTCGTCCGGTTTGCGCCGCAGGACCAGTCGTACTTCATCGAGAAGCGGCTGCGGGGCGCGGTCTCCGGCGTGTTCAAGCAGGTCCTGACGCAGCCGCGCGACCGTGTCACGCAACAATTGCAGGCGCTGGCGACGTGCTGCCGCGTGCCGCGCGGCAGCCAGAACATGGGTTGCGTGTTCTGCCAGTGGCGACAGATCAAAGCCAAAGGCCAGCGCGATCCCCTGCCCCATCTTGCGGGCATAGCGTTTGCGATTGGGGCTGTCGTGTCGGTTGACAATGCCAAGTGCGACAAGCCGGGACAGATGCCGGCGCAGGGTGCTTTCCGGCATCCCGTTTAGCCGGGCGGACAGGGTGCGATTGGCGGGAAATACTGTCGCGGCGCAGGGATCTTGTGGGATCTCGTTGCCGGGC
Organism: Antarcticimicrobium sediminis; assembly: GCF_004348975.1. Classification (GTDB taxonomy): domain Bacteria; phylum Pseudomonadota; class Alphaproteobacteria; order Rhodobacterales; family Rhodobacteraceae; genus Antarcticimicrobium; species Antarcticimicrobium sediminis. The sequence goes on along the minus strand of NZ_SMFP01000018.1, from coordinate 38,165 downwards.
AGAAAGGTCATCAGGGCCCGCAGCACGTTCAACGTGCGATGGCTGAGGTCGAAATCATCCGCAGCTTCGGTCAGGGCCTTGAGCAGATCCCATTTTGTCGGGGACGTGGCGGCCGGGTTTCGATCCGGCAGGACAGCCGATTTCGGCCGCCCAAATTCGATTTGGGACGCGTGGTGCATGAAATTTTCACGAAAGACAACAAATCTTGGCCCCCGGCGAGCCGGTGGAGTTGACAGAGTCAGGGAAGGGACGATATCTCAAAGGTGCGAAGAATGAGAAAGGCCTTCTGGGACTATTCCTGGGGGGCTTTTCTATTTGTGGTCCAGCTGTCGTGCCTCCTTGGTTTCTTTGTTTGCGCTCAGTCTTCCGTGCGCTCGGTCTTCCAACGCGCGTGAAGGTCGTTGATTACGGCCTCGGCGTTGTCGTTCAGCCAAAGGTCAAAGCCATCCGCGGTGCGGGCCGGAATGCTCAGCGTGACCCCGCGTGAGGTGGCGCGAATATCGGCCAGCGCCTTGCCATCGGGGCTGCGCAGGGTGCGCGGTTTCGCCGGGGCAGGGGGCTTGGCCTTGGTGTCCGGTTTGCGCGCGGCGCGCTCGAACACGGCTTCAAATCGGGCGTCAGAATTGAGCGCGGCGAAATCCGGTCCGTTCATGAATGCGGCGGCGCGCGACTTTGCTGCCGGGTCTTGAAACAGCTTGGCCAGGGACAGCCAGCGATCGCGCCCGATCCCAGGGGCCGAGCCGATCTGGCGCAAAAAGGGCAGGTCAAAGGCGGTGCCGACGGTCAGCATCCGACTGAGCATCGGCAGGTCGATCGACAGCGCTGCGGCTATTGTCGGCCGGTCATAGTCGGCCTCCTGCAATTGCGCGGCAAAGCTGGCCTTTTCGATAAAGGACAGATCCTGGCGCGAGGTGTTTTCCTGACCCTGCGCCATGACAAGCGCATGATCGTCCAACTGTCGCACCATCGCCTTGACCGGCAGGCCCAGCTCTCGCAGGGCTTTCATCCGTCGGCGGCCATAGACGATCTCAAAGCGACCGGGTTTGCTGCTGTGCGGGCGCAACAGAACGGGAACCTGCTGGCCATAGGTGGCCAGACTGTCCTTGAGCTGGGTAAAGGCCTGCGAATCCTGCCCCAGACGATCCTCGAAACCGGCATCGTCGATCAGCGCGACATCGATCTCTTGCACCGCGTTTTCCTGCAGCTTTGACAGCGAGGATTGCAAAGCCCCGACCGCGCCGCGCGGCATCATCGGGGCCCGCTCCGCGACTTCCGGGCGCGGTTTTCCGGGCGCGGTATCGTTTGAAAGAATTCCCTTGCGTGCCATCAGCGCCCCCATGCTTTTTGCAACAGTGACTCGATCTCGTCATTGACAAGATTCAGTGAATCCACCGCGCGGTCATAGGTGTTGCGGTGAAACTGGCCGCGTTCTACCTCATAAACCGTCTGGTGGGTCAGACCGGCATCGGAAATCGCGGTGGATTTCAGAACCGGGGCCACCATCACCTCGTCGCCAAACAATTGGCGCAGGAATGCGACCACCTGCTGTTGCGGGCCGTCGTTTGGCTCATACCGGTTGATGAGGAAACGGAGGAAATCAAACTCCATGCTGGCGCCGGCGTTGGACACCACGTCAAGCAGATCCGCGCTCATCAACAGGAATTGCGACATCGACGCGATATCAAGCATGTTGGGCACGACGGTGATCAGCACCCCGGTCGATGCGCAAAGCGCCGACATCGTCAGGTAGCCAAGTTGCGGCGGACAATCGAAGATGATGACGTCGTAATTGTCCTCGACCTCCTGCAACGTGGCGGCCATGCGCGAGAAAAACGGCGGCTGCACGTTATCGATCAACGCCCGTGGGGTTTCGTGTTCGAATTCCTGCAGCAGCAGGCCGCCGGGGGCGAGGTCGATATTGGTGAAAAACGTTTTTTGGATCACCGAGGAAAAGGGCAGGGGGTTATCATAGCGGATCGCGTCATAGATCGTGCCCGACTCAAGGAAATCATACTCGGGTTGATAGCCAAACAGGGTGGTTAGAGACGCTTGCGGGTCGATATCCACGCACAACACGCGATAGCCCTTGAGCGCCAGACGCTGCGCGGTGTGGATCGAACTGGTGGTCTTGCCCGACCCGCCTTTGAAGTTGAGAAAGGACAGCACCTGCACCTTGTCGCCGGGGCGGCGCCCCTTGAGATAGGCGCCTTCGGTCTTTGCCGTTCCTTCCAGCGCGCGGCGGATTTCCATCAGATCAGCGGCGCTGTAATGTCGACGCCCGCCCGGTGTGGTGTGAACATCGGGAATGCGGTTGTCAAAATGCAGCTTGCGCAGAAACCCGGTGGAAATACCAAGCAGTTCGGCCGCTTCGCCCGCACTGAAACGGCGCAATTCCTTGCGTGCATCGGGCGCAAAAATCTTGAGCATGTGGCTTTGTAAAGCCGCGCTCAGGTTGACGGCATTCTCCCGCACGCGGCGATTGATATGGATCGCATCTGCCAAATTTCTGCCCTCACGTGGTAACGCTGTTTTCCGTCGGCGCACTCTTTACCGTTTCTTTAAGCAAGAAGATGGCGGTTTGGCAATACTCACTTTTCGGGGGCGGCTGGTGCAGACCATGCCACATTTTGTGGAAAGATGCCGACACCACCACAAGGGAGAACGTAACATACTGAAAATAAATAAAGAATTATACCTCGCATCAAGGGGCAAGATGGAGATCGACCGGGCGTGGCCAGTGGTACGATTCCGGCCGGGGCAGGGGGCCGATATTGAGAATCGGTGTCCAAGGGGTTAAAACTGCATGGGTCCAACATCGGGGCACGGCGCCCGATTCCCCAGCGGGCGGGACAGACGCGCACGGCATTGCCAATGGTCGTGTTGCGAAGGTGGCTTAATCTCCGGGTGAACTCAAATCCACCCAACTGACGGCAGCAACCGCCAAGGGTATCGCGCCATGGCATTGTCAGGTTGTTTTCTTCGACCAAGGATGTGTCGATCGCGCTTGCCACCCTGTACGAGACAAAAACACCCTTGGGTATACCAGTCTTCTTGATAGCTGAGAGGACTGCCTCGGATTGAGATTACGACCTCGTCGAGGCGCCGTTTTTCGGCGGAGGCCGGGCGGTCGCGACGGATGCTGGCGGCGACCCGCGTTCCGAACCGTTGGCACCAAACGCGGATGCTTTCGTAGGAGACGATTACGTCTCGCTCCGCAAGCAGATCCTCGACATCGCGCAGGCTCAATGCAAAACGATGAAATGCCCGGATGGCATAAGAGATGACGAAACGGGGGAAGCGGAAGCCCTCAGGCGAGATTGTGAAACTTGGCTGACCACGTCCGATCGCTAAACATGCAGCTGGGTCGCGTCAATAACCTGACATTGCCCCTAGATGGCTTTTTCTGAGGGTCGCAGCAATGTCGTTGATCGCTGCCTCCATCGGTCAGCGCTACAACTCCTAGATTCCGCGGCGGACGGTATGCAGCTCGCATGATATTTTGACAAAATTATAAGTGCGCCTTGTAATTTTCTGAAATAAAGTAAGTATGCTGTCATGGCGGCGATTACCCAGCCTTGGATGCAATGTGGGAGGAACAATGCACAGTCCAGCACACACCTTGGAAACCTTTGCGGGTACTGAGTTTCAGTTGCTGAAAGGCGGCGACGGTCCTGCCCTGCTTTATCTGCACGGGGGCAATGGGGGCGGTGTCTGGTACCCTGTTCTTGAGACGCTTGCGAAAAGCCACACAGTCTATGCCCCGGAACATCCCGGCTTCGGCTTGGGCGAAAAGCCCGAATGGCTCGATCACATCGATGACTTGGCGTATTTCTATCTCGAGTTGCTTGCCCATTGGAACATCGATGAAGTGCGGATCGTTGCCAGTTCCATCGGGGGCTGGATCGCACTGGAAATGGCGCTGCGAGACCAAAGCCTCATTCACAGCCTGACCCTGCTCTCGCCTGCGGGCGTTAAAACGCCAGGCGTGGCCCGGCCTAACAGTTTTCTATGGTCTGACAGAGTGTATATTGCCAAGCTCTTCCATGATCAGACCATCGTGGATCGGCTGCTCGCGCAGAAGTTGTCGGACGAGGATATGGAGCGCAAGGCGCGCAACCGCATCGCGACCGCTCGGCTTGGAAGGAACTCGCGCATGCATAGCCCGACTCTACAGAAATGGCTGTCACGCATCCAGGTTCCCACCCTCATCGTCAGCGGGGCCGAGGATAAGGTTCAACCGCCGGCCTATTGCGAAACGCTTAATGATGGGTTGCCCGATTCACGGCTACACACGATTCCCGATTGCGGCCACCTGCCAGCTACCGAACAACCCCAAGATTTTCTCGACGCCTACCTCCGGTTCCAAAACGATATTTTGCCATGAACTACTTCTTTCTTCACTTGAGGCCCTACGGAAGTCGTGATGCGCGAATCCAAGCCGCACGACGAGGCCTTCATGAACTGGTCCCCAAGCATGCCGCCGGAGATGTGGCTCCCGCTTGGCTATACCTCGCTGGACTCGATGATACTGGCTATGCAGGCGAAGAAGGTGGTCACCGACGGTTCACGCCCGCAAAGGAGCCGAACAAACTGGGCAGATTCATGTGCGGCAGCCCTGCTACCATTTTCGAACGGCTGAAGGAATATCAGGCTCGCGTAGGGTTCGGCCCACGGCTGTCCGGGCTTCAGTTCGGCACGCTTTTGGCCGATCCGGGCAAGAATAATATGAAGCTGTTTGCCAAATAAGTCATGCCGCACCTGCGGTAACGCAAAAACCTAACTAATCTGAAATGCGGAGGAGAAAATATGAAGAGTTTAATCAGATACGCTACCTTGGCAGCGATCGCCGTAACGCTGGGAGCAAACGCGCCCGTCGCCGAGGAGGCAAGTGGGAAGATCGCCCTGTCTGGCACCGTGTCATGGACGGCCTATCCCGCCGGCACCAGCGGCTACAATCAGGCCGTCGCCATCGGAAACGTCCTGCGCCAGAAGAACGATACCTCGCTGCGCGTTATTCCTGCCAACACTGACATCGCTCGCCTAGTGCCGGTGGCGCAGAACCGTGTGGATTTCGCCGCTTCTGGTGGCGGGTCCTACTACGGGCAAGAAGGGGTTTTCGATTTCGCGAACCCGTCCGCAGGCCCGCAGGCCCTGCGGCTGGTCGCGATGAATGTCTCTGACGCCTATATGGGCGTAGTGACCGGTAAGGACTCCGGGATCAGCACACTCGCTGATCTGGAGGGCAAACGTCTGGCCTGGATCACCGCCTCACCATCGCTGAACCAGATCATGAAGGCCACGCTGGCCTTCGCCGATCTCAGTTGGGGCGATGTGGAAAAGGTTGAGTTTTCGGGTTTTCGTGCTGCGATGGACGGGCTGATCCAGGATCGGGTCGATGCTGCCATCCTGATCGCCACTTCTGGCGTTGCCCGCGAGATCGAAGCGAGCCCGCGCGGCATCTATTGGCCGGAATACCCAGAGGATGATGTTGCAGCTTGGGACCGCCTGAAAGCAGCCAATCCCGTGCTGATCAAGAAGAGGGGCACGCTGGGCGCTGGCATAGACCCGGAGAATCCGCGATCGGGCCTATCGATCCCGCTGCCTTTGTTGGTGACCTACGCCGAGAAGGATGGCGATCTGGTTTATAACATGACCAAGGCGCTGTTCACCTATTATGACGACTATAAGGACGCCGCCCCCGGCGCTGCGGGCTGGCGGATGGAAAATCAGCAGTTTGACTGGGGAATTCCTTATCACGAAGGAGCCATCCAATATTACAAGGAAGCAGGGGTCTGGACCGATGCGATGGATCAGATGAATGCCGGTCTGCTCAAGCGCCAAGAGGTTCTGAAAAAGGCATGGGCGGAGTTCACCGACACCTATGATGGCGGTGACGACGGCTTTGGCGTCGCTTGGATGAAGGTCCGGGCCGAGGCCTTGGAGGCTGAAGGCTTCAACGCGATCTGGAGGGAGTGATGGGGGTGCCTTACTCGGCACGTGTGAACAGATTGCTGACGGCGACCCTCGCCGTCAGCGTTCTTCCTGTTCTATTTCTTGGAATAGAGCGCATTTTCAATATGGGCATTATCGGGGCGGCCCTGATCGACAACCTCTATCTCTATCTGATCCTGACCTTGGTTCTTCCTGCCACCTTCGTGATCTACCCGATCCGCCGGGAGGGTATGCTGTTCCGCTTGCTCGACGCGGTGTTGGCCTTGCTTTGTTTCGGTGTCTTCCTCTACTTTTCGTTCAGCAGCTACAAAATTGTGAGCTTCGCTTGGGAATTCGCCCCGCCAAAAATAGCTGTAGTCGTGGCGATCCTAGCTTGGCTCTTGCTGATCGAGGCCGCCCGTAGAGTCGGGGGCTTGGCGGTGACGGTGGTGATCATCGTCTTTTCGCTCTACCCGGTCTTCGCGGAATATCTGCCAGGTCCAATCGCCGGGTTTTCGCAACCTTTTGATCTGACTATCGCCTATCACCTGATGAGCAAGGAAAGCGTGCTGGGCATTCCTCTGCGTGCCTTCGCCAATCTGGTGATCGGCTTCATCGTCTTTGGCGTGGTGCTGCAAAAGACCGGTGCTGGTGATTTTTTCAACAATTTCGCCCTTGCGCTGATTGGCGGCGCGCGTGGCGGCGCGGCCAAAGTTTCGATTCTGGCCAGCGGAGGTATGGGCTCGATGAGCGGCAGTGTGGTCTCCAACATCCTGACCACCGGTGCCGTGACGATCCCGGCGATGAAGCGCACCGGCTTTTCCAGTCGGCACGCCGCAGCGATTGAGGCCTGCGCCTCTACCGGGGCGGTGTTGATGCCACCAGTGATGGGGGCCACCGCTTTTGTCATGGCCTCATTCCTGAACGTACCCTACTGGACGGTGGCAGTGGCCGCGGCGATCCCCTCGATCCTGTTCTACTTTGCACTCTTCATCCAGATCGATTGCTATGCGGCACGGTACAACCTGACTGGTCTACCTCGCAGCGAGCTGCCATCGCTCAAGGCCGTGCTGGCTTCGGGCTGGCATTATCTAGCCGGCCTTCTGGTCTTGGTGGTGATCATGGTGAACCCGGGCTGGGAACGGGTCGCCCCGTTCTATGCTACCCTTGTTCTGTTAGTTCTCGACCTCGTGATGGAGCATAAGCGGGCGACGCCAGAAAAGTATTTTACCATCCTGGCCGAGATTATGCGCGCCATCGTGGCGCTGGTCGCCCTGTTGGCGGGTATCGGTCTCATCGTTGGTGGCATGGTGGTTTCGGGCCTCGCGGGCACACTGGCTAATGACCTTGTCTTCATCGCTGGCAGCTCGGTTCCGGCCCTTCTGATCATGGGGGGGATAACCAGCTTTATCTTCGGCATGGGGATGACGGTGACTGCCAGCTATATCTTCCTCGCTATCGTGCTCAGCCCGGCGTTGACGCAGGCGGGGTTGAATCCTCTCGGCGTCCACCTGTTCGTAGTCTATTGGAGCATGCTGTCCTTCATTACGCCGCCGGTTGCCATCGGATCTTTCGTTGCGGCAAGTTTGGCCGAGGAGAAACCACTCGCTGTCGGATTCCAGAGCATGCGATTTGGCGCGGTGATGTACATTCTGCCATTCATGTTTGTGCTCAATCCGGCGCTGGTCTTCCAAGATGATCTGAACCATGTTGCGGTGTCGTTTCTTTGTGCAGTCGCCGGGGTGTTTTTGATCGCCTCTGGTATGCAGGGACAGATGGCGCGCGTTGGTTCGCTGGGCCGTGGAATGATGGGGGCGTTGAACCGGGGGCTGACCATTGCTCTTGGGGTCTGCTGCGCCTTCGCTTTTACCCCCTTTGTCGCCTTCAGTATCGTGGCTGCTGTTGCTGTCGTGCTAGCGGTCTCCTTAGCGGCTTCCCTGTTCGCCACCAAGCGGGCCGAACGACTGCCCAACGCAGTTTGAGCCTGTCCCGAGCATCGGATAACGGTGCTCGGGACCGCGAGCCATCAACCGGGTCTTTTTTTGCGATCCGGCCTGCAATAAGGGCGGAGCCCGGCCCGAACCAAGCCGATACCCAAGGTCGTAAATTTAAGAAATCAACAACCTTTCAGAGAAGCCGAGCCACCTGATCCGCCTCGCGCATCGACATTCAATTGCCGTGTCTTCCAAAGAGGTGCAGGAATTCAATGTCACGACTAGCGGACTTGTTGCAGACTAAATGGATGGCGCTCTAAGTGGACCCCTGCATCGATATTAGGATATCAAGATGTCACCCGATATCGGAGTCGGATATCTGGTTCCTTCAACAAGTGCCTCTAGGCGGAAGATTGACAACATTGTCGACAATGGTCAGCCCCGGGATTTCAACGGTGTCGAACAGAAAGTAGCGTGTCAGTTCCCCAAGTCCCGAGAAAGACTTTTGGGACAAAGATGACGGCGTGTTGAATGTCTTGCGACTCTGCCGCACTGGTGGAGCCCATGTAAGTACCGAAAGGCTGGCCGCGGGGTTCTTGATTTCGGTAAAGATCTCCCGCACCAACCCCATCCAAGCGTGTTTCATACCTAGCGCGACGGGATGGTCGGCGACTCCGGGAGCGGTAAAGGCAAGCACGAAAACAAAACGGTTCCGATTCTCCTCCCGCACCATCCGAAGTACTTCTTCCCGAATGTCCAAGAAACCCCCAAGCAATCGTGTAAGAACGTCAGTCTCTGGCGTGACTAGGCGGGGAAAGATCGCTGCCCGACTGGGAATGTCGCTGACATAGCTCCAGAGCGCGGCTGCAATTTTTTCGTCAGTTCGGTCGATATGTGCGCGCGTGGCCGGTTTCCCAGAAGGATCCGTTTCGGAAAAGTGCTCTGTGTTGCGTTCCTTCGGATAGGCTTTCCCGGTCAGTTTCTGAAGAATGCGAAAGAAACTTTCACGTTCCGGCTCGGTCAGCGCCTCGAGCAGCCTCTCCTGCGATAGTTTTACACTTGGCGACATGGCTGCCAAAAGCGTCTCACCAGTGTTGGAGAGGCGTATGATCTTCGCTCGCCGGTCCGCCTCCGACGTTTTGATCTTCACCAACCCGCGGTCGGACAGTCGAGCCGCAACATTGCCAGTTGTCGATCTGTCTAGCCCCACAATCTGCGCAAGGTTGGACAGATCGATATCAGGGAACCTGTTCAGCGCCACCATGATCACATGCTGAACCGCAGTGATATTGAAATTCTGCGTCGCATCGGAAAATACCGATATCGCCTTCTGATGTGCAAGGCGGATCAGGTGGCCTGGTTTGTTCGGAAGATCGTCTATCTCGTACACCGTAATTCCTTTTTTTGCGCACCATACAACGAGAAACAATTGTCGCGTTTGTACCGTCTAAAGCCGGGCTGACCCACCCCAGCAACGGCCGACAGAGGATCACATAATGCACCCTCCTTGCAACTGCTGCGCACTCAAAGCAAAAAACTGAGTTTTCCACCCGGCCAAAAGGTTTCCAGTAACCCAGGTCGCTCGCATGCCTGATGCACAGCCCCTGCCTGAAACTGATCTCGCTGGCGTCACCACCCTTGCGTTCGACGTTATTCGATGTAAAAGTCAGATTACTTACTAAAAGAAGAATAATTGCAACGTGTCTATACTAACTGGATTGCGACGATTGAACAACTCAACGGATATGGTTCTTGCATCGGCTGAAACGGCCGGTCCGACACCTTGGTCACCGAGGTGCGCACCCATCGGTTACACCTGTCGCTCCACGCTCTTGTCACCGCGTTCCGTGTTCGAGAAGCCAGTTTCGTGCAGCACAACAGCCGCAGACTCCGAACGGCGCGCTTAAGGTTTTCGCGCCTTCAGGAACGTAACGACCAAAAAACTGAGGAGGAAAAATGTACAACGGAACTATCGATCACTCACAGCTTGCGCCCGACCTCTTGTCCGGTTTCGACGCCATCGCTCCGCTGGATGCCGATGACGCGACATTGGCGGCGGCCGTAGAGGAAGCAGAACTGCCCGCCCTTCTGGCCACTCTCTCGGTATTGACTGGTAAGCCGGAACTGCTGAGCGAAGACTTGACCCCTCCCACCCCGCCAATGCTGATGCGGATCGCACCGCAGGGCGGTATGTCGGAAGCGACACAGGCTAAGGCCCGCAAACTTGCGTTGAGCACGCTTATCGAAGCGCGCGACACTGGCTGGCCCCAAATCCGGCCCACTGTTCAAGCGCTGCAAGACGCTATCTCATTTCTGACCAGAGGCGCCGGGGGCGCAGGCGAGGACTACCTCGGCCTGCTGATGCACGAAATCGGCTTGCCCGAAGACACGGGGAAACCCGATTGGACGGCCGAAACATTAGCGCCCGGCCGCGATCTCCGCGTCGCCGTTATCGGCGGGGGTCTGGCCGGGATCGCTGCCGCCTACCGGCTGTCTCAAGCGGGGCTGGATTTCACCGTCTACGAGAAGAACCCAGAAATAGGCGGTGTCTGGTGGAATAACACCTATCCCGGCTGCCGTCTCGACACACCGAATTTCGCCTATAGTTTCTCTTTCGCACAGAAACCTGACTGGCCACAGCAATTCTCCGAGCGTTCTGAAGTTTTTGGCTATGCCAAACGGGTCGCCGAGGATGCAGGCCTGCGTTCGAATTTCACCTTCTCCACCGAGGTTGAATCGATGCGCTGGGATGAGGCGAAAGGCGGCTGGTGGTTGCACACACGCGGGCCGGAAGGGGAAAAGATAGAGTTTGCCCATGTGGTTATTCCTGCAGTGGGGCACTTGAATCGGCCTAATATTCCCGAGATTCCCGGGCAAAACGAGTTCCGTGGCCGCGCCGTTCATTCTGCGGAATGGCCTTCGGATCTAGATCTCACGGGCAAACGCGTAGCCGTCATCGGCACTGGTGCTAGCGGTTTTCAGATCGTTCCTGCGATCGCCGATCAGGTGAGCGCGCTCACGGTTTTCCAGCGCAACCCCGCCTGGATGCTCTCCACGCCGAACTATCAGGACGATATCAAACCCGGCATGCACTGGCTGCTCACGCATGTTCCCTATTATGGTCGCTGGTTCCGTTTCTGGCAGTTTTGGATAGCTGCGGAGGGGCGTTTCCCGGCGATCACGGTCGACCCTGAATGGAAGCACCCCATCTCCGTCAGTGAGCTTAACGAGAAATTACGCTTGGGCTGCATCGAGAACCTTACCGCGCAGGTCGGCGACCGCAAGGATCTTCTGGAAAAGCTCACCCCTGCTTACCCGCCCGGGGCAAAACGCATGGTGCGTGACAATGGGGCCTATGTAAACACGCTGAAAAAACCTCACGTCTCGCTGGTATCGGAAAAGATCGTACGGCTCACGCCACAGGGGATCGTCACCGCCGATGGTGCGCATCACGATGTCGACGTAATCGTCTACGCCACTGGATTTTTAGCCGCAGACTATCTTGACCCGATCCGCATCGAGGGGCGTGGGGAACGTGTCCTGCATGATTTCTGGAGTGGAGATTGTCGCGCTTATCTGGGCATTGCAGTTCCCAGCTTCCCAAACCTTTTCATCATCGGTGGTCCCAATAGTGGGCTGGTAGTAAACGGTAGCGCAATCTTCACCTCAGAATGCGCGTTGGAATATGTCTTGCGCTCAATCGAATACATGCTCGAGAACGATGTGAAATCGGCTGAGGTGCGGCAGGAATCCTACGATGCCTTCAATGAGGATGTCGATCACCACAATCAACTCCGGGCCTGGGGGACGACAAAGGTGAACACCTGGTATCAGGGCCGCAGCGGCCGGCCGACCGTGACTTGGCCGCACCCGATCCTAGAATACTACAAGCGCACGTCGGTGTTCGACGATGCAGACTACACGCTTAGTAGCCGAGGATAAAACAGCCAAGGGGGGGGGGCGTTGTTCTCCCCCTATCTGCACTGCGAGCGCAGGTCCCCAACCCACGATCTTTCCGGGGATGAGAATGCCGTAGATATCCAGCGCATTCATAACCACAAGCATCAGTCTCTCCTCTGCGTTCGAGTGGGGGCCGCTGCCAGATGAAGGCCAATGTGCGGTGGTAGTTGTCGGTTGCCTCGAAGGCCACACGGACAGGGCCTCCATAGCTGGCAAGCGACGTGATCAAGCGGTTGAAGTCGCCCAGTTGGTTTAGACAGTCAAACGACCATGGTGCTTCCTGCTGGGCATGACAATGAGGACTTCGTGGCGGGCCTTCGAGATATCGATGGCGACTAAACGGGGGCACTCTGTGCAATATTGGCAGCGGTCATAGCCGGTCTCCTCATTAGTGTGGTTCATGTGACCTGCCCCCCGCTGGTCCCTCGTTCATAACGAGAGTCTGCGGGTTTGTGCTCTGCTGCGCAATTTGTCGGCTGCACAGCTGGCCATAGCCTCTCAACCAGCATCATTCCGAAGGTGTTACGGCAAGGAGTTCACTGACCGCCTCTTTGGCCTGCGCCGTCGCGCTGCGACCGGCAATCATGATTTTGACCGTCTCTGCGCGGAGCTCGACATCGAGCACCGCCTCGCCCCGCCGATGCGGCCACAGACCAACGGAATGGTGGAGCGTTTCAACGGCGGGATCGAGGACGTCCAGCAGAGCGACCGCTTCCGCAGCGGCGAGGACCTGGAACAGACCATCCTGTGCTACGTCCGCCTCTACAACAGCCAGCTTCCGCAATCCGTGCTGAAAGGCCGAACGCCCATCCGCTCAAGGACTGGAACCGCCAGAAGCCCGCACTCTTCAAGAAACGGCCATATAATCACACGTGATGTGACATCACGGTTACCTCAATAGGTTGTGCCCCTCAGACTGGTCGCAGAAACCCCGCAAAGAAGGTGGACAATTCCGCATATCCATTCAGCGGTAGGACGTGGGCGACATATTGGTCGGGGCGAACCACAACCATGCATCCCCGTTCACGATCCAGTCCGCGCATGTCAAAAATGTCGCCTGCCCCCTTGTGATCGGCACAGAAGACTTTTTCATGATCATGCAGGCCGTATCTGCCTTTGGCGGGCCTTAAGAGTGACGGCATTTCATCGTAGGCAAGCGCATCGAAAGTCTGCTGGAAGATCGCCCTGAAGTCTATCAAGCTGTCGATATCTTCGTCGGCGCGCGTGTACCGGACCACAGGAGAGGAGGGGTTTTTCTCTAGCCAGTCCGCGAGCTTATAAATTTCCGAGCTTTTGGCGATGTTGTCCCCGGCTCCTGCGAAGGCATAGATGCGCCAACGTCCGTCGGCCTCGGCGACATGGCCGAGCTGCATCTGCATTGCGTCAGAGAACCGTACGACCGGAGCCGAGTGGAACCTTTTGCCCACAATCTGTCCACGGGCGAGCGCTTGATGGGTGTCCGGCCCGACCAACGCCGACGGGGCATAATGCACAGCCAGCCCACCGGTAAATTCGAGGTTCTCGATGAACTGCTTCTGGATGCGCGGCATATCGGCCCCATCAAGGTCGGACTCACCCGGAGGCGCTGACATGATCCGGGCCCATTTGTGGTCGGTGTCAACGAGGCGCTTGGCCTCGGCCCTGCGTTCGGCGGAGTAACTGTGCAGGATGTTTGGATCCGCCTGTTTCCGAAACACATGCGCCAGCTTCCAGCCGAGGTTGAAGGAGTCTTGCATCGACACATTCATACCCTGCCCCGCTTTCGGACTGTGCGTGTGGCACGCGTCTCCGGCGGTGAAGACCCGCGGATTTCGGGTCTCTTTCTGCTCTTCCGGGATATCGTCAAACCGGTCAGTCATGCTGTGACCGATCTCGTAGACCGACCACCATACTACTTCTTTCACGTCGAGCGAGTAGGGCTTCATGATCCTGTTCGCGGCGGCAATCATGTGCTCTGAGGTCAGGTTTCGAGCGGCGACACGCTCATCAGGATTGAGTTTGTCGAGTTCGACATACATGCGGAAGAGATAGCCGCCTTCGCGCGGCAGGATCAGCATGTTGCCCTCGGCCTCAGAGGCAACGATGCATTTCTGGCGAATGTCTGGAAAGTCGGTGTTGGCGAGGATGTCCATCACGCCCCATGCCTGATGCGCGGCATCGCCGTGCAGCGTGCCTCCAATCGCTTTGCGCACGTTCGAGCGAGCACCATCGCAGCCAACGACGTAATTGGCGCGCACGGTGTGAGTCGCGCCAAGGTTCACGCCGGTATTTTCGAGCGTGACCGTCACGGGGTGATCCTGCGTGGTCGCGTCGACGGTCAGGTCCTTGACGGACCAGCCATAGTCCGGTTCAAGCCGCTTCGGCGACTTTCGCATCACGTCGAGAAAGAGCTCATGAATGCGGGCTTGGTTGATCAGCGTATGCGGCATCTCGGAGGAATCGTCGGCCACATCCTGCACCCGACCAATACGGCGGATATGTGCGGGCCTTTCCGGGTCGGGCGTCCAAAAGGCTGTCTGGTTCACCCAATAGCTCTCGCGTTTGACCTTCTCGCCGAAGCCAAAGGCCTGAAACATCTCCATGGTTCGGGTATTCACCCCGTCGGCTTGCCCCTTCTCCATTGGGCCCGGCTTGCGCTCGACGATCATGACGTCGATTTCAGGGAATTGGGAAAGCTGTGCAGCAAGGCAGAGGCCTGCGGGCCCGCAGCCGGCGATGAGCACATCCACCTTTTCAGGGAGCGGGGCAAAATCGCTGTACGCGCGGCGGCAGGGCGCCGCCTCTTTCAGGTCGGGATCTCCGGCGCGAAAGCCATCCAAGTAATACTGCATAAGCTCTCCTCCTAATTATGTAGATGTGAGCATTCGCTCGGGTCAAGCTTAAGATACCTATACTTATTATATTTAGTCAATTAGCATAGTACACTTAGTAAATTGTGGTCTCCGAGAACGCCCCCGAATTTGGCTAGCGCTTTCTGTAACGAATCCCTGGCTGGGAGACGAACGGAAATGCATGCCTTCATGCATAGTTCACGGATGCGCAGAAGGAGCAGGTCATGGCGGAAACGCTGATGCAGGGCGCGTCATGGGCCCCTACCGAACCTGCTGTCGGCTTGCATCACTATCAAATCACGCGCATAATCGAAGGAGTGGCGGTCAGCGCCGTTGATGCAGGCCTCAGGCGATGTTGGCGGCGACTTTCCACGCGCGAAGAGCTTCCATCCGGTGGTAGCGAATGGTCAGGGCTGCGCGGCGGCGCCGCAGGTTCCTCGCGGTCTGCGGCCCGAATTTGGCCGTCCAGTGCCGAACGGTTTCTAGGACACGTCGATGCCACGTTCGGTCAGCATCTCCTTGACCTCACGCAGGCTCAGATTGAACCGGACATACAGCCAGACCGCGTGGGCGATGATCGAGGGCGGGAACCGGTGCCGCTTTTAGCTGATGGAAGGTGTCTGAATCGCCGTGACCTACGTAGCAATCAGAGAGCAGGCAATCGCGACCCGCTTAACGTGACAACTCCCTTTCGCGAAATCCGCGCCGCGACCATGGATGCGTGGCGCGACATCGCTCACCTCGAAGTCGCCTGAACACCGGAGCCGGTCAAGTTTTTGTGCATGGCTGGTTAACTTTACGGTGCCAGTCCAAGTGTGCGGGCCCTCCAGTGATGTTTCACGATCGCTGCGACGATGGCCGAATTTACTCTGCCTTTGACACCGTGGCCGCGGGCTCGTTTTCTCGATCCTGCTTGGGAGCAAGGCTGCGCAGTGGCGGGCGTGTTCCGTCGAAACGCAGGGGCGTTGCCACCAGACCGAGGTTCGGATCCCCCGAGGGCAGGATCATCTCTAGCGCCTTGGTCTGGGGATGGGCCAGAACCTCACTCACCTGATGGACCGGGGCGCAGGGGACGCCGACGGCGTCGAGCGCTTCCATCCAGTGGGCAGAGGGGCGGGTCCGTACCACCGCCTCGATCATTGCATTCAGGGCCTCGCGGTTGGCGACACGCTCGGCATTGGCGGCGTAGCGTGGATCTTTGGACCATTCGGGATGACCCAGTGTTTCGGCCAGTCGGCGGAACAGGTTGTTGTTGCCAGCGGCGATGATGATGTGCCGATCTTGCGCCATATAGGCGCGGTATGGAGCAAGCATCGGGGTTTCCGAGCCGCTCTTGCCCGGCTCCTTTCCCGAGGCAACGGCATTGCCGATCGGAACCGTCATCCAGCTGAGCCCCGTCTCGAACAAGGATGTGTCGACGCGGCAGCCGTGCCCGTTCGCCGCGCGGCCAATCAACGCCGAGAGGATGCCGATCACGCACCACATGCCGGTGCCTTGGTCGATGATCGACGGGCCTACCCGTACCGGCGGGCGACCGGGTTCGCCCGTGACCGACATGATGCCGGAAAAGGCCTGCATCAGCGGGTCATATCCGGTGTGGCGATTCAGCGGCCCAACATCACCGTAGGCGCCGAGATTGCAGCATATCAGCCGGGGAAATCTGGCGCAAAGGTCGTCGGCTCCCAGCCCGTAGCGCTCCATCAGCCCGGGCCGCATATTCTGTACCAGCACGTCGCTGTCGCCAATCAGCGCCTCGAACTCCGCGCGCTCTTCCTCGTTCTTGAGGTTCACGGCCATGCAGCGCTTGTTCCGGTTCAAGCTGTGGAAGGTGGCGGCCGTTCCGCCCACAAAGGGGGGCCCCCAGTGGCGGGCATCATCGCCGCCGTCTGGATTTTCGATTTTAATTACCTCTGCGCCCAGATCAGCGAGCACCTGACCACAGAAAGGGGCGGCAACCGAGTGCCCGATCTCGATCACCCGGAATCCGGCGAGAGGCTGATCGGGGCGGGTGGGGGTAGTTGACATGAGAACCTCCTGTTGGTCCGGGCAGCGGATCAAAGCCGCGTCAGGACCAGCGCAATTTCGGGAAAGAACCAAACCAGCGTCAGCACGGTCAGCACGATGAGCAACGAGGGGAGAGCGGAGCGGATGATGGTCTCGATCCGCTCCTCTGGCAGGATCGCCTTGAGGGCGAAAAGATTCATACCCAGTGGCGGGGTGATCACCGCCAGCTCCATGTTGATCACCATCAAGATGCCGAACCACAGCGGGTCGAACCCGAGCGCAACGGCAACCGGGACGAAGACCGGGACGGTGATCAGGATGATCGAGATCACTTCGAGGAAACACCCAAGGACCACCCAAGCCAGGTTCATGATCAGCAGCACGACCCAAGGGGCAACGCCGGCTTCCATCACCTGTTTTGCCAGAAACTGGGGCAGGCCGATCAGGGTCAGTGCGGATCCCAGCACCAACGCACCGACCATGATGGCAAGCAATCCCGCGGAATGGCGAGTGGCGCTGATCATCACCTCGGGAAGATCGCGCAGGCTGAGGCTCCGGCGCAGGACCACCGTCAGCAGCAAGGCCAGAACCACGCCGATGCCCGCGGCCTCGGTTGGGGTATAGATGCCCAGATAAATGCCCCCCAGCACCACGACCGGCAGCGCCAGATCAGGCAGCGCGCGCAGGGTTACCTTCAATGCGTGCTTGCCCGACCAAGGGGCGGTTTCGATGGTATTGGGCGGCGGCGCGGCAAGCATTGCCCAGACCGATAGCAGCGCAGCGACCAGCAACCCGGGAAGCAACCCGGCCAGGAACAACTGGGCCGGCGACACCGAGGCAAGAGACGCATAGATGATCAGCGGAATCGAGGGCGGGATCAGGATGCCCAAAGATCCGCCAACCACTGAAAGCCCGTAACTCAGTCGTTTGGGATAGCCGGCCTTTTCCATCTCAGGGATCGCGATGCGCCCGATGGTCAGGACCGATGCCATGGAAGAGCCAACGATAGCGGCGAAGAAGGTAAAAGCCGTCACGGCGGAAACACCGGTGCCGCCGCGAAGCCGACCCACCCAGGCGTTGGCCACGTCAAACAGTTGCTGGCCGACCTTTCCGCGATACAGGATCTCTCCCATCAGGATATACATCGGCACGGCGAGGATCACCGGATCGGCCAATGCCCGTTGCAGCGTTAGCGGAATTTGCACGAGAAACGGCAGGCCAGAGGCCGACGCGATGGTCGCAGCCCCGGCCAGGCCCAGCGAAAAGGCGATTGGCACCCCGGCCACGAGGCAGCCCAGCAGCACGCCAAGCAGGATCGCAACAATGGAACCGGAAATCATGCGCGGGCCTCCGCCTTGTCCTGTTCGCCCCAGAGCGTCAAGCTTTTCAGAACAACCCCCAGCACCAACAATGCACCGCCCAGTGGGATCAGCGCATAGGCGATCCAGAGCGGCACCTGCAGCAGTGTCGGCGACAACATGCCCCTGTCGAAGGCGCGCAAGGTGTAAGAGGTGCCGAACCAGATCAGGATCGCCGCATAGGGCAGGATCGCCAAGGCGGTTACCGTCTCGGCGATGCGGCGGGTCAGGCCGGTGCGGGTCTCGATCCAGAAGCTCACGCGCAGGTGGTTGCCGTCGGCCAGCAGCGCACCCGGCGTCATGAAGACCGCGAACTGCAGCAGATAGATTGAGATTTCGGTGGCCCAGATTGTGGGCGCATGGAACAGATAGCGCAGCGTCACGTCATAGGCCGTGATCAGCGGCAGCGC
This sequence comes from Antarcticimicrobium sediminis, assembly GCF_004348975.1. Classification (GTDB taxonomy): domain Bacteria; phylum Pseudomonadota; class Alphaproteobacteria; order Rhodobacterales; family Rhodobacteraceae; genus Antarcticimicrobium; species Antarcticimicrobium sediminis. The sequence continues at coordinate 19,737 of NZ_SMFP01000018.1, read as the reverse complement.
GAATAGCGCCATCGCCGAAAGGGCCAGAATGGCGTTTTGCACCATCGCCAATGCCTGCGTTATTCGGAGCATGGGGACCTCATCAAAAAAGAAGGACTCCGACCAGTGCCGGAGCACCGGTCGGAGGGCCGACAACGGGCCTGGCCACGACAACACCCGGGGGCGCATTGCCACGCCCCCTTTGGTCAGCTGGCAGGGTGGGCGGCATTGGCCGCGGCCACGGCGGCGAGGATGTCAGCCCCGGCCTCACCGGTCTTGGCCTTATAGTCTGCTAGCAGAGGAGCTGCGGCTTCGCCCCAGGCCTTGCGCTCTTCCGGTGTCAGGTCTGCCACATCGACTCCGGCCTCTCGCAGCCGGTCGGCAACGCGTTCGCTGTCGGCCTTGCCTTGATCGCGCGAGGCTTTCTGGGCAACCATCGCGGCCTCTCCCACTGCGGTCTTCACGTCTTCGGGCAGCATGTCCCACCACATCTTCGAGGCCGAGGCGACGAAAGGCAGGCGCATCATGGCGACGTTGGTGCCGTATTTCGTAACCTCGAACAGCTTGCGGCTAAGCACCGAGGACGGCCCGGTCAGACAGCCGTCGATGGTGCCGCGCTGCATCGCCTGATAGACTTCCTGCGAACTCATGGTGACGGGCGATGCCCCGAGCGTGCTGAGCAGCTGGGTGGCGTCCAGCCCGAAGGAGCGCATCTTGAGGCCCTGCATGTCCGATGGCAGCCGCACCGGCGAATTGGTGTAGATCTCTACCGTGCCATAGGCCATCCAACCCAGCATCTGGTGATCGTACTTTGCCAGCTGGGTGGCAAAGGCGTTGCGCATCGCCGGGCTGTCTTCGGCGGCCCATTCCGCTTCCCAGGTGTCATAGAGAAACGGCATCGCCCAGACTCGCATAAGTTGCGCATCACGCCCGGCCATGAATCCCAGGTTAACCTGTCCGATATGGGTTGCGCCGGTGGAAATGGCATCTGGCAGTTGGGTATCGTTGTAGAGCTGCCCATCGGGGAAGGTCTGCGGCACCAGCTTGACCGAGGTCTCGGCGGTGCGGGCAGCGATTTCCTTCGCCAGCGTCTCGAAATAGGTGCCCGTGGCATGGTGCTCGGGCAGATTGTAGGCGATCTTGATGACCTGCTCGCTTTGTGCTCGAACCAGCGCCGGGGCGGCCATTACCCCCAGCGTAGCGGTTGAGAGCGCAAGAAACCCGCGCCGGGTTTGTGTTGTCTTGGTCATGGTCTTTCTCCTCCCTGTCTACCCTTCCACCCCTGCGGGGCGAGTTCCGTGCGCACCGGGGCAGAGCGGCGTGCGACGGTATCAGTTCAATGAATGTGTGATCGGTTCAGTATGAGCGCGGCATACCCAGAACGTGCTGGCCCAGATAGGCCAGGATCAGGTTCGAGGAGATCGGTGCAATCTGATACAGCCGCGTCTCACGCCATTTGCGCTCTACGTTATATTCGCAGGCATAGCCGAAGCCGCCGTGGGTCTGCAGGCAGGCCTCGCCGGCATGCCACGAGGCTTCGGAAAGCAGCAGTTTTGCCATATTCGCATCTTCGCCGCAGGGCTGTCCTGCGTCGAACAGCGCACAAGCGCGGCGCAGCACCATTTCGGCCGCGCGCATTTCGGCATAGGCGCGGGCAATAGGGAACTGTACCCCTTGATTGGTGCCAATCGGTTTGCCGAAAACCACGCGTTCGTTGGCATAGCGGGTGGCCGTGTCGATGAACCAGCGGGCGTCGCCCAAGCATTCCGAGGCGACCAGCGTGCGTTCGGCATTCATCCCGTCGAGGATATATTTGAACCCCTTGCCCTCTTCGCCGATCAGGCTGGAGGCGGGAATGCGCAGGTTGTCGAAGTAGATCTCGGTGGTGTTGTGGTTCACCATTGCCTTGATCGGCCGGATCTCCAGCCCATTGCCGCGGGCCTTGCGCATATCGACCAGAAAGACCGAGAGCCCGTCGGTTTTGCGTGCGACCTGATCCGCCGGTGTGGTTCGGGCCAGCAACAGCATCAGATCGGAATAAAGCGCCCGGCTGGTCCAGACCTTTTGTCCGTTGATGACATATTCATCACCCTCTCGTACCGCGCGGGTGCGCAGTTGCGTGGTGTCCGATCCGGTGGTGGGCTCGGTCACACCAAAGGCCTGCAACCGCAGCTCACCACTGGCGATTGCGGGCAAATATTGCTGTTTCTGGTCCTCTGACCCATGCCGCAGCAGGGTGCCCATGATGTACATCTGCGCGTGGCATGCCCCGGCGTTGCCGCCCATCGCATGAATTTCTTCAAGGATCACCGACGCCGCGCGCAACGGCAAACCAGAACCGCCAAAGGCTTCGGGGATCAAAACGGCGAGAAAACCGCTGGCTGTCAGGGCCTCGACAAATTCGCTGGGATAGCTGTCAGTTTCTTCCAGCTTTTGCCAATAGGGGCCGTCAAAGGGGGCACAGACCTTGCGCACCGCATCACGAATTTCGGGGTAATCTTCTCCGATTTCAACGGAGATCGGCATGTCATCTGTCTGGGTCATTTGTCTTCGTTCCGATTTCTGGTTCCGTCTCAGGCCGTCATCATGTCAGGGGCAAAGCGGGCGCGCAGATCCCTGCGGAAGCTGGCCGGGGTCAGGGTTTGCCCGGTCTCGTGCTGCCAGATGGTGAGGCAGTCCGTGAGCTTGGCTTCAAAGGCTTCGGGCGTTGCGGGAGCATCGGGGGCGCCGGGGTAATGTATGGCCTCGGCTTCCGCCAAAGTGCGACCGGCTGCGGTAATGCGGAGCCGGACACTGCCGTGGTCAATGCCGATGGGCATATCCCCCGCCAGCGGATCCTCGATGGTTTCGACTTGCGCCATGATCCGGCGCAGGTCGCGTCGACGCACGGCGTCATCTTTGAAATCCGCCAGCCCGACCCGGCCCTGCGCCAGCGCCGTTGCGACACAATAGGCGGCGCAAAATTTGGCCTGCGCTCCGGTCTGCGGGTCAGTCACTTGCAGCGGGCGCATTCCACCATAGGGCACCTGAACCATGATGCGCGCATCGTTGGGCACCCCATCAGGCAGAGCGATCCTCGCCTCCAATGCGGCGGCGATCATCCGGTGGGTTAGGTAGCAGCAGGGAAACAGCTTGCGTGATACCGACAAGGTATCAGGGGCGACGTGATCCGGCAGGGTCCCCGGCGTGATACCGCCGTAGAGGTCGAAAAACCCGCGCGGGCCAAAGATGTCCTGACTGCCATCAACCCCGGCCTCTGCCAACTGGGCTGCGCGCAGGGCGGCAGCGGCGGCCTGTCCGGCTTGAACATGTTTCGCTTGGGTCCCGAAGTTCTGCTGGACCCCGCCGGCTTGCGCGGCAGCGAGCGCGAGCGCGCTGCGGGTGGTCGAGTCGTCAAACCCAAGCAAATGGGCCAGCGCCGCAGCCCCTGCGAGCGGGCCGATGGTCGATGTCGCATGCCAGCCGCGATCGTAATGGCCAAACCCCAGCGCCTGACCCAGCGCGATGTTGGTGCCAAGACCGACGGCATAGGCGTCGATCAGGCGGGGCGTCAGGTCTGGGCGGGACGCGGTCAGCGCCATCAAGGCGGGCACCAGCACCACGCTGGGATGGGTCACCGAGGTCAGATGCACATCATCATAGTCCAGCGCGTGACCGGCAATGCCATGTATCAGGGCTGCATGTTCCGGGCTGAGTGCTTTTGCTCCATCAAGAAGAGGGGCAGTGGCTCCGGCAAAGACGCGACGCGCGGCGGCGGTTGAGGCCTCTCCCCAACCAGCATAGGTCACGGCCAGCGTATCCTCAAAGGAAGTTAGGGCGGCGGCGCGTTCCGCCGCGCTCAGGGGGCGCGGCGCTGCGATCAGTGCGCAGAGGTTTGCGATAAAGTTCATGCGCCCTCCCGGCATAATGTTCGTACCTTTCCACATCGCCGTGCCGGCGAAACCAACCTCTCCTCTGGCGGCCTTGGATTGTCCGGATAATGTTTGATCGCCGGCTCTGCTGTCAACGGAAAAAATTGCTTGTCATAACATTATCCGAACATTTAAGATGAGGCTATGAACAAGCCACGCCGCAGCAAGCCAACGCTTTATCAAGAACTGCATGACCGTTTAGCAGCCGATCTTGCGGCTGGGGTTTATCCCGTTGGCGGCCGGTTCCCGACCGAACAGGAGCTCTGTGCCCGATACAGTCTGGGCCGGCATACCGTGCGCGAGGCGCTGCGGTTGTTGGAGGAGGCCGGGCTACTGTCGCGTCAGGCTGGGGTGGGAACGGTTGTCCTGGCTAGGACACCGCCCGAGGTGTACAGTTATCGCATTGATTCAATTGATAACCTGACGGAATATGCCCGTGTCACCATCTTCGACAAGAAGCAGGAGGGGGTGGTAACGCTGCGTCCTAAATTGGCCGAGACGCTGGGCGCAGAGCAGGGGAGTCGCTGGCTGCGCATGGCTGGGCTCCGTCATACCCAAAATGATGAACTTCCGGTGGCTTGGACCGATATCTATATTTCTGAGCCTTACATCGGCGTGCGCGACGGTATTGGCGGAGTGTCTCGTGCGATCTATCAGAAAACATCCGAACAATTCGGTTTCACCATCGCCCGGGTCGAACGTCGAATTGCGGCGGTGTCGATGCCGGAGGATCTTGCGGCGGAACTCTCCTCTGAACCGGGCGCACCTGCACTGATGGAGCGACGCCGCTACTGGTCGGACAAGGGCGAATTGTTTGAGATCACGCTTTCCTTCCATCCGGGCGACCGCTTTACCCAGACGATTTTGCTGGAACGTGAAACCTGAGGAGGCCCCATGGCCCAGTATGAAACCCTGATTCGTGAGGATCTGGATGGAGGCATTGCCGTCGTCACCCTGAACCGCCCGGCATCAGCCAATGCGCTGAACACCCAGATGGGGCGCGAGTTGCTCGATCTGTTCCGCAGCGTACTGATGGACCCCGGTGATCTACGCTGTCTGGTGTTGACCGGGGCTGGCGACAGGGTCTTTTGCGCTGGTGGCGACCTGCGCGAGCGCAACGGCATGTCTGACACGGATTGGCAGCGCCAGCACGTGATTTTCGAACAGGCGTTCTACACGTTGATGGATTGCCCGGTGCCGGCGATCGCGGCGGTGAATGGCGCGGCCTATGGCGGCGGCACCGAAATGGCGCTGGCCTGCGATTTCATCCATGCGGCCGAGGGCGCGCGCTTTGCGCTGACGGAACCGAAGCTGGGCATTATCCCCGGTGGTGGCGGAACCCAGAACCTGCCACGCGCGGTTGGTTCGCGTCGCGCCAAGGAACTAATCTTTGCCACAACACCGTTCAGCGCGGCAGAGGCTGCGGAATGGGGCATGGTCAACAGGGTGTGGCCATCGGCAGACTTGATGCCGGGCGTTCTGGAATTGGCGCGCCGGATCGCCGCTAACGGGCCGATCGCGGTGCGTCAGGCCAAGCGGGCCATGACTCTCGGGGTCGAGACCGACCTGAAGACCGGGCTCGCCATCGAGATCGAGGCCTACAACCGCACCGTACCCACCGCTGATCGGCGCGAAGGGGTGCTGGCCTTCAACGAGAAGCGCACGCCGCGCTTCACCGGCCTCTGAAATCCAGCGGCCACAGATATGAACTGGGAGGGGAAGCCAATGAAAGATCTTATTACTACCGAAGTCGGGATGCGCGACGGGTTGCAAATGGAATCTCGTTTCGTTCCAACTAATGAGAAGATCGAGATCGGGCTTGGCCTGATCGGGGCGGGGCTGCGTCGAATCGAGGCGACATCTTTCGTCTCGCCCAAGGCGGTGCCGCAGTTGGTCGATGCGGCCGAAGTGATTGGTGCGCTGCGTGGACGAGGTGCAACGCTGGCCGCATTGGTGCCAAATTTACGCGGCGCCGAACGCGCGCTGGAGGCCGGGGTGGATGAACTGGTGATGTTCATCTCGGCCTCGGAGGAGCATAACCGGCGCAATGTCAACCGCAGCATCGCCGAGTCTCTGGAGACTATTGCCCCGGTGGCGCAGGCGGTGGCGGGCAGCGGGCGTGGCCTGCGCGCCGCGGTGTCGACCGCCTTCGGTTGTCCATGGCAGGGCGATGTCACACCCGAGGAAGTGGCTCGGGTGATCGAGGGGTTTGCTGCGCAAGGGGTGCGGGCCGTCACGCTGGGCGATACGACTGGCATGGCGACGCCGCCGATCGTGCGCCGTCTCTGTGACAAGCTGGCGGATTGGTTCCCTGAAGTGGAGTTAACGCTGCATTTCCACAACACGCGCGGGATCGGGCTCGTCAACGTGATGGCTGGGCTTGATGCCGGCATCGTGCGCTATGAATCCGCGCTTGGCGGGCTGGGGGGCTGCCCCTTTGCCAAGGGGGCCACGGGAAATATTTGCACGGAAGATCTGGTTTATATGGCCGGGGAGATGGGCCTGAAGACCGGTGTAGACCTATCGAGTTTGATCGCGTTGGCGCAGCGGATGCAGGCGATCCTCGGCCATGATCTTCCCGGCCAGGTGATGAAAGCGGGCCCGCGTCTTGTCGCGGCCTGACGCCAGTTCACCTTAGTAGGGCGGTGCCGCGTTTGACGCTCTTGCCCAAGCCGAGCTGCCCACTGAAATTCGGACCTTGGCTCCTTGGGAAATACGGTCGGAATCGCGCCATCTGATCTTCGCGCAGTCAGAAGCACAAGATCTGCCGCGCGCGAATTCCGATTTGGATCGACAAATATGAGCGCGGCGAATTCTATGATAACGCCATCGAAGAGGAGCGGCTCCCTGAATACGAAACACGGGTGGCGGTCCTCGAATGGTTCGTCGGCGGTTATGGCTTCCTTCCATTCCATAGAAAGGATTGCACCCTCAAACCGTGGGATCAATTACCTAGGAGTTGTCACGTTAAGCGGGCGGCGATTGCCTGCTCTCTGATTGCGCCGTAGGCTCAGGACCCATTGATTTCAGGTTAGTTGCGTGATTCACGGCTCCGAAAAAGAAGCGGTGACATGTCTGATCTCTTCTGGCTCACCGAGGCGCAGATGGCGCGCTTGGAGCCATACTTCCCGAAGTCCCACGGCAAGCCGCGTGTCGACGACCGGCGCGTTCTGAGTGGGATTATCTTCATAAACCGCAACGGCTTACGCTGGCGTGATGCGCCGAAAGAGTATGGTCCACATAAGACGCTATACAACCGTTGGAAGACAAAGGGATACGCCCCTGCATCCCCGGTCGAAAACAACGCAAGATCCCCGTCAAATATGACAAGCGCCGCTAAAAACGCCGCAACCGGATCGAGATCATGTTCGGCAGGCTCAAGGACTGGCGCCGTGTCGCAACCAGATATGATCGGTGCCCCAGGGTCTTCTGCTCAGCCATAGCTCTCGCCGCAATCATCATCTATTGGCTATGAGTCCTGAGCCTACGTCAGAGCAGTCAATGTGTGTTCCAAACTGACCCGTTTTCAGCGTCTAAATTTGACCCACCCTATGTGGCGCAAAGCCCCCAGTCGGGCCGCCCTCATATAGCGAGTCCGTCTGGGGGCTTTGCTTGAGCGAAGTTTATGTTTTTCTGCGCCGCTTGCTTAGTGCGAACCGCAATAAAGTGTTGCCCGTTCCGATGAAACGATGGCGGCGATAAAGGCGAGCATCGGTCATACCTCTATGTCGCATTTTACGCGGGCGGCCGCATTAAATTTGCGGTGTCGAGTTCACGCATGTCAGATCAGCTGCCCGTCGCCTGAAGTATGCCATTCAATGCATAAGGCAGGATGCCCCCGGCCGCGTAAATCTGGGTTTCCCGGGCCGTTTCAAGACGGCAAAGCAATGGAACCTGCCGCACAGGCTCGCCATCGGGAGAGGTAATCTGCAGATAGCCCACAGCACCGGGGAAGAGCCCGTCTTCAAACATGATGTCAAAAGCTTCGTCTCCGGTCAGATCAAGGTGTTCGACGTGATGACCTTCAGCCAGTTGCAGTGGCAGGACCCCCATGCCGACCAGGTTTGAACGGTGGATCCGCTCGAAGCTCTCGGCAATAACGCATTGCACCCCGAGAATCCGGGTCCCCTTGGCCGCCCAGTCGCGGGAAGAGCCGTTACCGTAATTTTTGCCCGCGATCACGATCTGCGGGACGCCTTCAGCTTGGTATTTTGCCGCAGCCTCATGAATCTTGCACGTGTCACCGGACGGAATATGACGGGTAACGCCCCCTTCCGTCCCCGGCAACATCCGGTTCCGGATGCGGATATTGGCGAAAGTGCCGCGCATCATGACGTTGTGGTTCCCACGCCGTCCGATGTACGAACTGAACCGGTTTTCCGGTACGCCGAGCGAAAGGAGGTATTGCCCCGCCGCGCTATCCGCTGGAATGGCAGAGCCGGGAGAAATATGATCCGTGGTGATATCATCCCCCAGGATCAGAAGGGACCGAGCCTGCTCCAGCCGGAACACGCTGACGTCGCGAACATCACCAGTCGCGTCATCCAGAAAGGGTGGCCGCAACAGATAGGTACTTTCTGGATTCCAGTCGAAATCTTCGCCTTCCGGAACGGTCAGCGCATCCCAAAACTCATCCGACTCCTGCATCCGGCTGTATTGTTCGCGGAATTCTGCGGCGGTGACGATTTCCTGTGTCACGCGCTCGATTTCTGCTGGATCTGGCCAGAGATCGGCCAAATAGACCGGAGTGCCGTCAACCGCCTCACCGATCGGGTCATTGGCAAGGTCGATCCGCACGGTCCCCGCAAGCGCATAGGCGACAATGAGCGGCGGAGAGGCAAGATAAGCAGCCCGCACCAGAGGATGGGTGCGACCTTCGAAATTGCGGTTGCCCGAAAGAACGGCCGTAACCTTGAGCTTGCGGGCGCGGATTTCTTCTTCAAGCTCACTCGCAAGCGGCCCCGATCCACCGCCGCAGGTCATACAGCCAAAGCCGGTGACCTGAAAGCCGAGATGGTCAAGCGCGTCCTGCAAGCCGGATTTTTTCAGGTATGCAGAAACCACGCGAGACCCCGGAGAGAGTGACGTTTTCACCTTGGGATCAACTCTCAGCCCCGCCGCCACGGCATTGCGGGCAACCAGTCCGGCAGCGATCATCAGCGAGGGATTCGACGTGTTGGTGCAGGACGTGATCGCGGCGATCACGATATCCCCGTCTGCAAGGGTGTCTTTATCTGTTGCTTCTGCGCCGGGCTTATCCTCTGTCCGGGAGGCAAGGAAATCGTCAAAGCTGCCCGGCACATCCGGCAGGTCGAGCCTGTCCTGTGGACGGCGTGGACCCGCTGCCGAAGGGCGGATCTTGTCAAGTTCGATGGTGATCACTTTGGCGTAGTCCGGAGAAACGCCGCTCACGGCCCACATCATCTGGGCGCGGGCATAGGCCTCGGTCAAAGCGACATCGACCTCGCTGCGCCCGGTCTGCCGCAGAAAATCCATGGCTTTGGAATCAAGCGGCGAGAACCCCATGTTCGCCCCGTATTCCGGTGCCATGTTCCCGAGCGTCGCCCGGTCCGGAACGCTCAACGACTCGAAGCCATCACCATGGAACTCAACCATCTTGCCGACCAAGTCGTATTCGCGCAGCCGTTCGGTTGCGCTCAGCACCAGATCCGTACTGGTGACGCCGGGCTGCAATCGTCCAGTTAGACGGCATCCAATCACATCGGGAAAGGCCATGGATATTGGCAGGCCAAGCAGGGCGCCGCCGGCCTCGATTCCGCCAACCCCCCATCCCATGACACCCAAACCGTTGATCGTGGGGGTATGGCTATCCATCCCGACAAGCGTGTCCGGGAAAGCCCAGAGCGTATCGCCGATCATGTCACTGCGCACCGGCCGGGCAAGATACTCTAGGTTGATCTGATGTACGATCCCCTTGCCCGGCGAAAACAGGCGGAAATTGTTGAAATTCGCCTCAGCCCATTTCAGGAATGTGTAGCGTTCCGCGTTCAATTCGTATTCGAGCTCGATATTGCGGCGCGCAGCATCGGCCGTCCCGGCGTACTGTGTCACGACCGAGTGGTCTATAATCAGCTCGGCGGGAATTTTCGGATTGACCTGCTTCGGGTCTCCGCCACGCTCGATGACCGCAGCGCGCATGGCAGTCAGGTCAGCCAACAGAGGCACGCCCGACGAATCCGGCATCAACACCCGGGCCGGGAAGAATTCGATATCGCCCACATTTTCTCCCCGCGCGACGGCGGCGACCAGTTCGGCGGAACTGGTATCCTCGCCCATATGACGCAGCAGGTTTTCCAGCAGGATGCGTGTCACGAATGGCAAGCGGTCTATCCGCGCACCCGGAACAGAGTCTTGCAGGTGCTTCAAGGAGGTATAGCGGTAGCTTTTGCCGTTAACGGAAAGAACGGCGTCGGTGGTCCGGTCAAGGGGCATGTCGGTGTCCTTAAGTAGCGGAGATATTTGCGCGGCGGTGGATGCGGCGCGCCTTCAGAAAAGCGGCTCCAATCGAAAAAAGCATCAGCGCGAGAAGCAGCATGGAAATCGGACGTTCCAGCAGATAGCCGAATATATGTCCGCCTGAGATCTGCAGACTTCGAACCATCTCGCCTTCGGCCATGCGCCCTAGAAGCAGTCCAATAACCGTCGCGGCGACTGGGTAATGATGGCGTCGCATCAGCCAGCCGAGGCAGGCGAAAACGGCAACCGTAAGCGGCCCGGCAATGGTTCCGGTCACGCCAAATCCCCCCCAGACACAAAGCGCCAGAACCGAGGGAACCAGATAGCGCAGCGGGACTTGCACAACCATGCCGAGCACCCGAAGGCTGAGCAGGCCGACGAGGCCAAGCAAGAGCACCTGTACAAGATTTCCCAAGATGATGGCGTAAACCAGATCGCCCTGATCGCGGATGAACGATGGCCCGCCAACAAGGTTGTGATAGGAGAAGGCCGCCATCAGCACGGCAGTTGCCGCCCCGCCCGGAATGCCGAGTGCGAGTAAAGCGGTCATGGAGCCGCCCTCGGACGAGGAATTGGCGGACTCGGCTGCGATCACCCCTTCGGGGATACCGGTGCCGAATTTCTCGGGCGTGGAGGACGTCCGCCGCACCTCGCCATACGCGACCAAGTTCGCGACAGAAGACCCGACACCAGGTACGGCGCCGATCAGCACGCCAATCCCGCTGCCACGCAATAGGACTGAAGGATACTTGAACGTCGAAAACATAGCGCGGATAATCGGACCAAAGGCGACGGGCGGGGCGCCCTCCACTGTGCTGAGGGTTTGCCTTTCCCGGATGCGCAGAAGCTCGGACGCTGCGAAGATGCCGATCATCGCCGGGACAACCTGCACACCATCAAGAAGATAGGAACTGCCAAACGTGGCCCGCAAAACCCCGGTAGTGGACATGCCTACCTGACTGAGAATGAGCCCGATCATGCCTGCCAACAGGCCCTTGGCCACGGAGCGTTCGCTCAGGGTTGCGATCAGGGTAAGACCCCAGGCAATGACCAGCACCATTTCGAGCGGCCCTAATTTGAGTACGACCGCCGCCAGCGGCTGGATCAGCACGAACAGTACGGAATAGCCGATAAAGGCCCCGATCACCGAAGCGCCAAGGCTAAGCCCCAAAGCCTGATTCTGACCCCCTTTACAAGTCATTGGATAGCCATCGAACGCCGTCGCCACAGAGGAAGAAGATCCGGGGATGTTCATCAGGATTGCCGTAACCCCGCCGCCATAGACGCCCCCGGTGAAAATGGAGGTCAGGAACATGATGGACTGGATGAAATCCATCGTAAAAGTCAGCGGCAGAAAAAGTGCCATGGCCATGGAGACCTGAAGCCCCGGAATGGCCCCGAATATCAGGCCAATAAGCAAGCCGGGGATAACAAAGATCCAGGGACCGAAACTGCTGAACATGAGTTCCAGCGCGGCGCTGAGCGCGGTAAAATCAATCATTGGAGCACCAGCGTCACAATGGGAAAGGGGAAAAGCGCTCCGAACGTCGTGGTCACGACAACGGCAAAAGCCAGCGCGAAGGCGGGAGGCTTCCAAAGCGAACGTTCACCGCAAACGACGATGCCGATCCAGATGAAGAAGAAGGTCGCGACATCGAAGCCGATCACGAACATCAAGCTACAGAAGCCGCAAAAAAGGCCGAGCAAAAGCAAGTCGCCAAGTGTCTTACGCAAGCTTTCTTCCGGAACGTCTTCCGGAATGGGTCGGGACAGAAGGATTGTTCCGATCAGGATAAGCGCCAGAACGCTGGCGGGAACCAGAATGACGAGGTTGTTCAGGGCGAATTTCGCGGTGATCGCGCTGTAGTTCATGGCAACCGTGAAGGCGAGCACGATGGCCAGAAAAACTGCATGGGACGGGGCGAGTCGAAGGGACATCAGCTACCTGCATTCTCTGGGTGGCGTGAAAGTAACCGGGGGGAATCCCCCCGGAACCCGTTGATATTGTTCGTCATCTCACCCTTTAGTCGGGCTTGGCGAACCGACTGAGAATATCGAAATTGGAAAGCACCATTTCAGTCGTGCGTTCTGGTCCGAGCCAATCTGCTCCAATATTCTGATCATGCAGTTGGGCGACGAAGTCTTCGTCTTGCAGGACAGTTTCATAGGCCGCGACAAAACGATCAAACTCTTGGGGATGTTCGGCTGCGAATACCGCATTGGCCGCAACGCCGCGCATCGACCCCGCAAGCGGAGTCAGGGTCACTCCACGATCGGCAAGGGTTTCGTTCAAGGTCGGGGCATCCCAATCCTCTAGCCGCTCAGCAGACGCAACAGCCAGAGGACGGATAAATTCCGCAACCGGCAAGCTTCCAGAGGCACTGATCACGGTCATATCGACCTGCCCCCCAGCCACAGCTGTTCGCGCGGTGCCACCGCCTTCGTAAGTGACGATATTGACGGCATCCGCAGGCAGACCAAAGGCTTCGAGCGCAAGCTGGATATTGATCTCGCCAGTGGACCCGGTCACGACGGATACGCGGTAGCGCCCCGGCTCCTCTTTCACGGCTTGCATGAATTCTTGCAGCGTCGCGAAAGGCAGATCCTTGTTGATCGCGAACAAGTCGACGTCCGTCCACTGTCCGTTGATGAAGGCAAAATCCCCGAGATCGTAATCGGGTTGAAACTCCAGAATGGCATTTGAAATATAGGGGTGGATTGCCGTGGCGAGGAAGAACGATCCGTCGGTGGGCTGGCTCAGGAAATAGGTCGTACCCACATGGCCACCACCGCCCTTCTGGTTCACCACCCGGATCGGAACTTCCAGTTCGTGCTGCATCTGCTCGGCCAGAAGCCGCATCGATCGATCAACAGACCCCCCGGTTCCGAACGGGATTACGAAGGTGATCTGCCGCGTAGGCCATGCCTCTTCCGCTTGCACCGCAGATCCACCTGTCGCCAGTGCGATCGCAAACGTGAGCGCTCGTACAAACGAGCGATTTCTGTAGGCCATTGTGATGTCCTCCCTGACATATGGCGCGTGTTTGGAAGCGTCCTTTTGTTAACAAACTGACCGTAAGAGCATCCAGAACCAATTGCAACCAACAAGGCCGAAATTGCAAACCCCATATTTTTATTGACTTTATTTGGAAATTTTGCCCTATATAGGGTAATCTCACGAAGCAGAAGGTTGCGAGAAATCCCGAAATTGTCAACAATATTTCAGGCCAGAGATATGGCCTCTCATATCGCCGATTCGCTGAAGTCAGAGATGCTCTCGGGTGACCTGACGGCCGGGCAGCGCCTTGGCGAAGCAGCTTTGGCCGAACGATTTTCTGTCAGCCGCGGACCTGTGCGGGATGCTTTGTCACGGCTAGTTGAAATCGGCATCGCCGTTTCGGTGCCAAATGCCGGCACCCGGGTCAGAGAGTTCTCGCAAGGCGAAGCACAGGAACTGTATGAACTGCGCGAGACGCTTGAGGCAGAAGCCGCTCGCCTTGCGGCCATACGGGCCGACAAGGCGGAGAAAGCCGCGCTGGTCGCCCTGACGGAAATCAGCGAAGATCGGTTTGGCCCGGGCCGGCAAGGCTCCGACAATGACTTTCACATGGAATTGGCACGGTTGTCAGGAAACGGGCTTTTGCTACGCCTTTTGTCCGAACAGCTCTACCCGCAGCTGATGTTGCTCCGCATTCACAGTCGCAACGCGACCGGACGCCTCGGGAAAGCCCTGAACGAACATCACAGCATCTGTCAGGCCGTGGTGGATGGCGACCCGGAACTGGCGAACATCCTGATGCGACGCCACATCCGCAACAGCTGGAAATCCTTTTACAACCGGATGGCCTATGCGGTGCCCCCCTCAAACAAGACTACGAAGGATAGCTAATCTGATGATGAACCACGAAATCAACGCTTCGTTTCGCGCCCGCCTGCGAGAAGACCGCGCGTTGCTGCTGCCTGGGGCCGCAAACGCACTCGCCGCGCGCGTTATCGAGGATTGTGGCTTCGAGGCAATTTTTCTGACCGGGGCTGGCCTGACCAACAGCTATTACGGAAAGCCCGATTTGGGTTTCATGGGGCTGAGCGATATCGCCGGGCAAACAGCCGCGATCCGCAATATCTCGATGCTCCCAATCATCGCGGATGCGGATACCGGGTTCGGAAATGCGGTCAATATGTATCACACGGTCCGTACGTTGGAGCTGGCCGGTGCCTCTGCGATTCAAATCGAGGACCAACTGAGCCCAAAGCGTTGCGGTCATTTCGCAGGCAAAGATGTAGTGGCGCTGCCTGAGGCACGGGACAGAATCCGCGCGGCCGTCGATGCGCGCACCGATCCCAACCTGATGATCTTGGCGCGAACCGATGCCCGCGCAACGCAAGGGCTTGAGGCCGCGCTGGACCGGGCAGAAGCCTTCATCGAGGATGGAGCCGATATTACATTCGTCGAAGCCCCCGTGAACCGTGAAGAAATACGCGCCATTCCCGCACGACTGACGAACACACCGCAGTTGTTGAACATCGTGGTTGGAGGACGCACACCGGTTCTGGAGTTCGAAGATCTGGAGGAAATGGGGTTTTCGCTCATCCTCTACGCCAATGTGGCACTGCAGGCGGCGATCCGTGGCATGTATTCGGCTTTGACGGGCCTCAAGACTGATCGGAAGTTCGAGGATACCGGCGCCATTGCCGGGTTTGAAGAACGCCAAAGTGTTGTGAACAAAAGCTATTATGATGCTTTGGAGGCCAAATACAAGGCGTGACAGGCCTGCGCGCCTAGGGTGTGTCTCGCTGACGAGTGCAAGAGCGTCTCGCTTCGCAGAGATCCGAGCTTGATATCAGAATGGACGGCGAAACGAGCGAGATTTTGAAGGCCGGTGTCGTGGCGCGTGACGATCCGTTCGGAATGTGTCGCGAGCATCACAACACCAACCAGCCGAACGATGGCCTCGCCGATGGCGTCCGACGCCATCGGCCTATAGTTACGCCGTATAATGAAAGTGGAATTGATGCGCGCCTTGCCGAACTCGAACGATTATCCGATGAACGACCCGTTGGGTGGCGCATCGCCTTGGTGCTGTTTGCCATGATGCTGATGGTGCTGTCCGGCACGCCACTGCTGAAGAGGCTACGCCTCCGCATGACCGATTTAGCGGGCGAATGAGAGTGCGCAATCCGGCCATCCTCCGTGGCGCCGTGACATTGGGCATTGGTGCTGCGGGCGGGTTCGCCTTTTTCCTATTCAACTTGCCGTTGCCATGGGTATTGGGAAGCCTGACGACCTCTGCCTTGGTCACACAGGTCTCGAATTTTCGCCCGCAACTGCCGACCCGCTGGCGCAGCTATGGGATGGTTGTGATCGGCACGATGCTGGGCACAGGCTTTACGCAAGCCGTTGTCGCGCGCTCAGCCAGCTGGGGGCTAAGCCTTGTTGTGATGTCGCTGTTGTCGCTGGTGTTTTGCATCTTCGCCTATCTGGTTTTTCGCCGCTGGGGCGGCATGAACCGTGAGACCGCTCTTTTCGCGGCCATGCCCGGCGGTCTCTCTGTCGTCGCGATGCTGGCCGAGCAGTATAAGACAGAGGTCAACCGTGTCATTCTATGCCACACTGCCCGTTTGGTGGTGCTGTTGGTGTCGGCCCCAATCGTAATCCAATGGCTTTCGGGTATCCACCTTGCCGATGCCAACCAGATCGCGCTGCACTCTCACGAGCGGATTGATCCTATAAAGCACGGTATTCTTGCGATTGTCGCCATCGCAAGTTTCATTGTCGCGAATCGCGTGCGCCTGCCGTCTGCAATGCTCCTGTTGCCCCTGCTCAGCTCGGCGGTGTTGCATGCCACCGGACTGCTGACAGTCCATGTGCCGCCAGTGTTTTCAATGCTGGCGCAGATTGTGATCGGATCGAGCGTTGGCGCGCGCTTTGCCAATTACACGTTGCGCCAAATCGCCAAGGATGGCTGGCTCGCGGCTCTGGTCGGTATCTTTCTGGCAGTGGGTTCGCTGCTGGGAGCCTATCTTGTCGTTCTCTTAAACGGAGGCGAAATCGCGCCGCTGTTTCTGGCATATCTGCCCGGCGGTGCGCCCGAACTGGGGGTCGTTGCCCTTGCGCTGATGATTGATCCCGCCATGGTTGCGGCACACCATGTCCTTCGGGTTTTCCTGATCGTTGCCGTTTTGCCCTATGCTGCTGCACGCATCAGTCAACGCAATGATAGCTCGCATTGAGGGAGTCTGTGCGCTGCCTGAAGCGCGACGGGTATTGCCTTAAAGGGGGTGGGGTGGAGCCAATTTGCCCGTTACGTGAGGCATTTACAACACGCGGCAATACGCTGTGTGGGCCATCGTCCCTGCTACGGTTGTAGCACATGGCTAAGGTATCGGATCATGCGTGGTGAGCAAGCATTTTCTGCCGGTACCTAACTCTCTCAAGCATGGTTCATCGTTGGTTGCGGGAGGTCGGCGAGCAGACGCCGGAGCTCCGCGACTTGGAGTTCGCGGGCCTCCACGAGCGCGGAGGCCAGATCAGTCAGCTTGCGGCCCGAAAGCATGACGGCTCGATTGCTCACCCGCGCTTCTGGCGCACATCTCACCCCTCGGCTGACGAGGACGCCATGAAGGCGGCTCCTCCAAGCGATCCCTATGTGCAGATGAGCGACGAGTTCATTCCGGGTCTCGGCACCCTGTTCGTAAGCCCGGACACCATGCCGGCCGGCCCGTTCCTGGCCTATGACCATGCCGGCAAGCTGTCGGCTTCAATATACATGACCCCGCTGGAGGACCTGGAAAACGGGACTGCCGATGACGAACTGGGTATCGGGTCGCACGCGGTCAGCTCGGTCGACGTCTACTACAACGCCGGCATCCCAGGGTCGAGAAGCCGCATGCACAGTGGTCCTCTACCACGATGCGCCAGCCGCAGGACGGAACTGGACAGCCTCAGGAAGGGCTTCCCGTCGTCTGGGCAGCCCTTCCTGAGCATAATTCCCGTCAAGACATCTCCAACTTTCGCGCATAACTCACAAAGAAGCGGCTTCGACGTGAACCTAAGCGCATTATCGCTCGAACATCCATCATTAACTCCGCTAAGTAACAAAGATTACAAAATAAAAGCCCCCGCAGGCCTCAGGCCTGCAGCCGGTTTCAGAAGATACCTTGTCCTGGCATCTACGCAGCGACCTGCTGCTAGCCTTTGACGGCTCTTTTATCGCGCGCTCAAGAAGTGCCTATTAACGATCAATTTGGGTTTACGCTTTCCCTCAGACGCAATCGTCAAGCTGTTCTTCAACACGACTTTCACAGAAAATCTTAAAATGTTCTTCATCGTCCCAGAGGCCCGCAACATATTCAACCAGCCCGCTGAGATCCTCAGGTGCCTGAAGGCATTTCGAAAGGAGATCAAAAAGTCCAGGTTCGTCAGCGATAGTAATGCGCATAGTGTAGTCAGGGTTATCGTCTGAAGCGATCAGGATACCCCAATCCACTTCCATATCGCCATCGCTGTCAGCTTCCACGATCTTGTCGATAAACAAATACTGCTTGTTCAGACTGGTTGCGGCAGCTTCACTGCTACCGCAGCCCGCAGCATATTCCTCAAGGGCTTCCTCACAGACGTCACGGAGCAGCGTCTCCGAGCGCATGATGCGGATAATACGTTCATTCATCTTCTGGGTCATGCATGACCTCCTTATTCAACCTTGGGGAAATATGAATGATATCGCTGAAAATCGGTAAGCGGGGGCTGGAGGGCACCGGGCCTTCAGCTTGACGGCTCGAAGTTCCAGGGGAGCAGGATCGTCGATCCGGCTGGCGGGATGGCCGGCAGCGATGGCTTCAAGGGTGGCTTTGAGGTAAGCGAAGGGCTCGACGTCGTTGACCTTCGCGGTGGCGATGAGTGAAGCGATGCGGCCCCAGGCGCGGCCGCCTTCGTCATGACCGGCGAAGAGCGCGTTCTTTCTCGTCAGGGCGATAGGGCGGATCAGATTCTCAACGGCATTGGAGACGATCTCGACGCGGCCGTCATGCAGGAAGGTCTGCAGCCCGTCCCATTGGCGATGGATGTAGGTCAGCTTCTCGCCGAGGCGTGACTTGGCCGAGATGCGCAGCCGCTGGTTTTGCCGCCATTCTCCGAACCCAATGATCAGCGGCGCAGTGCGGGGCTGCCGTGCCGACAGCTGCTGTCCGGGGCCTATGCTGCGGATCTCGGCTTCGATACGGTAGAACTCAGCGATGCGGCGCAGGCCTTCAGCGGCGATCTCCGAGCCGTCTCGGTCGAACACTTCCTTCAGCTTCCTGCGGGCATGGGTCCAACAATGCGCCACGCGGATAGGATCGCCGCCCTTGAGGGCGGCAATGTCTCAACCGGCAGATGACGAAGCGGCGGCGATGGTCGCCATCCTGTCACCTGAGGAGCACAGTCAAGACGGCTTCCACACGGCCTGCTGGATCAGGTTACGCGCGCTTGAGCGACGGATTTTGGTCTGCGGGTCGGAAAAAATCCAGATAGATCGGGAAAGGTCATGATGGTAGTCTTGGTCACGCAGAATATCCCTTTCTCTGTGGAGAATTGAAGGCGTTTTAAGCGCCGCCATGATATGCCGCCCTCACGAGCCATCATCAACTTTCAGCAATTTCTTTTCCACAAAAACGCGAACAGATCACTTTTACCCTTTTTTAGAGCTTCCAGCTTGATACTCTTTGTTGCATGTAGGGAGGGGTTATAAAGTTAAATGTTTCAAAATAGGCTTGCAACAGGGAGCATCGTGCTCTGGGTAATGATCGCTATGGTCGCAATTGTAGTTGAGTTTTTTTTTGAGGAAGATGTCGTAGTGGAAGACTCGCATGAGCACACTATTGAGTGCTTTCCTTTCCACGATCCGGAGCACGCCGACCTGTAGATCGTTTGGCATCTGTGACGGCAATCACCTCTTCATTGGCGTTGACGTAGCGGACATTTGTTCTGGCCTGGCATGTTCTGCCTTGGTCGCACTTGTGATTGGGGGGGGGCAGGCATTGGCGGGTCATGAAGTTGAGTGAGGCCATGAGCCACACTTCGGATTGTTTGAATTTCAGGCCCCACCGCAAGGTGGGGCCTTATGTTTTCAGATAGAGTTGTGCTCTTCGCGGATCTCATTCATGGCGGCCTGTGCCAGAAAGGCTATAAACGGCGGCTGAAGGGCACCGGGTTTTCAGGTTGACAGCTTGAAGTTCCAGGGGAGCAGGTCGTCGATGCGGCTTTTGGGATGGCCTGTCAATCGGCATGCAATCCTGACCCCCTATCGGCGCCCAAAAATGACCCCTTTATTTTGCGCAGGGGTAGCTGGCCCGATGCGGTGTAGCCATCACACAGCGCAGCCGCGTCGGGCCA
>NZ_SMFP01000017.1 GCF_004348975.1 Antarcticimicrobium sediminis | reverse complement strand
TCCATCAATATCACCTGCTCATTCCTCCGCGCTATCCAGCGCGGATTCTAACGTGGCAGGTGGGTCAATTTTACTCGCTCATAACCCACCCAAGTGGGTCAATTTCGCATGCCGATTCACACGCGGGGTGAGGAAGGTCTTCGAAATGTCTTCGCCACGGAAGGATGCACCGCGCTGGAAGACCCGGATAGAGGCCATCTGCAGATCCTCGACCGAGAGACCCGTCGCCTCGGCAAAAACCGCGACGGCGTCTTCCCGCCCAGAGATGAAGTGCTCGGTGTTAATGCCAATATCCCTGACGAGACGCTCCATGCCGCGGCCCGTATGCATCATCGAAAGCCGGTCGGCGTAGGACAGCAGCGTTTCCTCGGGATCAACGGGAAGGTGGGGCCACAAGGTCATTACTGACCCCACCCGATGGCTTCCAGCTCTGACTTGACTGCATCCCAGGCCGCAGCATGAAACGGAGTCATCTCGAGATCAGGCTTGGATTTCCGAAACACACGCTCCGCATACTCGAGGGAGAGTGCTTCGCGCTGCCGGGTCACCGCGTTCCGCAAGATTTCCTTGGCGAGCGCAACGCTCTTTCCGACCTGCCCGTGTTCCGCAAAGAGGATGCGGTCCGCCAAAGCATCCTCCGCACGGACCTGCACCCCGAGCATCTGCGCCGATTTCATGAAATTCTGGCCGAACCGACGCGCCGCGATGCTGCCGGGGCGGATCCGGGAAAGACGGAGCTCGCTGAACCGGCGATAGGTTTCACCAGAAGGCTCCGACAGGATTGCATCCCTGAGGGTAGGCACGCCTGCAATGACCAGAGCCACGCCATGCTCGGACTGCATGATGTGTTTCAGAGACTGGATTGCCGCCAGAACATCTCGGCCCGGGCCGGGCCGAAGGATATGGTGGCATTCATCAATTACGACCGTCGTGATCCCGACCAGACCGAAACGGTGCCTTGCAATTTCCCATGCGTCGGCTGCACGAAGTTTAGAGTCGACCTTGGCGTAGCCCGTCATCTGGAGAATGATCTCGGCCAGTTTTTTGATCGTGGCTTCCGGCGGCACTGTGATGAACAGCGTGTTCCCTCCCTCGTCGATCTTGAATTCTCTCAGGACCGGATCCGCCCGCAGGGTGCGCTTAAGCAGCGCGGTCTTACCATTGCCGGACCCGCCAAGGACCATGAGGCCCTTGGTTTCGCCGGTGAGCGGATCGCGCCGCGGCTGTGGGGTCATAAACCCTTCGTTGTCGAACTCATAGAGGTCGTACAAATGGTCGGCCAGGGTGTCGTCCTGGCCGAACTTCCAATACCGGAGTTCCAGCCAAGCGAGTTTCTCGGTGATGGTAGCAGGGGAAATGGTCGTCGTTTCGTTCATGTTCACTCCATTGAAACTTCGTCAAAATCGTCCACGTTCTCTCCGAATCCATCGTGCGCAACGCCAATTTCAGATGGATCCTGATCGCCGTAGAAGTCCTGATCACCATCCAGATCCGCCAAGAGTTTCCGGTACTCGCCGGCAGCATGACGGCGTTCAGCAGTGTCTGCGTGACGCATAAAACGCTCGACGTCCCTCGTGAGATCGGCGGGCGTCTTGGGGAGCGAGATCAGCCCCATAAGACGTTTAAGACGATAGGATTCATCGTTGAGCGCATTGATGAAGTCGCGGCGCGCAATGCGCTCGCCCTCGTCTTCCTGAGCGCGCTCCTGGAGCCACGCCCGAAGATCGGTATCGGTCTTGCCGATCCACATCTCGTCACTTGCAGATACCGTCTTCCATGGACCATCGTCACACCGCACGCTGATGGTCCCGATGTCTCCATCCCAGCGCAGTATCTCGAAATCCTTCGCGGTCGAGTTAATGAATGTCTCCATCACCTCGTCGACTTGATAGTCGATATGGGCCACGCGCAAACCGCTACGGCCGAGTTTTCGACGCGTCCGCACACCAAAGACTTCGCGCATCTCATCGCTGGTCAAAGAGCGCGGATGACATTCCTTCGTCGCTTTGGCCCATGCCTGAGCTGGTGACATGCCCAGAGCAGAGTGGCGATGGGTGTGATATGCGTCAACGGTCCAACGAACGAGCCATCCGAGGAATGCCTCGAGGGTCAGTGAGGCCCGTTTCGCGGAGTCATTCTCTCCCCGCTCAACCACATTGCTGAACGCGCGGCCCGAGAACCGCAGGAGCAAGTCGCTATGGATGGTCCGGAAGACCCGTTCGATGAACGGTTTCAGCCAGGGTTTCCCGGCCGGCGCCCCAAGGTTGGTGATCCCCAGATGTGCAAGGATGTCGTAAGCGTCATCTGTAACATACGCGGAGCCCCGGTCGAACACGATGGCCTCGGGAGCCCCCACCATCGGCCAGCCGAACTTTGCACCTGCCGCATCCGCGATCGGGGACTTGTCGGTATAGATCATCTCCAGCGTATACCGGAGAGGACTTTCGAGGGCCTTTGGCACGATCTGAAGGGCCAACAAGCATCGCGTATGGACGTCGATGGCCGCCGAAAGCGTTACACGGCGGGCTTTTCCATCCAGTTCCAGGATCTGTTTGATGGACGCCGGCAGGTGATCGAAAAGTCCTGTGCTCTCCATCAGCACGAACAGGTCGACCGTGTATTCGTCGATCTCGACACGTTCCAAAGCGCGCGAAGTCTCGATGCCCACGCCGAGGGTGTGCATGTCCTTATAGGCCTTGTCCCACCCATCCTTCCGGATTTTGTGATCGAGGGGGGCGTTCTCTTTAATCAACCGAAGGATATAGTCGTATCCGATCATTTTCAGCTTTTCAGCCGGCACAGGTAGACGTTCGCGACGCTCGTTCTCGGCCTCCCGTGCCGCCTGCACGCTTTCAACGAGAGACTTGACGCTAACGCGTTCCATATCCCAAAGTTTGCTCAGAACGCGTACGATGAATGCATCGGTGGCGTCGTCGTAACGCTTGTATTTCCCGCAGTGTCGGTAGTTGTCGAACAGGCCATCGTCACCTTTGGCCAGCCACTGCCCATACCATTTCCACATGGTATGGCCGGATTTGAATCCTTGATGGAAATCGACAATCCGCTCGATTTCCGTCTTCGATTTCCGGACCTTAGCCCCACCGCGCTTTTCGTAGCGAATAGCTTGCGCCGCAAGATACTCGCGGTAGCGCTGCATCCCAGCGGCGACGATCGCGACGATGTTCTTACAGAAGTCGTCCCTTGTGAGCTTGAGTTCCCGCTTGTCCAACAAATTCTGGATTGCCAGAACATACTGCTTCCGGAACCGTTGGCGCACGATCTCGATCGGAAGACGTTCGCTGCGACGAACCTGCTGAGGGTCCACGGGCTTGGCCATCGGCCGCCTGACGATCTTCAGCGTACCGTAATCGTTTTCCGTGACAATGGCGTCATAGGAAATTACCCCTGCGGAGCTCTCATGGCACTCCCCCGTATCGGCGGCGGTCCACGCGTCCCAGAACACCAGATATCCTTCGGGGCGCAACTCCAAAACACGCCCCAGCCGGATTCCGATCGAAAAGACGCAGTCCTTCTCGAGAAGGACTTTGACCTGCTTCTTGAACGGAGCCGCCATTATGCGGCCACCGCGCTTTCGATCAGTGTCTTTCCCCTGATCTTTTCGGGCATGAACAGCCGCGCATGTCCGAAGCGGATCGCCCGCGAAACACTGAAGAACCCACGTCCAAAAATGCCGATATCTGCCAAAAAATGATCAATCGAGACGGGGCCATCAAGCATTTTCAGAGCTTCAATGATCTCGACATCCAAGGCCGGTTCAGGATTCCGAGCAGCATGAAACAGCTGCGCATTGTGCAGCTGGATAGGATTGATGTTTCGCTCAGTGACTGTCGCCACCGCGTCGCAGATGTTGCCCACGGCAGCCGTCTTCACCGCACCGATCGTTGCACTGTACAAGTAAGTCTTGGCGATGCGTTCCGGCTTGACGGAAATACAGATCCTCTGCCCACCTTTCGTGGTGAACCGAAAGTCAAAGTAGTGGACACTGGGCGAACCGTTGGGGTGATTGAAGGGCAATGCCGCGAGCTGTTCTTCGATATCAGCAAAGTCGTCGCGATAGATCAGGCAAATCCCAGCACGAAATTCGGTCAAGCTCGCGAACCCGAGCCGCTGGGGCTGACCATTGCTGTTGTTGTAAACCAGCTCCCCAACAAAATGCCCCTTCGAGGCTTTCGGAATCGTGCGCACCGCACGGCTCTTCGCCGGTGTCTTCCGATGGTGTTTTCTCGTTTCCTTCATGTGATGTTGCGTCCAGTTTTCGGGGCTACGCCCCTTGATTGTTTCATTTTGCGGGCGGGGGATCCCCCGTCGCGATGAGCTCTTGATTCGCCTGCGGAACGGCCCTCTTTTCTGGCGCATTGGCATGCCTTCTCCGTTCCCGGCATCAATGGAGCCGAGGTCAGATCGAGTGTTTCAGGTTGATGGCGTTCAGTAGGTGTTCTTTTTCGCTGCGACCTAGGCACTACTCCGTTGGTCCGCGCCGGATGCTTCCAGGCGGGGGATCTCTTTTGGGTCGGGGCAAGGTCTGATGTTGCCGGGGCGCTTTGCGGCCTCTATCGTGGCACATGACTACGGGCAGACCTGCCCCACCTATGAGCGCGCGCCCGTCGGGTGCGCGTTTTTCTTTTGGGCGGATGGTTGGGTGTGTGGGGCTCTTTCCAAGTTTGAAGCCGAGAAGTTCGGCGCATTATTTCAGGGCCGGCGAAATCTCACGATCACGCCAATATGTCAATATTTTCCTTTTATTTCCGTATGTTGCGAAAATTTGAGCTGATCGCCATTTTTTCGCAGAGCACCGTTCCTTTCCTGTTGCTCTGCCCTCTTTCGTCTCGTGGACCAGTGAGGAAGAAGTTAGCAGAGGCTTCACATCCGTGAAACCCGGGCGAGGAAGGAACCTGTGGACACGCTGTCTCGATAACTCAACTGCCTATCTGGTCAGATCCCCACAGCTTCACGTTGGCTGGAGGAGTGTCACAAATTTTGCGTATCTGCGCCGGTCCAAGCGGTTTCAGATACTTAAGCGTCGAGGCGCTCGTGAACATTATGTCGAACTGGTTGCGGGATGCAAACCACTCCCTTACATTTCGGCCACGCGAGTATCATAGGTCACCAGTGACGCTATGCTTGTAGAGTCGCCTTTGGATGGTCATTCAGCCACCTCGATCAACTGGGCTTTGCAAGGTCACCACATCTAGACCTGGCCGATAAAAATCTAGGCTCCAGTTTGCGTCGTATCGTCTAACGCATCTTGAACAGTTCATCGCCCATCAAAACCAGAGTTTCATCGTCATACGGTTCCCAACCCAGAGATTTCTCGAAACGATCCCGTACCCACTGGAAGTGTCTCCTTCCAACTTTTGGGATATACATCGGTAAGGGCTCTGGCTGTTTGGTCAGAACGCAATCGCCGACAAGACCAACCTCCGGGAATGACAGATCATCCAGCACCTTTTTCTTCAACGCGTGCGCGGCAGCGTACGAAATCCCAAGGACATCCTTCAGATCATGACCAGTCGGATAATTTAATTCTGGATTTTTGGCGTTGTGTTGGATCAGCAGCTCTGCTGCTAGGAACCATTTTCGGATCGAAACGCGGCTATGACGCAATACGGTGTCGGATGTCGCTGTGAACTGATGCTTGCAGATTTCGCAGTAAAACGTTCGCCGCGACATCATGTAACCGACAGTTTTACTACGACATTTCAGGCACCAAACCCCGTCGGGCCACTGCACGTCAACGAGTCGCTCTCGGCAAGCCTCATCCGAGCTAAACATTGGGCCAACGCCAGCATCTGGCAGCCGCAAGTACAGTTGCATCCAGTGAAGATGCTCTTTTTCGATGGACGATAATGACGGTAATTTAGTGCTCATAACATGGAGGGATACGGCCTACTGCGGCCCTCGCCAACTCAAAAGCAGTCACGGCGTAGCTGTGTAATAACTCGCTGCCGAATTTTCTGAAACAGGTGACCTACGGGATCTGCATTCTGCGTTTTCACGGCATATGCCGCTGCCGGGGGGGGGACCTGACGGGATGTGATGAATGTACGCTGAAAGCGCCGAAGGTGGTGCCTAGAACAATCGGATCCCCCCCGTAGCAGGCAGCCAAGAGGAGTGGATACTGCACTTGACGCACCGCGGAAATGTGTCGGGGGCTGAAGCCAACTCCGCCTGGAAATGACATGATTACAGCCCGGAATGTTGATCGAGAAAGTCCAAAATAGCGCGGGCCATCTGCTGCGCGACGGGCGCGTCGAGGTGGAAGTGATGGTCGCCGGCAAGCTCGATGGTTTCGTACCTCGGGATCAACTCCGCGCCGAGTCGGGCCAGGTCTGCGGTTTCGGGCCGGGACCTCAGGATCCCGTCCTTGGCCCAGATGTTCAGAACGGGACACCGAATCGACCGCAACACGGCCTCCACATCCGCCCGCGTCAGCTTGACTGCGGAACTCGCGAACAGGCGTGGGTCACCGCGCATCCGAAATCCGTCCTTCCCCTTCTCCAGCGCGCGCTTCGCAAGCGCCTCCGACGTTTCCCGGGAATTGCCTTGATCGCAGCGGCGACGGATATAACCCTCTTTGCTTGCGAATGTTCTGGGCGGACGGGTCTGCTGCATTCGTGTCTGTTCGATGAAGGCGCGCAGGGTCGAGACAACGTCATCGTCGGTCGGATTGGGCACCAGTGAGTCCAGCGACACGAGCGCACGAACCCTCTCGGGCTGGGCGGCGGCGAACAGCGCCGCGACGTTGGCGCCCCGGGAATGGCCGACAAGCACGCAGTCTTCCCACCCAAGCTGATCCAGCAGCCCAGCGATTTGTGGCAGATCATCCCAGATATTATAGGTCGCATGGGCCGCCCGGTGGGCGCTCAGCCCCTGACCACTCAGGTCGAGCGCGACAACCTGGCAGCCGGTCAGTCTGGGGCCCAGTTCCTGGAAGCTGGCGGCATGATCCATCCAGCCATGCAGTGCCAGCACCGGCAGCCCGTCTTCGGGCCCCCACGCCAGGCCCGTGAGCTGCAGGCCGTCCACGCTCCATTGGCATTCCCGCGCCGCCGCCATGGTATCCATCCTCATTCGCATCCCTCGAAGGTCTCCATCCCTGAACCGGTCATAGCCCATGTCGCCCGGCGAATAGAACCACACGAGGTTCAGTGAAGGTAAGCGCTGACGTCAGACACGCTCGGCCTCAATCGCAAGAGCGTTGACCTACGAACAAGCTTACGCCACCTCGCGGCCGCAGGCGCACGGCCGTCCGACCTCTGTTGCTCTCGACGCTAAAATACCTCAAGTTGCAGGGAAACAGGACAAGATACCGCAAATGCCATTGACCCTTGCGCAACTCGAGCGCCATCTTTTCAGCGCAGCCGATATCCTTCGTGGCAAAATGGATGCGTCGGAGTTCAAGGAATACATTTTTGGGATGCTGTTCCTGAAACGGTGTTCGGATATTTTCGAACAGGCCCGTCTCGAAGTTATAAAAAAGCGCATCGCGAATGGTGTCTCCCCAGCGCAAGCCGCCGAAGAGGCGGAGAACAAGGTCTGGTATGGCCGAAGCGGCACCTTCTGGGTTCCTCCACAGTCTCGCTTTCAGTTTCTTGTCGACGAAGCCCATGAAAACGTTGGGGATATGCTCAACAAGGCGCTGGGAGGAGTTGAATCCGAAAATATCACCCTAGAGGGGGTACTCGACCACATCGATTTCACCCGGAAGGTCGGCCAAAGCAAGATCAGCGATCAGAAACTGCGTCAGCTGATCAACCATTTTGGTGAAATCCAGCTTCGGAATGAAGACTTTGAATTCCCCGATCTTCTCGGTGCGGCCTATGAATACCTGATTGGCGAGTTCGCTGATTCCGCTGGAAAGAAGGGCGGCGAATTCTATACCCCGCGGTCTGTGGTTCGAATGATGGTTCGGCTGTTGAAGCCGACACTGGAGCACGACATTTACGATCCGTGCTGTGGCTCGGGCGGCATGCTGATCGCCGCCAAGGATTACATCGACGAACATGGCGATGATGGACGCAAGGCCAATCTCTTCGGGCAGGAAGCCGCTGGAACCGTCTGGTCGATCGCCAAGATGAACATGCTGCTCCATGGAATCGACAGCGCCGACCTGCGCAACGAAGACACGCTCGGCGAGCCTCAGCATGTAGAAAACGGTGAACTGCGCCGCTTCGACCGGATCCTGACCAACCCGCCGTTCTCGATCAACTGGGGCTCGAAGGACAAGGACAAGCAAGGCAACTACGTTTGGGAACCAAAATTTCCTGAGCGCTTCTTCCACGAGGTCCCGCGTGGCTCGAAGAAGGCCGACCTCATGTTTCTGCAGCACATGTTGCACGTGACCCGTGACGGCGGCATGATCGCGACCGTCATGCCCCACGGCGTCCTTTTTCGGGGCGGCGACGAGGCCAAGATCCGCCAGAAGATCATCGAAAGCGACCAGATCGAGGCGGTCATCGGTCTCGGCCCGCAGCTCTTCTACGGCACCGGCATCCCCGCCTGCGTCATCGTCCTGCGCCAGCGGAAACATGACGGTGCAAACCTCGTCTCGGGGAAGCCGAAGGAGCGTCAGGGCAAGGTGCTCTTCATCAATGCCGACCGCGAGTACTTCGAGGGTCGGGCGCAAAACCACCTGCTGCCCGAGCATATCGAGAAGATCGTGACCACCTTCGAGGAATACCGCGAGATCCCCGGCTTCTCCGCCATCGTCGATATCGACACGCTGAAAGAGAACAACTGGAACCTCAACATCCGCCGATACGCCGACAACGCGCCACCGCCCGAGCCGCATGACGTGCGTGCTCACCTCGTCGGCGGAATTCCGAAGGCCGAGGTCGCGGCCAAGGCCGAGCTGTTCCAATCCCACGGGTTCGATCCGATGGACCTTCTCACCCCGCGCGATGAGCGATATCTGGACTTCGCCGGGCATGTGACCACCAAGGCGGACATCAAGCCGACCATCGAGAGCAATGCAGGCCTCATGACGCGCGAGGCCGAGATCTGGGA
Source organism: Antarcticimicrobium sediminis (assembly GCF_004348975.1). Lineage (GTDB taxonomy): Bacteria > Pseudomonadota > Alphaproteobacteria > Rhodobacterales > Rhodobacteraceae > Antarcticimicrobium > Antarcticimicrobium sediminis. Next base: position 62,249 of record NZ_SMFP01000017.1, on the reverse strand, counting down.
CAAGTTCAATGCTTGGTGGGATGCCCATACCGATGACATCACCGCGCTGGCGGGCGATGACAGCACGACCTCGCTGATCAAGCTGCGCGATGAACTCCTGTCCAGCTTTTCGACCACGCTCGAAAGCCTGTCCATGCTGGACCCGTTCACCGTGCGCGGGATCATTGCGCAGTTCTGGATGCAATCGCGGTTCGACTTCCTCACCCTCATGGCGCGCGGCACCAGGGGCGTGGCCGACGCCTGGCGCACCTCCATCGTCACCGCGCTGGAGGACAAGCGCAACAAGGAGAACCCGCTAGACCACAAGCTGGTCTCCTTCCTGATGGGCCCCTTTGTGACCCAGATCGCCGAGCTGGAGGCCCGGAAGGCCGAGCTGGACGCGCAGATCAAGGCCGCGACCGCCAAGCCCGAAGAGGGCGAGGAGGAAGAGGATGACGCCGAGGTGGTGGATGAGAAGCAGGTCAAGGCCTGGAAGAAGGAACTGAGTGAGGTCAAGAAGACCCTGAAGGCCAAGAAGGACCAGTTCACCGCCGAGTTGAACAAGGGCGTCGATGACCTGACGGATGACGCGGCGGCCGAGCTTCTGCTGAAGATCCTGCATGACGACATGGCGCGGATCCTGACCCGCTACATCGCCGCGCAGCGCGGGCAGATCGTGGCGGCGTTTGAAAATTGGTGGGACAAGTATCGCGTCACCCTGACCGAGATCGAAGGGGCACGGGCCGAGGCGACCGACAAGCTCGCCGAGTTCCTGAAGGGGTTGGGGTATGTCTGAAGTCAATCCCCGAGTACTGGTCATTCCCAACTATCAAGACTGGGAATATCGGGCCTTGGAGCAGCTTTGCGTCCATGTCGGACGTGGGACCGCTCCGCGTTATGTTGAGCAATCCGACGTGAAGGCGATCGGGCAAAGATGCGTTGCGAAAACAGGTTTCGATCCGAGTTTTGCGCGACCTCACTCTGAACGTGCAATGGGCGGCACACTTCACGCCGTTGATGGCGATGTGCTTCTCAACTCCACTGGAACCGGAACTATCGGCCGGTCAGTTGTCTTCCGCGAAAGTGGAAGTTTTATAGTTGATGGTCACGTCACGGCTCTTCGGCCGAAGGAAAGCAAATGCTCGTCCGTCTGGCTGTCGGCAGTTCTTCAATCGCCCTGGGGTCAGGAGCACCTAGAAAGGTTCTGCTACGCAGGCTCAACCAATCAGGTTGAACTCTCGGCTTCCGCGCTGAGAGTGTCCGAGGTTCCCACACCGCCTTACAATGAGCAATCCAAGATCGCCGAGGTCCTCGACACGTTGGATGTGGCGATACGGGGGACCGAGGCGGTGGTGGCCAAGTTGAAGGCGATAAAGCAGGGGCTGCTGCATGACCTACTGACCCGCGGCATCGATGCGAACGGAGACCTCCGCCCCCCACAGCCCGAGGCCCCCCACCTCTACAAACAAACCCCGCTGGGCTGGCTGCCGAAGGAGTGGGAAACCTCGAAGCTGCCGGGACTGGCCCAGCCTAATAGACCTGTCATCAGGACCGGGCCGTTCGGCAGTTCGCTAAAAGGTGAGCATTGGCGCGAAACAGGGCGGCCAGTGATTACCATCGGCTCGTTCGGTGAAAATGGTTTCATCGAAGAAGAGCTTCTTTTCATTGATGAAAAGAAGGCGATGAGCATGATTGAATACGAGGTTCACCCTGGGGACTTGGTCTTCTCACGAGTTGCCGACGTGGGTCGCAGCCTGGTTGTGGAGGACAGCGAAACCGGTTGGATCATGTCTTCCAACTTGATGCGTATTTCTGTCGAACGCAAAAAGCTGCTTCCGTCACTGTTGCATGTTCAGCTTCGCCATTCGGTGAGGCTACGTAAGCAAATGTCCCAACTGGTCAATTCGGCTGGTCGTGACGTCGCGAATAGCGCCGTCTTGCTCGCCCTCGATATCGCGGTGCCGCCGGTAGGTGAACAAACCGAGATAGAAAAGGCGATTGCCTGCAATGACGATAAGCTGGTGCAAGAAGAGCAACAACTCGGCAAGCTCCGCCTCCAGAAATCTGGCCTGATGGACGACCTGCTCACCGGTAGGAAACCCGCCACGCCTCTGTTGTAACCGAAGGATCTGCCCATGGGTCACGAGTATACGGATGTTGAAAAACCCTTCATCGACCAATGCGTCGCCATGGGCTGGCAGTCGCAGACGGGGACCAAGGACGACCCCACCCTTACGGGACGTAGCAGTTTCAAGGAGGTCATCAGTGAGGCCGCGCTGCGCGAGCGCCTGCGCGCCATAAACCCCGGCCCGGATGGCAAGCCCTGGCTCGATGACGCGCGCCTCTCCGAGGCCGTCAGCGCCCTGATCCGACCCGGCCAGCGCGGCTTGATGGAGGCCAACCAGGCGGTCACCGAACTGCTGCTCAAGGGCTTGACGGTCGAGGGCCTGCCAGGCTGGGACGGCGGGCGCGGCCAGACCATCCGCTACATCGACTGGGATGATGTGACGGCCAACAGCTTTACCGTCGCGAACCAGTTCCGCGTCGACTGCCCGCCCGGCCATGACGTGGGCAAGGGCTTCATCATCCCCGATGTCGTGCTTCTGGTGAACGGCATCCCCGTGGTGGTGGTTGAGGCGAAAAGCCCCGGCATCCCCGAACCGCTGGCCGAGGCGGTCAAGCAGCTCCGCCGCTATCACAACGCCCGCAAACCCGCGCTGGAGGTCGAGGAGAACGAGGGTACACCTGCTCTCTTCGCCTCGGTCCAGTTGCTCATCGCCACCAGCTTCGACCAGGCCCGCGTGGGCTGCATCGGCGCGGGCCTGGACCATTACGGGCGATGGAAGACGGTCGTCGGGCCCGACGGGACGGGCTCCGAGGACGACGTCGCCAAGGCGCTCGGCAAGAAGGGGCTGTCCGAACAGGAACGCCTTGTCGCCGGGATGCTGCGCCCGGCGCATCTGCTGGACATCCTGCGGCACTACCTGCTCTTCATGAACGTGGGTGGCCAGACCATCAAGACCGTCTGCCGATATCAACAGTACCGCGCCGTGAATCGCGCGCTGGAGCGGTTGCGGACCGGCAAGACACGGGTTCAGGATGGTGAGTATGACCGCCGCGGCGGCATCGTCTGGCACACCCAAGGGTCGGGCAAGAGCCTGACCATGGTGTTTATGATCCGCAAGATGCGGACGGATCTGGCCCTGCGAAAGTTCAAGGTGATCATGGTCACCGACCGGAAAGACCTGCAGCGGCAGCTGTCCGAAACGGCGACCCTGTCGGGGGACGTGGTGGAGATGGCGACCAGCAACGGATCGCTGAAGAGGCTGGCCCGGCGCAAGGGGCCGGGGCTGGTCTTTGCCACGATCCAGAAATACCGCACGGATGAGGATGTGGCCGAGGTCACCAAGGGACCGGCCTTCGAGGTTCTGAACGAGGATAGGTCTATTGTCGTCGTGGTCGATGAGGCACACCGGACGCAGGCGGGCGATCTGCATGCGAACCTGATGGCCGCGCTGCCCAACTGCGCCCGGATCGGGTTCACCGGCACGCCGATCATCATGGGGGAGAAGAAGCGTACCACCCAGATCTTCGGCGAGTTCATCGACAAGTATACGATCAAGGAGGCCGAGGCGGATGGCGCAACCGTGCCGGTGCTTTATGAAGGACGGACCGCCGAAGGGGCGGTGAAGGACGGCGCAACACTGGACGGGTTGTTCGAGGACATGTTCCGCGGCCGAACGGATGAAGAGCTTGAGGCAATCCGCAAGAAATACGCGACCAAGGGCAACATCCTCGAGGCGCCGGCGCTGATCGTCGAGAAGGCCCGCGACATGCTGCGGCACTACGTGACCAACCTGCTGCCAAATGGCTACAAGGCGCAGGTGGTGGCCTATAGCCGCACGGCAGTGGTCCGGTATCACGCGGCCTTTCTTGATGCGCGAAACGAATTGATGGCCGAGGCGGCTGCCCTTTCGGATCACGACAAGGCCATGGATGACGAAGCGCTCTGCACCAAACCAGCGAAGATGCAGGCCTTGGTCCAAGCTTGGCGGTACCGAGAAACCCTGGAGAAGATCGAGTTTGCGGCGATCATCTCGAGCGGCAACAACGATGACGCATCCTGGAAGCAATGGACGGAAGGTTCTGCCCAGGAAGCACGGATCAAGAGATTCAAGAAGCCCCTGTTCCACAAGGATCCGACCAAGACTGACCCTCTGGCCTTCCTGATCGTCAAATCAATGCTGTTGACCGGATTCGACGCCCCCATCGAGGGGGTTATGTACCTAGATCGCTCTATCCGTGAGGCTGAGCTGTTGCAGGCCATCGCCCGCGTGAACCGGACAGGTTTCGGTAAGACCTGCGGCATCGTCGTCGACTATTTTGGCGTGGCCCATCACCTGAAGGCCGCCTTGGCTGCTTATTCGGATGAAGACATCGACGGTGCCTTGGTCAGCCTGAATGACCAGATCCCGGTGCTTCGCGACAGGCATATCCGTGTGGTGGATATTTTCCGGCGCGCCGGTCTCGACGATCTGTCGGATGACGAAGGATGCCTCAATGTGTTGTCGACGGAAAAAGCCCGCGCAGAGTTTACCGTCAAGCTCAAGGACTTTCTGAAATCGTTGGATATCGTTCTTCCGCGCCCTGAAGGTCTCCCCTTCGTAAAAGACGCCAAACGGCTTGCCTATATCCATGTGCGCGCCCGCAACCGATACCGGGACGTCATGGTGATCGGCTCCGACGTCGGCGCCAAAGTTCGCAAGCTGATAGACGATCACGTTGTTTCCTTGGGCATCGATCCGAAAATTCCTCCGGTCCAACTCACCGACGCGGAGTTCGAAAATCAGGTGAACCAGACCTCCGGCAGCAGGGCCAAAGCCTCCGAGATGGAGCACGCGATCCGGTCCCACATCCGGAAGAAACTCGAGACCGATCCCGTCCGCTTCAAGAAAATGTCTGAAAGACTGAACCAGATTCTCGACGGGTTCGGGCAACAATGGGATCACATCATCGAACAACTTCAAGCCATTATTGATGAGCTTCGCAACGAGTCACAGACCTCTGACGAGGCTACACCCGATATCCCCGAGGTCTATCTCCCGTTCCTCCGCACTGTTCTCGAAGCGTGTTCGGCCACTGACGAGACACCTGAGGACCAGCTACATGCAATGCATCAGATGACCCAAGAGGTTGTTGAGCGCATCATCGAAGAAGTCCTCGCGAACAGGTCAATCTGGAGCAGTTTCAAAATGGCAGACCAAGAGAACCTTCGCTCCGAGATATTCGAGATCATCTTTGACAAACAGCTACAGGGCCTCAGCGTTGCCGAAGCAGAGGCTTTGGCGGATCAATTGATGCAACAGGCGAAAGCCAACGATGACAAGCTGAGGGCCGCCTGATGCCATCGCTTCCCCTCTCGCCTATCAGAACGGGCGGCAAACCCGCAAAGTTAAGCGATCACCGGATTGAGATCGATGGCCTTTCATTCGAAGTCCATCGAAGCGATCGGCGAAAAACCATGCAGATCACAGTAGAACGGTCCGGTGAATTGTCGATCGTTGCGCCCTCGACCGTCTCTACTGAGCATTTGGTCGATTTTGTAGAAGAGAAGCTGCTTTGGGTTCACACTAAGATCGAAGAGAAGTCACGTCTTCAGAAACGAGCACCGACCAAGGAGTTTGTTGAAGGTGAAGGCTTCCTCTACCTGGGCAAAAGCTATCGCCTAAGACTTGTAGAAAAACAGCTTGTTGACCTGTCGCTGAAGAATGGCCGCTTCTGCCTTCGAGAAAGCTCTGTTCACAGAGGGCGTGAGGTGTTCGTATCGTGGTATGCGCGTCGGGCACAGCAATGGTTCGAAAAGCAAGTGTCGGAATATGCCAACCGAATGGGGGTCATCGCTAACGAAGTGAAGGCACAGGACCTAGGCTTTCGTTGGGGATCTTTCGGCTCCGATGGAAGGGTGTCGTTCCACTGGAAGGCGATCCTCTTGCCCCCCACGATAGCCCAATACGTTGTTGTCCATGAACTGGCACATGCCCATCACCCAGATCACTCGGCGAAATTCTGGATCAAGGTCGAACAGCACTTGCCCGATTGGCGGTGGCGAAAGACTTGGTTGGCGGAGCACGGAATTCAAGTGGAGGGGTTGTGATGATTTCTCGATTCACCTGTGAAAAATTGACTGTTCTGCATACAAAAAGGCAGGATCGAGGCGGAATGAAATATGCTTAAGGTTCTTCCGGCAGCCATAATTTTCCTGGGATCTTACCTCCCACTTTTCTTAATACTGCTCGCACAGACTTTCCCTGCTCCAGAGATCACATTCCCTTGCGGATTCTCGCTGAGGGATCTTCCTTTAACAAAAATTATCTTCGACGCCCCCCTGCCTTTGGTCCATCTATCACTATCGACTGCGAGCTTTATTAGTGTGTGCGGTACATATTTCTTTCTTGAGGGACAAAATCTCAACCAATCGATTAAAGTCACATCCTCTAAACCCATGGCGACAGAATTGATGAATTATGTACTTCCATATGTGGTTTCATTTATGGGGATAGATTTTTATGACGAACGAAAGTTTATCGGATTTATTATTTTCCTAGGCTGGATGTTTATTCTCACATATAGATCTGGTCAAATTTTAATGAATCCAGTTCTGATACTATTTGGGTATCGCCTCCATGAAATTAAATATCATTTTATTGGGAATCCAAAAGAAATACACACCACAGCCGCACTTCACAAAGGAAAGAAGAAGTTCATCCATGGTAGGGCGAATGCCCGAGACATAGAAAATATCTTGATTGTAAAGGAGCGCGATCAATAAAATGAACCCAGAAAACCTCAAGGCGATTGATTTCAAAGGCGCCGTCAAAACTCTTTGGCTTTTCAAGCAGCCGCAGAAGGCAGAAGATGGGAGGCCGAAATATAAAGGAAGATGGCTCGACATCGACCAATCTGTAGGCGAGAAGCTTTCTGAGGCAGCCTCGATAACGTGTAGTAAAATTGATGAAATCAAGAATTTCAGTCTTCTGGGCTCAACTAACGATGGAATGGCGTTATCCATCCCTGCAGACGAAACAAATGCAGATCTCGTGCAAGCGCAGACGTCCGAAGAGCTTCCTGACAATAAGATCTCCAAGGTGAAGGAGATCCTTAACTCAAAATTCTACGTCGCGAAGTTTGTCAAAGATGAAAGTGTGATCCTCGCTTGCAAGAAGTTAGATTCATCTTGGAGCACGAAGAAATCGAATTCATTTATCCCCGCCGCTTTCACCGAAGCCACTCTAACGTTGGCCCCTCAAGATACATTTCAGCTCCCAAGAGATTTCGACTTCTTCATTTTGGATGGGGTAGTTATCATCTCAAAAAAGGATTCCTTTGAGTCCGTCCTGTCTTACAAGCAAGCTCACCTTCAGGACTTCGAGGATCTTCTTAAAGAGGATGAGTTCAATTCCTGCTTCTCTGACATCAATCCGATCAAGTCCTTTGTGGGTAGCAATAAACTTTTGTTGCGGCGCGCGTGTGCGGTCAGAGAGAAACGCCATTATGCTAATGCGAGCTTCATGCAGAATTTTCGCGCGCGGCATAAAGTTTACAAGCTTAACGTAAATTTTGATGCCAATGGAAAGATTGTTCCCTGTGACGTCACTTGCCGAGATATTTTCAATGCGTTGCTGGACCACCGTTTGAAGTCTGGATTTTCTGAAAATGTCTATGAGGTTACAGATGCCACCCCGGCGTAGTGCGGAAACTTACCACGGTAGACAGTTAGGGAGCCTGAAGTCAGGGTGTTAAGTCTTGTTGCCCACTTGCTTCACAAAGTCGACCGGCGACGGCAATAACCTCGATTACTTCCCTTCTGTCGCGAGCCCACGACAAGTATGCACGGTTTGCAGCTCAACTCATCGCGAGTTGCAGAAAGTCTTCATGTAAAACCAAGTGTAGCAAGGACACCGCTGGGGCGCCCTACATACAGATCAAAACGCGCATTCGCGGGATCTTTAGCCCGATTCCGAGACAACTTTGCCCCGATTTACAGCCCCGATTCACAAAGCCTAGTGGGTCCAGGGCGCACGGCGGTTGGTGGCGAAGTTTTCGCCATACCCGCGCGGGCGGACATTCTGTTTGCGCTGATGCGGTTCGATCACCTGGGCATCGATCCCGTGTGCCTGAGCATACTCAAGCGCGGCATCTTTGGTTTCGAACCGCAGATGCACCTGGGCCTGAGTGTCGGAGGACGAGGTCCAACCCATCAGCGGATCAACGTCGCGGGCCGAGGCCGGGGCGTATTCCAGAACCCAAAGGTGGGTTTTTGCCATGCCCGAGGTCATGGCGTTTCGGGCCGGTCGGTAAATCCGCGCGTGCATGGGGGAGACTCCGTGCTGTCAAACTCGTCCCTATATGCGACAGTCGCATCGGCGCGGCAAGAGGCGGTTTTCCACATGCCAGTGGCACGTGCGCGGGCAAGGGTCGGTTTGTGCGATTTCATCGCAGGTCCGGCAAAGATCCGGCCCATATGACGCTCCCCCCCTTGCGCCCGGACAAAATAAGAACAAATTTAGGGGGTCAAGCCGGAGCCCCGCGATGCCCTATGCCCATTCCGACAAGTCCGCGTCAATGCTGCATGCGCCAGCACCGGACGTGAAAACCCGCACCAAGCTGGAGGGCGGTAAAAGCTTTGTCTTGCATACCGAGTTTCAGCCCGCGGGCGACCAGCCCACCGCCATTGCCGAACTGAGCCAAGGGGTTCGGGACGGCGATCAGAATCAGGTGCTGCTGGGGGCGACCGGCACCGGCAAGACCTTTACCATGGCCAAGGTGATCGAAGAGACCCAGCGCCCGGCGATCATTCTGGCCCCGAACAAGACGCTGGCGGCGCAGCTTTACGGCGAGTTCAAGAATTTTTTCCCCGACAACGCGGTGGAGTATTTCGTCTCGTTCTACGACTACTATCAGCCCGAGGCCTATGTGGCGCGTTCGGACACCTATATCGAGAAGGAATCACAGATCAACGAGCAGATCGACCGCATGCGCCACTCGGCCACGCGGTCGCTGTTGGAACGCGACGACGTGATCATCGTCGCCTCGGTGTCTTGCATCTATGGGATCGGCAGCGTCGAGACCTATGGCGCGATGACCCAGGATCTGGAGGTCGGCAAAACCTATGACCAGCGCGCGGTGATCACCGATCTGGTGGCGCAGCAATACAAGCGCAACGATCACGCATTTCAGCGCGGATCGTTCCGAGTCCGGGGCGACGTGCTTGAGGTGTTTCCGGCCCACTTGGAGGATCGCGCCTGGCGGCTGTCGTTTTTCGGTGAGGAATTGGAGAGCATTACCGAATTTGACCCGCTGACAGGGGAAAAGACCGGGTCGTTCGAGCGGATCCGGGTCTATGCGAATTCTCACTATGTGACGCCGAAACCGACGATGCAGCAGGCCATTCTAGGCATCAAGAAAGAGCTGCGCCAGCGGCTGGACCAGATGGTCAGCGAAAACAAACTGTTGGAAGCGCAGCGGCTGGAGCAGCGGACAAATTTCGATCTGGAAATGCTGGAGGCAACCGGCGTCTGCAACGGGATCGAGAATTATTCGCGCTATCTGACCGGGCGCGCGCCGGGCGAGCCCCCCCCTACCCTGTTTGAATTCATCCCCGACAACGCGCTGGTTTTTGCCGATGAATCCCACGTCAGCGTGCCGCAGATCGGCGGCATGTATCGGGGCGACTACCGGCGCAAGTTCACCTTGGCCGAACATGGCTTCCGGCTGCCGTCCTGCATGGATAACCGCCCGCTGAAGTTCGAGGAATGGGACGCGATGCGGCCGCAATCGGTATTCGTTTCGGCGACCCCGTCAAAGTGGGAACTGGAACAGTCGGGGGGGGTGTTCACCGAACAGGTGATCCGGCCCACCGGCCTACTGGACCCGATGATCGAGATTCGCCCGGTCGGGACGCAGGTCGACGATCTGCTCGACGAGATTCGCCGCGTCACGGCAAACGGGTTCCGTACGCTGGTCACGACGCTGACCAAGCGCATGGCCGAGGATCTGACCGAATATCTGCACGAACAGGGGGTCAAGGTCCGCTATATGCATTCCGATATCGACACCATCGAACGGATCGAAATCCTGCGCGACCTGCGACTGGGGGCGTTCGACGTGCTGATCGGCATCAACCTGCTGCGCGAGGGGCTGGATATCCCCGAGTGTGGATTGGTGGCAATTCTGGATGCGGACAAGGAGGGGTTCCTACGTTCCGAAACCTCGTTGATCCAGACCATCGGACGGGCGGCGCGCAACTCCGAAGGCCGGGTGATCATGTACGCCGACCGCATCACCGGCTCGATGGAGCGCGCGATGGGGGAAACCGACCGTCGGCGCGCCAAGCAGATCGCCTATAACGAGGAACACGGCATCACCCCGGCGACGGTGAAGAAGAACGTCGAGGACATCCTCGCCGGGCTCTACAAGGGCGACGTCGACATGAATCGCGTCACCGCACAGATCGACAAGCCGCTGCACGGCGCTAATCTGGAGGCGCATCTGGACGGGCTGCGCGCCGAGATGCGCAAAGCGGCGGAAAACCTCGAATTCGAAGAGGCCGCACGCTTGCGCGATGAGGTCAAACGGTTGGAGGCGGTGGACCTTGCTATCTCTGACGACCCGTTGGCACGGCAATCGGCGGTCGAGGCGGCAAGCGAAGCGGCGGTGAAATCACGCGGTCGCTCGACCGCCGGACGGCCGGGGCAGCGCGGCGGGGTGAAGCGAAAGCGGGGTCGATAAAGAGGGGCTTTGATAGTTTCCTGAATCCCACCTGACGGTTGGGAAAAACCCCAACTGTCGGCCCGGAAAGATCAGCCACAAAGAACCGGCCACAAAGAAGGCGGCGGCGCACATCATCGCGCCACTAGCGCCTAAGCCGCCGGGCGGTTTAGGCCCCTGCCCTTCTTTATGCGCCCCCGTCTTTCTCTACAGCCGATTGGCCGAGGCTTGCCCAGAAAAGTTACCCGGCCAAAGCCTCGGCCACCGCCAATTCCGCCATCTGCGCGATCGCTTCGCGGCTGCTGGCCACCGCGATAAACCGCCCGTTGTGGCAGAACTTCGCGCCTTTCACGCCGCAGGCGGCTTCCAGCGCGTCGTCGGTCAGCCCCGCCCATGCGGCGGGCAGGTCGGCACGGGTATCAAAGGTATTCTCGCCGGTGCGGATCGTGGTCAGCGCCCAATCCGAGTCGCGCGGGTGCAGGACGAACAGCAGATGATCGGCCCCCGCTTTTTCAACCCCTGCACGAAAGGGCATGCCCATCGGCAGATCCAAAATATGCGCCTCTCCTGCGGCCTCGATCGCGGCCAGCACCATCGCCTCGGCGCGGTATTTCGCGGCCTTGCGCTTGATCTGCGCCTCGACAAAAGCCCGCGCGACCGGCAATGCGGCCATGAAAGCGCGGTCATCTGCCCCCTCTTCGCGGTCATCGAACACCGGTTTCAGGCTCTCCAGCAACACCGGCAGTGTCAGCCCTGCAAAAAGCGGCCCCGCCTCGGACGAATTCACAGCGCCGTTGTCGAGCAGGTCGATCGGCAGCACGAATCCCCGGTCAAAGGAGCCGTGGATCGTCTCGACATCCTGCTCTGGCACATCCATCGCACGCAGGTAGTCGCGGCCATAGTGCGCCCAGATCAAGCCGAACGAGCTATAGGGTTGGCCATCCTCGCGCAGCGGATTGGGGCGCTGGTGGTGGTCGAAAATCTGTGCTGTGGCATCAAACTCGCCGCCCACGTCATAAATGATCCGGTCCTCGGCAGGTGTGATCCAGCCCTTGTCACGGCTGCGCACAATCTGCGCCTCGGGAAACAGACGGGTCAGGATGACCGAGGACAAAAGCTCATCGGCATGAAATCCGCCGGAATGGGTCACGAGGTGGGCAATCGTCATGGCTGCGCCTTGAATACTACGGGCGGCCATCGGGCAGCCCTTGGGGAAATCATGGTGAAATGTCGGGCCTCAGGCCATGCTTTGCGAAAGCCATATTGTCAATCCCAGAGCAAAATGCGGGCCCGTCTCTCGGGGGAAGTGTTCCGTTCCCCATCAAGATGGGTCTAGGTCGCCAGATTTTCCACCGGAAGGGAGACCGTCACTTCGAACCCCGACGTGCTTCCCGAACGGGGCGATCTCAAAACAAGCGGGGAACCGATGCGATCGGCAATCGCCGCGACAATCGCAAGCCCGAGGCCGCTGCCATCGGCAACCGCCCCCGCGCGTTCAAAGCGGTCGGTCAAAAGCGCGAGCTTTTCAGGGGGCACAACCTCCCCCGCGTTCGAGACCGTCAACCTGCCCTCTGCGGTCAGAACAACCGTGACGGGCGCGCTTTCCGCGCCGTGCCGCAGCGCATTATCCACAAGGTTGCGGCACAGGATCGCGAATGTATCGGGATCAAGATCGGACATCATCGGCCTGTCGGGAAGCGTCAGCGCAATGCGGTCCGGGGCCACCGTGCGCGCGATGTCTTCCACGACGATGTGGGCAACGGCGCGCAGATCCGTCGCCTTGTCCAGCCTCAGGCGCCCCCCCTCGACCCGCGCCAGTTGCATGAGCCGTTCGGACAGCCGGGTAAGACGTTTGAGCGTCACTTCGATATCGGCAGCGCGGACCTGTGACGCCGGATCATGGGTTTCTGACTGAAGGCGTTGCACCTGCGCGATGGCCCCCGCCAGTGGTGTGCGCAACTCATGGGCTGCATTTGCGGCAAAGCTGCGCTCGGCATCGAACGCCGCGTTGAGCCTGCCCAACAGGCCGTTCAAAGTGGTTGCAATAGGCGAGATCTCGGATGGAATATCACCCGCCGGAATGGGCGTCAGATCCTGTGCATTGCGCGTGTCCAGCCTGTCGCGAAACTGACGCAGGGGGCGAAGGCTTGCCCGCACCGCCAGAATGATGGCCAGCAGTGCGACCGGGATCACGATCAGCAGCGGAAGCCCAAGACCGATCTGTATCTCGCGCGCCACGGCGGCGCGGTGATCAAGCGGTTCGGCCACCGACATGCGGACGCTGCCCTGCAAAGCCTCTTCATTGTAAAACCTGTGGGTTGCCGTCTGGCGAAAGCCCGGCCCGTCATAGGTCGGAAAGACCGCCGGATCCGCGTCATGCGATTGCAGCAGGACACGCCCCTGCGCGTCGCGCACGACATAGGTAAAGACCTCGTCATGATTGCGGATCGCCCCCAACCGTTGGGAGATGCCGTCATCGTCGCGCCCGACAATCTCCACGACCGCCAGCGGCAACAGGCGCTGCACGGTTTCCTCCAATGCGCTGTCGAAAACCTCGTCCATCTCCCGTCGCAGGATCAAGGCCGTCACCGAGGCGGTGCCGACCCAAAGAAGCGTCAGCAAAACCCCCAGTGACAGCGCCAACCGGGCCCGCAGGCTGCGCGGCAACCTCATGGCGTGCCCAGACGATAGCCCATGCCACGCTCGGTTTCGACGACCTTCGACCCCAGCTTTTTGCGCAACCGGCTGACGTGGACCTCGATGGTGTTGCTCTCGACCTCGGCGTCAAAGGCATAGAGCTTGTCCTCAAGCTGGGCCTTGGACAAAAGCTGACCGGGGCGGGCAAGAAAGGCCTCGAACAGCGCCCATTCACGCGCGGTCAGCGCCACCGGCTTGCCATCGCGGGTGATCCTGCGGGCGGCAAGGTCGATGTCGAGCGCCCCATGCGTGATGATCGGGTTGGGGTTGCCGGTATAGCGCCGCGCGACGGACCCGATGCGCGCCGACAGTTCGGCCAGATCGAAGGGTTTCACAAGATAATCGTCGGCACCGGCATTCAACCCTTCGATCCGATCCGAAATCTGATCCAGCGCGGTCAGGATGATCACCGGCGTCACGTCGCCCCGCTTACGAAGGTCCTTCAGAAAGGGAATACCCCGGCCATCGGGCAGCATCAGGTCCAGCAGCACCAGATCATAGGACGCGCCCGCCATGGCGTCGCCCGCCGCATCCAGCCGCTGCACCCAATCCACCGACTGCCCATCCCCCGCGATCTGGTCGCGCACGGCGGCCCCCAGAACGGGATCATCTTCAATCAGCAGGATACGCATGGCGGTCTGGTTTCCTTTTCTAGGTCAGGCCCATCTTGTCTGCGCCCGGGCTGACGTGAAGCTGATGGCTATACGGCACGGTCTTCAGGATCCCGTCAGGTTCAGGGCCGAAGTTGCCGTCAAGACGACCACAAACCGGAGTCGGCCCAAAGCTGGAGTTTGCCCCATGAAGAAGTCCCTGACAATTCTCGCTTTTCTTTCGGTGTTTCCGGCCGCAGCGGCGCTGGCCGGTGACGATTGTTTCGTGCCCATGGCCGATTGGCAACCGCGCGAAGCCGTCGCACGTCTGGCCAGCGAGAACGGCTGGACCGTCCGGCGCATCAAGATCGACGACGGCTGTTATGAAATCAACGGTCGCGATGCCGAGGGGCGCCAGATCGAAGTGACGGTGCATCCGTCGACGTTGAAAGTGCTTGAAATCGAGTATGAGGATGAAGACGATGACTGAAACGTCCGTTCAGGATGACGGAGCAGGCGCGCAGACAGCGCAAGCCAAAAGACGTGTCTGGGATCCTATGGTCCGGATTTTTCACTGGGGCCTCGTGGCGGCCTTTACGGTGGCCTATCTGAGCGCCGAGGAACTTTCCACGGTGCACGAGATGGCGGGCTATGTCGTGGCGGGGCTGGTCGCCTTTCGTCTGGTCTGGGGCCTGATCGGCAGCCGCTATGCGCGGTTTTCCCAGTTTATCAAGGGGCCTGCGGCGATCATGGCCTATCTGGGCGACATGATCGCGGGCCGCGAACCCCGCTATCTTGGCCATAACCCTGCCGGGGCGGCGATGATTGTGGCCTTGCTGGTCACCCTTTCGGGCACGGCCTTCACCGGCTGGCTGCTGGAGGATGAGACCCGCATCGCGATGCTGCCCGAACTGCCGCAGATCGTGGCCCCGGCCTATGCCGATGAGGACCACGAAGGGCGTGAACATGGTGAGGGCGGCGACAGCGCCGTGAAAGAGGCCCATGAGGTGCTTGCCAATCTGATGCTTTTGTTGATCGCGGCCCATGTGGGCGGCGTCGTGTTGGCCTCCTTCCGGCATCGCGAAAATCTGGCCCGCGCCATGGTCACCGGCGACAAACGTGCCCCCGGACCGGGTGACATCGCCTGAGTTTCCCCCCAGGGCTGATACGTCCCTTCGGCCCTCACTGGCCCCGCCAAATCCGGTGGGGCCTTTTTCCTGACAGCAAGCTGAAGCAAGAATCGCAGCGCCGTCAGGAAGACCTCAGTTGGCGCCCCCAGATTGATCCCAGCAAACAAAAGGAGACCCCGCCATGAAAAAGGCCCTCGCGATTCTGATCGCCTCTACGGCCTTGACCGCCACGATCGGTTTTCCCGCCTGGAGTGCCGCGCGCAACGACGACGACGGTTTTGGCCAGTCCGTCAAGGCGCTGTTCCGATCCGCAACCGACTCGCTGCCTCTGGTGTTCGTCAGCGACAAACATGATGACGATGACGAACATGACGACGACCATCGCCGCCATCACGATGATGATGATGACGACGACGATGATGACTGCGACGATTGCCGCGGCAACGCCCGCAATCCAGCCCCCGCTGGCTCCGTAGCTCCGCCCAAGAACGGGCTATTCGGAAACGGTACCGCGCCCAAAGTTCAGACCAAATGAAGACCGGTTTCGCCGACGGAAAACGCCCGGCGCGCCGTATAACTTCAAGTACTTAGACCGAAAGGACCCCCAATGAAATCCGCCTTCGCAACTCTCTTGCTCACCACGGCGCTGACGTTCCCCGGGCTTGCCATGGCACGCCAAGTCACAATGACCACACAGCTTAGCAATTACGGTGGGGACGGTGCCTATGTTGCGCTCTATGTCACTGACGCCTCCGGGGCCTATGCTGGCAGTCTTTGGATGGCGGGCGGCAAGTCGAAATATTACAAGCACTTGACCGACTGGTATCGGGCGACGGGTGGCGATACCGCGCAGATCAACGGGATCACCGGCGCCAGCGTTGGTGCCGGTCGATCGCTGGAAATCTCGCTTGATCTGACCGATGCTCTGTTTGACGCAGGCTATACCTTGCACATCGACGCGGCGGTCGAGGACATGCGCGACAGCCCGAACGAAGTGGTCGTGCCGCTGACCACAGAGGGCGCAGGAACCCCGGTTCCGGGGCGCCGCTACATCACCAATTTCACCTACGACATGTAAGGGCGCAGGGTCATGATCCGCGCATTCCATCGCTGGCCGGGTCTTGTGGCTCTGGTCCTTGTCACTGTTCTTGCGCTCAGCGGCGCGGCACTGTCCGTCTTTGCGGCGGCAGAACGTCTCGCCGCGCCGCAGGCCGACGCCGGGCTGAGCGTCGCCACGCTGACCGAGCGTATACAGCTTGTCTATCCGGGGGTGGAACAGGTCCGGCGCGCGCCGTCGGGCCGGATCACCGCCTTTTGGTTCGAGAACGGAACCCCCGGCGCCGCCGTGATTGACCCCGCAACGGGACAGGGGGTGGCCTCGGCCGATCCAAACCAGATGGAACGCTGGCTGACGAACCTGCACCGTTCGCTTTTTCTGGGTGATGGCGGTCGCATTGCAATGGCTCTGGGCGCGGCGGCGATGTTGGTGCTGGCGATTTCGGGCACCCTGCTGGTTGCGCGTCGCGCGGGTGGCTGGCGGCGTTGGTTCGCACCTCTGCGTGGGCCACTTGCTGGACGGATTCACGTTGAAATCGCCCGGATCGCCATCTTTGGGCTGATGGTATCATCGCTTACGGCGCTGTGGATGACCGCCTCCACCTTTGATCTGCTCCCCGACGCCAGTGACGGCCCGGCCTTTCCGGCTGCGGTCAGCGGCGCGGTCGCCATGCCGGTGACCGACATGGCGCTGCTTGTGGCCACGCCGGTCAATGAGCTGCGCGAGTTGAGCTTTCCCTATCCCGGCGATGCGACGGATGTGTTCACGCTCAAGACCGATCAAGGCACCGGATACCTTGACCAGGGTACCGGCGAAGTTCTTGGCTGGGCCGATCTGACCGGCTTGGAACGCGTCTCAGAGACCATCTATATGCTGCACACCGGACAAGGCGCGGCGGTTCTGGGTCTGATCCTTGGTCTATTGGCGCTTGGCGTGCCGGTGATGGGCGCAACGGGTGTGCTGATCTGGCTTGCCGGGCGGCGCGCACGGCCCCGCATTCACGGCAACAAAACCGCCGGACAGGCCAAGACGATCCTGCTTGTCGGCAGCGAAGGCGGCAGCACATGGGGCTTTGCGGCAACGTTGCACAAGGCGCTGACGAAGGCGGGTCAAAGCGTTCACGTCGGCCCGATGTCAGCGTTCGCACCGGATCGCTACGCCAACGCCGAACGGATCATCGTTCTGGCCGCGACCTATGGCGACGGCGCAGCACCGGCCTCGGCCAAGGGGTTCCTTGACCGGCTGGAAGCCCTGGGTCATGTACCCGCCATACCCTTGGCCGTGCTCGGTTTCGGCGACCGCAGCTTCCCGGCTTACTGCGGCTTTGCGAAAGCCGTCGCCGCTGCGGCCAAGGCGAAAGGCTGGCCTGAACTCTTGCCGCTCGACACGATCGAGCGTCAGTCGCCGCAAGAATTTGCGCGCTGGGGGCATGCGCTGGGGGATGCGCTCGGGATTGACCTGAATCTTGCCTACCAACCGGTCCCGGCCCCGACCCGGTCCTTGATGCTGAAATCGCGGCGCGACTATGGAAGCGAAGCGCAGGCCCCGGCGGCGATCCTGCGCTTTGCCCTGCCGAAGGTGTCGCTGTGGCATCGCCTGACCGGGCGTGGTTTTGGCCGGTTCAAAGCGGGGGATCTGATCGGGATCCAGCCCGAAGGTTCACCGATGCCGCGGTTTTACTCGCTGGCCTCGGGGCACCGCGACGGTTTCATCGAGATCGTGGTCAGAAAACACGTCGGCGGCCTGTGCTCGGGTCAGCTCATGGCTTTGCAACCCGGGGACAGCGTTCGCGCCTTCGTACGGCACAATCCCGCCTTCCACCCCGATCACAGCCACACGCCATTGATCCTGATCGGCGCGGGCACCGGGATTGGTCCCTTGGCGGGGTTTATCCGCGCCAATCGTCGACAGCGGCCGATCCACCTGTTCTTTGGCATGCGTCAGCGCGACAGCGACTTTTTCTATGGCGATGACCTTGCGGATTGGCAGACCGAAGGACGGTTGACCGACCTGATCACCGCCACCTCGCGCGGCAAACAGCGCCGCTATGTCCAGGACGCGCTGCGCGGCGATGCCCTGGAAGTGACCCGCCTGATCCGGAACGGCGCCCGCATCATGGTCTGCGGCGGGCGCGACATGGCGGCTGGAGTCACCGATGCGCTGGCGGATATCCTTGCGCCCACCGGGCTGACCCCGGCGGCATTGAAAGCAGAGGGACGTTATGTCGAAGATGTCTACTGATCTGGCGCGTCACGCGCTGAACGGCGCGACCATGGGCACCCGCTGGACGGCGCTGTTCCATGCGCCGGATGGCACCGACCCCGCGCCGGTGCGTGCCGCGCTGCAAGTAGCGGTGGATGAGGTCGACGCCCAGATGTCCACCTGGACCCCCGGCAGCGACCTGATGCGCCTGAACGCCGCGCCCGTGGGCCAATGGCTGCCGGTCCCTGCGCGGCTGCTTGACGTGCTGCGCCTCGGGCTTGAAATCGGGCGCGCGTCGGGCGGAGCGTTTGACATCGGCATGGGCGATGCGGTGACGGCCTGGGGGTTCGGCCCCGAAGCCGCGAGCCCTGAGCATATCCGGACCGCGATGAGAGTGGCTCGGTTCAAGGCGCACAACGCCCTGGAGATTGATACCGCCGCCCAGTGCCTCCGCAAAACGGCCCCCATCGCGCTGGACCTGAACGGGATCGCCAAGGGCTATGGCGTGGACCGATTGGCCGCGACCTTGACGGGGTTTGGTATCAAGGCCGGTCTTGTCGGCATCGACGGCGAGATGCGCGCGCTTGGCCTGCGGCCCGACGGGCACCCCTGGACGGTCGCGGTAGAGGCCCCCGCCCCCGAACGCCGTACCCCCCACTCGGTGCTGTCGCTACAAGATGCGGCCGTGGCGACCTCGGGCGATTACCGCCACTGGGTCGAGGTCCAAGGCCGCCATCTGTCGCATACCATGGATCCACGCAAAGGCGCGCCGCTCCTGTCGCCACCCGCATCGGTCACGGTCGTCGCGCGCAGCTGTGCCGAGGCCGACGCCTGGGCGACCGCGCTGATGGTGCTGGGCGTTGAGGCCGGGGGGACCCTTGCGCGGAAACACGACCTTCAGGCGCTTTTTCTCTTGCGCGACGAGGACGCCGGAGTCCGCAGCGTGGCAATCGGCTCCCTGTTTTCCAATACCCCGACAACTTCCCCGGCACCGGCCGCGGCAACTATGCCCGAGACGACGTAAGCGACACCGACCACACCACAGGTGACCGGGTAAAAGCCGCGCGCGTTCTGGTGCCCGTTCTGGTGGAACGTTGTCGGCCTGCGGCGGATCGAACAGGCGCAACGCTCCAAGGCCCCGGTGGCGCGGCGGGCAGATCACGGATTGC
Source organism: Antarcticimicrobium sediminis (assembly GCF_004348975.1). GTDB lineage: Bacteria > Pseudomonadota > Alphaproteobacteria > Rhodobacterales > Rhodobacteraceae > Antarcticimicrobium > Antarcticimicrobium sediminis. Next base: position 42,658 of record NZ_SMFP01000017.1, on the reverse strand, counting down.
CGGGCTGGCAGGTGTCAGACAGACAGCATCAAGATACTCGCGCCCGTTCTGATGCCAGACACTTATCCCCTTTCCTTCGACGATGATGCGGGGGTCTTTGTCCTCAAGCGTCTTGTGCTGGAACAGGTGGTGCCAGACGTGGGCACGGTCGGCGGACACGACCTTCGCCAGATCGTTATCGAGCATGGAGATCTCCTGATTTGCTGCGCCCAGATGGCCACTTCCGCCGGTCGCCTGACAGGTCCAGGTGCAGACATAGGATGGAGCCAGCTTAAAAACTTGTGCGTTAAAAGGCGGGATGCCACAGAACGACCAGCGTCGCCTTGACGCCACCAAGCAACCGACAAATGGGTGAAGGTTCTTCACGAAAGCCCCTAAAAACCATGCTGATTGATTTCCACAAACACCGCGGCGACACGATCCAGAGCCGGCTTCGGCGTTCGGTGATCGAAGCGCTTCACTCCGGGCAGATGACCGACGGGCAGCGTATGCTTCCCTCTCGTCAACTTGCGGAACAACTGTAAGCGGCGCAAAAACCCCATATTTCAATAAAATAAAAGGTTTGAGATACTGTCGTCATCACTGAAAGGAGGTGGCGATGTTGGATGGAACGATGCCGGAAGAGACGAAGGTGTGGGGCTTCACTGTCCCCGTCTCGTCGACTGGCCGGCTAAGGCCCGCAGCCCTTGCTCTGCTGCGGCGCCATCTACTTGGCGGGATATAAGATCGAGAAGCTGCCGCTGACCGTCCGGACCGCGCCACGCTCATCGGTCATCTTGTACAGCGATTTTCGGTAATCGGGCGCGCCTGAAAAGCTGCCCTCGACCAGCACGCCCGCGTCCGACTTTTCATATGTGGTCAAGGTGACAACCGGGTCGTCGCTGTCCACAGTCATCCAGCCGCCCTCAGTCCCTCGCTCGGTGAGTATGATGTCTGCGTCTGTAATCGTCTGAGCGCCGTTCATCGTTAATACGCCGAAACTGACATAGACATTCATGTCTATAGCGCCACCTTTTTCGAGAAACCCATTGACGCTGACTTGATCGAAACTGGGAACGGCTTCGCTCCAGCCCGACTTCGCCCGCTTATTTGTGACCGAAACCGAGAGCAAATAGTCGGCACCATCAACTATCACCGGCATAGTGCCGGTTTCGGTCTGTGCGGCGCAGCCTGTGGCAATAAAGAGGGAGACTGCGGCAACGGCGAGAGGGCATAGATACGACATCGAAAATATCTCCATGAAACGGTTTTTTAGTCAAATGGTGGGCGCGGCCGGTGTCTCTCATGACTTAAATATCAGCCGACAAAAGTTGTTTTCGTCTCTGGCCGGGGCAGTCGTCAGTTGATCGGGCAAACTGAACGGGCCGATGTTGGGGACGACCATCGCCAACCTTCCTGCAGCCTATATCTGCAAGACAGGATAAGTCATGAAAAATATCGATTTCATGCTATGCAGAACAGATTCAGAGGCCGTTTCCCTCCCCTGACAGAGCTTTGCGATGACAAGACACTCCATGATCCATTGGCCTTTTCCGGTCGCGCTTCCGACCTTTCCCACACCTTCCCTGTGGCCAACGGCGTTCCAGTGGAACGCTGGCGTTCGGTGACGCAAACGCGCTGAGCTCCGGGCGACATCTTCCGATTTATTCAAAGGACAGTATTAATGAGTTTTAAAAAGCGGACAGCGGCGGGGTTTTTCTGGCGTGAGCAAGGCTGGGTCTATGGGCTGCTGATTGTTGCGGGTCTTGGCCTTGGGGCCGTCAAACTCACAGAGTATCAAACCGCATCGCGGATCTACAATGAGGGCGTTAATGTCGATGGGCTGGTGACAGGCTTGTGGTCAAAGCCATTGGGAGATGCGAAAACCGGCCCAAGTTATAGCGTACGCTATAGTTTCCCGACACCTGATGACCCCTATACCAATGGTAGCCAGAACGTGAGCAAGACGTTCTACGAGACGCTGATCAAAGACGCCGAGATCGCAGTGCGGTATCTACCGACTGACCCGACAATCAGCGCCGTGGAGCCAGAAACCGTCGCCAGGGCCTTTTGGCTGGCTATGGCCCTGTCGGTGGGGCTGGTGATTGTCGGCTTGGGCGGCGGGCTACATAATATTTCCCGTGCACGCGCCAGTGTCGCCTTGCGTGAAAATGGCGAGGTTCGCACCGCCAAGGTAACGGGCCACATCATCGAAGGCAAAAAGAAGAAAAAAGGTCATATGCTGTGGCGTGATGCCACCGGCGTCAGCGGGCGCACCGTCACGGGCTCACTGAGCGACCTGCTGCCGGTTGGGTCGCAAATCACCATCTTCGCCGATCCCGAATGCCACCAGAAAAGCATTTGGGAAGGCGATATCGGCAGCCGGTCATGACCTCGCACGCCAAGGGGCTTTGCGCCCCAATCAGGGGGCGCGTATTCCGCCGCTGTTTGAAGCTGTCTGGAAGTCTTCGCCCTGCGCCGCACGCCGCCCAGCATTGCCCAGAACGAACGAGGGCGGATCCCCCTGCCGGTCCGCGCACACCGTTGGCGGGGACCAAAGCGAGCCCCCGGATCATGTTTGCCTGCGTCGGGAAGACGCAGATGATCGCAGCGAGGAGGATCTTGGGCGTCATGCCCGAGGCGTGACCTTGACCGGCAAAGTGACTTGCAGCGGCTACTTCTGGATCCCCGGAAGGGATCTGACCAATCCCAAAAACGCTTTGCGTTGCTCGGGTGTCAGCGTTTTGCAGCTTTGGAGGAGATCGGCGTCTTGTGGAGACATGGGCAATTGGTCGATACGACATGAGCTGTCTGGGAAGAAAGATGCAACAGGCTGTTCCAGAGCTTCCGCCGTGGCAAACAAACGTGAGGCGCTAATCCGGTTTGCGCCGGTTTCATATTTTTGCAGCTGCTGGAACTTCACACCGATCGTCCCGGCCAACTGTGTTTGGTTCAGACCCTTGAGCCAACGAAAATGCCGGATCTTTTTCCCGACATGTGCGTCTGTTGGGTGCGTCATAAGCCATTTCTCCATGGTTACAGTCGTGTAAGAGGTCTCGCGACTCCGCGAGAAATCCGCAGGGGCATTTTACCCAGAAAAAAGGACTAAATATGCAGTTGTCGCCAAAAACTGATTTATCCCTGAAGGTGTAAACACCAAATAGGTCGAGCATGGCGGCAAACGACATGTCGTTGCTTGGAAGGGGTTGTTCCACAGCTGGCGTCACGTCGCCGCCCCGAAATTCGTGATGCTGCGGAACAGTCCGTCGAACCAGACATTGGATCATCGTACAGCATTTCAGCCCATGGGAGACCGTTCTGCTGACAGGGTTAACGTGCGACGCGGCGCCAAAGGCTCACACCGCCCCCTCACTTGCAGATCGGCAAGACCAGCGGCGGCTGTTTTGGCAGCGACTGCCGCCATTCATTGATGATCGGCTGGAGCGTTCTCTTGGGCCAGAATTCGGGCACGTGGATCGCCTTTAGACAGGTCGCGTTCCAATAGAGCCCGGCGCGCGTCAGGGACCTGCCCGTCTTCACCGCCTTTGCAACGGCGTTGATGTCGCCAGCTTCAGGATAGATATAAAGCGTCGTCGGGTTCCCCTCCACCAGGGCGAGAATGTCCTCGGACGCGGATTGCGACCAGGTCGTGCAGCCGTTGCTGCGGCCGGCGGTGTAATTCACCAGTTTACCAAAAGGGACATACCCGTCGCTGTCGGCATGAGGGCTGTTCGGGTTCTTGAAGCGGCACTGCCATTTCACGAAAACGGCCGGATGCCCGCCGATGGCCCGCTCTCTCGCATTTTCCGTATCGCCTTCTCCGTCATACAGCAGGAAGGTGCGATGGAAGGGTTCCCTCTTTCCGGATTGGCGGAAATAGCCTTTGAAAGACGTCCTTGTTTCCGCGGTGACATAGGCTCCGCCCATGGTCAGCTTTGATCCCTCCGCGTTGCTGAAGTTCTTCGCGCATTGCCGACCGTTAGAGAACTCCGCGCGCCGCAATTTCCGCCCGTTGCCATAGCCCGACGAAACCGCACGAAACGATTTCCGTGCCTCGCAGATGATGTAAAACCGGCGCCCCGGCTTGCCACCGCGCGCGGCGCTCGGGCGGGTCGCATCCATGGCAAGGTAGCAGGGATTCGTAATCGCGCCTTCGCCTCGTTTGCGCTGGTAAAGCGCCCGTGCCCTTTGCAGGACCACCGGGGCGATCTGGCCCTCGCTTGTGCCGACATGCTTTTGCAACCAGGCCGGAATCTCCGGGGTCTCTGCAGCTGCCTGAAGTGGCCGTGCCCCAAGCCCTGCAGCTAAGAGAAGGACGGCAAAGAGGAGCCGGAGTACGTTCAATGCCAAAGTGAAATTCCCCTGCTGGACCATCCTGCAAGCAAGCATATCACAAATCCCCCCTGTGCAGGAGGCCATGCCTTGGAGGGCCGTCAAGACTGAGACCGCGCGCCCGAGGAACTGAGACTGCGCCCCCGATGCCTCCGATTGTGTCAGGACGACATCAACGACCGCTCTGGGCTCGAACTAGACTTGCGGCCACGGTATTTGCTTGGGCTCTCCATCGCCGCATCCCATGCCAATCAGGCCTTGGGTGCAGCACTCGAAACTCGGGACGCAGCAAGGCCTTCAGAAGGTGGCCGGTGTTGCGACCCAAAGGATTCGCGTCACTCCGTCATCAAGGTTTCGGTAGCGATGCGGCAGGCTTGATGCAAAGAAGAAACTGTCTCCTGCCCCAAGAACATAGCTCTTGTCCGAGACGATAAGTTCAGCCTGCCCCTGAAGTACGTAGCCGACCTCCTGCCCCGCATGCTGGATGTCCCCACCACTTTCTGCGCCGGGTTCGAGCGTATGAATATTGGCGTCCAGCATGAGTTCCGGGAAGGTGGGGGATAGACGTTCCAGCAGAATTGAAGGCCCGGGTGCGTTGCGCTGTACGCGCACGGCCGGGCGATCTTCGGCCCGCATCAAGCTAAGCTCTTCCCTCGGGGCGTCCGAGCCGAACAAATGCACGATCGAGGTGTCCAGCACGGCGAGAACGCGATGCAACGTCCGCAGCGAAGGCGTGGCATGTTCCGTTTCGATCTTGGACAACATCGACGGCGAGCAGCCTACTTTTTCAGCAACCATGCGCAATGTCATGCGCTTGGCCTTGCGCGCCTGCCGTATGCGCGCCCCCAGATCGGAAATTGGAGCGGTGGACCCCGCCACGCTTGAACCGTCGAAGGGCGCGTTCAGGGTATCTTCATCTGACAGGTCGGAGTCGTTATGCTTATTTTTTACACTCATAGCAATGAAAGTTGCCTTATTTCACGTCTTTTTTGAATTTCGTTCACTTTTATGACGGTCCATGTCATAATAAATTGAATGGTATTCAAATTATCTTCAAATCACAACTCTAGGGCAAAAATAGCCATCGACTTGGAACTTCAGGGAAGAAGACATGAAACACAACATCAATCGCGTTCTGCACAGCTTCGGCCTCATGACCACCACGGTCGCCGGCCTCGGTTTTGGCAGCGTTGCTTTGGCCGCGGACACCGTCGAACTGGGCTTCATTGGCCCGTTGACCGGCGGGGTCTCGTCTGTTGGTCTCGGTGGCCGCAATTCGGCCGAACTGGCCGTCGCGTTGCGGAATGCGGACCCGGATTCGAAATACCACTACGAACTCCAAGTGCTGGATGACGAGTGCAAGCCGAATGTCGGCGTACAGGTTGCCACGAAACTGGCGGCCAACAACGACGTGGTCGGCGCGGTCGCCCACTATTGTTCTGCCGTAGCCATGGGGACTGTCGACGTCTACCACCGTTTCGGCCTGCCGATGACGGTCTGGGGCGCGGTGCTGCCGGATATCACATATGGCAACGACTACCCTGAGATCACGCGTGTCAACGGCACGATGATCAACCAGAACGAAGTGGCTGCCAAATTCATGACCGAACAGGGGTACAAAACCTGGGCGGTGATCCACGACACCACGGATTATGGCAAAGGCCACAACAAGTATTTCAGCACCTACCTTGCCGAAAATGGGGGCGAAATTCTTTCCAGCTTCGGGGTGACCTCGGACCAGCAGGACTTCACTGCGGAACTCACGCAGATCAAGCAGGGCAATCCCGACGTGATCTTTTTCGCCGGTTTGACACCGATCGGTGTGCGTGTGCGTCAGCAGATGGACAAGCTGGGCATCGACGCCGTCTTCCAAGGTGTTTCGGGGATCAAATCGGATGCCTTCTTTGACGGTCTCGGTGGCGATCTCGCCGAAGGGTCTTTGACCTTCCTCGAAGGGGCTCCCGCAGAGAAACTGCCGGGTGGGGAATACTTCCTGAGCGAATATGAAAAGGCAGGATATGACCGGTCCCCTGAAGCCTACGGTCCCTTTGCCTTTGCCGCGATGGATTTGTTGATCGACGCGGTCGAAACCGTTGGCCCCGACCGCGAGAAAATCGTCGAATACATGGGCACGGTCGAAAACCACGAGTCGATCACGGGCCCGATCTCGTTCGACGCAAACGGCCAGAACACCGTCGCTCGGATCACCTCTTATGTTGCTCAGGACGGCGCATGGGTGGTCTGGGAAGACAGTGAATACGCCGACGGTACGCGCAGCCTGCCGGGTATGAAATAATAACAAGACACGCATCGAAACCGCAGCCCTGACTGACACTGGCAGTCAGGGCTGCGGCTCTTTGCCGTTCTGGAAGCTTGGATCATGGATTTAGGACTCATCGCTCAATTCCTCGCCAATGGCATCGTGCTGGGTACGATGTATGCGCTCGTCGCTGTTGGTTTCACGTTGTTTTTCGGCGTCCTGGACGTCATCAAGTTCAGCCATGGCGACGTGCTCATGCTGGGCACCTTCGCGGGGTTCACGGTCTGGCTCGGCCTTGAGGCTGTCGGCATTATCAACCCCTGGCTACAACTCGTGGTCGTGCTGATTGCAAGTATGGTGGTCACTGCCGCCGTTGGGGCCGCCATCGCCAAGTGGTTGGTGCTGCCGCTGAAAAAGGCGCCCCCCCTCAATACATTGCTTGTCACGCTGATGCTGGGCACCGCGATCCGCGAGGCCGTCCGCCTGTTCTACCCAGACGGGTCGAACCCAAAGGCCTTCCCTGCCCTCTTGCCCGACGCATCCATAGATCTTGGCGGTTTCGCGCTGCGGGCCGATAGCGTGATCCTTGTGGTCGCAGGTCTTCTGCTGATTGCCGGACTCAACATGATGCTCAACCGCACCCGCCTCGGGCTCGCCATTCGCGCGGTTGCGCAGGATGAGGAGACGGCACAGATCATGGGCATCAACTATATGCTTGTGGTTCTGGCCACCTTTGCCATCGGGTCTGGCGTCGCGGCCTTCGCAGGGGTGATGAACGGGCTGTATTACAACGAAATCAACTTCGGAATGGGGTTGCTTCTGGGGCTGATCGGCTTTTCCGCCGCGATCGTCGGGGGGCTCGGCAATCTCTATGGCGCGATCCTTGGCGGCTTCCTGTTTGCCGGGCTTCAGGTGGTCGGCTCCGCGCTGCTGCCCTTTGCCTCCGCCTACAAGGACGTGTTCGCCTTTGCCGTGGTCATCGCGATCATGGCTTGGAAGCCGACCGGCCTTATCCCTGAACGTGCTAGCGAAAGGGTCTGAAGAATGACCGATATTGTCATGTCTCCCCCGGTCCGACGCGCAGGCTGGATACCGGGCATTGCCACCGTGGCCGCTGTTGCCCTTTATGGCTGGGCGATTCTGAGTGCAGAAGAAGATTGGCAGGTGCTGGGTTTGCTCGCGCTCGCCGTGATTGCCACCGTGATCGGAATGGTCTCCGGTTTCGGGCGGAGTGTTCAGGCCTCCTGGGCCGCACATGAAAGCAAACTGAATGGTGCTGCGCTGATCGGCATAGTGGCGGTCATCGCGGCACTGTCGACGCAGCATTTCCCATTGCTGATGCTCAGCACCATGTTGCTCTATTTCACCGCGTCGCTGGGGATGAACATCCAGTTCGGATACACGGGCATGGTGAATTTCGCAGGCGCCGCCTTTTTCGGTGCGGGGGCCTATACCGCTGCTGTCATGGGCAATGTCGCCTGGTTCCCGCCACTCCTGACCCTTGTCCTGGGCGGCGTGGTGTCGATGGCGCTAAGCCTTGTGCTGGTTTTTCCGATCGTGCGCACGACCGGGCACTATGCCGCTGTCGTGACCATTGCTTTCGGCGTGCTTTTCAAGACCTTTCTCGAGGTCAACGAAATCCTCGGCGGGCCGCAGGGGTTGATGGTCAGTTCCATGCGCCTGCTGGGGTGGGACTTTATGGACAGCCCGCAGATCGGCGGCATGAAGCTGTCCTTCTACGTCAACTATGCCCTGCTTTGCACCGCCCTTGCCGCGCTGGTCTTTATCGCTGTGCGGCGGCTTGAGCGCAGCTGGCTGGGGTTGCATATGGACGCGGTCCGGCTGGATGAAACCGCTGCGGCCTGTTTCGGCATCTCGGTCAAAAAGACCAAGATCCTCGCCTTCTTGTCCGGCAACATGATCCTTGGTATCGCGGGTGCGCTTTACGGCATGATGATCAGCTTCATCGCGCCCAGTTCCTTTACCTTTTCCGACAGTCTTCTGATGGTCTCCATGGTGCTGCTCGGCGGAATGGGAAGCCCTTGGGGCGGGGCCCTGGCTGCGGCCATCGTCATCCTATTGCCCGAAAAGCTTCAATTCCTTCAAGAATACCGCTTCCTGTTGTTCTCGGTGCTGGTAATTCTTGTGCTCCTGTTCCGCCCGGACGGGCTTCTTCCTCGTCAAATTCGCAACTACTTCCCCGGCGCGAGGAGCCGACAATGACAACCTCCCCTCTTCTCGAATTTACCGATCTGACCAAACGTTTTGGGGGGGTTACCGCGCTGGACGCCTTCTCCATGCATCTCGACCGAGGTGAGATCCTTGGACTGATCGGGCCAAACGGCTCGGGCAAGACGACCAGCTTCAACCTGCTGACGGGCATCTACCCGGCGACGGCGGGGACCATCCGCTTTGATGGGCAGGAGATCACGAACGCAAGCCCCCGGCAGGTCTATGAGGCCGGGATCGTGCGGACCTTCCAACGCTCGCGGCTTTGTCTTGAATTGTCGATTTACGACAATATCATGATTGGCGACACCTCTCGGCTGTCCCAGGGGCTGTGGGCGAACCTCGTCAAACGCAACAGCTTTCGTGCGGAGTTCGACGCAAGTTTCCAGAAAGCGCGTGATCTGGTCGCGACCTTCTCCGGGCATCTCGCAGATCGTATGTTCGAACCGGTAGGAACACTGCCGATGATCGAACGCCGCCGCATCGAGATTTGCCGCGCCTTGGTCTCCGCGCCTCGCTTGTTGCTGCTCGATGAACCCTCTGCCGGCATGACCCATGACGAAACCGACCAGCTTATGCGCGACATCCTTGACGTGCGCGCACGCGGGAACGGGCTGTCGATCATTATCGTCGAGCACGAAATGGGCGTGATCGAGCGGATCACCGACCGCTGTGTCGTATTGAGCTACGGGCGCAAGATCGCAGACGGCACCTATGCCGAAGTGGCCTCGGATGCCGAGGTCCAGAACGCATATCTGGGAGTAGACTGAGATGGCCCGTATCGAAATCAACGGCGTACGCGCGGCATATGACAAGGCCGACGTCCTTCATGATATTTCGCTGACGGTCGAGCCGGGCCGGATCACATGCCTGCTGGGATCGAACGGGGCGGGGAAATCAACCCTGATCCGGGCGATCCTCGGCCTCACCCCTCCACACACAGGAAAGATACTGGTGGATGGCGAGGATGTGACCGGGCTGCCGACGCATCGGATCATTGCACGGGGCATCGCCGCGATCCCTGAAGGGCGCAAGATGTTCCCCAAGCTTACCGTGACCGAGAACCTCCGTCTCGGGGCCTTTCAGGTGAAGGATGAGCGCAAGATCCGGGACCGGATGGACCATGTTTTCACCACCTTCCCCCGTCTCGCCGAGCGCCGCGATCAACTTGCGGGCACCATGTCGGGCGGCGAACAGGCGATGGTGTCCATCGGTCGTGGTCTGATGGGCGGGCCGAAAATCCTGCTCATCGACGAACCCTCTTTGGGGTTGTCCCCGCTCTACGTGAAAGAGAACTTCAAGATCATCGAAGCAATTCGGGAGCAGGGCATCACCGTCTTCCTCGTCGAACAGAACGTGCGCCAGACCTTGGCGATTGCCGACTATGGCTATGTGCTCTCTGGCGGGAAATTGGTGGCGGAGGGCGCTGCCGATGCGCTGGCCAAGGATTCCGCCGTGCATGAGGCTTATTTTGGGTGACATGATGATGGACGTTGTCGAACTTACCCGCCGCCTTGTCTCCTTTGACACCGTGAATCCACCGGGCCGCGAAGCCGAGGCGATGCGCGCCTGCGCCAAGCTCTTGTCCGGCGCGGGATTTACCTGCCGTGACATTCCCATGGGGGATGGCCGCAGCAACCTGCTGGCAACGCGAGGGCTGACCGACGGAAAAGCCGCGCTCGGGTTTACCGGACATTTGGACACGGTGCCCCTCGGGGCGCGCGACTGGCGGTTTCCGCCACATGCCGCAACCCTGTCCGATGGATGCATCCACGGTCGTGGCACCACTGACATGAAAGGCGGCGTCGCCGCATTCATCTGCGCCAGCCTGTCGGCACCGCCCCCGCCGGGTGGGATCGCCCTGCTGATCACCGCTGGCGAAGAAACCGGATCAGACGGCGCGCGCGTCATGGTCGACGCGGGCGGCTTGCCGACCATCGGCGCGCTAATCGTCGCGGAGCCGACGCTCAACCGTGCAGTTCCCGGTCATAAAGGGGCGCTGTGGTTGCGCCTGAGCGCGCAGGGCGTGACAGCGCATGGCTCCATGCCCGAGCGGGGTGTCAACGCCGTGATGTGCATGGCGCATGCACTGGCCGCGCTGGACGGGATCGACCTTGGCGCGACCCATCCGGTCATGGGGGCGCCGACCCTCAACCTCGGGACGATTCATGGCGGTTTGAACACCAATTCCGTACCTGATTTCTGCGAAGCAACGCTGGACCTGCGGTCGGTTCCGGGGGTCTCTCACGCCGACCTGCGTGCGATGATTTCCGCACGGCTGGGGCCGGACATCGAGATCGAGCCGTTGATCGACTTGCCGGCGGTCTGGACCGATCCCGCGCATCCCTGGATGGCGGCGATCACAGCCCACTCTGCGGCCATCGCCGGGGCCGAGACCGTGCCCTCTGCCGCCAGCTATTTCACAGATGCCTCGATCTTCACCCCTGCGCTCGGGGAGGTGGCGACAATGATCCTTGGTCCCGGCGATCCGGGATTGGCGCATCAGACCGATGAATACGTCTCTGTTGATCGGCTCAACGAGGCGCAATCCATTTACACCGCAGCGATTTCCGACTGGAATGGATCCCACTTATGACTGCTCAAGACCGCCCCCTTGGGGCCTTAGCCACACGCACAGAGATTGCAGCCGGACGCTTGACCGCGACGGAAGCGACCGAGGCGCTGATCGCGCGTATTTCCGACCTCGAACCTGAGCTGCGCGCTTGGGTGCATGTGGATGCCGAGGGCGCGCGCGCCGACGCGGCTGCGCTGGATGCGGGACCGAACCGAGGGCCTTTGCATGGTGTCGCTCTCGGTGTGAAAGACCTCTTCGCCGCCGCAGGCCTGCCCTGGCGCTCCGGCTCGCCGATATGGAAAGATCGGATCGCCGGGTTCGACGCGGCTCCGGTCGCATTGGCACGCCGCGCCGGGGCTATTGTTCTGGGCAAGACCGTCACGACCGAGTTCGCCGGTTACAAACCCAGCCAGACGCGCAATCCTGTCGCACCGGGCCGCACTCCGGGGGGCTCCTCCTCCGGGTCTGCCGCAGCCGTCGCGGCGGGTATGGTGCCATTGGCCTTCGGGACACAAACCTCCGGCTCCGTTATTCGTCCGGCGTCCTTTTGTGGCGTCGTCGGTTTCAAACCGTCGTTCGATCTGATCGAACCCTACGGCGTCACCGCGCTCGCGCGGAGTTTCGATACCGTGGGCCTGTTTGCCCGTGATGTGCCGGATGTCGCCTTTGGGATCGAGGCGTTGACCGGTCTCGCCCTCCCCTTGCCCACGCTGGCGCAGGCGCCCTGCCCTATGACGCTGTTTCGCTCTGCGGCTTGGAGCAAAGCCGAGCCCGATCTTCTTCGGGCCTGGGACGCGTTCGAGGCGGATCTGATTGCGACCGGCGCGCAGCTTCACGATACGCTTCCCCCTTCTTTCGTACGCGCGCTTGATCCCGTGCTGGAATTGCATGCCCGCATCATGGCCGTCGAAGCCTCGGAAGCCTTGGCATATGAAGCCGAGATTGCGCCAGATCTTCTCTCCGCTGGATTGCGGGCCCAGATCGAGGAAGGCCGCGCCGTTCCGCCAGCGCAACGTCATGCGGACCGGCTCGCGCTTACGAGATTGCGCGCCCGCGCGGTCTCCGATTTGGACCCGTCTGCCGTATGGCTGACCCCGTCCAGCTGTGGTGCAGCCCCCGATTTCGACGCAAGCACCGGCGACCCGGCCTTCAACCGGACATGGAGCCTGCTCGGCCTGCCCAGTTGTTCGGTGCCGTTGCTCTCAGACGACGCCGGGCGCCCAATCGGGGTGCAGGTCGTCGGGGCAATGGGAAACGATCATGGGGTGCTGGCGACCGCAAACTGGTTGATGCAACGCTTGGCGGGCCTCTAGCCGGGAAACGCTGGCAGGCGGCCGCCCTGATCAGCCGTCACCGCGCCGCCCGATCAGGGCCAAAGCCACCTGCCCGGAGCGCGCCGTCACTGGGTTTTCACCAGAGGATGGCCGCCACCGAAGGGTGCGCCGGGCGGGCTCTCGTTGCCTGCGAAAACAAACCGCCCGGATCGTTCAAATCTTCAGATGTTCCAGTACCCGCTCCCGGCTGTCCGCGTCGGCGATACCGGAATCGTCGATTTCGCCCAGTTTGAGAACGGCCCAGCGGTCGGCCACGTCCAAGGCGAAATTCAGGTTCTGCTCGACGAGCAGGATGGTGGTGCCGTTTTCGGCCTGTTCAGCTTGCAAGGCCTTGGCGATCTGCGCGATCACCGTTGGCTGCAAGCCTTCGGATATCTCGTCGATCAGGATAAGATCGGGCTTCAGCATCAAGGCACGGCTCAGGATCAGCATCTTTTGCTCTCCGCCCGACAGGGTGCCCGCCTGTTGTGCTAGCCGGTCGCGCAGGAAGGGAAAATGGGTGAACACATGTTCCAGTGCTGCGCCCAAATCCCGGTCGGAACGGATCGCCAAGCGCAAGTTGTCTTGGATGCTGAGATCGGTAAACAGCGGCTGCTCTTGCGGGGCATAGCCGACCCCTGACTTGATCAGGGCTTTCGGGGAGGCGCCGACAATGGACCTGCCGTCCAGCTGAATCTCGCCGGACCGCGCCGACACCAACCCGAGAATGGTCTTGAGCAAGGTTGTCTTACCCATGCCGTTCTTCCCCATCAGCGCAAAGATTTCACCCTTGCGTATCGACAGCGACAGGTCCTTGATGATGGCGATCGGGCCATAGCCGCTGGTCACGCCGTCAAGTTCCAGCTTGGTCTCTGTTTTCGCAGTGTCAAACATGATCACCCCCTGAGTAGATCGTTTTGACGATGTCAGAGTTCACGACCTCGTCGACTGAGCCGTCCAGAACCAGACGCCCCTGATGCAGCACCACGATCCGGCTGGAAATGTCGCGAACGAAGTCAAGATCGTGTTCGACAAGGATCGCAGCGAAGCCGAGCTCGTTTGTCAGTTTTTTCAGGATCGTGCCGATGGTTGTGCGTTCGGCCTTGGTCAAGCCGGCGGTCGGTTCGTCCAACAGGATCATCCGCGGCTCCAATGCAACCACCATGGCCAGTTCAAGGCTTTGTTTCTGGCCGTGTGACAACAGCGAAACCTCGGTCGACAACAGTTGATCCAGACCGGTGAGCTGCAAAATTTCGATCGCCGCCGGAGGCAGGCTCAGCGTGTCAGAGGCCGCAACAAAGCTGGGCGCCTCCAGTGAAGCGCGCGCCATGCGCAGGCATTCGGCCACGGTCAGGCTTTCGAATACGCTGGCGACCTGGAATTTGCGTCCCACGCCCAGGGCAACGATCTGGTTTGGAACCATGCCGGCGATATTTTTGCCCGCGATGCGGATCACGCCGCCCGAACTTTCCTTGCCGTCGGTCAGGCAGCGCATCATCGTCGTCTTGCCTGCACCGTTGGGTCCGACAAGGCTGACCAGTTCGCCCGGAGCCACGTCCAGCGTGATGTCCGCCAGCACCTTTTGGCTGCCATAGGATTTTTCCAGCTTGTCGATGCTCAGCAGCGGGCCGTCGACCATTTTCACGTGGTGCCGCGGCGCCTCGGAAACCAGTTCGGGGCCAGCCCCAGCCACCACCTCGCCACGGCCACGCCGGGTCAGGCGAGAGACAAGTGCGGCCAATCCGTTTGGCAGGAAGATGATCATCACGACGAACAAGGTGCCGACGACCAGCTGCCAAAGGAAGGGCAGTTCACCCGACAGACTGGCGCTGAGGTAATCGATACCGACGGCGCCCAGAACCGGGCCCAGAATGGTGCCGCGCCCCCCCAGTGCCGTCCAGACCACCAGTTCGGTGCCGAAGACGAAGCTGGTGTTTTCAGGCGCGACTACGCCTGAGGCGTTGGCATAGAGAAAGCCCGCCAATCCCGCCACGCCCGCCAGCACTGCGGTCAGCATGATCTTGATCCGCTGGGTGTTCAGGCCAAGATAGGCACAACGGGTTTCGTTGTCCCGGATCGCGGTCAGGATACGCCCGCTGTCCGAGCGCACGAAGATCAGCGCCCCCAACGTGACAACCACCAAGCTGATACCGGACAGCCGGAAGAACCCCTCCAGTCCGAAAGGCAGACCGGAATAGCCCACCATACCGCTGCTCGACCCGGTCAGCGTGCCGCCAGAATAGATCAACTGCGTCACGACGATGGGAAAGACCAGCGAGATCACCGTGGCGTAGATCGGTGTCGAGCCGTAATAGAACGACAACCAGCCGACGATTGTGCCCAGCACAACCGGGACCAGGATCGCCAACACCAGAGCGAGGCTGATCAAGGTCGGGGAACTGCCGATATGGGTCAGCAACATCGCAGTGGCATAGGCACCAACACCGAAAAAGGCGGCCTGACCGAAGGTCAGGATCCCAGTAAAGCCCCAAAGCAGGTCAACGGTAATGGCCAGAATGGCGTAGATCATCGACCGCGTCAGCACATTGATGCTGAACCGGCTCAGAAACATCGGGCCAAAGATCACCAGCGCCAGCGCCACCAGTGCGAGAACGCCCAGAATTGCGGCGCGGCGCCGGACGGCATTGCTGCGGGAAGGAGAGATGGCAAGCGCGTCAGACACGGGCAAACCCTTTCGAACTGATGCGGAGGACCAGTGCGCTCAGAACGGCGACTGTTATCCCCCCAAGAATTGGGCTGATGAAGGTGGAAACCAAAACCTGTGCTCCTCCGAAAACAAGACAGGCAACAGCCAAGGCGCCGAAAGACGATCCGGCCACCATCACCAGCATGAACGACCCGATCAACCAGGCCACGCCCATGGTGGGATCAACGCTGGTCAGCGGCGTCAGCAAGACACCGGCAAGCGCGGTCAACCCGGTGCCGATCATGAACGTCACGAACCGAATGCGCGTGGTGTCCAGACCCAAGGCGCGGGCCAGCGACTGGTTCATGATGACGGCGCGGGCCGACAGGCCAAGTCGGGTGCCTTCCAACAGAAGGGCAAAGCCAAGCCCGATCGCAACCGCCGCCGCCAGCGCAAAAAGGCGGTAAAGCGAATAATCGGTGCCGAGGATATGAATGGTCCCGGACAGCAGGTTTTCGGTGAACTGCACGTCACGCCCGAACCCCAGTGTTATAAGCTGGCCAATGATGATCCCCAGCCCCCAGGTGGCAAGGATCGCATCTTGGGGTCGGGAATAAAGCGGCCGCACGATCAGGCGTTCGGTCACGCCCCCCAGAACGGCCCCCGCGACGAACGCCAAGGGCAGCGCCAACCATGGGCTCAGCCCCAGTCCGCCGGTCACAACAGCGCAATAGGCCCCCACGGTGAGCCAGGCGCCGTGGGCGAAATTGACAATTTCCAAGACGCCGAAAATGGCGAGAAGACCCGCTGAGACGATAAACAGGATCGCCGCAGTGGTCACGATATCCAACAGGAGAGTCATCAGACCGGGGTTCCTTTCGGGGAAATAGAATTTGCGGCCGGGGGCAAGGGGCCCCCCGGCCGCGCTGTCAGATCACAACTTGGGGCATTGTTCGCCCGGATCGACATCCTTGAAGGTCTCGACAACCTTGACCGAGCCATCTTCCTGCACCTGACCCAGATACATGGTCAGCGGCGCATGGTGCTGTTTGCTCATCTGGATGGTGCCGCGCGGCCCGGTGAACGACACGTCGTCCAGCACGTCCACAACAGCCTTGGTGTCGGTGGAACCGGCTTTTTCTACCGCAGCCTTGTAGAGGTAAATGGCTTCGTATTGCGGCACCGACAGATCGTTGGGTGTACGCAATTCGTCGCCGAACTTGGCGGCCATGGCGTCAAGGAAGGCCTTGTTCTCGGCGCTGTCGATCCCGGTGACATAGGAGGCCGAAATCAGGATTCCGGTCGCGTCCGCGCCCATGTTTTTCGCAGTGCCTTCATCCACCGCAAGGTTGGCATAGGGCAGATCAACCCCGGCACCGCGCAGCTGCTTGGTCAGCGCAACGTTCGGCGCGCCGCCTGCGGTCGAGGTGATCATTGCTTCGGCGCCAGAGGCCTTCAGCTTGGAGATGATCGCGGTCCAGTCGCTGCCGTCCATCGGCAGGTATTCCTCGCCCACGACTGCGCCGCCGGTGCTTTCAACATAGCTGCGGGCGAATTCCAGCATGCCACGCCCGAAGGAATAGTCGCTACCGATCAGGAAATATGTCTTGGCGCCCTCGGCATTCAGGTAGTCGACAATCGGCGGCACCTGTTGTTCCGGCACCCATGCGTCAACAAACAGGTACGGGTTGCACGAACGGCCCTCATAAAAAGAGGTGTAGATATAGGGCACCTTGCTCCGCGACACGACCGGCAGGCCAGCATTGCGCGCGGCGCTGGTTTCCATCGAAATCAGGACGTCCACCTCCTTCTGGTAGACCAGCGAGTCAAAGGCTTTCTGTGCCCCCGCCGCGCCCGAAGCGTCATCGGCGATGACCAATTCCAACGGCCGGCCCAGCACACCGCCGGCTGCATTGATTTCTTCGACCGCCAGTTCTGCCGACTGCACCACCGAAGGCGCGACGACGCTATTGGCGCCGGACAGGCCGACCGGCACGCCGATGCGGATCGGTTCGTCAGCAGCGAAGGCGCTGCTCGCCAGCATGACGCTGGTCACGGTTGCGATAAGAGAAGGTATTTTCATTGCAGTAATTCCTTGTTGGGCTTGAGGGTGAAAAGAAGACAACGCGGGGTCAGCCATAGACGTCTGAACGCCGGTCGCCGAGAATGTCATTGAATTCGTTGAGGTGCCGCTTGGTCGAAACGTCTGCCGGGGTAATCGTGGCATACAGGATGTCGTCGTCCTCACGGCTTGCAGGGCCAGCCAGCGGCCAGCCGGTGGCGTCGATGATCAGGCTCTGGCCGATGAAGGGTTGACCACGTTCGGTGCCGACCCGGTCAGCGCAGGCGATGAACAGCCCGTTGGAATGCGCCGCCGCCTTGTGCAGGATGTTCGACATCACTTCGGCCTGCGGATCCTGATCGGGCATCGGCACCCAATTGGTGGGCACGCAGATCACTTCGGCCCCTTTCATCGCCAACTGGCGGAAGGTCTCGGGGAACCAGCCATCATAGCAGATCGCGATCCCGATCTTGCCCAACGGCGTGGCAAAAACCGGCAGCCCCAGATCACCCTTTTCGAAAAACAGGTTCTCCCGGTACCACAGGTGCATCTTGCGATAGGTTCCGATGTAGCCTTCGGGGCCGCACAGCATGGCCGAGTTGTAGAAGGTGGCACCAGCAACCTCGGCCAGACCCGAAACGATATAGACCTCCAGTTCGGTCGCCAGTGCGATCAGCCGTTGCGCACTTTGACCGTCCGGGATCGGCTGTGCCAGCTGGGCCAATTCCTCGGCGCTGTCGAAAACATAGCCGCTGTCGGCCAGTTCTGGCAGCACGATCAGCTGCGCGCCATTGGCACGGGCCTGTCGCACCCGAATTTCAATTGCGTCAAGATTGGCATCGACCTCCCCGATCTTCGGTTCGAACTGGATGCAGGCGATGGTTACGGGCTGTGAATGGTCTGTCTCAGGGGGCACGTCAGTCTCCAAAACGCAAAAAGCCCCCGTCCACGGTCAAAAACCGAGGTATCGGGGGCTATATAGCCGGGATGTAAAGCGGCAACCTTGCCGCAGAGCAATCCTGCTCTTCACCTAGACGGTGTCACGCAAGGCAATCCTGTTCAATTTTAATTTTTACGCAACTACACGATTTATTGGCTTATTTTTTAATCACCACAGAATCGGCGCACTAAATCAGCGTTTCAGGCCAAGCCGACGCATCGTTTCATGCGCCGCGATCAGGTCTTCGGCGATTGCCGCCATCGTGATCCGCTCCGAAGTCGCCTGATCGCGCAACAAGCGATAGGCGGCATCCTCGTCAAGCCCCTGTTCGTCGACCAGCAACCGGATTGCCCGGTCCACCAGCCGGCGGCCCTTCAGGGTTTCTTCCAGTTTGCGCACCTTTGCGGCCAGCCGCGCCTCGTACCCGTGGCGATAGCGCGCCAGAGTGAACTGGGTCAGGATGCCCAGCGGACGCAACGGCTTGCTCATCACGCCGTGGGCATTGAGATCATAGATCGCGCGCAAAGAGGTCGGGCTTTCATAGGTGACAACGGCGATGATCGCAGGATCATGGCCCTCGAACACCTGCACGGCCTGATCCGTCGCCGTGTCCTCGACGCTGATGAACACGGTATCGGTGCCTTCGGGCAGTACCGCCGGAAGCGGCCAAACCGCTTTGACCTCGCAGCCCAGTCGGCGCAGCTGACCGATCAGAACCGATCCTTCCTCGTCGCGAGGGTGGATCACCAGCACGCGCGCCCGGCGCAGATCCTCGAGTATGCGGCGCGGGTGTCCCTTCATGCCCATTCCCGCAGGGACGGCTCCTCGAAACGGGTGGTGGCGAGATACGGGTCGGGACGAACCGGGGCCCCGCTTTCCCACACGACATCGAACAGCCCATCTGGCCGCGCCACCCCGATCCGCGGTGTCAGCCATGTATGCCGGGTTTCCGGGTCGATATGAATGCGCCCGCCCGGTGCTTCGAAGTCCAGCCCCAGAACCTCTTGCCCGATGCGGTGGGTATCCATCGTGCCGACCCGTTCCAGTGCGCGGGCGAATAGGTGGACCTGATTATAGGCCGGTTCGGACCAAACGCTGGTCACGGCCGCCCCCCCGAACCGCGCCTTGTAGGCCGCGACGAAGGCGCGGTTCACCGCGGTATTGAGTGTTTGGAAATAGCTTGCCGCAAGGATGTGGCCAGAGCATTTTTCCGGCCCGATGCGCGCGATTTCGCCTTCGGCCATGGTCAGGCTGGCGATCGGACAGACGCTCCGATCGATCCCGGCTGCGTCGTACAGCGTATAGAAGGCCTGAGCCGAGGTGCCCACCAGCGTGGAAAACACCGCATCGGGGCGGATCTGCTCGATCTCGCGGATCAGGGCCATTTCCTCAGTCGCGCTCACCCCGAGGGGCAGATAGTGTTCGGCTACGGTCTCGCCACCCCTGGCTTCGATCAGGTCGCGCATGATCCGGTTGGATTCCCGAGGATAGATGTAATCGGATCCGACGAATGCGATCCGGCTGCCGTAGGTTTGCAACAAATAGTCGGCCAGTGGCAGACACAGTTGGTTCGGCGTGGCACCGGTATAGATAAGATTTTCGCAATATTCGAACCCCTCGTACATGGAGGGATAGAACAACAACCCGTTTTGGCGTTCGACCACCGGCAGAACGGTTTTGCGGCTGGCCGACATCGAGCAGCCGAAAATCACATCCAACTCGTCTTCTGACAGCATCTGGCGGGCCAGTTTGCGATAGGCGTCGTTGTCTGATTTCGGGTCCCGACAGACCGGGATGATCGGACGTCCGTGAATTCCGCCCGCCGCATTAATCTCGTCGATCGCCAAGATCGTCCCATTGTAATGCTCGGTCTCGGTGACACCTGTGGTCCCGCTGCGCGAAAAAAGTACCCCGACTCTCCAGCCGTCCTGTGTCGATGGGGTCATGTCAGATACCTCGTATGGAGCGGTCCGGTTGAATTCTCGCGCAAACATAGGCGGCCCCCCGGAGGGGCCGCAAGCCGCAACGGTCCGGGCGGGCCGTCACCCAACGCGCAGATGCGATAAAAAGGAGCGCGAGGAAAG
The DNA here is from genome assembly GCF_004348975.1 of Antarcticimicrobium sediminis. GTDB lineage: Bacteria > Pseudomonadota > Alphaproteobacteria > Rhodobacterales > Rhodobacteraceae > Antarcticimicrobium > Antarcticimicrobium sediminis. Next base: position 22,237 of record NZ_SMFP01000017.1, on the reverse strand, counting down.
TCCACTCTGGGATGGCAATGCGGCGTTCAAACGGGCTGCCCCCGGTGCAGTTACCCAAAATGGGACGTGCAGTCGGATATGCCGTGTCTGTCAGCGGCCACAGCGCAGCCATATGCCAACACGGTTTCGCGTCGTAGCCTGTTCGCCCTCGTCAAGCAGAACAACGGAATGTACCAGCAAGGTTCCAGCCTTGTTTTCATGGAGCCTATGTCATTGTGAAATCAGGTGATTTTCGATGGCCGCCCGTCTCCCCCTCAGGATCAGGGAACCTGCGCTGAATTAAGGGGATACGAGACATGGGGGGCTCTTTCCTTTTCTATCGGCTCAACGCACTTGAGCATCATCCCACATGAGCATCATCGGGCCGCAAACCAAAACCTGTCAGGATTTCGGGGCGGTTGAGACCTCGGAAAATTTCAGAAATGCCTGAAGACCCACAGAGGGGGCGCTTTGCTTCCAGCACCACAGCAGATCCCGTGTCAGGTCGTGATCCTCGACGTCAAGAACATGGAGATCGCTGCTGACCAGGCTTTCGGGGAACAGGCCGACGCCCAGTCCAGCCCTGACAAGTTGCAACGCGCGCTCATCCTGCGAGGTGCGATAGGTCACCTTGGGGCGAATGTTCCCGGCGGCCAGAAGCTGCCCGAAGATCTTGCGATATTCGCAGTGCCGGCGCGCGATGAAGGGAAGATCATGCAGCACAGCCAAGGGGGCCGACCGCTGCCCTGCAAGGCGATGATCCTGCGCCGTGGCGATGACATAGCGCTCGGTCGCCCTCACCTGCGTTGCCCATGACCTCGGCAGGGTCTCTTCCCCCGTGTGCGCCAGAAAAATAAGGTCCTGCCGCCCACTTGCCAGTTGGTCGATCAAGACCTGCCCCGTGTCTTCCCAGACCTTCAACCGGACAGCGCCGTGACTGCGCCGGAATTGTTCCAGTGTTGCGGCCATGGCCCCAAGGTTCGTCGTGTCACTTATCCCGATCGAGAGCACCTCGCGCTCGGATGTCTGCTTCAAATCCGAGCGGACGCTCTCGCATTCCTCAACGATGGTTTTTGCACTGACCAGAAGGCGGTGCCCCTCGGCGGTCAAGGTGACGTGCCGGGCGAGCCTGTTGAACAGCCGAACGCCAAGGTCCTCCTCCAGCTTGCCAATTGCCGTGGACAAGGCGGGCTGTGACGCATGCACCCGCGCCGCCGCCTTGGAAAAGCTGCCGGTGTCGGCCACGGCAAGGAACTGTTCAAGCTGTCGTAGGTTCATGCCATTAACAAAATTGATGGAAGGGTTAAAAACTATAAATTTGATAGAATGCGGACATCCCTGTAGTCAAGGGGACCGCCAGTCGAGGAAACCCCATGAGCCAGACCGCATTGATCGTCGGTGCCGGAGACAACCTTGGCTCTGCCATTGCCCGCAGGTTTGCGCGCGAAGGTCTGCATGTGGTGGCCTCTCGCCGCAGCGGAGATCTGTCCAAACTTGTCGCGCAGATCCATGCCGATGGCGGGGCCGCCACCGGGCTGCATTCGGACGCGCGCGATGAAGACGCGGTGCAACAGCTTGTCGAGACCGCCGAACGGATCGGCCCCATCGCCGCCTGTGTCTTCAACGTGGGCGGCAACGTCCGCTTTCCCATCAGCGAGACCACGACCCGCGTCTACCGCAAGGTCTGGGAGATGTGCGCGCTGGCGGGCTTTCTGGTGGGGCGCGAAGTTGCCGGGCGCATGCAAGCCCGTGGCCGGGGTACGATCATGTTCACCGGGGCCTCGGCCTCCCTGCGCGGCAATTCCGGGTTCTCGGCCTTTGCTGGCGGCAAGCACGCGCTTCGGGCCTTGGCGCAGAGCATGGCGCGCGAACTTGGCCCGCAGGGGGTGCATGTGGCCCATGTCATCATCGACGGGTTGATCGACAATCCCGATACCAAAACCCTGTTTCCCGATCTGTTCGAGGCCCGAGGCCCTGACGGCATCCTGAACCCCGATGACATCGCCGAAGCTTATTGGCAGCTGCACGCCCAGCCAAGAAACGCCTGGAGTTTCGAGATGGACCTGCGCCCGTTCAAAGAACCTTGGTGATCCCGACAGAAAAGCGAACGAGCATGAGCAAGACACTCGACTTCTATTTCGATTTTGCATCCCCCTATGGCTTTCTGGCCAGTCGCAAGGTCGCGGCACTGGCGCGCGGCGTGTGCGGCTCGCCCTTCATCCTGATCGACGGTGACCCGTTCTGGGGTGGCGATCAGTTCGCAGACATCGAGCGGCTTTATGGTTGATCAGGGCGTGAGCATAGCACCGCGCCGGGTGCACTATGCGTGGACCGTTGCCTTTGCCGGGGCGGCGGCAATGGTCTGTGGTCTTGGGTTGGCGCGCTTTGCCTTTGGCATGATGCTACCGTCAATGTCTGCCTCGCTTGGGCTGAGCTATGGTCAGGGCGGGGTGTTGGGCTTTGCCAATATGGCGGGCTATCTGATCGCCATATTGCTGGCGCCCTTGGTTCTGCCCCGGATCGGGACGCGCATCGCCGTAACCGCCAACCTTGTGTTGATCGCGCTGTCGATGCTGGGCATGGCCGCGACCGAGAGCTTCTCGGCGTTGTGTGCCCTGTACGTGGTGACGGGGATCGGCAGCGGCGGCGTGGTCCTGCCCGCAATGAGCGTCATGGCGCAATGGTTTTTCCCCTCGCACCGGGGGTTGGCCGCCGGGCTTGTCATGTCCGGCCCGGGCTTCGGAATCATTCTGAGCGGTTTCATCGTGCCCCGGCTGGCGCCCGCATACGGCCTTTTGTCCTGGCAGTTGGGCTGGGCGATCTTTGCGCTGATCTGCGCGGCTGTCGCGGTCCTTGCCTTCACGCTGATCCGAAATCACCCCGATACAAAGGGGCACCTGCCATTTGGCAAAGCCCCTGCAACGCCCCCTGGGTCCAGCCCCATGTCCCGCTCTGCCAAGCTGCGGTTGCTGGTCCACATGGGGGTGATCTTTGCCATCTACGGTGCGGTCTATATGCTTTATGTGACGTTCATCGTCACCAGCATGGTGGACACATTTTCCCTTGGCGAGGCTTTGGCCGGCGACCTTTGGGCTTGGTTCGGATTTCTGAGCATCTTCTCGGGCATCCTGTTTGGTGTCGTCTCCGACAGGATCGGGCGCCGCCGTGGCATGGCCGTCGCCTTTAGCGTTCTCGCTGTGTCGTTCCTGTCGGTCGGGTTCGGACCGTGGATGCCCGGCCTTTATGTCTCGATCATCCTGTTCGGTTTGGCCGCCTGGAGCATTCCGGTCATCATGGCCGCATCGGCGGGTGACTTCTTTGGCAGCGCTGCGGCGGCCAATGCGCTGGCCGCCCTGACCTTTGCCTTTTCAGGTGGCCAGGCGACCGGCCCCGTCTTGGCCGGCTTCCTCGCGGAACGCACCGGCGATTTCAGCGCCAGCTATGCCCTGTCGGGGGCCGCTGCTGTCTTGGCCATCGGCCTGAGCCTGCTTCTCAAAACGCCTGATGCATCCAAGTGACAAAGGATCGAACCCGGTCACGTCGAGCCGCGTCGAGGCGATCAGTCGCGCGGGTGGGTGACATGTTCGCCGCATCGGGGCCTTGCCTCACAAAACTGTGAGCGCCGAGATATTCATTGAGTGATCGCTCAATAAATCGTAAATGACACATGGCGGCACTGTCGCAAGATTTCGCACCAGACATCACGGCCCTGCGCCCCCAGACACCCAAGGTCTCCCCTCCCTGAACGCCACGTATCCCCGGCAAAACGCCCGGACGCCCGGACTTGAAAGGAACACACGCTATGACCGCTTACACCCCGCCAAAGGTTTGGACATGGGACGCCGAAAACGGTGGCGATTGGGCCAAGATCAATCGCCCCATCGCGGGCGCAACCTTTGACGCCGAGCTCCCGGTCGGGAAACACCCGCTTCAGCTGTATTCGATGGGCACACCGAATGGGCAAAAGGTCACTATCATGCTGGAAGAGCTTCTTGCCCTTGGCAAGACCGGCGCAGAGTATGACGCACACCTGATCAAGATTGGCGAGGGCGATCAGTTTTCGTCCGGGTTCGTTGCGGTGAACCCGAATTCGAAAATTCCGGCCTTGATGGATCGCGACACCGGCAGCCGCGTGTTCGAAAGCGGGTCGATCCTGCTGTACCTCGCCGAAAAGTTCGGAGCCTTTCTGCCCGAGGATGCTGCCAAGCGCACCGAGATCCTGAACTGGGTGTTCTGGCTTCAGGGATCTGCGCCCTATCTCGGTGGTGGTTTCGGGCATTTCTACGCCTATGCCCCGGAGAAATTCGAATATCCGATCGATCGCTTCACGATGGAAGTGAAACGCCAGATGGATGTGTTGGATCGTGAATTGGCCGATCATCGCTATCTCGGCAGTGAAGAGTACACCATCGCCGACATGTTGACCTGGCCTTGGTATGGCAATCTGGTTCTGGGCGAAGCTTACGATGCGGGCGAATTCCTGGATGTTGAAAGCTACACCAACCTGCGCCGCTGGGCCGAGGACATCCTTGCCCGCCCCGCCGTTCAACGTGGCCGCATTGTGAACCGCACACGCGGCCCGCTGAACGAGCAGCTGCACGAACGCCATGACGCGTCAGACTTTGACACCAAAACCCAGGATAAGATCGCCACTGCGGCTGAGTGAGCCCTCTGTTTCCCCAAACCAACAGGACCATGAAATGCTGAAATTCTACTATCACCCAACCCCGAACCCGCTGAAGATCGCCTTGTTTCTGGCCGAGACCGATCTGCCCTTTGAACTGGTGCCCGTTGACACCGCCGAGGGGCAACAACACACGCCGGACTTTCGTGCGATCAACCCGAACGGCAAAGTGCCGGCGATAGAGGATGATGGCACTGTCGTGTTCGACAGCACGGCGATCCTGATTTACCTGGCCGATAAAACCGGACAATTGGGTGGCGCGCCGGAAGATCGCGGTGCGATGCTGTCGTGGTTGATGTTCATTGCCTCGGGTCTTGGGCCGTTTTCAGGGCAAAGCGTTCACTTCCACCACACCGCCCCGGAAGACATTCCCTATGCGAAAAATCGCTACATGCGCGAAACGGAACGCCACTATCAGGTGCTCAACGACCATCTGAAAGGGCGCGAGTTCATCGTGGGCGACAGCTATTCCATCGCTGATATTTCGGCCTGGGGCTGGGCCATCCGTGGTGATCGCGTTCTGGGCGGCGAAGGTCTGGCGCAATTCCCCGAAGTTGACCGTTGGTTCAAGGCGATCAATGCGCGCCCTGCGGTCGAAAAGGCGCAACAGATGGGCAAAGGCGAAACCTTCAAAACCCCGGGCGACGAGGCATCGCTTCGCGCCCTGTTCCCAAGCAACTACGTCAACGCGTAACGCCTTCCCCGCCCCGGGCCTGAAGCTTGGGGTGGGATCGGGAGGAGTTGTCGGTTCCCGCAGGGGCCGCAGTCAAGGATGGTAGATTGCATGTCAGTGCTTGTGCGCCAACGCACCTGCGACAAGCGAGAGGCCCAATTCCAGCCCGCGAGGGCCAGCCGCATCGGGCAGCGGGTGTGGCGCAGGCGCCGGAACGGGTTGGGCAGAAGAGGCCACAGGGGCGAGAAGCGCGGCAACGGTGACCAATATGGTCATGTGTTTGAGGATCATTCTGGATCTCCGTGTTGAGGCCCCGCCTCTTCGGACGAGACCCCCGCTCATGCAAACACAGCTTTGGAGGCAGCAACGCAGAGACCGTTGGGGCCATCGCCCAAGAGACGCGGTGGCAGAGCTATAACGTCAACCGATTGGTGATGCGGGGCTTGACGCAGAACCTTGATGCGATGGCGGCAACGGAAACGATCCGCCAAGCCTAGGCTGAAGTGCGCAAAACCGGCGTGAATTCCGCACTGGCCGGTTCGCTGTCGGGATCGCTTGAGCGGTCCGGCGGCGACGAGATCATGGCACCAGCACAGTCGGCTCTAGTGAATTGGGAGCGTCTTTTGTCATTGACCTGTTTGGCGCCATCCAGCGCGAGCGCAAAAGCGCGGTGGCCTCCCTGACCGCAGCGCGCGCCGAGGCCGAAACAGTGCGGCTTGCGTGGTTGGCGGAACTGCTCTCATCCTATTCGGATGCGCGCTATTACCAAGAGGTGCTGGCGCTGACGCGCGATACCATCAACACGCGCAAAGAAACTGTCGATATTACGCGCGGCCAGTATGAGGCCGGTGCGGCAACAGAATACGAGGTCGCCGAAGCACAGGCTTTGCTGTCCACTGCGCGCGCGGCCCTCCCCCAATATGCGGCGCTGTTTGACGCGAATGTTTACGCCATTGCAACGCTGCTGAACGAACCTGCCGCCAGGATCATGACCCAGATGCAAAAAGGGGCGGCGCAATTGCCCACACTGCGCGGGCTGCGGAGCGGCATTCCTGCGGATCTTTTGCGCAATCGCCCCGACGTGCGCAGTGCAGAAGCCAATTTGGCTGCCGCGGTGGCCGTCACCGCGCTGACGTCAGACACTCTTCGCGCCGGCATATCCCCCGTGCTGTTGGCTGAGATGCACGCATGAAATGGATCAGTCTCGGGTTCGATATAAGTTTCAAGGAGACGGTATGAAACAGGCTATCCACCCGGACGGCAGGGTCATTGGCAAAACCGCAACCGGACTCAATCATCTCAATTGGGGGATCAAAGCGGGTGATCCCGTCTGTGTTGCAGGCATGTTGCCCACTGGTCCGCAGGACGGTCACATCGTCAGCCAAGGAGATATCGAGGTGCAAACCAAGCGGATTCTGGACAGCATCAAGGTCGGGCTCGAAAGCGCAGGTACCAGCATGGACGACGTCGTGATGAACCAGATATTCTTGCGCGACTTGGACGATTATCACGCGTTCAACGAGATTTACGCAAGTTATTTCCTCGATCTTCAACCAGCCCGGTTCTGCGTGAAGCTTGATTTGGTGCATCCGGAATTCTTGGTTGAAATCGCAACAACAGCCGTGTTCACGTCCTAGGCGGCACAGAAGGTCAAGGAACAATGATGGACTACAGATATCTCGGACGGAGCGGGCTGAAAGTCTCGCCCATTTGTCTGGGCACGATGATGTTCGGAGGCGCGACAGATGAATCCACCTCGGTCAATATCATTCATGCCGCCCGCGATGCCGGTGTGAACTTTATCGACACAGCGGATATATACAATGGCGGCGAAAGTGAACGGGTCGTCGGACGCGCCATCAGCGCAGAGCGCGACCACTGGGTTCTGGCCACCAAAGTCGGTAATCCGGTAGGATCCGGACCGAACCAGTCAGGCATGTCCCGGAAATGGATTCGCGAAGGTGTCGAACACTCGCTCAAGCGCCTTGGTACGGATTTCATCGACATTCTCTATATGCACAAGGCCGATGTCGGCGGCTCACTTGAGGAGATGGTCCTAACGTTTGGCGACCTCATTCGAGAGGGCAAGATCGGATATTTCGCGGTGTCCAACTTCAAGGCGTGGCGCCTTTCGGAAACGATCAGCCTGGCCCGTGCTGCGGGGATACCCGGCCCTGTCGCCAGTCAGCCCCTTTACAACCTTGTCAATCGGGAAACCGAGGTCGAGCATTTCCCGGCCACCCGATACTATGGTATCGGCACGGTCTGCTATAGCCCGCTGGCCCGTGGCATCCTGACCGGCAAATATCGCGCTGGGGAAACCCCGAAAGAAGGCACACGGGCGGCGCGTGCGGATCCGCGCATGCTGCAGGCCGAATGGCGGCCTGAGTCCCTGGAAATAGCGGCCAAGCTCGCCGATCATGCGGACTCGACCGGTCGCAAACCGGCCCACGTCGCCCAGCAATGGGTCATGAAGAACAGCTTTGTCACCAGTACGCTGGTTGGCCCCCGGACGATGTCGCAATGGGAAGACGGCCTTGCCGCACTGGAATGTCCCTGGAGCGAGGAGGATGAGAGCTTTTTCGACACCCTCGTTTCGCCGGGCAAGGGATCCAGTCTTGGTCCAGTGGATCCACACCATCCGATCGAAGGTCGTTCCGTTTCCTTTGGATAATGCGTAAATTCTGGGCAGTCTGATCTGAAGGCTCTCGACCAAACCGCGACTGGAGCTGTCGCGGTTTGGTTTCGTTCACACGCTTGCCTTGGTGGTCTTTCGTCCGAATTCAGTCGGGACGTTCAGAAGAGAATGGCGATGACGCGGGGTGTGCCGCTGCTGATCTGCCCCTGCAAACGGAATCGTTTGAGGCAGGCGGTTTCCGGTCCGGTTTCCCGGCTGGGAAAGGCGCGAAATCACATGAAAGCGTCAAGGTTTTCGCACGACGGAACAAAACCCCGCAGTTCTGGGCCGCGCCTTGGATCGTGACGCAACCTTAGCTGTGGACGAGGGTCGACAAAGCCAGCAAATCATTGCGCAGATCGTGCAAGGCTTGATCCCGGGTCTTGCTGTCGTTGGCGATGAATTCGACAAAACGGGCGTTCTGCAAGTTGAACATGGCCCAACCGAGATGCGTGGAATTGGCGCTTTCTGAGAGTTTTCCCGCCGCCTTCAACAGTTCGATTTCACGGATCAGAACCGAGGCCAATCTGTAATCAAGCTCTCGATAAAGCTTGTTGAAGCGGGGTTCGTCGCCATCGACCGACGCCGAAATGACCTGCCGCCACACCGACTTGTCAAGATGGGTCAGCGTGTGGTCGCAGACGATCGTAAAAAACCGCAGCAACAGATCGATCGAATCCTTGGGCTGGTGCGACAGGTCTTCATCCAGCGTTTCAAGCAGCTCGCGGTCGCTTTCGGCGACCAGCGCAAGCAGCACGCCTGATTTGGTGCCATAGTAATTATGCACCGTGACGCTTGAGACCCCGGCAATCTCGGCAATGGCTTCGATGGTGATGTTGCCCAGGCCAGCCTCGACGAAAAGGCTTTTCGCCGCAGCGATGATACGTGCGCGCCTACCCTCTTTTTGCCGCTCGCGCAGGCTCAATGTTTGAGATCCTTCCATGGGGGCATTCTCGGGGTCTGCGGTGGGGAATGCAACAATAATTTTAGCGGTATAAAATTTTTAGTGGACTAAAAGTTTTTGTTCCGTATATTTTTTCGTGTAACCGCATCTGGGAGCTGATCATGCGTAAACTCACCTTCGCCCTGTCAATCGCCGGCGCCGTGTTGGGCGGCGCTGCTGCTGCGCAGGCCAATGAAACCATCAATGTCGGGATCTGTGTGTCCTGGCCCGGCTATGCGATGTTTGACGTAGCCAAACAGAAGAACCTGGTCCCCGACTATGACTTGAATATCGTGAACTTCGAAGATCCGCTCGGCGGGCATGCGGCGCTCGCGACGGGGCAGATCGATGTCTATGGCTGCACGGCAGACTACATCCCGGTGGCCGTGGATTCGGGTCTCAATGAGGTTAATGTTGCCTATCTCAACCCCTCTTACGGCGTTGATCACGTGGTCCTCGCTGCTGGAATGACGCCCGAAACGATCAAGGGCAAAAAGGTCGCCGCACCGCAGGCCTATATCGGCCAATTGCTGATGGGGTTGTGGCTGGACCGTGCGGGAATTGCACCGGGTGATGTGGATTGGGTGAACCTCAATGCGGACGAGGCAGTGGGTCCGATGCTGTCGGGCGGCCTCGCGGCGGCCTATATGTATGAGCCTTGGATCTCGAAGGTGATCGAGGCCGCGCCTGGCACCGCGTCCATCGTCGACACCACGGATCCGGAAATGCTCAAGACCGGCATATTCATGGATTCACTTTTCATGAACAAAGACTTCATCGCCAAGAACCGTCCCGCGGCATTGGCCGTACTCAAGGCAGAGTGGGATGCCCGTGCCTACTGGCACGCGAATGTCGAAGAGACCAACCAGATGATCGCCGACTATTTGCAATGGCCGGCTTCGGACGTGGCCTCGGTGATTGGCACCAATGGCAAAAGCCTTGCGGGCGGCATCTACATGTTTGATTTCGATGAATCCGCGCGCACCTGTGGCGTTCTTGAAGGGGAACCGCCCTTTGGGTTGCCCAATGGCTCGATGGCCGGTTCGGTGGCGCTGACCAACGAATGGTGGATCAAGCTTGGCCTGATGAAGAACACGATCGACCCGGCTGCCGGCATTGACTGCTCCTTGATGGGCGACTTGGTCAAATCCGGCTATCGCCAGTCCTTCCAGGCGGTTGAGTAACCTTCGCGCTTCAATCAAAACACCCCTCGGCTTTGGTCGAGGGGCCCTTGCGGGAGCCCCCCCATGCGGCAGAAGATTTCGACCGGGCGCAAGCCCAAATTCTTGCAGGTGCGTGTCTCCGTTCCACGACGCCAGATGCTGATCTCGGCGATTGGGGTTTGGGTCGTGTTTTTCGGCATCTGGATCCTCGCCACCAGTTTGCACTGGGTGAACCCGCTTCTCGTTCCGGCACCGGGCGATGTCCTTGGTGCGACTGTGCGCCTGTTCGCAAACGGTTTTGGCAGCGATGTGCTGATCTCGATGATGCGCGTGCTTGTCTCGTTCACGCTGGCTTGCCTCGTGGCCATCCCGCTCGGGGTGGCGATGGGGGCCTTTCCGGCGGTGGACGCGATCTTGGCACCGTTCGTTTCAGCCTGGCGCTATCTGCCCGCCCCCTCGTTTATCCCGATCCTGCTGATGTGGTTTGGCACTGGCGAGGCCCCAAAGCTGGCGCTGCTCTTTCTTGGGGTGATCTTCTTTCTCATCACCTTGATCGCGGATCACACAAAAGAAATCCGCAAGGAGCTGATTGAAACGGCTTTGACGCTGGGCGCAGGACGGTGGGCCACCGTGTTCGGAGTGATGCTGCCCGCCGTTGCCCCCAATATCCTGACCGCGATGCGCCAGATGTTGGCCGTGGTCTGGACCTATCTGGTGATCGCCGAGATCGTCGCGTCGACCACCGGCATCGGAGCGATGATGATGCGCGCACGGCGCTTTCTGCACACCGACGAGATCCTGTCCGGCATCATCGTCATCGGTGTTATGGGGCTGATCTTTGACAAGGTCTTCGCGATCTTGCACCGCCGCCTCTTTCCCTATCTGCAAGAGGTGCGCTGATGTCTCAACACTTGCTTCAAATTAACAACGTCTCGAAAACCTTCGCCTTGTCCAAGGGACGGTCGCTCACGGCTGTCGATGACGTTTCGTTCGCGGTTGAGAAGGGTTCGATCTGTGTCCTTCTGGGGCCATCTGGCAGCGGAAAATCAACCATTCTGCGGATGATCGCGGGGCTTGAGGCGCAAAGCAGTGGCACGATCGCGCTGAAGGGGGCGCAGATTGATGGCCCGGCGCGTGAACGCGGGATGGTCTTTCAGGCTTACACGTCGTTTGACTGGATGTCGGTTGGCAAGAATGTCGAATTCGGGATGAAGATCAACGGCGTCCCGGCCAAGGAACGGCGCGAACGCGCAGCGCATTTCATCGGCCTTGTCGGGTTGTCGAAATTCATCGACACCTATCCGTCCCAGCTTTCGGGCGGGATGCGTCAGCGCGTGGCGATTGCGCGGACCTTGGCGAATGCGCCCGAAGTATTGCTGATGGACGAGCCCTTCGGCGCGCTTGATGCCGAAACGCGTTGGCAGATGCAGGAGTTGATGATTGAGGTCGCCGAGGCCTCGGGAACGACGATGATCATCGTCACCCATGACATCGAAGAGGCCATTTTTCTGGCCGACAAGATCGTCTTTCTTTCCAGCCATCCGGGCCGGATCAAGGAAGAGATCATCCCCGAATTCAAACCGGCAAAACGCATCCGCAACAAGGAAGAACTGCTCGAATGCCCGGGGTATATCGACATCGAACGCAAGATCATGCGGATGATGCGTGAAGAGGGGCAACACTGATGGCCATTTCTTTCAACGATCGCAACGTTGTCATTACCGGCTCCAGCCGGGGCATCGGGTTTGGTGTGGCACAGGGCTTTGCGCAGGCGGGCGCGCGGCTTCACCTGATTGCGGATGATACGGCGATCCATGATCGCGCAGCCGAGTTGGGTGCGACATCGGCGCAGGCCGATATCACCGACAAGAAGCAGATCGCCGCGGCCTTGGCGCCGCTCGAAACAATCGACGTTTTGATCAACAATGCCGGGCTCGAACTGATGACCCCCATCAGCGATGGGTCTGACGCCGTCACCGAGGCGTTCCGCCGGGTTATCGACATCAACATCAACGGCACCGCCCTGGTCACGACTTTGGCGCTGCAACGCATGGGCGCCGGCGGGGCGATCGTGAACACGTCCTCCATCTGGGGGCGCGTGGCCGAGCCGGGCTTTGGCGCTTATGTCGCCTCAAAACATGCGATTATCGGGCTGACCAAGACCTGGGCGCGCGAGTTGGGCCCGCGTGGCATTCGGGTGAATGCGGTTTGTCCGGGCTGGGTGCGCACCGAGGCCTCGATGCGCTCGCTCGGGCGGATCGCGGCAGAGGACGGCGAAGACGAGGCCCTGCTGCTGGACCGCATCGTTGCAGGTCAGGCGCTGCCGGGCCTGATGGAGCCCCCCGACATGGCCCAGACCTATCTGTTTCTTGCCTCTGACATGGCGGCCAATATCACCGGCCAGTCACTTGGCGTTGATCGAGGAGAGGTGCCATGGTGACACCGTTGAAGGGCAAACGCGCATTGGTCACGGGGGCCGCCAGCGGGATCGGGCGGGCCATCGCCCTCGCGCTGCAGGAAGCCGGGGCCGAAGTGATCGGGCTTGATCTGACCGCTGCCGAGGGCGAGATCGCGATCCTGCCCTGTGACCTGATCGATGAGGCGCAGATCAAGGCCGCCGTGCAGGACGCGGCGCAGCGCTTGGGTGGTATCGACATTCTGGTCAATAACGCGGGCATTTTCGAGGAACGCTCCTTGGAAAATCTCAGCGCCGATCATATCGACCGGATGACGGCCATCAATCTGCGCGCGCCCATGCTGGTCGCGCGCGAGGTGTTGGCGCATCTGCCCGAGGGCGGGCGCATCATTAATATCGTTTCGGAACTGGCCTATCTGGGGCGCGCGGGTGGCTCGGTCTATGCCGGCACCAAGGCGGCGATGCTGGGCGTCACCCGCTCGTGGGCGCGCGAACTGGCCCCGCGCATTCTGGTGAATGCCGTCGCGCCGGGCCCCACCGATACACCCCTACTGGATTTCGAAAATCTCAGCCCCGAGGGCAAGGCCCTGGAAACCAACAACCCCCTTGGCCGCATTGGCCGCCCCGAAGAAGTGGCCGCAGCGGTGGTCTTTCTGGCCGGGTCAGGCGCCACCCTGTTTACCGGGCAATGCCTTGGCGCCAATGGCGGCGCGGCCATGACATAATGGATCAGAACATGACAGATAGTGTATTTTACGCAGAGCTTCCTTGGCCCGAGGTTGAGGCGCGTATCACCGCCGGAGCCCCCGTTTTTCTGCCCCTGGGCGCAACCGAGCAGCATGGTCGCCATATGGCGCTGAATGTCGACGTGGTGATCCCCACCGCGATCGCGGCGCGCGCGGCGGCAGAGCTGGGCGGCTTGGTGTTGCCCACCGTGGCCTATGGCAATCGCTCGCAACCCAAGACTGGCGGCGGGCCGGGCTTTCCGGGCACGCTCAATCTGACGGCGCAGACGTTTTCGCTGATCGTGCGCGATGTGATCTGCGATCTGTTTCGCCAGAACGTGCGCAAGATCGTCACCGTGAACGGGCATTATGAGAATATCGGCCCGACGATCGAGGGGATCGAATTGGCGCTTGATGCGATCGGTCGCGACCGCGCTGCGGATCTTGTCATCCTGCGCGTCGATCATTGGGATATGGTGCGCGCTGAGACGCTGGACCGCATCTTCCCGCATGGCTATCCGGGGATCGAGTTGGAACATGCCTCGGTGCTGGAAACGTCGATGATGATGGCGCTGCGTCCCGAGCTGGTGGACCTGTCTCTGGCGCGCCATGACGGCCCCGCAGCCTTCTTGCCATATGACCGCTTTCCCAAGCCCTGCGCAGAGGTCCCGCCATCTGGTGTGCTGTCGCTGACCGAGGGCTCGTCGGCCAAAAATGGCGACCTATTACTAGCCGATTGCGTGGCGGGCATCACAGCCGCAGCCGCGCGAGAATTCAACTGAGGATATACCCATGACGACCTTTCACCAGCCCGTTGACGCCGCAGAAGTCCCCCGCTTCGCCGGTCATTCAACCTTCATGCGCCTGCCCGCCGTGCCGACGGCCGAGGGGCTTGATATCGCGTTGATCGGTATTCCTTGGGATGGTGGCACCACCAATCGCGCGGGCGCGCGTCACGGCCCGCGCGAGGTCCGCAATCAATCAAGCCTGATGCGGGCGGCGCATCATGCGTCCGGGATCGCGCCGTTCAGCATCGCCCATGTTGCCGATGTCGGGGATCTGCCGGTGAACCCGATCAACCTGCTTGACGGGTTGAAACTGATCGAGACGGGGATGGCGCAGATCGCGGCCACCGGTGCGCTGCCGCTGTCTTGTGGTGGCGACCATCTGACGACGCTGCCCGTGTTGCGCGCGCTCGCCAAATCCGGTCCGGTCGGTTTGATCCATTTCGACGCCCATTCTGACACCAATGACAGCTATTTCGGCGACAACCCCTTTACCCACGGCACCCCCTTCCGGCGCGCGATCGAAGAAGGGCTGCTGGATCCGCATCGCATCGTGCAGATCGGAATCCGGGGATCGGTTTATGAGCCGGGCGAACATGATTGGGCCAAGGCCCAAGGCATCCGCATCATTTACATGGAAGAATTCGTGCGTCGCGGCGTCGCCGAGGTGATGGCCGAGGTGCACAGCATCGTGGGAGACCGGGCGACCTATGTCACGTTCGATGTGGATTCGATTGATCCCTCGATGGCGCCTGGCACCGGCACTCCTGAAATCGGTGGCTTCACCACGCGCGAGGCGCAACAGATGGTTCGGCTTCTGGCCGGGGTGAACATTATCGGCGCTGATGTGGTCGAGGTCGCGCCGCCGTTCGATCTGGCGGGGATGACGGCGCTGGTTGGCGCAACCATGATGTTCGAGCTGCTTTGCGTCATGGCTGATTTGGTGGACCGCCGCCGCTGACTGAAGCGGTTCGACAGGCATGTTGGCCGGATCGGCTCCCCTCGTGCAGCTCAGATGACGGCATGGCGTGGATGAGCCAAACCTGATGACATCCACGCCATCAACCGGCGCTGTTGGTTTCAAACGAAGCCGGGCTTGCCGTTTCGAGCACGCGCAAGCCCGTCCATACCCGTCCTGAAATCAACCGGCACGGTGGCGAGGAAGATGTGCCTGTTCCGATACGCTGATTTCCCGGGGCCGCAAGCATTACGAAGGCGGCGCACGATACGCGGGGGCAGCCTGCTTGGGCGCATCCACATACAAGAAGGAGGATGGGTTGACCCATCCTCCTTCAAGTCAACGCGCCGGTGGCACGAGGTAGGAAACCGCCAGCGCCTTTCTTGCTGTTAGAAACCCATGATCAGAGACAGGCCAAGGGTGTTGTCGGTTGAATCCAGGCCCGGTGTCGGGTCGGTGTTATAGTCGGTCCGGTAACTGAGCCGGGTCGACAGGTTGTCCGACATCTTGAAGTTCACACCGGCGTCGTTTGACAGCACGGTGTTCACGTCAGAGCCAAGCACGTCGGTGTCCATGGTGAACGACACGGTGTCGCTGAACGCATAGAAATAGCGCGACGAGGCGATGAAGCCGACTTCGGTTTCCGACACGCCAAGGGCGTCCTTGAAATAGCGAATGCCAGGGCCAGCCTGCACCCGCCAGGTGTTGTGCGGTTGATTCATCACGCGGTAGCCGGGACCAAAGCCCAGGAAGGCGTCTGTTTCAGAACCGGGCAGCACCGTGCCGGTATTGTCGATCAGCAGACCGTCGTACTGATAGCGGCCCAGACCAAACATATAGAAGTCCGGCGTGAAGTAGCGGTTGGCTTCATAGGTGGCAAAGTACTTCTCTTCGCTCTTGATGCCGTTCGCTTCGCCGTATTCGATGGCAAGCCCGACAAGGTGGTTCCAGGAGCCAACGCCATAGGTCAGGCGGCCCGCACCAGAGACTTCGCCGGTGTCCGTGTTGCCCGATGTGCCCGAGGCCGACAGCGCGAACGAGCCGCGCCAGCCTTGCGGAACGCCATTGGGGCCAAATCGCTCTGCATCCTGACCGCGGCGCTGGTCGCGCTCTACGTCGGTGGTGATGTCGTCAATCTGGTCGTTGAGACCCTGAATTCCCGTGATGTTGGTTTGTGCGGAAACAGGGGCAGCGACCACAAGTGCCAGTACGGAAACTGCGGTGAGTTTCAGATGTGTTTTCATGGGTCAATCCTTTCCCAGTAAAGGTGATCCGATCCGGGTTTCGGAACGGAAGCATCTCTGCTGAGGCCGGTTATAAAGCTCCCATAAGAACGAGGAAAAATCGTTCTATTCATAGATAAAGCGACTATTACTCATCGGTAATCACGCCGGGCAGATACGGTTCAAAGTCCCGCATATGCTCTATTTCAGCCACAACATTTTTCTGTTCCTGTTCAGTGGCTTTGACGATTGTTTTCAACGTCGACCGAGCCAGGGCCAAAAGGTCGTCGTCGAGATCATCGCGCCAGACAACCCACGAGGGGTAGGGAAACCGTGGCGCATTTGCCACGCGGTGCAGTATTCCCCTGTCCAGATAGCGCCGCACCGATCGCGCTGGCAGATAGGCCGACGCCCTGCGGTTGATGATATATTCTGTCGCCAGCGATCCCAGCGCCATCGAGCGACCGGAATCGGTCAGATGCGGCAGGCTGATGGTAAGGGCATGGGTAAACTCCGGCCCCCAGTCGACCGCGACATAGTCCTTTTTGTCGTCCAACGTCGCCCCGGCATAGGAGGCGACAAGGATCAGCTCGTCATTCAGGGCGGGCTCAACGATCAACCCGGGCCGAAGCTGCGGGGTATAAACCAGTGCGGCTTGCACGATCCCTTCGACAAGAAACCGGGTGATCCGGTTCGCCATGCCCAGTTCGGCATGAATGCTCAGCTCCGGCATTGTCGCTTGCATGGCGTCGATCCACGGGAACCCGAGCCGCGGCCAAAGCGAATAATGCGCGCCGATGGAAAGGGCGCGATCAAAGCCCTCGGGGATGGAAATCTGTTGTCGCGCTTCCTCCCAGAGCTTGAGCAGGTTCAGCGCATAGCGTTCGAATTGCGCCCCGGACGGCGTCAATACCGCCCCCGCCTTGGAGCGGGTGAACAGGGGATGGCCAAGACTGTCTTCCAGCCGTTGGATCCGCAGGCTGACCGCCGATTGCGTCACAAAGAGCCGGTCACTGGCCGCCACGAATGAGCCCGTGTTTGCAACCTCGACAAAGGTTTTGATAAGCGTGATGTCCATCCGTCAACTCTCCGGGTTCGCGGCGCCAAAAGCAATCGGGGCGATAGGAGGCTTTGAGGGTAGTGGGGGTGGGGCATGACCTGCTACGGTTTTCTCCTCCCCCAAGGGCGCGGGCACGGCACGTCGAGCGGCACCTTTTGCACCAGGAAGGACGGTTTCGGCTGTGAACCCCGAAAGCAAACTGGGCCACAGAAACGGTCGGAATTTCTGGCCGTCGCGGAGTAAAAGTCGGCCATTCTGACACCCCGGGGCAGGAGCCGAGGGGCGGTTGCCAATAAGATTTGAGACGGTCGAAAAGACCTTGGACTCGACCTTGGTGCCTGGCATCAGCGCGGCACCGTCTGCTATGGCGCGAACCCGGGCCACAAGATCGGACAGGCCGAGCAGATCGCGGGCGCGGATAAACTGGCGCACGGTGGCCTTGGCCTGAACGACGTTGGGGGCGCCCCCCCCGGCGTCAGGGTAGGTGTAATGCACGCGCGCATCATCAGGCATGTGATCGCGCGCAAAATGGTGGCTTCCCCAGAGCCGCTTTCACCTATGGTCCCAACGGCTTCGCCCGAGGCAACACGGAAGCTGGCATTTTTCACAGTCGGTATGCGGGCACGGCCCTGCCCGAAGCTGAACGAGAAATCCCGGATTTCAACAGCGCGAGTCATGGTTTTGCATCCAGCCATCGGGGATCATGTTCAGGCACGGTCAGGTCTGCCACCTTGCGCTCACGCGGTGGCAGGCTTTCATTCAGGGCAAACCTATAGGGGTGGCTGGCGCTGCTCAGATCGCGCGCGGCCCGTTCTTTCCTAATCTGGCCGCCATACATGACCAGCACCCGATCGCAGAAATATGATGCGGTTCGTGGAAACCCGGACGAGGACGCAATAATAAGCGAGGACGCAATGATGAACGAGGGCGCAACGATGGACGAGTTTATCAATCACAGCGATCTTGCAGGGGCCGAAGCCGTATTGGGCGTGCGCTATACCGAAGACGAACGGCATCAAATCGCCGCGTTGATGCACGAGCAAATGGCGCAGACCCGCGCGCTTCGGGCGACCGAGATCGGGAACGATGCCCCCATGGCCTGCACGTTCGATCCGCGCTTGCCGGGGTTTGTCATGCCGGGTCTGCCGGATGGTCAGGTCTTTACCGAAGCGGACCCAGGTCCGCTGCCGGACAATGAGGCCGACATCGCTTTTGCACCTGTGACCCGACTTTCGGGATGGCTTCGCGTGGGCGCGATCACCAGCGTGGCGCTGACCCGTCTCTATCTTGCACGGATCGCCAAGTTTCAGCCTGTGATGAACTGCTTTGCCACCGTTACGGCGGATCGCGCCCTGGCCGAGGCCGCAGCGGCGGATGCCCGCCGCGCGGTCGGCGATATCCCCGGGCCGCTACTGGGGGTTCCCTATGGGCTGAAGGATCTTTTCGACACTAAAGATATTGTCACCGGCTGGGGCGCAGAGCCTTACCGTGACCGCAAACCGACCCAAGATTGCGAAGTTGCAACGCGCCTTCTGGCGGCGGGCGCGGTTTTGCTGGGAAAGACCTCTCTCGGGGCGCTGGCGCGCAACGATGTGTGGTATGGCGGGCGCACAAACAATCCTTGGAACACCGACGAAGGGGCAAGCGGGTCAAGCGCCGGATCAGCTGCAGCCACTGCAGCAGGGCTGTGCGGCTTTGCCATCGGCACCGAAACTTTGGGATCAATCACGTCACCGTCACAGCGGTGCGGGACCACGGGTCTCAGGCCGACCTTCGGGCGGGTGCCTCGAACTGGGGCCATGGTGCTGTGCGCAACGCTGGACAAGGTCGGGCCGATCTGTCGCTCGGTCGAGGATACGGGGCTGGTCCTTGCTGCCCTGAACGGCGCGGATATGAACGACCGAGGCTCTATCGCCGCACCATTCCATTTTCGCGCGGATCAGAGCATTTCGGGCCTGCGGCTGGGGTATCTTCCCGAGACATTTGGTGACGGCGCGACAGAGGTGGACAAACAGGCATTGGAGGCGGCGAAGGGGCTGGGGATGGCGGTGTCAGAGGTCGATCTGCCGCCCCTGCCCTATGGATCTCTGCGCCATCTCCTGATGGCCGAGGCTGCGGCGAATTTCGAGGAACTGACGTTCACCGGGCGTGACGACATGCTGGCTGTGCAAAGCAACGAGGCTTGGCCAAACACGTTTCGGCGGGCGAGGTTGCTGTCGGCGGTGGATCACGTGCAATTGGACAAGATGCGATATCAGGTGATGCAAGCATTGGACGGCATGTTCCGCCGGATTGATGTTTTGATCGGCCCCTTCGCGACGGGCCCGATGCTGGTGGCGTCAAATTTCACCGGCCATCCTTGCCTGCACCTGCGCGCAGGGTTCGAACAGCGGAGCAGCCGGCCGGCGGCAGGTCCGGGTTCAGCGCCCGGGGTGGGACAGGTGCTGCATCGTGTGCCTTCTGGTATATCGCTGTGGGCCGGGCTGTTCCGCGAGGACCACATATTGAATGTCGGAATGGCATTGGAACGTGCGTTGGACGTGGCCATGGAACGGCCAGAAGGGGTGGAGTGACGTTGTCCGACCGTTTCAGACAGGGGCTGTTGCATGAATCGCCCGCCGTTTGGGAGTATGGTCGTGAAAGGACCTTTCACATTTCGACCAAATAGCCGGACGTCCGGGGCGATATCAGCTTCCCCCATGACTGTCATTGGCATGACGGTCTTTGGCTTGGCCGTCCAAAATCGAGGCTTCGCAATACAATCGCGGGCGGTGCAAACGCGCGCGCCCCCTCAGGAACGGTCCCTGCCAACCGCGCGCCTCAGATGGCGAAAGTTGCAAGGGTCGGGCAAAGTCGACATGCGAGACGGGCGGCAAATTCTTCTATTCGTCGTACCCAGCTTTGCGCAGGCCCTCCATGATATGCGCATAATTTCGCGGCGCCACATTCCATTTTTGGATTTCCTCTGCGGCGGAGACACCGGGTTTCACCTCTTTCATCTTCGCCAGGGACGCACTGGCCTCCATGCGGCCAAGGTGCCCGAATGCGGCGGCGTTCAGCACATGCATCCAGTAAAAATCCGGCATGCTGATGCGCTGCACATCCACCAGCACATCCTCGTGTCGGTTCGGACCAAGCTCTATCGTTGTTTCAAGAAGGTCTCGTGCCTCGGCGTACATTGTTTCGTTCAGGGGGGCGGTGTAACGCCGCGCACGCAACAGGCAATCATACGCATCCCCTTCAAACGGGCGTTTGCGCAATGCGTGCATCAGGGCGGTCGCCTGCATCCTGACCCCAAGGGACGCGACGATCATTTGCGATATCGCGTCCTGAACCGCGAAAATATCCTCCAGTGCCCGATCGTAATGATCGGCCCACAGCGATACGGCAATGATGGCGTATCTGCAGACGTTTACGTCAATGCAGTTTGTCGGCCTGTTTCTGATTTGGGCGATGATGATGAAGGCCACGGGTCCGCTGGGTGGTGCCATCCTCGTCGTCGCCGGGCTCTATCAGTTCAGCCCGATGAAACACGCCTGCTTGCATCAGTGCCGCGCTCCGATCAGTTTTCTGATGACCCAGTGGCGCGAGGGCGGATGGGGCGCGCTGGGTATGGGCTGGCGTCACGGCCTGTTCTGTGTCGGTTGCTGTTGGGCGCTGATGGGTCTTCTGTTCGTTGTCGGCGACACGAATGCCGCACGGATTATCACGATCTACGTTCTGGTCGAAAAAATCTTTCCCGGTGGTGAAACGTTGTCCAGGATAGCTGGTGCGGTTTTGCTCGGGATGGGTCTCTGGATCATCGTCTGAAATAGACCTGAGCAGGATGTGCACAGGCTTTCGCTCTCATGCGGGAGCCACCAGCCTTGCACTTGCAGCCCCGTCCGCTTTCCGGTTTTCAGAACTTGGGCGGATCAGGTTGGCCTCCCATCTGTCGGCATCCCATCCGTCGACTTGACGTTCCATCTTTGGCGTTCCGTCTAGTGTGTCACAAAGTTCCGCTTCGTCCCGCACGGCCGCCATTCGGCTCATGAAAATGCTGGGCCTCATGAAAATGCTGGGCGACGTATGCATGGCCGGTCTGATGAAGGCTGCGGCTCGGCACGATACACGATGGCAACGGTCGACTCTGGGCCGATCCCCTCTGGGACGTCGTCGCGCGGGGGCTTCAATCCCCGTTGTCAGGATGGCTGTCGGACTTGGTTTCTGCATCCACGACTTCGGCGGCCTTGCGCCAGAATTCGACGGCCTTATTGAACTCTTCCGCATAGAACGTCGTGTTCTCGGGTCCCGAAGGATCACCGTCAAAGCGTCCAACACGCCCTGCGCAATCGAAAAATCCGGGTCCAGGCAACCCACCGCGGGCCCTGCTGACGACAAGCGTTGCGATCAACGGGCGGGCGGCGGCGGCATCCTCCTCTATCAGATATTCCAACGCGACCGTGAGTTGTTGGATCGTATTGGGCGGTGAGAGGTTCAAGGCCTTGGCAAGAGCTTGATAAGTGATCGGAGTTGCCGCCCCGGCAATTCGGGAGAGATGCATCCTGACCCGCTGCGCCAACGTGTCGAGCGTCTCTGTGGCGGCGTTCGCAGTAGACCCAATCCCTCGCACCATATCTCTCCCAACGCGCCCAAGGTTGCGCCGCCCTTGGCATTTAGTCAATTGCCGAAAATGGAGGTGCATCGAGACCGTCTGTACAGGACCACACAGGGCCATTCGTGTCACCGCAGGGGAAGAGTGGGCGCTCTGCTGTCTTTTTTTCCAAGGCCCCGACGTCTCATGAATTTGGCATCTCCGGGCCCCTTAAAGCGGTTCACTTACCGCAAAGGAGGTAACCATCCGGCGTGGACCGCAGATGGAAGCAATTCTCAGGTCGTGCCCTTGGGGGCTTTGGGTTTGCGGGGCCGCGGGGCCCATTTCTTTGCAAGCAGATGAAGTCGTTCGACGATC
>NZ_SMFP01000016.1 GCF_004348975.1 Antarcticimicrobium sediminis | reverse complement strand
ACCGCCCCGCCGTCCCGTCCGGCCCCGCCGTGCGCCTCAAGCGCCGCCGGTGAAGGGGTGTCTAAGGTTTACCGCCAAAACCCGCAAGCCCTTTCTGCCAAAACCGTCATCTTTTCTTCAACCCATCAGAAAATCGCTCAATATCAACGCTGTAACATGGCGCGCCCCAAGCAACCCAGCCCGAGAATACTCTCCAGATCGCAGACGCCCACCGACTCAGGCTAGCGCAAAACGGCAGGTGGCCAGACGGTGAAGCGAAGTCTGGGATGATCGGCCCGGGCGTTGCCCCGCCCGAAGCTGGAGATCGCTGATATCTTTCGCCCTCAACCCCGCGATCCCTTTGCGCATATCCGTCGCACCACAGGCCAAGTATACGCGAACGCCAGTGCCGGGACCGATCATGCCCCGCCCACCACGCGGATCAGCACCGACAGCGCAGTCGGGACAATCGTGCTTTCAAAATGCAAACTATCCAACCCGCGCATCAGAGCTTGTTCACCGACGTCTTCAGACCTCGCGCCCTTCTTTGGGGGCCCACAATCCCAAAAACGCTCTGGCGTCCCCAAAGGGCTGAAATAGCCGTTGAAAAAAGGACATCAGAGCGTTTCCTGGCCCCCACCTGTTCCTGATCTTCCGTTTCTGAGAAGCCGGGCCTGTTTTGGAACAGGGATGGAGTTTCTCCATGGAGGATACGGTGGAGTTTTTCCGGTCGGACGGAGGTGATGTCTCCACCGCGAGTCGGTGGCAGTGGCCAGATGATCTCAAGGCGCGGATTGTAGCAGAGACCTTGGAGCCCGGAGTGACGGTTCGCGAGGTTGCCGGGAGATATGGCGTGCGCGCGAACCGGATTTCAGAATGGCGACGGCTTGCGAAGGACGGCACCATACCATGTCCAAGAAGACCCTGAGCCAGGCCAACCTTGAAAAACTGGGCACAGAGACGCTCGCCGCACTGGTCGTGGGCCTGGTCCAAGGAAGCGCGGCCCTTCAGCGTCACGCGAGGATGGAGACCAGCGCCGCTCAGGCCCCCAAAGAAGCGGCTACCGATACCCGTGCGCTCTAAAGGGTGAAATTTCTGGATAGTTGCAACATTATCCGTGTATCCGGCTCAATTCTGCGTGGGAATCTACACTTCAAACATGAGAACGTGGGTGCGCCCCGAGTGTCTTCTGGTATTCCCGACATATGGACATCATCCTTGTTACGACCGTAATTGCGTCGCTCTTCCTTGTCATCGGAGCTGCCGAGCCCTTTGCTGCGCGCGTGCGACTTCCCTATAGCGTGATACTTGCGGTGCTCGGCATTCTTATCGGAACCGGGGCGACCTTCTTTCTGAGAACTGAACTGACGGACGCGCTCAACCCTGTCGCAGAGGCGATCCTCGGCCTGCCGATCAGGTCCAATGTTTTCCTCTATGTCTTTCTGCCCACGCTTCTGTTCCAGGCAACATTGGGGATGAACCTGCGGAGGATGCTGGATGATTGGGTGCCGATCCTGGTGCTGGCAGTGGTTGCCGTCGTGGTTGCCACGGTGTCCGTTGGCTACGCACTGTCCTGCGCGAGTGCGCTTCCCTTGGCCGCCTGCCTGCTGATCGGGTCCATCGTATCGACAACTGATCCGTCGGCGGTGGTCTCAATCTTCCGCTCGATCTCGGCGCCACGACGTTTGGCACGGATCATCGAGGGCGAGAGTCTTCTTAACGATGCGGCAGCCATTGCGCTGTTTGGCCTCTTCATGGGCTTCGTGATGCTGGGCCAGCCGGACCCCGACCTCAGCGATGCGCTGGCGCGGTTTCCGGTTCTCATAGCCGGCGGTGCGCTGTCCGGGTGGTTGGCCGCACGGATTGCGGTGTGGGTGATGGCCCTGTTCAGCCGTCACGAACTTGCCCAAATCTCCATCTCCGTGGCATTGCCTTACTTGGCATACATCGTGGCAGAACAGAACGTTGGTGCCTCCGGTGTCATCGCCGTGGTGGCCGCCGGGCTGACGCTGAACCTGACGGCCCCGGGACGTCTGCCGCCGCAATCATGGGCGAACCTGCGCGAGCTCTGGGACGTGCTCGCCCACTGGGCTGGCGCTCTCATCTTCATTCTGGCCGCATTGTTGATCCCGCGGCTGCTTGAAGAGGTCCAGCTTGCGGATTTCGTATTGGTGGGCGTGGTGGTCCTCGCCGCCATCACTGCACGATCAGTGATCCTTTTCGGGCTGATACCGCTTCTTACGGCGCTGAAACTGTCTCCGCCTGTCGAGCGCCCCTACAGGGTGGCAATCCTCTGGGGCGGGCTCAGAGGGGCCGTGACGCTCGCGCTGGCCCTCGCTGTGACCGAAAGTGTCCGGGTGCCAGGTGATATTCAACGCGTCGTCGGCATACTTGCCACCGGCTTCACCTTGTTCACGCTTCTGGTTCAGGGCACGACCCTGCGATGGATCGTTGCGCGTCTCGGACTCGACCGACTTTCACCAATTGATGAGGCGCTATCCCGGCAAGTCGTCGCAGTGGCCTTGCAAACCGTGCGCGAAGACGTGGCGCGCATCACCGAGAACTACGATCTCAATCGCGACACCGTGCGGTCGGAGGCCAAGCGCTTTGGGGAACGCCTGGATATAGCCGTGAAGATGGCCGAGGAGAATGCGGACATCCTAGACCGTGATCGTATCGCCCTGGGTCTGATCGCGCTGGCTGGCCACGAGCGCGACACGATTCTTGCCCGGGTGCGGGAACGGACGATTTCGGCCCGTATGGCGGAACTGGTTCTGTCGGATGCAGACAGGCTTATCGAAGGCGCCCGAACACAGGGCCGCAGTGGATATCAGCGAGCGGCGCGCCGAAGTGTCGCTTATGGCCGGAGCTTTCAGGCCGCGGTTCTGTTTCATAGCCGTTTCGGACTGTCAGGACCGCTTGCTCGGATGACGGCTGACCGGTTCGAACTGTTATTGTCACAACGCCTTATCCTGCGTGATCTCGGGGCTTTCATCGACGGCCGCATCCGGCGCATTCACGGGCGGCGGGTGGCCGAGTTGTTGCACGAACTTCTCTCCCGGCGGATTGAGGCCGTCGAAACGGCACTGGAAGGTCTCAGACTTCAATACCCTGGCTATGCCGAGGAGCTTGAAAGGCGTTTCATCCGCCGTACAGCGCTCCGGATGGAAGAACGGGAATATGTCGCGATGCGTGAGGACGGCCTGATAGGCGCTGAGGTCTACACGGCGCTGATACAGGAGCTCGCCACACGTCGGGTGGCTGCGGAGGAACGGCCACGTCTCGATGTCGCGGTCCAGCGCGATGCGTTCGTCCGGCAATTCCCGCTTTTTGCCAATTTCGATGAAGGTGTCATGAAGCGTTTGCGACGGTCACTTACGACGCGCTATGTCGATGCTGGCGAAGTGGTTCTGCGCAAGGAGAGCATTGCCAAAAGCGTGTTTTTCATCGCCTCCGGTGCCGTCGAGTTGGAGAGCGCGAGCCAGACATGGCGTTTGGGGCGCGGTGAAATGTTCGGCCAGATGGCCATCCTGACGAGCAAGGCACGCCGTGCCGATGTCCGCGCTATTGCTCCCACGACGCTACTTGTCCTGGATGAGGACCGATTTCGGCGGTTGCTCGAGCGGAGCCAAGCGCTCCGAAGGGCCGTTCGCACCAGTGCCGAGAAGCGCGGGATTGATCCGGCGGCCCTTGTCCCCAAAGAATGAGGCTGTGAATCGACCATGATGCTATAACCGCCCCCCGACGGCATCGATGTGCCAGGGTGGGATCGTAGAAATCCATTTTGGGAGGCGGTCATGTCAAAGATGACCACCATCGGACTGGATCTGGCGAGGAATGTGTTTCAGGTCCATGGAGCGGATGCTAGGGGTGCCGCGGTCCTGCGCAAAAAGCTCCGAAGAGGACAGGTTCTGGAGTTCTTCGCGACGCTGCCGCCCTGCCTGGTGGCGATGGAGGCCTGCGGAGGTGCGCACTTCTGGGGCCGGGAGCTGACCCGGCTCGGCCACGACGTCAGGCGCATTCCGCCTGTCTACATGAGCATCCTTTGCAAAGTTCGGGGCGCTGAGCATGGTAGCGGGACGCGACCGGCCCTCACTGAACAATCGGGCCATACTCGACGAGGGGCCAGAGTCAGCCCCTCTACGACATTCATACCGGGCGCAGCATGCCCCCCGCCCGCGTTGCCTGAACGGCGGAAAGTGGGCTTTCGCTGCAAGTGCTCGGCCCGCGCTTCGGAAACGCGAAAGTGGCCATCCAGAGACAGAAAAGCCCATCCAATTGTGCTGCGCCCTCCCCCAAGGGCAACTCTGCGTCGGAAGTTGCCGACGCAAAGTTGCGAACCGGAGTCGTCCTCCCGGACGTGACCGAGCCTAAGTGTGATCCTTCACCGGATGTGGATTGATGATACCGACTTCCAGTCCGATTTGAGGGCGTCGTATGCGGCCTGACGACTTGAGCTACCAACCACTGTTTGCCTGACATCAGGCCTTCGAGGTCCCGCAGGGGCGCGGTACCGATGACGCTGTGCTCCGGGCTGTTGCCGTTTCAGATAGAGCGCGCCAATGAGATGGGTCCTTCGGAATTGCCATTGAACCAGCGTCATGTTGGTTGCCCCGCGCTGACCTGGGACCGAAGCATGCACCCGGGGTGATCTCGGACGAAGACAGCTGTCACCGCAAGTTGGATCAGAAGAACAGACATAAAACCGCATCCGCACGGCCGATCTCACATGCACAGAAACGCTTGATTGGGACGACCCCGTTACCTGCAGCCTAATTTCGGGGAGGGTTACCCGGATACTTGAGCATGCTCGACCCATACCATTTCAAGAGCCATATTGACCCACATCTCAGGAGCACATTAGTCTTTTTCCAAGTGCAGAAATTTTGCTGTGTTTTGGGAGAGTAAAAAGTGATTCTGAAAGAAAAAGTAGATCAATCCATCATTGCTCCGGTCGGGGCCGGGAGTAACTTCGGCGAAGTCATTGGCCTGAAAGGCGGCGGCTTCATGGTTGTATGGACGCAACTTGTTGTTGATATCCTCCCGATTGCAGGCGTCGATGACACCAACGGCACCGCCGTTCTGGGGCGCATCTTTGGCGCAAATGGAAAGCCCAGTGGAGAAGTTTTCCAGATCAACGAAAAAACAGAGGGCGGCCAGGGCAAGATTGACCTGACCTTGCTCAAGGACGGCAATGTCGTCGTGGCGTGGACAGATGGCCCCGGGATCAAAGACTTTGACATTGATGCCCGCGCCGCCATCGTCTCGCCCAAGGGCAAGATCGCGGTCACGGAATTCGAGCTTGCCAAAAGCACCGCGGGCGAACAGCAGTTGCCGCAGGTCGATGCGCTCGACGCCGGCGGGTTTCAGGCCGCGTGGCTGGACGAGCAGGAGGGATACGGCGATCGCTGGTTCACCCAGGCTTTTGACGCCAAGGGCAAGCGCGTCGGTCCGGAACTGCCGCTCGATACCGATGGTGGCGAGGATGCCAACCTGATCGCATTGGGAAACGGAGTCAAAATCCTGACCGGCAACATGTGGAACACTGACATTTTTGCCTGGTCCGGCACCAAGACCGAGCAACCTTATCCCACGCTCGACTACAAGGTTCTCGCGAACCGCGATATCCATACAATCTCCGGCGAAGGCCACACCGGCTTTGAAAGCGACGCGGCAGCGGCCGGCGACAGCAGGTTTGCCGTGATCCGGCAGGATGCCTCGGGCGTCAAACTCAGCTTTTTCGAAGTGGATCCCGATGGCTCCTTCGACAAGCTCAACGTGGCCCCCTTCGATGTGGCCGCCCCGACTTATGCGAGCCGGGGCAACGACGTGACGCTGTGGGATTTCTACACCGATAATCCCTCTGGCTATGCCTCGGTGCCCACCTATTTCCGCCCTTTCACCGAGTTGGTGGAGTTGAAGGGCGGCAACCTGCTCGCGCTCTGGTCTGTGGTGACCGAGGGCGATTCCGACGCGACCGCGCGGTTCTCGATCTATGCACAAGCTTTCTCCGGCGATGGCTCCCCGCTGGGTGAGCGGCAGGAGGTCGAAAGCAACCTCAAACCCTCGGCCGAGATCGGCATCAACTGGCCCTTTGCGGCGCAGGGCAAAAACGGGGACATCTTCCTCGGGTATACGGTCGAAACAGACCGCAACGGAGAAGGCACGCGCGAGATCGGGGGCGGCCTCTACAAGCTGAACCTGCCAAAGCCGGACATGAAATCCAGCAAGGGCGACGATACGCTTTACGGATCATCGAAGGGCGACAAGATTTCGGGCGGCTTGGGCGATGATGTTGTTTTCGGTTTTGGCGGCGATGACGTGATCGATTTCAGCGTGGGCGGCGAACGCGTTTTTGGCGGTACCGGAAATGATCGGTTCGTGACCGAGAGCCTGAAGGATTTCCAAGGGTCTGGCGACGTGATCCCGGTGATCGACGGCGGCGACGGGACCGATCTTTTGGATCTGCGCGGCCTGCCATACGGCGCAGATCTTGGGCAATCCTGGCTTTATATCCGCGACGGTTACGGCAGTGGGAAACTGCGCAATATCGAACAGGTCGTGATGACCGATTACGATGACAAAGCCTATGTCGGCAACAACCGCTATGGCCTCCAACTTGAAAAGGTCTGGCTGATGGGGGGCGATGACACGGCTCATGCCACTTCCGGCACCTACCAGATCGACGGAGGCAAGGGTTTTGACAGCGTCGATTTCTACCTTAACAAAGAGGACATGGACGTCACCAAGGTGGGCAAGGCCAAATACGTGGTCACCTATGAGGATCCGACCTACGCAGATTATAATTTCAAGGTGACGTTGACCAAAGTCGAATTGCTGAAATTCATCGACGGCACGGAAATGAAGCTGGGCGCGACCAAGGGGATGAAGGTGCCCAACGAGGTCGATTTCGGGGGGCTGCCCGGCAAGGATGGCAATGGCCGCAACAACACGCTGATCGGAACGGGGAAAGACGAACGCTTTGACGCCGGTGGCGGCAACGACACGGTGCGCGCCAAGGGCGGCGCAGATCAACTGCTGGGCGGCGCTGGCAAGGACAAGTTGTTTGGCGACGACGGGGACGACTTTATCCTCGGCGGGGCCGGCAATGACAAGCTGTACGGCGGTGACGGTTCCGACACATTGGACGGCGGCGCCGGGAACGACGTGATCCGCGGAAACGCGGGCGATGACGAACTCATCGGCGGCGCGGGCAATGACAAGCTCTTTGCCGGCAATGGCTCCATCATGGGCGATACCCTGATCGGAGGGGCCGGCAATGACACGATGACGGCAGGCGACGGGCGAGACACGTTCGAGTTTTCCACCGGGATGGGAAAGGACAAGATCCTCAAGTTCGATGCCGTCGCCACAGCAAAAAATGGCTATTCCGCAGACATGCTGCAGTTCGAATACAAGGCCTTTGACCCGGATATTTACGACGGCAAGTCCTTTGTCGACAAATACGCCTCGGTCGAGGGCAAGAACATCGTGTTCAATCTGCCGGGCAAGGACAGCCTTACGCTGGTGGGGGTGACCGATTTGGATGCGGTTGCGCAGACCGTGTTCTTTTATTAGCGGAACCATGCGGTCAGATTCGGAAGATGTTGCAACAACAGTAGGAAACGGGCTGGATGTGCCCCCGGACTTCGGGACCGGGGGGCCACACCGGCCCATATAAACGGGCTGCATGAATCGCTCGGCCCNAACACATTCTTCGCCAGATCGAGCCCGACCGTGATAATCTCTGACATGACCGCTCTCCTTTGTGGATCCTCAAAGACCCACCTTGGCACACAGATGCCGTCGGGGGGCAGTTACATCATCAACAGTAGGAAACGGGCTGGATGTGCCCCCGGACTTCGGGACCGGGGCCACACCGGCCCATATAAACGGGCTGCATGAATCGCTCGGCCATCCGAAAACACTGTCGCGGCGCAAAATGAATATCGTTTCAGCGTCCAGCAGAGCCAGATCCACCACAGGGATCGCGGCGCCAAAAGTTGACCATCGCGAAGCATCCCTCGGAAACGGATGAACGGCTGATGGCGCGCCTCGTTGCATTCGCACTGAATGCCCACGAACACTTGGAAATGACCAAGGGCTTGTCGTCGGACGATGAACACGACGTCTGGCAAAAGAGCCGGAGCGGCGAGATCGAGCTGTGGGTACCGCTGGGACAGCCCAGCGAGAAGGTGCTGCGGCAATCCTGCAGCAAGGCGACAGAGTGATCGTTTCCCCCTATGGCGGCCGGGTCGCCGAGATGTGGTGGGACAAGATCAAGGGCAGCACAAACCGGTTCGGAAATCTCGAAGTGACGAGTTTTTCCAAGGCAGTCACGAGAGCCCTGGCGAAGCTGGCCAATCGCGCAATGAAGATACAGGTCAATACCCAGGACGGCGACGTGATGGCCAGTGCCGACGAGAGCATTGTCTACGTCACGCCGATGAAATGGAAGGGCGCCGCGTAGCCATTTGATTTCCGCTTTGGGGATCCTGCATTGCAGCATCGGAAATGGTGTCCAACGTCGGCTCAGGGCCGTTGATGTCGATCTGAGGGCTCGGGCACTCGCGATGCATGCCGCGCCGCCGCAGGTCGGCTTTGAGCCCATAATTACAAATGCTGCACAGCTCTTGAAAGAGCTGCTATGAAGCGGCAAAACTGTACGATCCATCGCGTCATGACAAGTAAACCCTTTCGATCTTACATGATCTGCACCGCCCCACGCAGCGGAAGCACGCTGCTGTGCGGTTTGCTTGCCGCGACAAGCCTTGCGGGAAACCCGGACTCGCATTTTCATTCGTCATCGCTCGGCGATTGGCTGGATGACTACGGCCTAAAGCAGACGGATTACGCGTCGAGAGAAGAATGCCTTCGCGCTGTTTTCACGTGCGCCGTGGAGCGGGGCAAAGGCGACACAGATATTTTCGGTTTACGAATGCAGCCTGGTAGCTTCGACCACTTCATGCAGCAGCTAGGTGTTTGATCCCACGGTTTGATGGTGCGATCCTTTCTCAGGAATGGAAGGGAGCATTATGGGACAAGTTCGTCACGGGAGCGCCACGACCACGCACGCCGTCAGAGCTGCAATACAGCGATCGCAAGCTTCGCTCGCGCAACTGAGCAAGGAGCTGGGCATAAACCCCAAAACCGTCGCAAAGTGGCGCAAGCGTGCGACGGTCGAGGACTTGAAGACCGGGCCTAAGGAGCCGCGTTCGACCGTTCTCACCGAAGCGGAGGAGGCAATGATCGTCGCATTCCGGCGGCACACGCTACTGCCGTTGGATGATTGCCTCTATGCTCTTCAGCCGTCTGTCCCGCACCTGACGCGGTCGGCACTGCATCGGTGCCTTCAGCGGCATGGCATCTCGCGCTTGCCAGATGTCGAGGGTGACAAGCCAAAGCGGCAGAAGTTCAAACGCTATCCCATCGGTTTCTTCCACATCGACATCGCCGAGGTTCAGACGGTGGAGGGCAAGCTCTATCTCTTTGTGGGCATTGACCGGACCAGCAAATTTGCGATCACCCAACTCGTGGAAAAGGCGGATCGCAAGACCGCCTGGGAGTTCCTCGAACATCTGCTCAAGGCCGTCCCCTATCGCATNGTGGGACAAGATCAAGGGCAGCACAAACCGGTTCGGAAATCTCGAAGTGACGAGTTTTTCCAAGGCAGTCACGAGAGCCCTGGCGAAGCTGGCCAATCGCGCAATGAAGATACAGGTCAATATCCAGGACGGCGACGTGATGGCCAGTGCCGACGAGAGCATTGTCTACGTCACGCCGATGAAATGGAAGGGCGCCGCGTAGCCATTTGATTTCCGCTTTGCGCATCCTGCATTGCAGCATCGGAAATGGTGTCCAACGTCGGCTCAGGGTCGATAGTTAATTCGCACGTCGAGTGAGGCCGTCACGGATGGTTTTGATTTCGTCCTCAAGATGAGGCCCTCGGTAGACAAAGGATGTTTCATGCCGGGCATATTGCCCTTTCCGATCCGCGCTAAGCCAGTTGAATGATCCAGCACAGAGAAGCGCCTTGTCGACGGTCACAATCTTGCTGTGCAGCTTCGGAACCCGGTGGACTATGACTCCGATCTCCGACAGCATGCGATCCACGGCTTCCATCTGGCTCAATCCACCTGCGGCTTTCCCGGTGTTCAGCAGCGGGTCGGCAAAGACTTCGATGTCTGCTCCACGCTGGCGCGCTGACTTCATGGCGTCCAGCAAGCCGGTCCGGTCGATCGTCCCGGCGACGACCCATGGGCTGACGATCATGTATCTCCGCCCCTGGCCTTTCAATGCGTCCAGCAGGAAAGCATCGTGCTCGTCCGCGTGCTGAAGCATCTCGATCTGGGCGTCGCCGCGGGTCAGATCTTCGCGCGGCTCCATGGTGAAATCCAGCGCCTTCCCTTTGGCCGCCAGAAACTCGGACAGCAACGCACGAGGGGAACCGCTGCGGGCGGTGGCGAGGATGTCCATATCGCCGAAAACGAGGAAACTGTCCTTGGCGCGCGACACCGTCACGTTCAACATGCTGGGCGAGGCATCGATGAAACCGCCATCCGCGTGTTTGGAATAGACCGGCGAGAATATGACGACGGGTCGTTCAGCTCCTTGTAGCGCATGTACTGTGCCGATGGTCATGCCCTCACGGCCGGACACGGTTATGCTACGCGCGGTGCAGGCGTCCCGGATGGCGCGTACTTGCTGCCCAAAGGGGGTGACGACCCCGACAACCTGTTCCAATGGGCAACCGTAGCGGTCTTCCAGAAGCGCACGGTTGTCCTCCAGCCATGCACCGATGGTACGGGCTTCGACGGGGTTGGCGCGGCTGCCACCGCTGGCGAAGGCGCGGCCTTCGACATGCAAATAGCCAAGCGCGGGAAGGGGCGCGTCCGCCGGGGCTGGGCCGCGCATCGGGCGCAGTTTACCCTTGTAGCACAGGGCGTTGCTGAATCCGATGATCTCGTCATGGCAGCGGCGGTGTTCAAACAGGTAGAGCCCACGATCCAGATCGGGCCAGAGTGCGACCTTGCAGGCTTGCTGCGCAAGTCGCATGGCGCTGCCGCTGGTGGAGCGGATGCCGCTAACGTTGATTTGGTCAGGCACCTCGTCACCGTCGATCAACCCGCAGTCCTTGAGATTGCCGATGTCGACGGGGCCGGGCACGGCAGAAATCGGCTCGATCTGCTGCGTGTCCCCGATCACTAACGCGCGCTTGGCCAAGGCGAAAGAGGCCCCGGCGACCTCGGGCAGAACCTGCCCGGCCTCGTCGACGATCAAGAGGTCTATGAAATTGTAAAGGCTGTCAGTCGCGAATTTCCCGCCCTGGAAGCGGCTGCAGGACAGCTTCCCCGGCAGGCTGGCGAATGTGGCCACGGCGCAGGGGGTCAGCATCATGCGGCGCTGCCAGCGTGGTTCGACCGCCTTTCGCCCGGTCTTTTCATGCGAGGTGGTGATGGTGCTGAGATCGGCCTCCATCGCCATCAGCCACCGCCCCTCCCAGTAGTGGGTCGCGAGCAGGAACAGGTTGAACCGGGTCCCGAGGTCAGCTTGCCGCTCCAGCACGTCCAAGTCATCCGAGCCTCCGAATGCTTCAGCCGCCTTGCGCCAGGCCAGTTCGCTGGCCGTTGCCTGCTGCCTGCGATCCTCCGCCCGGGAGAGGTTCTGTTTGGCGGACGTCAGTGCTTTCTTCCCCTGTCTCAGCGCATCCGAAACCCGCGTTTCGATATCCTCGATGCGAGTCATATCCTGCAATCCGTCCAACCGATCCCCGATGGCCAGCCGCGCCCTGAGGGCGCGCTTGCGCTTGACCGAGGACAGGAAGCCGAAGACACTCGTCAGCCAGGATTCCGAGGCGAGATAGTGATCCATTGCTGCGCGGGCGGCGGCGAGACGATCCGCAGCTACCTGGCTGGTCCGAACAACTTCCGCCCGCCGAGTCTGTTCTGCGCCGGGATCTTCGCCCAGTTCCGATAGGAGGGCCGCGGCGCATGTTCTGCGGCGGTCAAACGCCGTGTCGATCTGTCGGAGCTTGTCGGCCTCTGCGATCATCCGATTCCGAAGCTTCGCCACAAACCCGGCGACATCATCATCCTTTGCACCCGGGAAAACTTTTGCCGCGGCGTCCAGCCAGGCGACCCGTGCGCGTTCGACATAGGCGACGGATTCGCATTCCGCCTGAAAGGCCTCCGTCTGATAGCGCTGCGCGGCTTCCATGCGACGGGAATGCGAAGGCAGGAACATTCCGAAGCTCTTGATGTCGGGGAACCAACGCCCGGCAAACACGCCGTCGCCTGCCGCAAAATCCTTGCCGAAAGCGTCGATGATGTTGGTGACCGCCTGGTTGTTCGACGAGGCCGCGACGATCACCGGCGGGTCGCCCCCGTCGAGTGCAGCCTTCACCCAAAGCCCGGCCACCGCGGAGAGCAGCATTGTCGTCTTGCCGGTCCCGGGAGGGCCGTTCACCGCGATCACCTCGCCGGGTTTCGACGCGTCGAGCCAGGCCAAGACCTGCCGTTGATGTTCGGTCAGAGGGAACTGCGAGTTTGAATGCCCAAGGCGTCGGACAAAATCCTTTTCGACGCCGTTTTCCAGCGCCGTCTCTGGGCGGGGCATGGCAATCTGGCGCAGAAGCGGCGTATCCGGTTTATCGGCCAGCAGGCCGTCGTAAAGATCCAGCATCCCGCGCACCGCTGCATCGGTGCCTTCCGACACTTCGATGAAGCCGCTCCCGGTCGGGAGATACTCCGTTTCTTCAGAGGGCCACCCCGGCGACAGGGCATCAACCATCTGGCGGCAATGCTGGCGATAGTCTTGCCAGCCGTCGGCGGTCGTCATTTCCGGGAATGGCGTCGCAGTCAGGAAGGCGTCCAGCGCCTCCACCGATCCAAGGGCAAATGTACCTCGCGGCAAGGGCGTCAGCAAGTCGCGCGCGATGGCATTGCGCGTCGGCACGATCCGGCCTGCCCGATCGACGAAGCCCTCCGTGACCACGGGGGCGACGATCTCCGGCATCCCATCAGTGCGCGACGCGGCATGTGAAGTTTTGCGGGCTGTCACCAAGGGCCAAAAGCGAACCGAGATCGTTCCATAACCATCGTTGCCCCGGAATAGTGTCTGGACAAACGGCTTGGGAAGGCAGCCCGTTTTTAGCGCGTCTTTCGGGAGCACAATGAATCTTTTTCGGTCCGCAGCCCGAAACGTCCCTTCGCCAAGCGCACCATCCGCCAGACAAGTCCGCCAATACCGCAGGACGTTGGATAGTGTTGCGGCCATGAGGGGGCACCGTGGGACTGTTGCGGGCAGGAAACTGTGCGAGCTCTATGGTCTGCTTAGAGATCTCCTGATTAATGGCCTTTTGAAGATGGGAGGGCAAGTGCCGGCCTGCCAGTCTCTTGCCCGTCGACGCGCACCTCCGCTCTGCAACTCCGAAGGACCCCACGGTTTGGCAGATCGGACCTTACCCATCCGGACGACTTTTCACAGCGGTGCGAAAGTTTGGTTCCCAGAAGCTACGCCGCAGCGATGGCGGCTTTTGCAAAGATGCCGTAATGGGGCTCGTCGCGAAACTTCACCGTTGTGATTTGCCATTGGGAATCTGTTGAGGTGTCGTTGCCCTTGGCACGTCGGAAGCGTGTCACCGGGGTTTTGCGGGTAAGCGCCCCCCAAATTTCTTTGCGAAGAAAGGGCAACGACATGGATCTGTATATCGGCTTGGATGTTTCACTGGCAAGCACCGCGATCTGCGTACTGTCATCTCATGGTCAGGTGATCAAGGAAACGACAGCGTTGAGCGCGCCGGAAGAGCTGGAAAGGGCATTGCGGTCGCTTTCCGGAACCGTTGCCGGCATCGGCCTGGAAGCTGGACCGTTGTCACAATAGCTCTATCGGCACCTCAGCGAAGCTGCGGTCCGGATGGCGTTTGAGCATCAAGGCTCGTACGAAACGCAGGCGGGTGCGATCGCGGCCATTGCACCCAAGACCGGCTGTATTCCCCAATGCAAGGAACTCGACCGCGTCCAAACTTGTCGACGTCAAGGGTCGAAACGAACATGCTCTGGCTGCCTTGGTTGTGGCGCGGCGCTCAGTCGCGTTGGTTGTCTTGCGCCAGCGCTCGAGCGGCGACCTCACAAAGATAGTGCACCCCGACGGGCAGGATGTCATCGTTGAACTGGTAATGCGGACTATGCAGGTTGCGCCCGCCTTCGACCGGGCCGTTGCCGATCCAGACATAGGCACCGGGCACCTCGGCCAAAAGGAAGGCAAAGTCCTCAGCGGCCATCGAAGGCGGCAGGTCAGTCGCCACGAACTCGGCCCCCGCCACCGTCTCGGCGGCGGCGCGCGCAATCACAGCGGGGCGCGCGGCGTTGACCGTGGCCGGATAGCGGCGGGTGTAATCCAACTCGGCCTCGGCGTGACAGGCAGCGGCGATACCCTTGGCGCGGAACGCCATTTCGGTTTCGAGGAAATCGCGCGTCTCGGGCCGGAACGTGCGCACGGTGCCGCGCAGGGTGACCCGGGCCGGGATCGCGTTCAGCGTGTCGCCACCGAACACCTGGGTGATCGAAATGACCGCCGGGTCGACCGGTGCCACAGCGCGGCTTACCAGAGTCTGCCAGCCAAGCTGAATCTGGGCGGCCAGGGTGATCGCGTCGATCCCTTCGTGCGGCATCGCGCCATGACTGCCACGACCGTTCACCCTGAGTTCGAACGTATCAAACGCCGCCATCACCGGCCCGGTATGCACCGCGAAATGACCGGCGGCGAGGCCGGGCCAATTGTGCATCGAATAGACCTGATCAACCGGAAAGCGGGCAAGAAGGCCGTCTTCCAGCATCACCCGCGCGCCGCCTTCGTTTTCCTCGGCGGGCTGGAAGATGAACACCACGGTGCCCGGCCCGGGCGGGTTGGCAGCCATCGCCCGGGCCGCCCCGAGCAGCATCGTGGTATGGCCGTCGTGTCCGCAGGCATGCATCTTGCCGGGCACCTGCGAAGCGTAGGGCAGACCGGTGGCTTCGGTCACGTCGAGTGCGTCGATATCGGCTCGCAGACCCACCGACCAGCCCGTGCCGTTGCGCAGCACGCCAACCACGCCCGTACCAGCGATGCCTTCATGCACTTCGAGTCCCATCGCGCGCAGTTCGCGGGCGATGAAGGCTGCAGTGCGGTGTTCTTCAAATGCGGTCTCGGGGTGGCTGTGGAGTGAGTGGCGCCAGTCTATGAGTTCGGGGCCCATCGCGCTGATCGCGTCTAGGACGGTCATCGCGCACCTCCCATCCATAAGGCGACGCCAACGCCGAGCGCAAAACCGACGAGCAGCCAGGCCGTTCGGTCGATCAACGGGATACGCTTGGCGACCGGGACGGAAGCCGTTGTTGCGCCCGCCACCGCGCGCGGGGTCGTATCGCCTGCCTTGGTCTCGGCTTCGCCGCTCAGCACCCGGCCAAAACCAGCGAAAAAATCGGCGGCGGTCTTCTTGGCCACGCCTTGAATCAACCGACCACCGACCGAGGCGATCTTGCCCCCGATATCCGCGTCAGCCTCGTACCGCAGCCGTGTGCTCGCGCCTTCGGGCTCAAGCGAAATCCGAGCTTCGCCCTTGGCAAAACCCGCTGGGCCACCCTGGCCCCGGCCCTTTAGCGTGTAGCCATGCGGCGGGTCGAGGTCGGCAAGCTCAACCTTGCCCTTGAAGGTGGCCGAGACGGGACCGACCTTTGTGACCACCGTGGCCGTGAATTCGCGTTCGCCGGTCTGTTCCATGCTTTGGCAACCGGGGATGGCCCGGCGCAGCACCTCGGGGTCGTTCAGCCCCGCCCAGACCGCCTCTGGCGCGGCTAGGATCAGTGCGTCACCCTCGAACCGCATCTCAGGCCTCCGCCAGCTGGGTGTAGAGGCGGTAAAGCGCCTGCGTGCCTTCTTCACCGAACCCATCGGCGACGAGTTTGTCATAGAGCGATTTGGCAAGTCCCAGCCCCGGCAGGTCGAGCCGCATGCGCGCGGCTTCGGCGAGCGCGATGTTCAGGTCCTTCACAAAGTGGTGCACGAAAAACCCCGGGGCATAGTCACCGGACACCATTTTAGGGCCGAGCCCGTTGAGCAGGAAGCTGCCAGCAGCCCCGGTGCCGATCACTTCGATCAGCGCGGTCTGATCGAGTCCGGCGGCGGCAGCGTAGGACAGGCTTTCGCCCACCGCCAGCATGGTCGAGGCAATGGCAATCTGGTTGGCCATCTTGGTGTGCTGGCCCGCCCCTGCCGGGCCCATGTTGACGATCTTGCCGCCCATCAGGTCGAAAATCGGCATCGCCGCACGGTAGGCTTTTTCGTCACCGCCAACCATGATCGCGAGATTTCCCGCCTTTGCCCCGACGTCGCCGCCCGAAACCGGCGCGTCCAGCGCGGCAAGGCCGCGAGCCTCGGCCAGCCGGGCGATACGCGTGGCAAGTTCGGGGCTGGAAGTGGTCATGTCGATCAGGATCGTACCGGGACGGGCGCACTCAACGATGCCACCATTGCCGAGGTAGACTTCTTCAACATCCTTCGGATAGCCGACGATAGTGATCACGATATCGCTGACAGCTGCAACTTCACCCGGTGACGCGGCCCAGGTCGCACCCTTGGCGAGCAGATCGTCAGCCTTGGATTTCGTGCGATTGAAGACCACCAGGTCGTGACCGCCGTCGAGGATATGTCCGGCCATGCTCAGGCCCATGATGCCAAGGCCGATAAATCCGACCGTCTTCTTTTCCGTTGCCATGCTCATGGCCTCTCTTTTCTGGGAATGTCGGGAGCACCTGATCCCGCCGAGCGGATAAGCGCGCGCAGTCGGGGTGGCGTGAAGGGCATCGCCTGTGCGGATACGCCGAGCGGGACGAGCGCGTCATTTACCGCACCGGCGATCACGCCGATGGCCCCCATGATACCACCCTCTGCCATGCCCTTGATGCCTGCCGGGGTTCGTCGGTTGGGCGTGTGCATGGCGATCAATTCTATATTGGGCATCTCCACGGCCGAGGCGATGGTATAGTCGGCCAGCGTGGCGGTCAGGTTTTGCCCGGTCGCGTCGTAGATCACTTCCTCGTAGAGCGCGCCGGAAAGACCCATCGCCACCGCGCCCTGCTGCTGGCCCTGGACCACGATCGGGTTCAGCACCGTGCCGCAATCCTCAGCCACCAGATAGCGGTCAAAGCGGAGCGCACCAGTGGCCCGGTCGATCTCTATCTCGCAGGCATGGGTGGCGTTGGAATAGGTCATTGGTGGCGGGTCATAGGTGAGCGAGGCATCAAGCCCCGGATCAACGCCTTCCGGCAAGTTGGTCGGATCCAGATAGGCGCATTTCGCCACATCGGCCAGCGTGAGCCCGGTGGGTTCCCAAGCGCCGCCGCGCATAAGCTCGACCCGGCCCTCGAAAAGGCGCAGCCCCTCGGTATCATTGATCTGCAGCATACCCGCCGCAATGGCGAGCACCTTGTCGCGCGCTTTCTGGGCGCAAAGGAAAAGCGTCCCGCCGCCAGCGGTGGCACCGCGCCCGCCCCGGCTGCCCATCCCGTAAGGAGCCACGTCGGTATTGCCCATGTGGACATTGACGTCTTCGGCCATCACCCCGAGCCCTTCGGCCACGGCCTGGGCAAGCGGGCTTTCATAGCCCTGTCCCGATCCCATCAATCCGACAGAAGCATTCACCGCCCCGCTCGGTTCAATCCGCACCCAGGCGGCCTCGTGGCCCGAACCGGGAATTCCGGCAGCCTTGTAGAAACCCGACCCGTAGGTCGTGCTTTCCACCACGGAGCAGAAGCCGAGCCCGAGGAGCCGCCCTTCGGCCAGGGCTGCTTTCTGGCGGGCCCGGAATTCCGGTACGCCGACAGCGGCCACCACGGCCTCAAGAGTTTCAAGCGGCGTGATATCCTCAAGCAACTCGCCGGTGGCCATTCGATAGGGCAGATCCGCCGGGCCAAGCGCGTTCACGCGGCGCACATCGAGCGGGTCAAGGCGAAGCGCGTGTGCCACCGCGTCGATCGTACCCTCCATCACCCAAGACGTGATCGCCATCGGCGCGCGCATCGGGCCGTTGCCGCATTTGTTGGTCAGCACCACTTTCACATCAAAAGCATAGTCGGCAATCTTGTAGGGTCCGGTAAGGATCATCGCGATCACCCGGGCCATGTAGTTGGCCGGGTAGAAGCAATAAGCACCGAAATCTTCGGTCAATTTAAGCTCCAGCCCAAGGATGCGGCCATCGGCGCGCACCGCCGCGCGGGTGACGCAACGGGTTTCACGGGCATGGCTTGCCGCAGTCAGGTTTTCCAACCGGTCCTCACGCCAATGTACCGGGCGAGCCAGATGGCGGGCCAAGGCCGCCACGGTGAGTTCTTCGCGGTAAAGCGCAATTTTCTGCCCAAAAGCGCCACCGATATCGGGGCTGATCACAGTCACTTGGTTCTCGGAAAGACCAAGCCGGCTGGCCAGCGCACTGCGCATCGGATGCGGCGCCTGAGTTCCGATATGCATGATCAGATGTTCTCGCCCCCGGTCCCAGTCGGCCAGGCAACCACGGGTTTCCATCGGAGCATGGGTGTGGCGGTGCAGGTCAAACTGCGTTTCCACCACCCGTGCGGCCTCGGTCTGGCGCGCCAAGGGATTGCCAGCGGAAAAGCTCTGGTGCGACACCAGATTGTCGGGCAGCGCGTCATCGACCAGGGCGGCCCCCTCGGCCAGCGCTGCGGCGGCAGAGGTGATCGCGGGCAACACTTCGTATGTCACGTCCACCAACTCGGCGGCGTCTTCGGCGAGGTAGCGGTCGCGCGCCACCACCACCGCCACCGGGTCGCCGTGAAAGCGAACCTTGTCGATCGGCAGCGTTGTCATTTCGACGGGATGAAGGCCCTCGATCGGCGGGGCAAGGCGCAGGTTGGTGGTCCATAGCGCGAGGTCTTTGCCGGTAAACACGCCGACCACCCCGGGCAGCGCGCGCGCCGCTTCGGCATTGATGGCAAGGATACGGGCATGGGCATGCGGGGCACGCACGAAGCTAGCGGTGAGCGTACCCTTCGGCGCGATATCGTCAAGGTAACGGCCCGCGCCGGTAAGGAACCGCGCGTCTTCCTTGCGCGGAAGGGCGCGGCCGATCTGGGTGAAAGGCGCCGCGGTCATGCGCCCGCCCCCCGGCGCATTTCAGCCGCCGCTGCGAGCACCGCTTTCACGATGTTCTGGTAGCCGGTGCAGCGGCAGATATTGCCGGACAGGGCCTCGCGCACCCCGGCTTCATCGGGGTCGGGATTGTCGCGCAGCCAAACCTCGAAGGTCAGCACGATGCCAGGGGTGCAGAACCCGCATTGCAGCCCATGCACTTGGGTGAGTGCGCGCTGCAGCGGAGTCAGTTCGCCGCTCTTCGCCACGGCCTCGATGGTGGTCAACTCGTGACCTTCCATCTGCACCGCATAGGTTAGGCAGGCGCGCGCCGGTGCCCCATCGATCAGGATGGTACAGGCCCCGCAGACACCGTGTTCACAGCCCACATGGGTGCCGGTAAGGCCAAGATCTTCGCGCAGCACGTCGGCCAAGGTCTTGCGCGGTGCCACCACGAGATCGTGCGTCGCACCGTTCACGGTCAGAGAAATGGACACGGGTTCAGTCATGACGGGCTCTCGGTTTTCAGGACGGCGGCGGTCAGGGCGCGCGCGGTCACAGCCTCGACCAACTCGCGGCGGTAATTTGCGGGCACCTGCGGGTCGTCCTCGGGTGTCACGTTGTCGGCGGCTTGGCGCGCGAGGACGGCGATTGTTCCGACATCGGCCGCGAGCCTGCATGCGTCGCGTTCCACTACCGCGAGTCGTTCGGGGACCGGGCCGACGCCGCCCACGCCCAGTCGAAGATTGGAAATCGCGCCGTGGCCATCACGCCGCAGTGTCAGCGCCACGCTTACCAGCGCGAAATCACCGTGGCGGCGGCTGAACATCTCAAAGCCCCAGCCTTCGGCCGGGGCCAGACGGCGAAAGCGCACGGCGGTGACCAACTCGTCGGGGGCAAGATCGACGGTCATGATCGACTGCACGAAATCGACCGCCGGGACCACGCGGGTGGTGCGCGCCGAACGGATCACCACCTCGGCGTCCAAGGTGATCGCAACGAGGGCGTATTGCGCCGCCGGATCAGCATGAACCAAACTGCCGCCCAGAGTACCGCGCTGGCGGATCGCATAGTGACCGATGCTCTGCGCGGCCTTTGCCAGCAGCGGCAGCGCCCGGGCAATCTCGGGGTCGGTCGCCACTCGGTGATGACGGGTAAGCGCGCCGATTTCGACCACCGCATCAGTGACCCGGACAAAATCGAGTTCCAGCAGATCGTTGAGATCGACCACATGTTCGGGCCGGGCAAGGCGCATGTTCATCATTGGCCCCAGGCTCTGACCGCCAGCCAACGGTTTGGCGGTAACCCCGAGGGTCGCCATCAGCCCCAGCGCGTCGTCGAGACAGCCGGGGCGATGGTAGGTGAAG
This sequence comes from Antarcticimicrobium sediminis, assembly GCF_004348975.1. Classification (GTDB taxonomy): domain Bacteria; phylum Pseudomonadota; class Alphaproteobacteria; order Rhodobacterales; family Rhodobacteraceae; genus Antarcticimicrobium; species Antarcticimicrobium sediminis. Next base: position 54,336 of record NZ_SMFP01000016.1, on the reverse strand, counting down.
GAGGCAGGTTTCATGTTGGAACAATCACCACAGCAGCGAAGCGCCACTATCCTTGTCGAACAGGTGCAGGCGATTCAGGTCAACCGACAGCGACACGTCGTCGCCCACCTTGTGAGCGAGGTCCTTGCCAACCCGGAAGAACAGCTCGTTGCCATAGAAATCGAAACCCAAGAACTGGTCTGATCCCACCGGCAGCACCGAGTTCACCTTGCCATGGATGGTGGCACCGGGGCCGCCAGCGGCAGCCTCGTCAACATCTTCGGCACGAATGCCAAGGCGGACCTTGCGGCCGTCCTGACCGCTGAGCTTGGCGGTGATCGCTTCCGGCAGGTCAAGCGCCAGCGCTTCGTGAAGGAACTGCGCGCCACCGCCTGCGAACTTCAGTGTGCCATCGATATAGTTGATGGGCGGACTGCCCAGGAAGGAGGCGACGAAGGTGTTTTCCGGTCGTTCGTAGATGTCATCGGGGGTCCCCACCTGCTTTACCACGCCATCCTTCATCACCACGATCCGGTCAGCCAGGGTAAGCGCCTCTGCCTGGTCATGGGTGACGTAGACAAAGGTGGTCTGCATCGACTGGTGAAGTTCCTTGATTTCAGCCCGCATCGAGATGCGCAGCGCCGCGTCGAGATTCGACAATGGCTCGTCCATCAGGAACACCGAGGGTTCGCGCACCATCGCGCGACCCAAAGCCACGCGCTGGCGCTGGCCACCCGAAAGCTGGCTCGGTCGCCGGTCAAGCAAGTGCGTTATTTCCAGCTTTTCGGCGGCCTCGCGCACGCGCTTGTCGATCTCGGCGCGATCAACCTTGCGCATTTGCAGACCGAAAGCGATGTTGTCGAACACGGATTTGTGCGGGTAAAGCGCGTAGCTCTGAAACACCATCGCGACATCGCGTTTGTGTGGCGGTGTGTAGTTGACCAGTTCGTCGTCAAACAGAAGCGCCCCGCCCGAGACGTCTTCGAGTCCCGCGATCATGTTGAGCGTGGTTGACTTGCCGCAACCAGAAGGCCCGAGCAGAACGAGGAATTCCTTGTCCTGAATGTCGAGGGTGAGATTCTGCACGGCATGGAAGCCGTTGGCATACTTCTTCTCGACGTTATTGAAGCGAATGCGCGCCAAGGGAGGGTCCTTTCCTAGCCTTTCACCGCACCGGCGGTGAGGCCGGAAACGATGTAGCGTTCAAAGATCACCGCGACGATGATCGGGGGAACGATGGCCAGAACTCCGGCCGCGTTGATGAAAGAGAAACTGATGGTGAAGTCGGAGGTAAACGCCGCCAGCACGATTGGCAGGGTCTGCGAGGCCGAAGTCTGGGTGAACATCAGCGCCAGCAGGAATTCGTTCCAGCTGGTGAGAAAGGCAAACAGCACCACCGCCACCAATGACGGAAGCGACAGCGGCAGGAACACCCGCACCAGAGCCTGGATTCTCGAACAGCCGTCGACCCGTGCCGCCTTGTCCAACTCGTCGGGCAGACCTTCGAAATATTGCACCAGGATGAACACGGTGAACGGTACGGTGACCGCGAGATAGGTAAGCACCAGCGACCAGATCGAGTCGAGCATGCCCAGATTCTTGATGACCAGAAAGAACGGCACCACCAATGCAATATCGGGAATGACCCGGGTCATCAGGATGAAGTAGATCGACGCATCGCGGCCCATGAACCGGATCTTGGCCAGCGCATAGGCCGCTGGTACGCCGACAAGCAGGTTCAGGATCACCACCAAAGTGGCCACCACGGTAGAGTTCCACATCGCCGGCAGCAGGTTCTTGGCAGTCGAGGGGATGTAGCCGCCCGAGGCCGGGTCCTGCCCGGAGCGGTTTTCGTAAGTGATTTCTTCCTCGTTGCCGGCTGTGAAAATCGCCTCGAAATTGCGCAGCGTTGGATCTTCAGGAATCCAGTGCGGCGGCACCGAAACGATCTCGGCCTCGGTCTGGAATGACGAAGAGACCAGCCAAGCCACCGGTGCCAGCACATAGATGGCGACGACAAGCGCGCCGATCAGGATCGCCAAATTTCGCGAAATACGCGCCAGTTTCTGGCGGCGGCGATAATCGACGGCGGGTTTGTGGATCGTGTCCGTCATGGTCAGACTCTCCGGCCCAGGGTGCGGATGAAAATGTAGGATAGAGCAAAGGTAACCAGCGCCAGAACGTAGGACATCGCCGCGCCGCTGCCGAACGAAAGGTTGCGGAAGGTTTCGACGTAGATGTGCCAACTCAGCACATGACTGGCATCGCCCGGACCGCCTTCGGTGAGGATGAAGAACAGGTCGAAATGGCGGATTGCCATCATCGTCTCGTAGATCATCACCAGAAGGAAACCGGGCTTCATCGCGGGCAAAGTGACGTGGACGAAGCGGCTCCAGACTGTTGCACCATCAACCCGTGCCGCGGCGTAGAGATCCGAGGGGATTGCCTTCAGCGATACCAGAAGTAGGATCGTGGCCAGCGGCACTTCCTTCCAGACGAAAGCGTTGGCAATAAGGTAGATCGTCTTGTTCTGGTCGCCAAGGAAGACCATGTAGCGGCTGATGAAATCCAGTTGAAACAACAGACCGTTGAGCGCGCCGTAACCCGAGTCGTAAATCCATTTCCACATCAAGGCGTTGGCCACATACGGAATGGCCCAGGGCACGAGGATGATGGTGGAGAGCACCCGGCGGAAGCGGAAATCCTGGTTGAGCAGCAGCGACACCAGCAGTGCGATCACCGCGATGGCGCTAACCGAAACGACCGAGAATACCACAGTACGCGCAACCGATGTCCAGAACAGTTCGTTGCCGAACAGGTCGGTGTAGTTGTCGAGCCAAACAAATGGCGTGCGGTTCGGTCGGGTCAGCTTGATACGGAAAAAGCTGAGATAAAGCGAATAGAGGATCGGGAAGACCGCCACCAGCATGAGCACCAGCATCACCGGTGCGAGAAAGATCATGGCGCTGCGTTCTTCATAGCCGAATGCGGCGCGCAGGCGGCTGCGCCCGGGTTGGATATTCACCGTGTCTGTCACGCTGCGTGCCCCGTTTCGTGAATGGTCAGGCCGGCGACGCCGGCGCGTTGGGCCACCCGCCAGCACGAGCGCTGGCGGGTGAGATGAGGATTAGTAGTCTTCCTTGAGTTCGTCCCAAGCGTCGGACGACTTGGCAATTGCCGAAGCGACGTCGGTGTTTCCAAGGATCGCCGACTGCCAAGCCGTGCCGTTGGTCTCGTTCCACTCGCCAAACCACGGTGTGACCACGTCTTTCTGCATCGCCAATGACTGCTGTGCCTTGATCACCTCAACATCGCCGTAGGCATTGTATGCAGCCTTGATTTCAGGGTCGTCAAACAGCGGCTTCACACCGAAGCCTGCGCCGATATCAAGGAACAGCAACTTCTGGAATTTATACGCACCGTCAGATTTTCCACCGAACCACTCGATCAGCTTGGCTGTCGCCTCAGCGCGGATAGGATCTGCCGCGGCTTGGCTCGACATGCCATGAAAGCGCATCCAGCCCACGGTATTGTGGGCACCGTTGCCGCCCTTGGGCATCAGCGTCTGCTGCACGTTTCCAGCAACCTGAGACTGCTCTGGATCGTTCAGCATCCGCAGCCGGTATTTGGCAACCATCGCAAAGGCATGGTTGCCCGAAGCAAACGCCTTCAGACCTGACAATTCGCCAGTTTCAACACAAGCGGGGGACACGATGCCGTGTTTGCTGACGGCGTCGACGACCCATTGCAAGGCCTCCATTGCGCCGTCTTTTTCGCTTGTCATGCTCGACATGCCATTTTCGTCGATGAACCGGCCACCATGCGAAAACACAAGCGTCGACATGAATTCGATCAGCCAGCTTTCCTGAGCCATTGCCAGCATCATCGGATAGTCCGAGATACCCTTTTCCTTCATCACAAGCGACTGCTCGACAACTTCGTCCCAAGTGGTCGGGGGGGCGTCGAACCCAGCCGCCTTCACCTTTTCCTCGTCGTAAAGGAACGCCATATAGTCGGTGTAGTAGGTCAGCCCGTACTGACGACCGTTATACGTCATCGAGTCGTTGCAGAACTCTTCCGCTTCTGAGTTGTACTGTGTCAGGTTCTTGAACCCGTCGACCGGGGCGATCCACCCGGCCTCTACCCATTCCGGCAACCACGCGTCTGACACCCACATCATGTCCAGCGGCGCGCCGCCGACAAACTTGGTGACCATGCCTTCACGGTACTGCGCCCAAGGCGAGTTGCCGTAGTTTACGTTGATGCCGGAGCTGGCGGTGAACGCGTTCAGGTGGCTCTGCACCGTGTCGACCGCAGCCGACCATGTATGCATCGTCAAGTCAGAGGCACCTTGGGCCAGCGCGAGCCGCGGCGCGGCCAGTGCCATCGTACCTGCGGCCGCCGAGGTCCGCAGGAAGTCGCGCCGTCTCATGTGTGAGTTGAAGGGTCGTGACATGTTTTTCTTCCTGTTGGCTATCCGTTCGAGCCGCCCCGCAACACCGCGCTACGGGGACCAACTCGCCGTATGGTCCTTTGACTTCTGTGGCTTGACGTTAGCGAATCGATTTCTTGTCGTCAATTGACGACTTATATCACCACTTGAAACACCTGAACCGCATACGGAACCGGTGCCGCACGCCGCAGGACGCCGGAAAATTCAGCACTTTGAGAAGCGTAAGGGGCGGCGGCGGGCCTAGCGAGCGTCCGAACAGGCTTCGATCATCGGCCCCAGCCCCGCCAGAAAAAGGTGCACATGCATGGCGACGATGGAGGACTCGGGAACCTGCAGGCTCGCTTTGTAGATGTGTCGCCGAATCGCGTAATGCGAAATGCCCCCGTGCAGGGTCCAAGCCATTTCGTGAATCATCGCGCGGTCGTCGGGCAGGGTTACGTCGAGTTCGGCTGCGGCCTCTTTTATCAGCACTTCGAGCAACTGAGTGACGATGCTGGCAATGTAATCCGGCGCCATCGAACTGTCGGCCAGTGACGCGTAGAGAAACAGCCGCATCCACTTGCGGGTGAGCGTGGTGTCCAGATAATCGACGTAAAACGTCGTAATGCGTTGCTCTATTGGAAGACTGCGATCTTGCAGGTCGGCGAACCACTTGCCCTTGAATGCACCGAGGATCTCTTCGCGATAGACCTCGGCAACGATGTTTTCCTTGGTCGGGAAAAACCGATAAAGCAGCCGCTGCGACACTCCCGCGGCTTCGGCCAAGCGACGGGTTGGCCCGGTCAGCCCGTTCTCGGCAAAGAAATCCGAGGCGGTGCTGAGGATCTGCGCGCGCCGATCGGCGTGCGACATGCGCGCTGTGCCACCGGTGGCGGTCGCGGGCTTGTCGCCGGTTCGCCGGGCATTCGCTCTCAACGCGTCGGACTTTGCTCTCAAGATAACACCCCCGCCACAAACCGATCTGGCCTTAGCGTATCAACTCATGAAGGCCAAGGCATCTCCCGTGATTTGAGAGTCTACGCCCGGACAAGTATGTCGTCAATCGACGACTTATGGGTTGCATCGCCAGGAAAACGGGTCTTTAATTTCACAGACAGCACGCCCCGATACCGTTCAATAGCAGGCAGATTCCCATGATCTATGAAAAGCGTACCTACCGGATTACCGCCGGCAAAGCCCCCGAATTTCTGAACATCTACGAGGCCGGGGGCCTGGAGATTATCACCCGCTATGCCAAGTTGATCGGCTGCTGGGTCACCGACAGCGGACCCTTGAACTCGGTGGTGTTCATTTGGGCCTATGACGACTACGCCCACCGCACCGCCCAACGCGCCAAGCTCGGCGCCGACCCGGAATGGCAGGCCTTCGCACCAAAGATCCTGCCCTACCTCGATCACCAGGAGAGCGTATTCCTGCTGCCGACAGCATTCTCGCCGTGCGGCTGAGCAGCCGCCGGCAAAGCCCCCGTTCTGTTCTCCAGTAAACCAGACGGCTTTGCCGGTTTGCTCAACCCCTTGTGTGAGCGGCGCTCGATCCCGGGCAGATCGTAGCCTGTCAGTGATCAGAGTCCTCGGCGGCCGACCTTTTTGCACGGACCAACTGCAACAAGGCCGATGCCCCCTCAGTAGGGCGGGGAGTTCACCCAGACGATACGCGCGGTTGTCGTTCCGATATTGCGATAGCGGTGCGGCAATTCGGAATGAAAGAAGAAAGAGCCGCCCGGACCAACCAGATGGGTCTCGTTGTCGACCGTGATCTCGATATAGCCGTCGATCACGAAGCCCACCTCTTCTCCGTCATGTGAAAGCGCCCCTGCAGACCCACCTCCGGGGGCGACAACATGCAGGTTCGCGTTCAACTGTCGCCCCTGCGCATAGGGAATCAAGCGCTCCAGCAGCGTGTGGCCATCCTTGGTCGCCGCCCCGAGCTCCATCTTGGGCCGCTCACCTTCCTTATACACGAAACAAGACCGCTCCGGCGCATCGACAAAAAGACCCGCGATCGAGGTGTCAAGCTGCATGGCGATACGGGACAAAAGATCGAGGCTTGGCACAACATGGCCGCGCTCAGCTTTTGACAGCATGCTTTCCGAGCACCCTGTCAACGCGCCCAATTGCTTCAAGGTCAGCCCGCTCTTACGGCGCAGGTGGCGCAATTTGTCGCCGAGGTTCGCGGGGGCTTCGGCAGAAACGTCGGGCGTATCGCGCTGGGTGTCTGGCATTTTCGCTCTCCTTGATCGGCGCCGCCGTACTGACTGGTGGGAGATTGCACGAGAATTAAACAACGCGCCGAAACAATGGTCACTACAACTTACTCCGCCCATTTCGTTCTACAATTTTACTTGCCAGACGGTCAAATTGTAATACTGTTCAAGCTCATTCAAGTTTCGTGAAGCACCCCGGAACGAATAGCGTTGAACAATCAGGAGAACACAATGGCTGGATCCAAGTCTATCCGTGGTTTGAATCTTACGCGCCGCGGCCTTCTGGCAAGCACCGGCGCCGCAGCGGTCCTTGCGGGGTTGTCGGTCTTCCCCGGCAAACTTGCTGCACAGGAAAGCCCCGTCAACGGGGGCATCCTGAAGGTTGCCTTCTCCGCCGACCCAGCCGGTTTCGATCCCGCAATGGGGCCATCGGGCATGTCCCACGTCATCATCGAGCAGGTCTATTCCACTCTGATGTCGGTCGACCCTGATGCCCTGCCCTACCCTGATTTGGCCGAAAGCTTCGAGGTCAGCGAAGATGGTCTGACCTATACGTTCAAGCTGCGCGACGGCGTGAAGTTCCACAATGGCGATCCTTTGACGGCGGAGGATGTGAAGTTCACATTCGACCGTCTCAGCGCCGAGGATTCCGGCTATTCCTATAAATCGCAGATCGAGACGATCAAAAGCGTCGATGTTGTTGACCCGCTGACCGTCAAGTTCACGCTGACCGTACCGACCGGTCCCTTCCTTACCTATATGGCCTTCCCCGGATCGTCGATCGTGCCGAAGAAATTGATTGAAAGCGGCCATGACTTGAACGCCCAACCGGTCGGAAGCGGCCCCTTCAAGTTCATCTCCTACCAGCCTCGCTCCATGGTCAAGTTCGAGAAGAACGCGGAGTTCTACGAGGAAGGCAAACCCCATTTCGACGGGATGGAGTTCCACCTGATCCCGGATGTCACAGCGCTTACCAATGCTGTCATCTCGGGCACCGTGCATTTCACCAACGAAGTTCCGCCGAAGGATTGGGCGAGCGTCTCTACCTCTCCAGGCATCGTTGGCGAGACCTTGGAAGGGTCGCGCTATTACTGGCTGTTGATGAACAACACCATCGCTCCCTTGGACAACCCGAAGGTGCGACAGGCCATTGCCTATGCGATCAATCGTCAGGCCATCACGGCCGCGACCTTCTTTGGTCAGGCAAAGCCGCTTCTGGGTGGTGTGATCCCCGAGTGGAACTGGGCCTACCCCGGCATCACCGCGTTCACGCCTCAAGGCGACATCGAAAAAGCCAAGGCGCTTTTGGCCGAGGCCGGTGTGCCCGAGGGTTTCACAACCTCAATGACGATGGCATCTTCCTTCCCCGCGATGGTGGCTATGGCGCCGATCCTGCAGGCCAACCTTGCCGCCATCGGCATCAAGGCGGAAATCAAGACCATGGAAATCCCGCGCTATTGGGACGAGGTCTGGGCACCGAGCGCCTTTGACATAACCACCATGTATTGGGTCAGCCCCCTCGCCGATCCGGATGATTTTGTCTACAATAACTATGCTTCCGGCACCGGCATCAACGTACAGAAGTCGTCCTCTGAAGCGATGGACAAGCTGCTGCGTGATGCGAAATCGGCGACGTCGATCGAAGAACGCAAGGCGCTTTACAAGCAACAACAGGAGTTGGCGCTTGAGGAAATGCCGATTGTGCCGCTGGTCAACGCCTATCTGCTGATCGCCTATACGGACAAGTTGAAGAACTACAAACCGATGCGGACAGGATTCCTCAAAACGCTCAAGGACGCGTGGCTCGAAGGCTGATCGACCGGAAAGAGAATAAAGGGGCCGCCCCAAAGGGCGGCCTCACCCTTTGAATTGGAAAGATGTGTAGCATGGCCCGCTTGGTTCTGACGCGGCTCGGGGCGTTCCTTTTGACATTGTTCGCTGCATCGGCCGTGTTGTTCCTTGCGATCAACGTGATCCCCGGATCGGCGGCGCGATCGGCCTTGGGCATCGACGCAACTCCGCAGGCCATAGCCCGCTTCGAGGCGACGCGGGGGCTGGATCGTCCGTTGGTCGTGCAATATATCGACTGGCTGGGCCAAACCCTGCAGGGGGATCTGGGAACAAGCTTTCAAAGCGCCGTGCCGGTTGGGCCGGAATTGCTGCTGCGTCTTCCAGTGACGTTGGAACTGGCTTTCCTGGCCTTTCTTATCGCCAATCTGATCGCCTTTCCCTTGGGCACCATCGCCGCGGCGCGCCATCGTCGCGGGGCAGATCGGGTGTTTTCAACCTTGGCCTCATTCCTCGGTGCCATGCCGAATTTCTGGCTGGCCACGCTGCTTGTCATGGTTTTTTCCATCAAACTGCGTTGGCTTCCCCCCGGCGGCTTTATCCCTTTTTCCGAAGATTCCGTGCAAAACCTGAAGTTGATGATCATGCCTGCCCTATCGCTTGGCCTTGTATCTTCCGCGCTTTTGCTGCGCATCATGCGGGCATCCATGCTTGAGGTTTTATCACGCGATTACATTCGCACGGCCAAGGCAAAGGGGGCCTCTGAAGTCCTGACCATCAAACGCCATGGTTTGCGAAACGCCGCAATCCCATATTTCAACGTCGCGGCGGTGGAGCTTGGGTTTCTATTTGGCTCGGTCGTCGTCATTGAAGACATTTTCCAGCTCCCAGGCATCGGTTCGCTTGTGCTGGTCGGCATCATCAACCGGGATTATCCGGTGTTGCTGGCGGCGGCGCTGGCGATCACCGTCTTTGTGCTTCTGGCCAATCTGGCCGTCGATCTCTGCGTGGCGCTCTTGGATCCGCGCCGCTCAAAAGGGAGTCAGGCATGAGCGAGGGTTTCGATTTCTATCGCTGGCGCCCGGTCATCTTTGGGGCTGTCATTGTCGGGGCCATCCTGATTTGCGCGATCTTTGCGCCTCTCATCGCGCCCTATTCGCCCTATGATCTTGACTATATGGTCATGCTGCAGGGGCCCAGTGCGACCCATTGGCTCGGCACCGACGAAATCGGGCGCGATATCCTGTCACGGATCATCTATGGCGCTCGGATTTCGATGCAGGTTGCGTTCATTGCTGCCGGTATCGGGCTGATTTTCGGCACGGTCATCGGGGTGACCGCAGCCTATTTCGGTGGCATCACCGACATGATCCTGATGCGCTTCATGGAGCTGCTATTCTCGTTTCCCGCCATTTTGTTGGCGGTGGTTCTGATGGCAAGCCTTGGCACATCGGTGCTGAACGCGATGATCGCCATCGGCATCGTGTTTATTCCGGGCTTTTCCCGCTTGGCCCGCGCCGCGACCGAGGTTGTTCTGCGTGAGCAATATGTTGAATCGGCGCGCGCCATCGGGATGAGCCATGCCCGGATCCTGTTTCGGGAAATCACGCCAAATATCGTGGCCCCCCTGCTGGTCGAGGCGGCGATTGCCTTTTCCTATGCGATCTTGCTGGAATCAGCTTTGTCTTTTCTTGGGCTTGGGGCGCAGCCGCCCGAACCGACATGGGGCAACATGCTGAACACCGGGCGCGGGTTCATGGCGCAATCCGCGATCATGAGCATTGCACCCGGCATGGCAATCTTTCTGACCGTCATCGGCTTCAACCTTATCGGGGACGGCCTGCGCGACGCGCTTGATCCGCATATGAAGGACTGAGATGGCAAGCCAAGTTTCATCAGACCCCCGGGTTCACGACAAACCCGACACCGTAGCGTCCCTTTCAGTCGAGGGGCTAAGCATCGAATTCTCGCGTCGTCGCGTCTGGACCCCTGTGGTCCATGACGTGTCGATGCGCGTGATGCCGGGAGAGATCGTCGGGGTGATCGGCGAGTCCGGTTCCGGCAAGACCCTGAGTTCACTTGCAGCCTTACGACTGTTGCCAAAGCAGGCGCGTGTGGCCTCCGGAAGGGTGCGGCTGGGAGATGTCGACATTCTGACGCAAAGCGAATCCCAGATGCGTAACCTGCGCGGCAACCGGATGGCGCTGATCCCGCAAGATGCGATGCAGGCGCTGAACCCGACGATGCGGGTGGGATTGCAAGTGGCCGAACCCATTTCCCTACACAGCGGCCAGCGATTGAAATCTGTGGCAGGTGTCGCCGCGAAGCTGTTGGAAACGGTGGGGATCGCCCGCCCTGAACAGCAAGCCCGTGCCTTTCCGCATCAGTTTTCAGGCGGCATGCAACAACGCGCCATGATTGCGATGGGCCTTGCCCTTGCGCCAGGCCTGCTGATCGCTGACGAGCCGACCACCGCGCTGGATGTCACGGTGCAAGCGCAGGTTCTGAACCTTTTGCGCGACATCCGCGACACGCGCGGCACCTCCATCATGTTCATCACCCATGATCTTGGCGTCGTGGCAGAGCTTTGTGACTGGGTTTACGTCATGCGCCATGGCCGGATCGTCGAGCAGGGCTCGGTGCGGCGGATCTTTATGGACCCGCAAGAGGAGTATACAAAGATGTTGCTGGCAGCGACGCCCAGCATTCACGGCCCGCGCCGTAAAGGGGGCGTGTAATGTCGCAGGACCTGATCCGAATTCGGGCCGTCAGCAAGGAATTTGGAGCCACGGGCTGGTTCAAGAAACCTGTCGGCGTCAAAGCCGTGGACGGCGTGACACTTGCGGTGAAACGCGGGCAGACACTTGGCATCGTTGGTGAATCCGGCTCGGGAAAATCCACACTGTTGCGCATGGCGCTACGCTTGATAAAGCCAAGCTCTGGCACAGTTGAGATTGATGGGCAGGATATCTGGACCTTACAAGGTGCCGAGTTGAAGGCGTTCCGGCGCAAGGTCCAGCCAATCTTTCAGAACCCCGCCTCCTCGTTCAACCCGCGCCAAAGCATCGGCCAGATCCTTGTTGCGCCGCTTGAGGTTCATGGCATCGGCGACCGGGATAGCAGGCGGGCCAAGGTGGCCGCACTCCTTGAGCGCGTCGGACTGCCGAAAGACGCAATCGACCGGCATCCGCACCAGCTTTCGGGCGGGCAAAAACAGCGCATCGCAATCGCGCGGGCAGTGATATTACAGCCCGAGGCGGTGCTCGCGGACGAACCAACCTCGGCACTGGATGTGTCGGTGCAGGCGCAGGTGCTGGACCTGTTCGATGACATCAGGCGTGATTTGGGCCTGACCGCGATCTTTGTCAGCCATAACCTCGCTGTGATCCGACAGGTCAGTGATCAGATTGCAGTCATGCGCCACGGCAGTGTCGTAGAATATGGCGAGGCGGATCAAGTTTTTGGCGATCCGCAGCACGAGTACACCAAAACCCTGATCGCGGCGGTCCCTGACCACCGCAAACTGATGCGCGCCCTCTGAAACCAAGGAGACATAGAATGTTCCAATTCAACACCTTTTCAATCGCGGCCCGTTGTCCCCGGACCGGTATGTTGGGCGTAGCGGTATCGACCGCAGTTCCGGCCGTGGGCGGCCTTTGCAGTTACATCAAGGAAGGTGTTGGCGCGATAGCGACACAATCCTGGGTCAATCCCTACCTTGGGATTGATGGCCTCAAGCTGTTGGAAGAAGGATTGAGCGCACAGGACACACTGACACGCTTGCTGGCCGATGATACGGGCCGTGATGACCGTCAGATTGGTATCGTCGATGGGCAGGGGCGCACTGCGGTCCACACGGGTGCAAGCTGTGTGGATTGGGCAGGCCATATCGTTGGCGATGGCTTTACGGTACAGGGCAATATGCTGATCGGGGCCGCAACGATTGAGGCGATGGCGGCTGCCGCAAAGGCCAGCGAAGCCTTTGACCTGCCCGAGCGGTTGATGTTGGTGCTGGAAGCCGGACAAGCGGCGGGCGGCGACAAGCGGGGCAAACAATCCGCCGCGCTCAAGGTCTTCAACCGCGAGGCATACCCTTGGTTGGACGTCCGTGTCGACGAACACCGCAATCCCGTCGCTGAATTGCGACGGATCTTCGAAATCGCAAAGCACCAGCTTTTGACCTTCACCAAAGGCATGCCGACACGCGCCAATCCGCTTGCCGAGTTGCCATCCGGGGTAACGTCGATGCTAATGACGCCGCCGCCCTATCGTCCTGGTGGTTCTGGCGGGCTTTGACTTCCAACCGCTTCTACCTCTTTGACGGCGCCCCAAAGGCTTTGAAACAATGACACCCACCGAACGTATTCTCCGCGATCTGGTCGCCTTCGATACGACCAGCGCCAAATCCAACTTGGAATTGATGGCCTATGTTCAGGACTATCTTTCCTCTTTTGGTATCGCCTCGCGCCTGATCCATGACGCAACTGGAAACAAGGCGAACCTTTGGGCGACCGTCGGCCCCGACCGGGATGGCGGCCTGGTGTTGAATGGCCATACCGACTGTGTGCCCGTGGTGGGCGAGGTGTGGCAGTCTGATCCGTTCACCCTGACTAATCGCGACGGAAAACTTTTTGGCCGAGGCTCGGCGGATATGAAGGGCTTCGTAGCGGCGTCGCTGGCGGCTGTGCCGGAACTGATCGCGATGAATCTGGAGCGCCCCGTACATCTTGCGCTGTCACATGACGAAGAAATCGGGTGCATCGGTGTGCGAACGCTTCTGCGTGACCTCTCTGATCGGGGTCAAAAGCCAGCTATGTGCATCGTCGGGGAACCGACGCTGATGCAGGTCGTCACCGGCCATAAAGGCGGGCGCGCCTATCGCTGCCATTTCACCGGTCACGCAGTACATTCCAGCCTTGCGCCGCAAGGTCAGAACGCCATTGAATCTGCGGCAGCGTTGGTCATGTTCCTGAAGGGCGTCGCGGCGGACCTGGCGGCTGGCCCAAGCGACGCTGATTTCGACCTTGTCCATTCGACCCTGTCCGTCGGTATGATCCAAGGCGGGACCGCTATTAACATCGTCCCGGCCGATGCCACCGTCACCTTTGAGTTCAGGAACCTACTGGAAGTCGACCAGCAAGAGATCTTTGATCGCATTGAAGGCGAAGTTTTCAGCCGCATCCTTCCCGAAGCCCAACAGCGCTTTCCGGGGGCTTCGGCAACCTTCGAGCAGATCTATGAATACCCGGCCCATGCAATCAACGCAAACGCGCCACTGGTGAGCGCGATGAAGCATATCGTCGGGCGCAACGATCACAGCAAGGTGGCTTTCGGGGCCGAAGCAGGTCTGTTCTTGCGCGAACTTGGCCTTCCGACTGTGCTTTGCGGGCCGGGTTCAATCTCCGTCGCGCATCGGCCTGACGAATATGTGGAACGCAGTCAACTTGCCAAGGCGGATGCAATGCTCCGGCGCGCTGCGCAGGAGTTCTGCAAATAGGAGAAGGAACGACCTTGTGTCAGCGGCGAATGAAAAGCCAGCAACATGGCGGCGCAAAACCAGACCAGCGGCGCATTGGCCCGCAGGGCGAGAAGCGCGCGAAGGAAGCGCCACCTTCTCGGCGATGCATGCATCGCCTGCCGGTCAATGGGTTGATCCGCGTAAAGCGTAAGCTCAATTCTGTCGATGTGGTCGATACCTAGGCTGATCTGTTCATCCTGCGAGGGCTCCTGACAATCCCAGCAGAGGTGCAAGACATCACTTGGAAAGCGCGGACACGCCTGACGACGCGGTATCGCAAGCTCGTCCAGCGCGGAAAGAAGTCGACGGATGTGACCACCGCCATTGCGCGTGAGATGGCAGCTTTCATATGGGATACAGTACGCTGAGCCATGCCTGCCGGCTGACCATCACCTTCGTGCGCTCAATGGCATGCACGGGATCAACGGCAGGGGAATATCCGACAATCGCTTTGTGGCCAACCTCCGGTTGATACCCGCCGCAAGATAGGAATAGCCCCGAGACGCATATTCGGTCCTACGGTATCCAGCCCACGCATCAGAGCTTGTTCACTGACGTCTTCAGACTTCGCGCCCACCTTTGGGCGTCCAGATTGCAATAAACGCTTCAGCGCCCCCATTTGAGTGCAAAAATACTTGAAAAAGGACATCAGAGCATTGCTCAGGCCTCACACCTGCCGTTCCGCAAACAAGAAAACGATGCCGGGTATCAGTTCAGCTGGCGGGCTGCAGCGTTTCATCTCGGATCACTTCGCAACCTGCAACTGCTTTTCCGTCGCGCACGCCGCCGAAACGCCCAGGCCATCATGACCACCGGATGGAAGCTATTGGCGCTTGGAAAGCGGCGTCCGGCACCACTTGAAGCGACCATCAATCTGGGACACCGATCCTCTTTCGTTGACGTGACAACGCCTTGCCGCCGAACCATCCGACCCGCTGACACGCTGACGACTGCAGACACCCCGAGAGACCCGCTGACAGGTGCTGACGACCCGCTGTGGTGAGGGCTGGCGGCACAGCGGGGAGCAGAGTACAAAGTATTTATGATTGCTCCGATTGTTTTACTCTTGGCTTCCAGCATTGCTGTGGCGGCGACCCTGCTCGTTCCGGACTGGTCGGATTTTCTAATCGTTTCCGGACCCTGCTTTCTAGCAAGTGTCTTCCTGCTTGTCCGCGCGGTCACAAGGCGCACCCAGCGACAGAAGGAACAATGGGTCATCGTCGACGGATCAAATGTCATGCACTGGCGTGAAGGTACGCCCCAGATCGAGACCGTGAAGGAAGTTGTTGGCCATCTCTCGGCGCTCGGCTATACGCCCGGCGTCATGTTCGACGCCAACGCTGGATACCTTCTGGCCGGGAAGTATCTGCATGACGGAGCCCTTGCGAAAGTCCTGGGCATTCCAGAGGAGCGTGTGATGGTGGTTCCGAAGGGGACGCCCGCTGACCCGGTAATCCTAGCCGCCGCGCGCGACCTAGGGGCAAAGATAGTGACGAACGACCGTTTCCGTGACTGGGCTGACCAGCATCCAGAGGTGTACCAGCCTGGCCACTTGATCCGTGGCGGATATTCCTCTGGGAGGATCTGGCTGAATATCGGCGGTCAGTCTGCCTAGGTGTTTGATCCCACGGTTTGATGGTGCGATCCTTTCTCAGGAATGGAAGGGAGCATTATGGGACAAGTTCGTCACGGGAGCGCCACGGTGAGGCCGAACGGTTGAAATCCCGCAACGACCGGGCGCAAGCCGCCTTTCTGATTGCAGTGCTCTCAGAGGACCGTCCCGACGAATTGGCCCTTGCCTATGAGGAAGCCCTGTCTCGCGGGCCGCGCTGGCGTGCGCGGATCATGGCCAGCTCGGCGCGCATGCCCGAAACATCGGCGCAACTGGCGGATCTGGGTGTTTAAGCGTAAAAGTTGCCCCAGCGCCCTCGGAATGCGAGGTGGTAGCGACCGTAGCGCCAGATGGCATGGCCGATAATTTCAGGCGGCAGGCGCCGGCTTCGACCATGGGGGCGGAAACCTGCAGCCAACCCTGACCGGCTGAAATCCGAAGCAAGCTTCGCGGCATTATGTGGCGTCAGTCCCGTCCCCGCCTCTTCCGGAGAAACGGTTCGGCACGGAACCGTTACCGAAATCATGACCTTAGATCATGCTAAGGGGAAGTGTGCGGAGGATTGAGATTGTACCGTTTGGGGCACTCATTCAACTCGGGCCTAGATGTGGAAAGGGCACCCCTTGGGCGCCATATGTTGATCTTGGTTCGCGTTGGCCAGATCCTGTGACCAATTTCCACTGGCGCCCACCGCTCGCGTACACTTCATAAAATGGTATTTTTTTGGTAATTTCCATACTGCCTATGATAAGCATACTTTCTATTTGACTCCATATAGTAAGTATAGGTAGCATATACTTGACCCGAGCGAATGCTCACATCTACATAATTAGGAGGAGAGCTTATGCAGTATTACTTGGATGGCTTTCGCGCCGGTGATCCCGACCTGAAAGAGGCCGCGCCCTGCCGCCGCGCGTACAGCGATTTTGCCCCGCTCCCTGAAAAGGTGGATGTGCTCATCGCCGGGTGCGGGCCCGCAGGCCTCTGCCTTGCTGCACAGCTTTCCCAATTCCCTGAAATCGACGTCATGATCGTCGAGCGCAAGCCGGGCCCGATGGAGAAGGGGCAAGCCGACGGGGTGAATACCCGAACCATGGAGATGTTTCAGGCCTTTGGATTTGGCGAGAAGGTCAAGCGCGAGAGCTATTGGGTGAACCAGACAGCCTTCTGGACGCCCGACCCGGAAATGCCCGCACATATCCGCCGTATTGGTCGGGTGCAGGATGTGGCTGACGATTCCTCCGAGATGCCGCATACGCTGATCAACCAAGCCCGCATTCATGAGCTCTTTCTTGACGTGATGCGAAAGTCGCCGAAGCGGCTTGAGCCGGACTATGGCTGGTCCGTCAAGGACCTGACCATCGACGAGACCACGCAGGATCACCCCGTGACGGTCACGCTCGAAAATACCGGCGTGAACCTTGGCGCGACTCACACCGTGCGCGCCAATTACGTCGTTGGCTGCGATGGTGCCCGCTCGAACGTGCGCAAAGCGATTGGTGGAACGCTGCACGGCGATGCCGCACATCAGGCATGGGGGGTGATGGACATCCTAGCCAATACCGACTTTCCAGACATTCGCCAAAAATGCATCGTTGCCTCTAAGGCCGAGGGCAACATGCTGATCCTGCCGCGCGAAGGCGGCTATCTCTTCCGCATGTATGTCGAACTCGATAAACTCAATCCCGATGAGCGCGTCGCCGGTCGCAACCTGACCTCTGAGGACATGATTGCCGCCGCGAACAGGATCATGAAGCCCTACTCGCTCGACGTGAAAGAGGTAGTATGGTGGTCGGTCTACGAGATCGGTCACAGCATGACTGACCGGTTTGACGATGTCCCGGAAGAGCAGAAAGAGACCCGTAATCCGCGGGTCTTCACCGCGGGAGACGCGTGCCACACGCACAGTCCGAAAGCGGGGCAGGGTATGAATGTGTCGATGCAAGATTCCTTCAACCTCGGCTGGAAGCTGGCGCATGTGTTCCGGAAACGGGCGGATCCAAACATCCTACACAGTTACTCCGCCGAACGCTGGGCCGAGGCCAAGCGCCTCGTTGACACCGACCACAAATGGGCGAGGATCATGTCAGCACCTCCGGGCGAGTCCGACCTAGATGGTTCCGATATGCCGCGCATCCAGAAGCAGTTCATCGAGAACCTCGAGTTTACCGGTGGGCTGGCTGCGCACTATGCCCCGTCGGCGTTGGTCGGGCCGGACACCCATCAAGCGCTAGCCCGTGGACAGATTGTGGGGAAAAGGTTCCACTCGGCTCCGGTCGTACGGTTCTCTGACGCAATGCAGATGCAGCTCGGCCATGTCGCCGAGGCCGACGGACGTTGGCGCATCTACGCCTTCGCAGGAGCCGGGGACAACATCGCCAAAAGCTCAGAAATTCATAAGCTCTCGGATTGGCTAGAGAAAAACCCGTCCTCCCCTGTGGCCCGGTACACGCGCGCCGACGAAGATATCGACGGTTTGATAGACTTCAGGGCGATCTTCCAGCAGACTTTCGATGCCCTTGCCTACGATGAAATGCCGTCACTCTTAAAGCCAGCTAAAGGCAGATATGGCCTGCATGATCATGCAAAAGTCTTCTGTGTCGATCACAAGGGGGCAGGCGACATTTTTGACATGCGCGGGCTTAACCGTGAACGTGGATGCATGGTTGTGGTTCGCCCCGACCAATATGTTGCCCACGTACTGCCGCTGAATGGATACGCAGAATTGTCCAACTTCTTTGCGGAGTTTCTGCGACCAGTCTGAGGGGCACAACCTATTGAGGTGACCCTGAGAAATGGGCGCAAATCTATCATCTCAGCGCGACGGGGGTCCCTCTAATATTGCCCCGCCTACCACATTCTGACCGCCGTCCGATGGCATTTCCGGCTTTGATCACGATGGCAGGTTGAAAGCGCCAGAGGGAAACTGCAGCGCGCTCGGGACACTGTTTCTCTTACGTTGACATGACAATGCCGCAGCGACGTACTGCGCCGGTTTCGCGCCAGACGGTTCTGGCCGCTTTCGCGAATCTCGACGCGGTGACTGCTATGTATGCTCACATGCAGGCGCGCTCTGGCGGCACGCCGCGCGCGGTATGAGGTAACGTGGAATAGCGATACAGCCTGCTCACCGCGACTGGCTGCCGCTGGCGCAGGCTGCTTCTTTCTATGTGCTCATCGAATGCAAGGGGACGCACCCCAAGGCCGACGATACGGCATTTCAGGAAATGCTTGAAGCCGCGCACGAACAGGGCATTCGGCACTGTCAGGTTGCTGGGGCTGTTCCGTCCCAGCAGTCTCCAGTCAGTTTAACTTTGAAGATTTGTCTCAGATCAGAGGCTTCCGGTTTCCATGGAGCATCATCGGCTACGCTGTCTGGGCCTATCATCGCTTCACCTTGAGCCTTCGTGACGTGGAAGACCTTTTGGCGGAACGAGGCACACGGTGTCCTACGAAACGTTCCGTGATTGGGTCGGCCGCTTCGGGCACCAATTTTCAGCCAAAATCCGGCGGGACCGCCCGGCGCCAGCTGACAAATGGCATCTTGACGAAGTCGCCATCCGGATCAGGGGTCGAACGCATTGGCTATGGCGCGCGGTCGACGAGAATGGAGATGTGCTCGACATTATCGTCCAGTCGAGGCACGACAAGACTGCCGCACTGCGCTTTCTGCGCAAACGTCCCAAACGCTGGGGCCGTCCGCGCGTCATGGTGACTGACAAGCTGTGGTCCTGTGGTGCGCGAAGGTCGAAATCGCACCCGGGCTTAAACACCTCCAGCACAAATCGCTGAACAACCGAAGCGAGGCCTCCCACAGGCACACTCGAAAACGCGAGAAGATCATGGGCCGGTTCAAATCTCCGCGCTATGCGCAGCGCTTTCTATCCGTACAGGACCAGACCGCAAATGTGTTCCGCCCGAAACGCCATCACCTGAACGCCCAATCCTATCGCCATGCGAGAACCGATGCCTTCGCCCTTTGGACGGGCTATGCAGCGGAGCTAGCTGCCTAATTGCCGGAGATCACCCAATAGTCTAGCTCGGCTTCAACAACCTAACAAAGCCGCAACCCGGCTTGCTTTAGCGTTTGCGTAATTTTCGCCGCCCATCTGCTTGTCAAACAGGAGCCAAGCAGATGGATCATCACGCACAACGGACATCAGAAAATAATCCCACAAGGCGAAAGCTAGGACAGGATACATACAGGCGACGCGCCGAGGCCCTGGCATTGGCCGGGTTAATGGAGCCTGTGTTGTTTGTTTCGATGAAACCGTCTCGAGCAAGGGCCCATGACGGCCTATCGCTCCGGGGCCGATCCGTTTTCGGTCTCGCGGGGCGAGCCCTCGAGGTCCGGGTGCGGGAGATCCTCGCGCCAGCTTTCTCTCGCGATGACACCGCCAGGTCTGCGCATTTCGAGCTCGACTACCACGGGCTCATGTTGCCCGGCGTGTATAATGCTGTCCCCTTGTATCGGGTGTATGATGTGATCAGTGACATGCCACACTGGCGCGGAGAGCAAACCTTCCTGTTGGGCCGGTTTTCCTTCCACCTGTTCCAGCTGGAAGCTGTGCTTCCGGAACACGGCTGGCTCCTTACGATGCGCGGCGAAGCGGAAAACGTATCGTCATGATGTGGCGTTTTCTCACCTCGGCCAGATGGGTGAACACTACGCTGGGACCCAGCATTTCCAGATCGAAGTGCACAATGGAACGTGCACGTGAGAGGGCGTCTCATAGAACAACTCGGGAAACTTTCCCCCTTGCCGATCAGGATCTTCCACATCGCAGCCGGAGGTTGCCGTGATGCGAAGCGTGATACTCCGCAATTCCGCCGGGATCGTGTCGCTCGTGTCGGAAACCGGCAGGTCCGATCTGCCTGAGCCCGATTTGAACTGTCTATCGTTGCCAGTGATCCTGGCCGCGTTTCGCGCGGCCCGCGAATGCGAGTCAGTTCGGGCGCGGGCATCGCTCGTCGCGAGTGGAACCTGGACAAAGTATATGCGTGTTGTCGATCATCTCGCAAAGACAGCGCCGCACGATCCCTTTGAGGCTTTTCGGCGCCGGTGCCGGGGTGACGACTGGGCATCGCCGAACACACGGCAAGGTGCCCGATCCGCGCTCACGCGATACGCCGCCTATCTCGTAGATCTACACCTGTCGGTGTTCTTGCGAGCACTCTACCGGGCGCTTGCGAACAAGACAGAGCGGAATCTGCTGCATCGCGCCGTCCGAATGCACCTCCTGCCACATGCGACTGATGGCAGTCTACCGGGCACATATCTCGACACGGTTCCGGACGGTGTTCTAGCCGAGCTTGCTAGGGCAGCACGCTTTCTAATGGAAACCCCCCCCGATCCCCATGGCCGACGGCTTCAGAACACAGCAGGGTGGAAGACCGGAACGGCGGAGCCAGACCGCAGAAGCCGATCCAAACGCAGTGCGCTGGCTGCCCTCACAAGACTCGAACGAACCCGGCGAAAGACAAACCCTAGTTTCGACTGGCGCAGCGCGTTGTGGCAACAGGCCGTGAGACATGACAGCGGGCTTGACACGGGCACGCGGATTATGATCGCGCTGTTGATGATGACCGGCTGCCGGCCCGCGGAACTGGTCCATCCCGATGGCATCACGATCCTGGCAACGCGGGCGGAAGGGCAGGATCTGCTAGGAATCGGGCTCAATGGCGCCAAGGTCACCGATCTCGCTTCCCTTCCCAATCAGCAGCCCGCGCTGTTCACATCCCCTCAGGTCACACCGCTCAATCCGGAGCGTCATCTCAAGGGCCAACCCTGGCGCAAGCTTGTTCTGGCCTGTCGCACGCCGGAAACGTGCTGGCTGCACGCACGGCTTAGCTCCGGGCTGCAACCGGTTGGCGCCCCGCAGTGGGATATGAACGGGGATTCTTCCCAAGCACGCTGGCAGCTGACGCCGCGCGCCGCACATGCTCCCTTGTATGGCAGGCGGCACCCCGCGCTTGCGGGTCTCGACAAGCGCGTCGCACGGATCGGAAAGGCCGCTTTTCCACGTTTGCAGGCGCGGGTCACACCATATCTGTTCCGGCATGCCCTCGCTGCCGGCGCCAAGGCTGCGGGACTGGCACGGGAAGATCTTGCCCGCCTGCTCGGTCATGTGAGTACGCGGACCGGATCGGTATACGGTGCGGCCAACCAGGCCCGCACCCGACCATGCCTCCGTACAACACAGATCCTTCGCATCGATGCCCCATTGGTCCCGCGACAGAAGCATAACCCGGTGCCGAAGCAAGCGCGATCACGCGAGGCTCCTCGGCGCGACTGACCGACAGCCGCAGCAAATACCTCATCGACAAAGGACAGCCTGCTGAACCAGTGACCCTAAATTTTGGTAGTACGGTAGACTTGGCCACCGAGCCAAAACCCTAGTCTGTTTCCGCTTGATCGGTCTGGTCAGATTCAAGTTTCAAACACCTGCGGGACGAACCGCCCGCATCGAAATCGCCGAGCACGGCGATACCGAGACGGCGCAAATGCGCCTCTTTCGCCGTCTGGGCCTCCGCCAGTGCGTTCAACAGTACCTTCGTAGAGATCCTGTGAATCTCCACGGGCTCCTTATCATCAATCGACATGCCGGCCCCCACCGCTATCGCTCGAGTGTCCCAAGATATGGTTAACAAAAGTATACCGGAATCTGCCCATGGCCATTCCGCAGAACCACTGCAACAGGATGGATCCGGTATCCTCGAGGACACTGCCCTGTCCACAGAAAGAGGCTTTTCGGTGCATCTGGCACACCCGAAGGACGGCTAGCTGGCGCGTGCCATGGCGCATTGGCCCACAGGGTCAATCCTGTGACGGATAATCAGGTTGAAGCTTCGACTTTTCGGGCGCGGAGTTGGTGGAGGTGCTGCTGACCGTGAAGGTGCCGAGTTCTCCCATCTGGGACCTGAGCTAGGCGGCCGAGAGCGCGCATTCCGCCGAGAGGGGCGTGTCCAGCCCGCTGGATCATGACGTGTTCGGAGGGCTGCGCGCGCCGGAACAACCCGTTCATTTCGCGGGTAGCCTTCGGGCAAAAGCCTTGCATCTCAGGAACCCAGAAACCTCTTGCACAATTGGTAGTGCCGCAAAGGGCTATCTTTGTAGCGTCAGGAGACTTTCAGAACCACTTTTCCAATATGGAGAGAACCTTCCATTCGCGCATGGGCTTTGGACGCGTCGGTGAGCGCGAATTCACTGTCCATCACCGGACCAATGCGGCCCGAGACAAGATGCGGCCAGACCTTGTCCTCCAAGGCGCGTGCGATTGCGGCCTTGGCGACCGACGATTGCGGGCGCAGGGTCGATCCCGTGATCGTCAGGCGACGGGTCATTACCTGCGTCATGTTCAACTCGACCGTTGAACCTTGCAGGAACGCGATCTGCACAAGGCGGCCGTCATTTGCCAGCGCATCGAGATTGCGCGGGATATATGATCCCCCAACCATATCGAGGATAAGATCCGCGCCGCCCTCAGCCTTCATAGCTTCGACGAAATCGACGTCGCGGTAGTTCAAAGCTCTCTCGGCTCCCAGACCAAGACAGGCTTCGCATTTTTCGGCCGACCCTGCGGTCGCGAACACACGCGCGCCATGCAGCGTGGCCAGTTGGATGGCCATGGTGCCGATGCCGGACGATCCTCCATGCACGAGAAAACGCTCTCCGGCCTGCAGACCGCCCCGCATGAACACGTTCGTCCAGACAGTGAAAGCTGTCTCGCAGAGCGCAGCTGCACGGTCCATCGACATGCCCTCTGGTACCGGCAACGCATGAGCCGCGTCAGTCACCGCATATTCGGCATAGCCGCCACCGGGCAATAGCGCGGTTACAGCATCGCCCACCGCCCAGCGGGTCACACCTTCGCCGATCGCCGCGACGTGTCCAGACGCCTCCAGCCCTGGCAGCGGTGAGGCATCGGCAGGCGGTGCGTAATTCCCAGCGCGTTGCAGCGCATCAGGGCGGTTCACACCAGCATAGGCGACGCGGATCAAGATCTGCCCCGGGCCGGGCTCGGGAACCGGTGCGGTTGCAGGTTTAAGCACCTCCGGCCCGCCATATTGCGAGATTTCAACAACGGTCATCTGGGTGGGTCTCTGCATCTGGCTCGCCTTTGGAGGTCTATTTCAAGTAAAATGGCAGCGCCACAGTCCATGTGGCGCTGCCGGGGGTAAGCAACTCGCCAATCAGGCGCGCCCGGTCACCTTGAGGAACTCATGCAGCATCGCCCCAACGCGACCGCAATACTTGGGGTCCTGCGCCGAGAAATCGTCGACCACTTCCAATGAATAGCGACGCAAATTGTCCTGTGCCTGCTGGTCAAGTTGGACAAGTTCACCTCCCATGTCGGTAAAATCCTGTTTGCGCAGCAAATCCTGATACAAGAAATGCGCCGAGGCATCTGCCGAAGTGGCGCGTACAATCTCGTTGAACGTGGCCTTCAAGTCATCGCCAAGCTGGTTCCACTGTTTGAGACCCACCATAACTTCACCGTTGAGGTGGCCCAACAGGTCCGGTTCGATGATGTACTTGTTCACTTCCTGGAAGTTCATGCCCCAGCCGGTCGAGGTGGATCCCCAATGCGCGCCTTCAACAACGCCGGTTTGCAGAGCCTGATAGAGTTCGCCGCCCGGGATCGACACTGGCGCCGCTCCCATCTTGGCAAAGACCAGTGCCGCAGCCCCGGTCGAGCGCACCCGCCAGCCCGAAAAGTCCTCGGTCGTGATCAGCGGCTTGTTGGAATACAGCGTAAGACCCGCATAGGACACCGGGCCGGCCTGGTAGACACCCTGCTCCGCATAGGCTTCGCGGATAACGTCGAGCGCACCCATCTCATAGAAGAAGGCGTGCATTTCCTCGTGGCGGTCCCAAGCTCCGATATAGCCGTTCAGATGTCCTGCAACCGGCATCCGGCCGATCCAGTAAGCGGGATAGATGAAAGCGCTTTCCAGCAGTCCGCGACGCACGGCGTTCAGGACTTCCCCGGTCGGCACGATACCGTTGTTCTGCACCGGCGTGATCGTTAGCTCACCACCGGTGGCTTCGGTGACGCGGTTGCAGAACTTCACGAATACATCTTCGTAATACCAGTTGCCGGTCGGCCAATGGGTTTGCATCCGCCAAGTAATGCCACCTTGCGCAATCGCGGGCGGCGCAGCAAGTGTTGTCGCGGCGGCGGCACCGGCGCTGGCAGCAAAGAAGCCACGGCGGGACATTGGTTTCGTTTTGATAGTCATGGTCGTCTCCTCCTCTGGGTTGGGTCTTGATGCGTCACTGCGACGGAATGTCAGTGAATGTGGTGATGGTCTCAGGGACCAAAAAGATCAGAGCCCCAGTGATCAGCATCAGGATCAGAAACGGCGTCACGGCACGGTAGATCCCGGTGATCGGCGTCGAAGGGCTCAGGCTTTTTAGATAGAACAAGTTGTAACCGAAGGGTGGCGAGATGTACCCGATGCAAAGGTTCAACTGGAACAGAATGCAGAACCAGATCGGATCAAAGCCCAACTGGATGACGATGGGAAAGAAGATCGGCAACACCAGCAGAATGATCCCGATCGGATCGAGGAACATTCCCAGCACCAGGGTGACCACCTGCATGATCAGGATCATCACCAGAGGATGCACGTCCATTCCCGCCAGAGCGCCGGTCATGAAGGCCGTGCCGCCGCCGCCGCCATAGATGGCGATAAACGCCGAAGCCCCGAACACAATCCAGATCACCATGCCGGTCATGGTGGCGGTCGCATGACTGACCTCGCAGATATACTTGAAGCTCAACTCTCCGCGGATCGCAACCGACAGGACCACAAACGCAGCCCCCACGGCGGCCGCCTCGGTCGGGGTGGCTATCCCGGCAAAGATCGAGATCAACACAGAAAGAATGATAATGAGCGGAAGTATTACCGATTTCAGCGCGCCGACCCGTTCAGCCATTGGGGCGCGGAAATCTGCGCCGGGTGCGAGTTCAGGTGACATGCGCGCACGAACGCCGACATAGATGATGAAAACTGCCAGAAGCAGCAGGCCCGCGACCAGTCCGCCCATGAACAGCCGCCCCACGGATTGGCCCGTTTGCATCCCAATCAGGATCAGCGTGATCGACGGCGGGATCATGATGCCCAGCGTTCCCGATGCTCCGATCGTGCCCAGAACGAAGCTGCGGTCATATCCGCGCTTATCCATTGCCGGGATGCCTACCAGCCCAGTCGTTACGGTCGATGCGGCGCAGCTGCCGGTCATAGCGGACAGGGTCGCCGCAAATCCCGAAGTGCCAAGCAGCAAGCCGCCCGGCGTCCGACCCGACCACAGGTAGAACGCGTGGTATAGATCGTTTGCGATGCGCGACTTGGCCAGCGCCACGCCAATGAAAACGAAAAGCGGCACCGCCGAAAGAAGGATCGACCACATGCTGCCAAACATCGTGGACACGATGGAATACATCCCATTCTGCCCGAACATGAGCAGACCGAAAACCACCGCGGTGCCGCCCATGGCGAAAGACAACGACACCCCTGCGATGATCGAGACAAGCAAAAGGCCAAACATGCCGATGGTCAAAAGTTCAGGGGTCATGCCAGTTCACTCCGCTTGACGTCCGCGCAAGGATTGATGATCAGAATGATCGATCGGATTGCTTCGGCGACCCCCTGCGCGGTGATTAGCAATGCGCCTAAAAACAGTGAGAGCTTGATCGGCCACATCGGGTGGCCGAGCGCGCTGTCGTCAAGTTCGTTGAACGACCACGCATCCTCGAAGAGAAGCCAGCCCTCGCGCGTTAGAACCAGACCCCAGAGGATCAGAAAGGCACAGTTGAAAAGATCGAGCGCCGCATTGATGCGCGGCGAGCGGGTGTTGAGAAAAATATCCACCCGCACATGGTCGCCCTTGATCAGCGTATACGCCCCGACCAATACGAAATAGGCGCCGAATATGCGCTGCGTATAGCCATGCGCCCAAAGCGTGGGCTGGCCGAATCCATAGCGCGCCACCACCTCAAAGCAGAGCACAATAATGCCCGCCCAAATGAGGAAACTGACAGCCTTTCCAATGAAGATATTGATCGCATCGATCAGTCTCAGAAGGATCATGACGTAACTCCGGTGCTGGAAGAAGCGCGCGCGATGACCTCGCGGGCGCGGGCGGCGAAACGTGGCGCAAGCGTGCCAAGGCTGGCAGCCTCGGACGAGGCCGCGCTCCCGGATCGGGCGCGGTCGGCGATCCCAACGAAGATCACGGCAAAGCGGAACATCGCGAAGGCGATGTGAAAGGCTCGCAAAGGCGCGGTCGGCTCGGCATGGGCATAGTATTCGGCGACGAAATCTTTCTGCGATGGAACCCCCCCGTCGGCCCAATCGGTGCCAAGCAATCCGCCATATTCCTCAGGCGAGGAATTCCACGGCATCACGCAATACCCCAGATCGGCGAGTGGATGGCCAAGGGTGGAGAGTTCCCAATCCAGCACCGCGATGACACGCGGCTCGGTCGGATGGATCATCAGATTGCCGAGGCGAAAATCACCGTGCGCGATCGAAACCGCACCGTCCTCCTCCGGGATGTTGGCGGGAAGCCATCCGATCAGGTAATCCAGATCGGGGATACGTGGGCCGAGGGAGGCGTTGTATTGCCTGCTCCAGCGCGCGATCTGGCGGGCAAAGTAATTGCCCGGCTTGCCGAAATCGCCGAGCCCAACCGCATCGGGGCGGACCGCATGCAGCCGCGCCAACGTGCGCGCCATGTCAAGGTAGATCTCACGCCGTTCTCCGGCGCTCAGACTTGGCAAGGTGCAATCTGCGAAAACCCGTCCGTCCAGCCGTTCCATGACGTAGAACGGAGTACCGAGGATACCAGCATCCTCTTCAAAATAAAGCATTTTTGCCACCGGAACACCGGTCTCTGCCAGCGCTTTCTGGACACGGTATTCGCGGTCGATCGCATGCGCGCCACGCAGGATCGGACCGGAGGGCTTGCAGCGCAGCACCAACCGGACGTCGCCCCATGTCACGAACCATGTCGGGTTCGATTGTCCACCGCTGATACGCTGCGTGTGCAGATCCCCGTCATCCGGCCACCGCGCCGCCAACCAGCCGCGCAGAGAGGCAAGGTTCAGATCACTCATGCCGATCCCCCCCGACAGACCCGCTCCCGCAAAACGCACGTCTGACACTTTCCGGTGGCGGTGTACGGTAATGCGCCGACCCCAAACCGCTTCGAGCGATTGAATCCCGCCAGATGTTCGCGCCCTGCCTCAGCGGGACGCGCTTCATGAACGCCGAGCGCGCGCGCCAACAGATCGAGCGGCATCATCGGCGTCGAGTTGGCCACGCCGGCGGCCAGATATGGATCGTTGAACATTGCGCCTCCTCCCAAAGCCACGGTTCAGATGTTCTCGACATCCCACGTCCAGAAATCCCTGCCTTCCTCGCCAAGGTGTCGGTTCAGTACCATCTGATGCACCTCATCAGCCCCGTCGACCAGACGGGCCTGACGGGCGTAGCGATAGATCCACTCCAGAACCGTGTCCTGCGAATAGCCCCTCGCGCCATTGATCTGGATCGCAACATCGGCGGCCTTGTGCAAAAGGTTGGCCACATGGATCTTGGCCATCGACACTTCCTTTTTTGCAAAGCGGCCCTGATCCAGCGCCCAAGCTGCCTTCATCACCAGCAGACGACCTATTTCGATCCCCATCGCCAGATCGCCCATCTTAATCTGGATGCTTTCCCGGTCGGACAGACGGACACCGAACCCATGCCGGTTTGCGGCATATTCCTGCGCAATCTCGGTGCAGCGCTTGGCAAGGCCAAGCCAGCGCATACAATGCGTCAGGCGTGCTGTGCCAAGGCGCATCTGGGTAATTTTGAGCCCCATACCCTCGCCCATGATGATGCGATCGGCGGGCAGTTCCATATCCTCGTAAACCAATTCGCAATGACCGCCATGTTCTTCAGGGCCCATGATCGGGATGCGGCGGTCGATGCGCCAACCCGGCTCGTCGCGGTGATGCAGAAACGCCGTAAGACCCCGGCGAGGATCATCCGAAGTGCGCGCTAGCAGGATGAAATGATCCGCATCCGCAGCGCCGGTGATGAACCACTTACGCCCGCGAATAACATAGCTGTCGCCTTTTTTCTTGGCCGTGGTGATCATCATTCCCGGATCGGATCCGCCGCCCGGATGCGGTTCGGTCATAACAAAGGAAGAGCGCGCATCGCCCCGCACGATCGGGTCAAGCCAACGCTCTTTCTGCTCGGGCGTTCCGGCCTGTTCGAGCACCATCATGTTACCGTCATCCGGCGCCGCCGCATTGAAGATCACCGGACCAAAGATCGACCGGTTCATCTCTTCGTAACAGACTGCCATGCCGACCCGGCCAAGTCCCTGTCCGCCGGTTTCGGATTTGAGCTGCAGACACCAAAGCCCTTCGTCGCGGGCCTTTTCGCGCAGCGGCACCATCCAGTCATGGGCGATATTGCCATGCGCATCCCAGGCCTCGGGCTGGGCTTCGACAGGAAGGATATCGTCAGCGACAAAGCGGGCAATGCGGGCGCGAAAATCTTCGACGCGGGGGGAAATGGTGAAGTCCATGAAATGTCCTCAAACGGTCAGAGCGATGAAACGAGGTGGCCACCGTCGGCCACGACTTCGGTTCCGGTCATGAAGCGGCCAAGATCGGAAATCAGAAGCAAAAGCGGGCCATCCAGATCCGAAGGCTGGCCAAGGCGGCGTTGCGGCACACGGCGGATAAGCGCCTGGCCCGGTTCGGACGCAAAGAAATCGCGGTTCAACTCGGTCTCGATATAGCCGGGGCAGAGCGCATTGACCCGAATGCCGTGCCGCGCCCATTCCAACGCCAGCGCGCGGCTCAATTGGATCAGCCCGGCCTTGGAGGCCGCATAGGCCGCCACATTTCCGGCTACACGCGCGCCAAGAATCGACGCCACGTTCACGATCGTGCCACCGCCACCCTTGGCAACCATTGCCTCCGCAGCGACACGCGCGACATGGAATGAGCCTTTGAGGTTTGTATCGAGAATGCGGTCGATATCCTGCGCCCCATGATCCAGCGCCGGGGCCGACAGGGTGGTTCCCGCATTGTTGACGACGATGTCGAACGCCCGCCCGCTCAACACCGTCTCGACGGAGCTCGGATCCGCGACATCCAGCGGCAAGGGCTCGGCCAGGCCACCCGCGTCGACGATCCCTTCGCAAATCGACGAAATCCGATCCAGCCGCCGCGCGGCCAAGGTGACCATTACGCCCTTGCCAGCCAGCAGACGCACAAAATGCTCGCCAAGCCCTGAAGATGCACCCGTCACGAGCGCCGTCCGTCCGGCAAGCCCCGGCCAGATCGATTGATCCGAAGACGTGGTGGACATGCTCGTCAAAGGCCTCCCCTCCTTATCCTGCAATATCGATTGCCCTATCTTTTTTTCGAGCGATCGCTCGAAAAACCTAGGCCAAGCCACGTTCCCGTGCAAGCCCTCGTTTATGTTTCTGAACGGAAGGCGTAGGTTGGAACCGAAAATGACGACAGGGAGACTGCGCGTGCTGGATATTGACGACTTGAGAACGGAGGCATTATGCCGTCACATTCTGGAGCGGCACCGCGATACGATCACTGTGAAGAAGCAGGATTTCGCCCTGCGCAAGCTCAAGGTCATCATCACCGCTGCGCTTGAATTGTCCAATCTCAAGGGCTTTCAGGTCATGTCGCTACGCGATCTGTCCAGCGCTTCGGGCGTTTCGATGGGGGGACTGTATGCCTATTTCGACACCAAGGACACGCTTCTGAAGATGATTTTGTCCGAAGTCACAGATGCTGTGCAGCGCACCCTTTCGACCCCACCGCCCGAGGTTTGCGGCGATCCGGAGGCACATCTGAACTGGCTTATCGACGCGCATGTGCGCATGACAGAGGAAATGCTGCCCTGGTTCACCTTTTCCTTCATGGAAGCCAAGAACTTTCCCCGCGCCGCGCGCCAAAAAGCAATCGACAGCGAAGAGCTGACGGAACGCTATATCGCCGATGTCTTAAACACCGGGATCGCATCACATGTCTTTCGCCGCGACACCTCGCCTCTGCTGGCCGCACTGATCAAGCCGCTACTGCAGGACTGGTATGTCAAGCGCGCCAAGTATCAACGCCGCGCGGTGCCCATCGACACCTATATATCCACTGTACAGACTCTGGTCCTGTCCGCCTGCCTGGAAAAACCCGATACTGGTGTCGGTGCAGTGAGCCGGTCTCAGGACACCTCCGCATGACCCAAAACAGTTTCAAAGAGGCCACGATAGCATCTACCAACCGCGATCTACTGACCAGTGCCCACTGGGGCACCTACTGGGTCGATGTCAGCGACGGACGCGTCACCAACCTCCGCACTTTCGAACACGACCCGGACCCCTCGCCCATCGGCCACGGGATCGTCAATGTGATGGACGGCCCGCTGCGGATCACCAGCCCCGCAGTCCGAAAAAGCTGGCTCGAGCACGGCCCCGGCACCCGTGGCGACCTGCGCGGTCAGGAAGATTTCGTCAGTGTCAGTTGGGACGAGGCAGAGCGCCTTGTCGCAACCGAGTTGGACCGGGTACGGACACAGCATGGCAACGACGCGATCTATGCCGGCTCCTATGGCTGGGCCAGTGCAGGGCGCTTCCACCACGCTCAAAGCCAGCTCAAGCGGTTTCTCAATTGCATCGGGGGCTTCACGTCTTCGGTCAACACCTACAGCTACGCCGCCGCCGAAGTAATCATGCCGCATGTTCTGGGCGACTTTTCCAGCCACCTCGAACGCCTCACATGTTGGGAGGTTCTGACCGAAAGCTGCGAGCTGTTCGTTGCATTCGGCGGCCTTCCAGTGTCGAACGGGCAGATCGGACAAGGTGGCGTCGGCGCGCATGTACAGCGCGCCGGGATGCTTTCCGCCCACGCCAACGGGACAAGG
This sequence comes from Antarcticimicrobium sediminis, assembly GCF_004348975.1. Classification (GTDB taxonomy): domain Bacteria; phylum Pseudomonadota; class Alphaproteobacteria; order Rhodobacterales; family Rhodobacteraceae; genus Antarcticimicrobium; species Antarcticimicrobium sediminis. The sequence goes on along the minus strand of NZ_SMFP01000016.1, from coordinate 22,829 downwards.
TTCGTCAACGTCTCACCTATGCGATCGGATGCGCTGGACCAACTTGGCGCCGACTGGCTGCCGCTGCGCCCCTCCAGCGATACCGCGATGATGCTGGGACTGGCGCAGACGCTGATCGAGGACGACCTGCACGATAGCACCTTTCTCGACCGCTACACCGTGGGGTTCGAGCGCTTTGCCGCCTACCTGCGGGGGGACACTGATGGCATCGCTAAGAACGCTGAATGGGCGGCCGCGCTCTGCGACATTCCAGCCGCGCGCCTGCGCACCCTGGCACACGATATGGCCGCACATCGGACCATGATTTCAACCTCCTACTCGCTCACCCGGCAGGAGCACGGCGAACAGCCGATCTGGGCAGCGATTGCGCTTGCCGCAATGCTGGGACAGATCGGCCTGCCCGGCGGCGGTTTCGGATTTGGCTATTCGGCAATGAACAATAACGGCCTGAACCGACGCTACGTTCCCTATGCCGCCCTGCCGCAAGGCAAGAACCCGGTCAAAAGCTATATCCCGGTGGCCCGGGTTTCCGACATGCTGTCCAATCCGGGCGGGACGGTCAACTACAACGGAAGAACTCTGACCTTTCCCAATATTAGGCTTGTCTGGTGGGCCGGGGGCAATCCGTTTCACCACCATCAGGATCTAAATCGACTGCGCGCGGCTTGGGCCAGGCCGGATACCGTGATTGCAAACGAATGGTGCTGGAACAGCCTAGCACGCCATGCCGATATCGTTTTGCCCTGCACGACACCGCTGGAACGTCGCGACATCGCCATGACGTCGAAAGACCCGTTCATCACCGCGATGGACCCCGCCGTTCCACCCGTAGGCGAGGCCCGGGACGATCATGTGATCCTGCGCGGTATCGCGGCCCGCATGGGGGTGGAGGATGCCTTCACCGAAGGCCGCAGCCCCGATGACTGGCTCCACTGGATTTACGAAACCTCGCGCGAATCGGCGGCGCGCGGTGGCATCACGTTGCCCGATTTCGACACGTTTCAGCAACAGGGCTGGGTTCGCGTACCGCTGCCAGAAAAGCGCGTCATCCTGATGGAGCAATTCCGCACCGACCCGGAAACCTATCCGCTCAAGACACCGAGCGGAAAGATCGAGATTTTCTCGGAAACCGTCGCAGGTTTCGATTACGAGGATTGCCCAGGCCATCCGGCGTGGCTCGAACCGCTTGAGTGGCTTGGACGCGCCACACTGGAGGCGCCCTTGCACATGATCTCGCCTCAGCCCAAGACGAAGCTGCATTCGCAGCTGGATCATGGTATCGTCAGCCGGAGCGACCGCATAAACGGGCGGGCACCGGTCCTGATGCACCCAAAAGATGCAGCGGAGCGGGGATTGGCCGAAGGTCAGACAGTACGGATCTTCAACCAGCGCGGCGCTTGTATGGCCGGATTGAAAATCGACGAATCGATCCGCCCTGGTGTCGTGCAGATCGCCACTGGCGCGTGGTACGATCCCGATGGCCCGACCTGCTTGCATGGCAATCCCAATACGTTGACGCAGGACAGGGGTACGTCACAGCTAGCGCAGGGGCCGATCGCGCATAGCTGCCTGGTTCAGATCGAGGCCGCAAAATGTGAGACGAAGCCCAAGATTGACAATCCTCCCATCAGGTCGAAGTTGAGGAGTGCCAAACTAGCTTGCGGTTGATTGAGAAGGATAAGAGACACCGTAAACTCAATGCGGCCGCCCGCGTAAATGCGACCTGGCGGCATGACCGACGCTCGCCTCTATCGCCACCACCGTTTCCCGCCCGATGTGATTGCCCATGCCGTCTGGTTGTATTATATCAGTCCGTTGTGACTGCTCTGGCAGATGGCACAAGGGTCGTTGCGACGGGCGATGTTGCGCAATTCAGCCTCTGACCTGAACAGGCCCTTTCCCAAGGTCGTTCAGGCGATGGCCTCGATCTCCGCCCTGCCGAGGGCGGAGAAGTGATTCATGATGGCGATGCGGATCTGGATTTCGGCGGTCTGGCAGTCAGGGTCTCGGTAAGTGCCCGGTTTCTACCGCAGTGGCTGGTCCTTGACGCGGGTGATGATTTCGGGCTCGTCGACGAAGTCATGGAGGAAGTTATGCCATGTCTCGTCGGACACGCGTGCGGGTTCGAGTATGTCGCGCAATTCGTCAATGCCGTCGTCGGTGAGCGCCGTGATGTACTCGTCCGGTCCGATGCGAACGCTTACGATGTTGCCATAGGAGAGATTGTCGTCGTTGCTGACGATTGCCTCGAGAAGTCCGGGATCCTCGCCCAGCCGGCTGGCGACGTGAACGATGGAGCAGACGTAGGTCGCTGCCGCCATCACGCAGCCTCGCTGTGTGGCTGGCCTGCTGGCTCCCAGTTCCAAGGAAGCAATTCGGCGAGTCTGTTGATCTTGTGATCGTGGATGCGGTCGAGGACATCGGCCAGGTAGGCCTGCGGATCGAGCCCCTTCATCTTTGCGGTTTCGATCAGGGTCATGGCGCGGGCGAGGGTTTCTCCGCCAGCGTCGGAGCCGGCAAATAACCAGTTGCGGCGGCCGACGCCGATCGGACGCATGCCGCGTTCCGCCGCGTTGTTATCGATGTCCCTGATGATGCTGGAACTGGACTGACACCGCACAAAGCAGCGAAGCTGACTTCGGATTTGAGCCCTTCAGCGCCGCCAATGCGACCTTCGCCTTGAACGCGGCGCTGTGGTTTCTCCTCAGACATTTTGCCATCTTTCGCTCCTTCGTCACGGCATGGCTGCCGGACCGGGAGCGGAAAATCCACCGAACCTACCAGTTCAGATTTCCAGAGCCATCTCTCGGGAGATCAGGTCTGGTCGGACGTGACGCCGTCAGCTTCCGCGATAAGTCGCCGCACGACGCTTACAGACATGAACATCCGCAGCGGCATCGTCGGCAACGACTGGAACCCGTAGCTTTCGTAGAGCGCTTTGCGGCGCGCAACCCGGTCAGGATCACCACAGTCGAGAACGTCCAGCATGACTACCGCGACACCGATTGCGTCCGCAGCTGCGGCAATCCGGCGCAAGGCGTCTACCAGAAGATCACCGCCATAACCGCCCCCGCGGAATTTCTGGTCACGCCCGATCATCGAGATGTAGGCTGCGGGAATATTTCCATGCGCCGGTCGGGTGCGGGCGTATTTCGTGGGCAGATCCCCATAGTCGACGGCATGGGCGTTGAGGGCATAAAAACCGATCAGAGCACCATCGGCGGTAACCATGACATAGAGGCGGACGTTGTCCGCCTTGGCGAGCTTGTTCGCCGTCTTCTGGAAATAGTTGTCGACCTGTTCGACGCCGCAAGAAAAAGCCGCTCGATCATGCCGGGAAGGATCGAACAGCTCGGTGACGATGCCCGCAGGCTCTGATGCCGCCACTATTTCGAAGTGACGGTTTCGCTGTGCCGGCGAAAAGCCGTGCGCAATGCATCAGTGGGTGCGGCAGGTGCATCCAGGGCGGTGAAAAACGCGTCATGATCGACCGGCTGCAATACCGTGCGCTCATGCGCCGAGATCGTCGCGAGAGCGGCCTGGTAAGCCGCGTTCATCGTGAAGACGGAGTCGTCCACGCCGGACAGCGCCGCTGCCTGCTGGATCGCGCTCTTGATGCGCGGTTTGGTCCGGAAGTTCATCCGGGCCTCGTTGCGCTCATCGATTGCGCGCGTGGTGTCATGGAAACCAAGCATGGTCGCCTCCTGTTTCGCTGCCCATCACGTACGCCATATTGACGTACATTTCAATCTCTCGATTTGGAAGGGATTGCCAGACACCGTAAAGTTAACGCGGCCGACCGAAAAAGTACGGCATGGTGGTATGACCGACGCTCGCCTCTATAACCGCCACCGTTTCCCGCCCGGCGTGATGGCCCATGTCGTCGGGCTGTATTTCCGGTTTCCCCAGAGCCTGCGGATGGTTGAAGGGGGGACCTTGATGCTGTAACCGCCCCACTCTACACCCGCGCCGCCCAAATTCTGTACCGCCCCTGACCAGTAATTTCGCGGATCAAGCCGCGCTGCACCAACAGGTCAAGGTTGCGTTGCACAGCGGGGCGAGAGACGCCGGTTTCGGCCTCGGCCATGGGGGCAGAGACCTGCGGCCAAGCCTCGAACAAGGCGATCAGCGCCGGCGGAGTCCGCCCCGAAAGATCGGCGACGCTGTCCTGCGCCCGCGACCGCCAAGCGGCGACGCGGTCGAGATGCAGCAGCGCCGCCAATGTCGCCCGTTCCGCCCCGCGCAGCCATGCGGCGAATTTCGCCTCCGGCGCCCCCTGCCCGCGCAGCGCATCGGCGCCGGTCTGCGCCAGCGGCAAGAACAAGGCCCCCTGCCCCGCCCCACGCACCATTGATGCGGCATGACGGGCGGCGAGCACCGCCGCCTCCAGATCCACCGCACCCGCCGGCCCCAGCGCGCGCCAAGCATGGAACAGCCGCGCTGCGGCAGTGATCGGATGCAGCGCCTGCCCGCAAATCCAGACCTCCGCCAGATCAGCCAACGGATCCTCAATGGCAGTATCGGGCTGACCCTGGTCCATCGATCCGGGCGACCGGTCCAGGAATGACGCCAGCTCGCCTCCGGGTGTCGGTCTCGGGGCAGGCCCCGAGGCCAGCCGCCGCATCGCCCAGCCAGCCCGCGCCAATGCCCGTTCAGTATCCTGGGTCGAGCCGATCCGCAGCGTGACCCAGAGCGCGATGCGCTCTTGCCCCAGCCGATCACCAGTCCACCAGCTCAGGTCCGAGACCTCGCGCAAAGCGAGACGCTGTCGCCACCCGTCCGGGGCCAAACGCAGGCGCTGATCCAGCGCCCCGAACAGACCCGCGACCTCAGCCAACTCCCGGGCGAGCGCGGCTTCTGCCGCCCGCCACGGCGCTGGATCGAACAGCGTACCGCTTTGGGGTCTGGGTTCGGGCGCCGCACCCGGCGGCACATCCTCGTCCGGATCAGGACCGGGCAGGAACCACAGATCTTCCTCGGCGACCTCCTCCTCTTCATCCAGGTCTTCCGGCTCTGGAATACCACTGCCAGGAAGCATCGGCTCAGGCTCCGGAGGCCAGCGGCAAGTCCAACTGCTCTGGAAGCCTCACATAGCCCCGGCGGCATTTCTCGGCCTCCAGACGTCGGGAAGCGGCCAGCGCCTCACCCACGGTGGCAAAGGTCTCGTACCGGTCGCGGCCACGGGTTCCGATCCGCCCCCAGCTGCGGCGCAGGCTCCAATACCCGAACAGGGTTGGTTGGATTTCGAGGTGATAAAACCGTGCCATGTTGTCCGACGGCACGTGACGTTCGAAATGCCCCCGCATGGCGATCTCCGGCTTCTCAAAATTCTCCGAGTATAATGGCACATTATCTGCTTAATGTGCAAAATATTCACTTAATAAATAGCACTGGCGGCTGTGTCGAACTCGCCTCATTAGACACGATAAGTGCCCGCGCGAGGCGGCGCGCCCAAATGCGCGATGGTCTCTGGACTTTCTGTCGGACAATCCTTCGTCACCAAAATCATGGTATTCTGCCTCTATATTTCGTCACGGTATGGCGTGAAACCGCGATTGTGAACAAGCATGCAATTTTGACCCCGTAGCGGGACTCTGTTGCGCAAATCGGATTGGGGATTCATCCCTTGAATCCAGCATGATAGCTGGGAGGCATGTGCAGACCATCACCCCCGACCTACAAGATCAGGAACTGGCGGGCCTACAACGAAGCGCTTAAGCGCCGGGGCTCGCTGACAATCTGGTTCGACCCCAAGATGACGTGGGAGGCCAAGCCGACCGGAAAGCGTGGCCGCCAGCCCACCTATAGCGACGCCGCGATCCAGGCCTGCCTGACGATGAAGGTGCTGTTCGGCATGGCGCTCAGGCAGACGACCGGTTTCGTCGAAAGCCTTTTGCAGCTGAGCGGGCTGGACTGGTCGGTACCGGATTTCAGCACCGTGTCACGCCGGCAGAAGACCCTGGCCGTGGACATCCCGTATCGGGGTTCGCAGGGGCCGCTACACCTTCTCATCGACAGCACCGGCATCAAGGTCGAGGGCGAAGGAGAGTGGAATGCCCGCAAGCATGGCGGTGCCAAACGCCGCGTCTGGCGCAAGGTTCACCTCGGGATCGACGAGAAAACACTGGAAATCCGGGCCGTGGAGTTCACCAGCAGCGGCATTGGCCCCTCTCGGCAGCATCCTTCGGATGCGCCTGCCGGGCAGCGGATGCGCCCATGCTGCCGGATTTGCTCGATCAGATTCCGCCTGAACAGGAGATCGGTAGCGTCACCGCGGACGGCGCCTACGATACCCGAAACTGCCACGATGCCATTGCTGACCGAGGCGCCGCCGCCGTCATCCCACCCCGGAAGAACGCAAAACCATGGAAGCCGAACACTGCCGGAGCGGTTGCGCGAAACGAAGCCCTCCGGGCGTCGAAATATCTCGGTCGGGCGCTCTGGCGAAACTGGAGCGGCTATCACCGCCGAAGCCGCGTCGAGAGCAAGATGCATTGCATGAAACTTCTGGGCCAGCGGCTCATGGCACGGGACTTCGACCTCCAGGTCGCCGAGCTTCAGGTTCGTGTCGCCGTCATGAACGGCTTCACCGCACTCGGCATACCCGTCACAGAGGCCGTGGGATAAGTGTGTCCGGGGAAAAGGGGGAGCTTGGCCGCCAATCAATTTGCGCAACAAAGTCCTGGCGAACCGCAAAAGGTTTTATCACCGGATTGTGCTGTCTGTCCTCCGGCAGGGCGTGACGCAGGGATGTTGGAGAACACGCCAGCAGGTTCAGGAGACCGGGCACCCGGCGGATCGCGATCCCCTCTGGCGGTGATCCTGCAATTTCATGCATCCCCCGCGTCAGTGCAACCCATGCCCGCAGACCTTTACTGCTGCCGCCGAATGATGCGCGCACCGAGCGATCTTTAACCAGTTGGTGCGTGACACGGCAGCGACCGATCGGGTACGTTCGAGCCCATGAAACATGTCCCCAAAGAAACCACGGATGATGCGCTTATTCAGGAATTCCTGAACAAGGGCGGCAAGGTCAGCGTCGGGAAGACCAAACCTCTTCCAAGCGAGTTGGGTTTGAGCAACAATTCCTGGAACAACACGCTGACCAAGGAAGAAAAGGCCGCGCGCAGCAAGAAGTGAGCATGGCGGCGGTCTCTTCATGCCTCCCCCCCTACCCGCCGCAGATGTCGCAATCACCTTGGCGATGCCGACACAGCAGACCAAGTGGAAGAGGTGTGAATACCGTCCGCCCTTAGCACAGACTGTGCGTATGACACCTATGGCCCTCAGCCGAACCTGCAATGAAGGGCTCCGGCAAATGTTAGTGAGCGGCACCGCGACGTTGTAGAATTTGCATCCCAATTGCCATTGCTGGTCCGATGCCCAAGGCAAAGAAAACCGTGCCCAAACCAAGCGTACCGCCCAACGCCCAACCGATCGCGACGACCGTCAGTTCAAGACACATGCGCACGAGCGCGATGGGGCGATGTGTAACAGTCTGAAGCCCGGTCATGAGGCCATCTCTGGGCCCTGGGCCCAGGTTCGCGATCAGGTATATCGCCCCCCCGAATCCGGTCACAAACACCCCCACCAAAGCCAGCACGGCATTCGCAACATACGTCTTGAATTCTGGCAAAAAGGGCAGCACGTATTCCAGCACCAACGCTATTATGATCGCGTTGAGGATCGTTCCCATACCGGGTGTTTGCTTGAGAGGGATCCACAATGCCAAGACGGATGCGCTGAGGACAAAGGTCGCGAATCCCAAGCCCCACCCTGTGACCGTGGTCACGCCTTGCGCGAACAAGGTCCACGGGCTCACGCCAACACCTGCTGTGACCAGCAATGCCTCTCCCAGACCAAAGACCACCAAGCCAATGATGAGAAATCCGACGGATGCCAATGGCGGTTTCATGGTGAACGCCTTTGGCGAACTCCAGCGGAGCTTTGGAACAGATGTGACCGAAAGAAAACTCAAAGCTGGATCCACGCAAAAGCGGCAAGTAGGTGGGGTTTGTGCCAGTTCAGATGAGACACAACAAGACGAACCTTTGCAGAGCACGCGTGGCGCCCGGAATGTCGCGCCATCCCGGTCCGATGGCCACGTCATCCTGTCCGGTGCCGTCGAAGATCTTGAAGCCCCATCCCGAAGGCGTATACCGCTTCTATGTCAGTAAGAAATTTCACCATACATATGCGGGACGATGGCAGCGCCCGCCTCTCGCTCAGCTACAAGGGCGCACGCCAAAATGGCATAAATCGTATCTCTTATGAAATCTCGGCAACGGATCTGGTCCAACTCGTCCTGTTCGAGGCAGCCATCGGTCTGCGGGACGCTCTTGGTGCGCACCGACGCGGCGAATTGGCGCTTGACGGGCTGGTGCTGAAATACGGGGCCGGGGATAGGGACCTACTCTCTTTTGACCGACAACTCGGGTTCTCATCGCAGACGGCCTTCTGCCCCTTGAAGGAATTCCATGCCGCAATGGCAGAGGTCACGGAGAGTTGCCTCGCACGGGCAGAGACCTCAAAGCACGGGGCTTCGCTAAAAGGTAGTCTGGCTCAATGCCGTATTCCTGAAACGCTGTTGGCGGGTATGAGCCCTGATATCGCAGATCAGATACTTTATCGTCTCCGCGAAATGGCCCTGCTAATTCTTGCAGAAGACGTCGCCTCAAGAGGGTCTGCTCTGGCGCGCGAGCTACGGGGTCGGAAGACGCAAAAGGACGCGGTCGAAATGATTGAAGCGGTCCTCTTGTCCCTTGTGAATGAATTTGTCGACGACGAAGACTTTCGACGTGACGATTGTGCGAGGTTGCTTGAGCCGTCCGAGAAGTACTAAAATGGCTGTCCGGTACTTCTGAAATCCGCACCAACATTTCAGCGCGCCCTCTTGGCGAGGGCGGAGGTAAAGCCGCAGTCAGTGCAGGTGAACGGATTCCTCTGGCGTAAGGTCGGCGTTGATGATGTGCCCCCGTCCCTGACGGCAGCCGGTCGCGGAGTCCGGAGTGGGGCTTTGCTTGTGTCGTCGTCAGTGGCCTGTGGGCGTTAAAGGACAATGCCGAACTCAGCCGTGGTGCCGCTCAAGGAAGGCGCCGAGGAAATCCAGCAACTGACGGGCCGTGAAACTCTGATGGCGCGCCACCGAATGGCTCAGTTCCAGCAAAGTTTCGATGCGGCTGCGCGGCGCGAAGGGCCGCATCACCAGATCACCATCGTCAATCTCGCGCTGCACCGCCATCTGCGGCAGGATCAGCACTGCCGACCCGCTGCGCGCCAGTTCCTTCTGCAACTCCAGCGACGAGGTGGTGAAGGCGGTTTCAAACGGTTCGAACCCATACGCCCTAAGCCGGGTGTCAAAGCTGCGCCGCACACCGAAGCTGCGGTCAGGCAAGGCGAGGCGATGGTCGACGATGTCGGGGATGGTGATCTGTTCCAGTTCGGCCAGCGGGTGCCGTGGTGACAGGATCGGTTCGTGTCGCAGGGGCATCCGGAACCGGGTCATCACCCGCGCATCGGCGGGGGCGAACATGGTCACCGCCATGTCGGTCTGCCCAGTTGCCACCGCGTCAAGCGCGCTCTGCGCCGAGGTGACCACCACTTCGATCGTGATATGGGGATGCATGCTGGAGAACTCGGACATCGCCGGCGCAAGGATCGAGCTGATCGCCGCGCCGTTCACATGCACCGATACATGGCCGCGCCGCAGCCCTTTCAACTCGTCGATCATCTGCTTGGCCGTGCTCAGCTCACGCGCCACGTCACGCGACTTGGCCGCGATCACCTCTCCCGCCGCGGTCAGCCGCACGCCGCGCGGTGTGCGTTCGACCAGCGGTGTGCCGAACTCGCGTTCGAGCTTGTCGATCTGACGGGCCACGGCGGTGGGCGAGACACCGCTAGCCTCTGCAGTCTGACGGATCGACCCCGAGCGGACCAGTTCTTGAAATAGTGTGATGGTGGACAAATCCATGAGGAGCTCCGTTGAGTGCAACGGTTTTCGTAGCACAGTGACTTTGTATTTTCAGTTTTAATGTCACTCGATCTGTTCTTTGATCCGTCGTCAAGCTGTGACGAAGACCACACTGACATTCACAAGACAGGGAACCGACATGTCTCTTACTCTTTGCGCCTTTGCCCGGTCCGTTTCGACCGCCGCTTTCATCGCCGCCGCACCGCTCGCGGCCCTCGCCGGTGGCGAGGTCAGCTTCATCCAGGCGGTCGAACCCGCGGGCCTCGATCCGACCGAAGGCTCGCCCGTGGCCTCTGGCCAGGTGACTTGGCAGAACGTCTTTGAGGGGCTGGTCACCATCGACCGCGACGGCGCGCTGCAGCCGCAACTCGCCGACGACTGGGACATCTCGGAGGATGGGCTGACCTATACCTTCCATCTGCGGCCTGACGTGCGCTTCCACAATGGCGCGGCCTTCGACAGCGCAGTGGCCAAGTTCAGCCTTGAGCGCATCCTTGCCGAGGAGTCGACAAACGGTCAGAAGGCTCTTTTCACGGTGATCGAGACGGTAAACGCGCCCGACGCTGAAACGCTGGTGCTGCATCTTTCCGCGCCCTCGTCGGACCTGCTCTACTGGCTGGGCTTCCCGGCGGCGGTGATGGTCGAACCCGGCTCGGTCGAAACCAACCGCAGCGCGCCGGTGGGCACCGGCCCGTTCAAGGTGGATGAGTGGCGCCAGGGCGACCGGGTGATCATGAGCGCCAACGCCGATTACTGGGACGGCACGCCCGCGCTTGACGCGCTGACCGCACGGTTCATCGCCGATCCGCAGGCACAGGTCGCCGCGCTGCGCTCCGGTCAGGTCGACGGCATCGCAGAATTTGGCGCCCCCGAACTGTTCGAGCAGTTCACCGCCGATGACACCTTTACCACCCATGTCGGGGCCGGTGAGATGGAGATCGTCGCGGGCATGAACAACGAAAAACCGCCCTTCGATGACGTGCGCGTGCGCCAAGCGCTGATGATGGCGGTGGATCGCAACATGCTGGTCGAGGCCGTGAAATCTGGCTACGGAACGCCCATCGGCTCGCATTTTTCGCCGGCCAGCCCGTTCTACGAGGATCTGACGGACGCGTTTTCCTACGACCCCGAGGCCGCCAAGGCGTTGCTGACCGAGGCCGGCTATGGCGACGGGTTCGAATTTACCTTCAAGGTGCCCACCCGTACCTATGCGCAGCGTTCGGCCGAGATCCTGCAGGCCTATTTCGCGCAGATCGGCGTGACGGCGAACATCGAGAGTTCGGATTTCCCGGCGACATGGATCCAGGATGTGTTCAAGGACACCAATTACGACATGACCATCATCGGTCATGCCGAACCGCTGGACATCAATGTCTACGCCCGCTCTCCCTATTACTTCAACTACGACAACCCCGAGTTCAATGCGGCTATCGCGGGCATCGCCGCGGCGGCGAGCCCGGAAGCGCGGGCCGAAGGGTACCGGTCGGCGCAGGAAATTCTCGCGCAGGACATGCCGGCGCTGTTCCTTTACTCCGAGCCGAAGCTGGGAATCTGGAAGACCGGTCTGGAAGGCGTCTGGCTGAACGGCCCCGTGCCGGCCAATGACATGACCGACGTGCGCTGGTCCGACTAGGGCCGCGCATCAGGGCTGGTCGAGATATCCCCGGCCGCGCCCTGTCACCTTTCCCGGACAGACATCCCGCAGAACAGGCCCTTCGGGGGCCGAGAGGTATCATGCTTGCACTCAAGAGATTGGCCCGGCAGATCGGCGGCTTGGGGATCGTTCTGGCGATCGCCTCGCTGGTGATCTTTCTGCTGATCGAGGCCGCCCCGGGCGATCCCGCCTCGATCATCCTGGGCACCAGCGCTTCGCCCGACACCGTCGCCGCGCTGCGCACAGATCTCGGGCTCGATCGCCCGCTCCTGCTGCGCTACCTGTCTTGGATAGGCGGGGTGTTTACCGGCGATCTGGGCAATTCCTACACCTATGACACGCCGGTCTCGGCGCTGATCGCCAACCGGCTGGCAGTAACCGCGCCGCTGACGCTGATCGCCACGCTGCTGTCGATCGTCATCTCGCTGCCGCTCGGCGTCTGGGCCGCTAACCGCCCGAACGGACCGGTGGACACGCTCGCCTCGTTGTTCTCCCAGGTGGGCATCGCAGTGCCAAATTTCTGGATCGGGCTGCTGCTGATACTCGGTGTCGCGCTGGGGCTGGGCTGGCTCACCCCCGGCGGTTTTCCCGGCTGGGACGCCGGTTTCTGGCCCGCCCTCGAAGCGCTGATCCTGCCCTCGATCGCGCTCGCCGTGCCGCAATCAGCGGTGCTGACGCGGGTGACGCGGGCGGCGGTGATCGAGGTGACCAACGAGGACTTCATCCGCACCGCCCGCGCCAAGGGTATGAGCCGCACCCGCGCGCTCTGGCGCCACGCCGTGCCTAACGCGCTGTTGCCGGTGGTCACCATGCTGGGGCTGCAGATCCCCTTCCTGATCTCGGGCGCGGTGCTGGTCGAGAACGTATTCACCCTGCCGGGGATCGGCACGCTTGCCTATCAGGCGCTATCGCAGCGCGACCTGATCGTGGTGCAGAACGTGGTGCTCATGTTTACCCTGATCGTGATGGTCGTGAACGTCATCGTCGACGCGCTTTACGCGGTGCTCGACCCACGCCTGAGAGGCCGGACATGAAGAAACTCCCCTTCTCGCTCATCGCCGGTGGGCTGATCACCGGCGCGCTGCTGGTCGCAGCGCTGCTGAGCCGGGTCTGGACCCCGGTCGATCCTACCGCGATGAACATCCTCAACCGCCTCAAGGCTCCGGGCGAGGCGGGCCTGTTGGGCGCCGACCAGATCGGCCGTGACGTGCTGTCGATCATCATGGCCGGCGCCTGGACCTCGCTGGGCATCGCGGTGACGGCAACGCTGCTGGGCGGCGCCATCGGCACGCTGGTCGGCGTCTCGGCCGCCGCCAAGGGCGGTGCGTTCGAACGTGGCACGATGGCGATCAACGGTGTGCTCTTCTCCTTCCCGCCGATCCTTTCGGCGATCCTGCTGGGCGCGCTGATGGGACCGGGGGCGCTGACCTCGATCACCGCCATCGGCGTGTTCATGATCCCCGTTTTCGCGCGCGTCACTCGTGGCGCGGCACTGCAAATCTGGTCGCGCGATTTCGTTCAGGCGGCGCGCATGGCCGGCAAGGGCCCGGCGCTGATCACCCTGCAACACGTCATCCCCAACATCTCGGCGCAGATCATCGTGCAACTGGCGATCCAGACCGGGCTTGGCATCCTGTCCGAGGCGGGGCTCAGCTTTCTCGGTCTGGGGGTCGCGCCGCCGACGCCAAGCTGGGGCCGGATGCTGGCCGATGCGCAGACCTTCCTTTCGGCCGCACCGCACCTCGTGCTTGCACCGGGGCTCGCCATCGCCGCTGCGGTGCTTGGCCTCAACCTGCTGGGAGACGGGCTGCGCGATCTGACCGACCCAAGACGGAGGCAGGCATCATGATGCTTTCTGTTCAGGACTTGCGCGTGTCCTTCGCGCGTGAATACGGCGATCCGGTCGAGGTCATCCACGGGATCAGCGTCGATCTGGAAAAGGGCGAGACACTGGGCATCGTCGGCGAGAGCGGCTCGGGCAAATCCGTGCTGTCGCTGGCGACCATGGGGCTGCTGCCGCGCACCGCGCGGGCGAGCGGCAAGATCCTGCTCGACGGTGAAGACATCCTGACCATGTCCGAGCGCCAGCTGTGCCGGGTGCGCGGGCGCAAGATCGGCATGATCTTCCAAGAGCCGATGACCGCGCTGAACCCGTCGATGCGCGTGGGGGCACAGATCGCCGAGGGATTGCGCCTGAACCGCGCGCTGTCACGCCGCGATGCCCGGGCCGAGGCGCTGCGCCTGCTGGAAATGGTGCAAATTCCCCGCGCAGCCGAGCGCATCGACAGCTTCCCGCACGAGATGTCGGGCGGACAACGTCAGCGGGTGGGCATTGCCATCGCGCTGGCGTTGGAGCCCGAGTTGCTGATCGCAGACGAGCCGACCACCGCCCTTGACGTGACGGTGCAGGCCGAGGTTCTCGGCATTCTCGACGAACTGGTGAGCGAGCTGGGCATCTCGCTGGTCCTGATCTCGCATGATCTGGGCGTCATCGCCCGCATCGCTGACCGCACGCTGGTCATGTACCGCGGCGACGAGATGGAGCAGGGCGAAACCGAGCAAGTGCTGCGCCGGCCTTCGCATGAGTACACGCGCAAGCTCATCTCGGCGCTGCCGGGCCGGGTACGCGCTTCGCTGGAGATGTCCGATGGCTGAAATCCTCAAGGTACAGAACCTCAGCCGCCATTTCGATCTGGGCGGCACGACTGTGAAGGCGCTGGACGATGTCACGCTGGGCCTTGAAGAGGGGAAAATCCTCGGCGTGGTGGGCGAAAGCGGGTCGGGCAAGTCGACTCTGGCCAAGCTGGTGATGGCGCTCGATCGGCCAACCTCGGGCGAGGTTCTGCTTGATGGGCAGAACCTGTTTGCCATGTCGCCGCGTCAGCTCTGCGCGGCGCGCCGCAACTTCCAGATGGTGTTTCAGGATCCCTACAGCTCGCTTGATCCGCGCCAGACCGTGGGCACCATCGTGGCCGAGCCGCTGCATCTTGATCCGGGCGCACCGAAAGGCGCAGATCGCCGCGAGATGGTCGGCGCGCTGCTCGAGGACGTGGGTCTGTCGGTGGGCGATCTGACGCGCTATCCGCACGAATTTTCCGGCGGGCAGCGGCAGCGCATCGCCATTGCCCGCGCGCTGATCACCAAGCCGCGGCTGCTGGTCGCGGACGAGGCGACCTCGGCGCTCGACCTGACGGTGCAGAAGCAGATCCTTGAGCTGATCCTCAAACTGCGCGCCGAGCATGGCGTCAGCGTGCTGTTCATCACCCACAACATCGGCGTGGTCGATGAGATCTGCGACGAGGTGGCGGTGATGCAGCACGGCAAGCTGGTCGAGACCGGCGCCGCCCGCGCCGTGCTCGACCATCCGCAGCAGGAATATACCCGCCAACTTCTCTCGGCCGAACCCACCCTTGAGGTCATCGGCCGCAAGGGGCGCCGCGTCGCAAGCCGCTGACGGAAGCATATCAGAGCCGCATATAAGAAAGGTCCTTTCAATGTCTGAAATCCTAAACAAATCCGCGCGTGAAACGCTGACGGCCTTCGCCGCGAAAGACCTGTCGCCAGTCGAATACATGCAGGCGCTGATCACACGCGTCGAAGACAGCGAACCGCAGGTCGGCGCGCTTTACGCTTTCGAGCCCGAGCGGTCGCTGGAAGAGGCCAAGGCGTCGGAAGCGCGCTATATGGCCGGAACGCCGAAAGGCCTGCTCGATGGGATGCCGGTGACGATCAAGGATCTGATCGCGATGAAGGGCGAGCCGGTGCCGATGGGGACCGCAGCGACCGAACTGATCCCGGCTGCCGAGGATGCGCCGATCCCCGCGCGCCTGCGCGAGGATGGCGCGATCATGTTCGCCAGAACCACCTGCCCCGACTACGGCATGCTGTCATCGGGGCTGTCGAGCTATCACAATCTGGCCCACAATCCGTGGAAGCTGTCCGAGAACCCCGGCGGCTCCTCTGCCGGGGCCTCGGCGGCGGGCGCGGCGGGCTACGGCCCGCTGCATATCGGCACCGATATCGGTGGATCGATCCGCCTGCCCGCAGGTTGGACGGGGCTTTTCGGCTTCAAACCGACGCTGGGGCGGATCCCGATCTATCCCTATTACACTGGCCGCTGCGCCGGTCCGATGACGCCAACGGTGGATGACGCCGCGCTGCTCATGCCGACGATTACCCGTCCCGACTGGCGCGACGCCACCGCACAGCCCTATGAGGCCATCGACTGGCAGGTGCCGGCCGCCGACGTGCGCGGCATGAAGATCGGGCTGATGCTGGATGCGGGCTGCGGCATTGACCCCGAACCAGAGGTGATCGCCGCCGTACAGGCCGCCGCCGATACCTTTGCCGCGCAGGGGGCCGAAATCGTGCCGATCGCGCCGGTGCTGACGCGCGAGATGCTCGACGGGCTCGACATTGCCTGGCGCGCGCACTTCTGGGGCATCATAGAAGCACTGGCGCCCGAACGGCGCGACATGATCCTGCCCTATATCCGGCAATGGGCCGAGGCCGGGGCCAGCGCGTCTCCGGTCGCGGTGGCGCTGGGGGCCGATCAGACCTTTGCCATGCGCGAGTCGACCGCCAAGGCGTTCCAACACGTCGATGCGATCCTTACGCCGGTCAATCCCAACGTCAGTTATCCCGCCGACTGGGCTTCGCCCACCAATGACCCGGCCCTCCCGTTTGAGCATATCGGCTTCACCGTGGCGTGGAACATGGGAGAGCAGCCCGCCTGTTCGATCAACTGCGGTTTCTCTGCAAGCGGCATGCCGATCGGGTTGCAGATCGTCGCGCCGCGCTTTCAGGACACAAAGGTCTTCGCGTTGGCCAAGGCCTTTGAAGGGTGGCGCGGTCCGATTACCAACTGGCCTCGCTTTGACCGCGAGAGGACTTCGGCCTGACAATCTTTCAGGCTCTCATCTTGGGGTCTTCTAGGCGTTAGTGGGCGGTGGCAGCGAGGAGAAATTCGTCGTTTGCCCCGCCTGGCGTCTTTGCTCGTGGCATGGATGGCGCCTACCTTGGCACGGTCAGGAGCAAGCCGTTGGCAACACAGGCGGTTCTGATCGGCTATGTCCTGAGAAAACTGGACATATCCCTTGTGCCGGTGGCCCTTGGGCTTCCGCTGGCGCCGATATGGAGAACAACCCGCGCCGGGCGCTGTCGACCTCCGGTGGAGGTTTTTCCATTCTCTTTAGAAGCTGGATCGCTTTGGTGATCTATGCCTTCACTGCGCGGATGTTGGCCATGGCGCGGCGTCGACCCAAGCGCGACACCCTCTGATCCGGTTGCTGACCCCACCTCGATAACTTGTTCGGGGGCATTGCCAAGTTGATCCACTTCCCCATCTCGGATAACGGGCGCCGTGACGTTTCCCACCTCGATGCCAAGCCTGAAAGGCTTTCGTTTCCCCCCGCGAGATCATCTCGTATGCCGTCTGGGCCTACCATCGGTTTGCGCTCAACACGGCCGATGTCGAGGGCCTGCTCGCCGAGCGTGGTGTCGTCGTCAGCCGCGAGGCCATTCGTCTCTGGGTGAACCGGTTCGGCCCCCAATTCGCGGCTTGTATCCGGCGCGATCGCCCCCGGCCGAGCGACAAATGGCGTATGGATGAGGTCGTCGTCCCGATCAACGGCATGAAAAACTGGCTGTGGCGGGCCATCGATGCCAACGGAGACGTTCTCGATGTTCTCATTCAGCCCCGCCGCAACGCCAAAGCCGCAAAGCGTTTCTTCGCTCGTTTGGTTGCTGCCTATGGCGATCCGCGTGTCGTGATCACCGACAAGCTCCGCAGTTATACCAAGCCGATCCAGGCCATCGCGCCTGACACTGACCATCGAGCACACAAGGGCCTCAACAATCGGATCGAGGGGTCACATCGACCGACGCGGAAACGGGAAAAGATCATGGGCCGGTTCAAGTCACCACGCCAGGCACAACGGTTTCTCGCTGCCCACGATCAGGTCAGCACGATTTTCCGACCCCGCCGCTATCGCCTTTCCGCTCTTTCCTACCGCCACGCCAGAGCTGACGCATTCGACCTCTGGAACGGATATGCTGTCGAAATATCGGCCTAAATGCCCGATCTCACCCATATCGCAATCCACGTCAGATAACTTGGCAATGCCCGACGAAGTCTTGATCCGGATCAAGAACCTGATGCCTTGGCTTTGGCGGGCGGTGGACGATAATGGCGATGTCCAAGATCTCGCCGCACGGGATAAGAGCTACAATGTGAGGCTGTGACAGCACTTACAATCGATCTGCGCCGCCGTTGGCATATCGATGCCGTCGGCGGACGGTCACTTCGCCCCGACCGGGTTGCAACGCGCATCCTCCCGGTGTCACGGTTTGCAACACCGTTTCCGCATTCACGAAAACGTGCGCACACACCACTAGACGACTGGTCTAATTTAGCCTAGATGTCCAAACATGAAAACGGAAACACCAGACACGAAAAGCCAGATATTGATGGTCGGGCGCAAGCTGACCGCAGAGCACGGCTATGCGGGCGTTGGGTTGAACCAACTACTGACGGCGGCGAATGTCCCGAAGGGTTCCTTTTATCACTATTTCCCGTCGAAAGAGGCCTATGGCTGCGCCCTTTTGGAGGAATTCATCGCGCAATATCGTGCAAGCCTTGCCGAGACATTGAACGATCCGACGCGAAATGCGCATGACCGATTTCTTGCCTATTTCGAGGGGTGGAAACGCCATCAGACGAGCCCGAACCCCGAAGACCGCTGCCTTGTTGTGAGGTTGTCTGCAGAAGTGGCCGATCTCTCGGAAAACATGAGCCAGATTCTTCAGCGCGGCGTGGATTGTATCGTCGAAAGCCTGAGCGACGTGCTCACTCAGGGTATTGCCGAAGGATCGGTCCCGCACTTGGACGATCCCACGCTTCTGGCGCGATCAACCTACTATCAATGGCTTGGCGCAAGTCTCGTCGCCGGGCTGTCGCACAACGAAGAGCCGCTGAATGCGGCCATGACAGCCACGATCGAAGCCGTCAGACCGGGTTAATTTTTTTGACCAACAACTAGACGACCGGTCTAATACAGGAAGACTCCCATGAAAATCTTCTACAAGACATCTGCCACGGCAACCGGCGGACGTTCGGGCGTCACCACCTTGGGTGACGGGTCCCTCACCTTCGAGATGGCCCCGCCGGGTGGAAAGAAAACAGGGCAAAACCCCGAACAGCTGTTCGCCTTGGGCTATGCGGCCTGCTTCGACAGCGCCATGGATCTGACCGCAAAGTCCCTCGAGATGGAGCTGCACGACGCGCGCACCACGGTTGAAGTCGGGATCGGCCAGCGGGCCGACGGCGGCTATGGCCTCGACCTTGATATTACCGCGCATCTGCCCGGCCTTTCGCCCGAGGATGCCCAACGCCTGATCGAGGCCAGTCATCAGGTTTGTCCCTATTCACATGCCACACGCGGAAACATCGATGTGCGCTTGCATGCTATCACCGAAGGAAACTGAGACATGAATAACTTCGATTTTCACAACCCGACCCATATTCTGTTCGGCAAGGGGCGCATTTCGGATCTGAACGATCAGATCCCAGCAGATGCAAAAGTGCTGATCCTCTATGGCGGCGGCAGCGCGGAGCGTACGGGTGTTCTCGGTCAGGTTCGCAAGGCTCTGGGCGACCGCATGGTCGTCGAGTTCGGCGGTATTGAACCGAACCCTCGTTTCGCGACCGCGATGAAGGCCGTGCAAGTGATCGCCGATGAAGGTGCCACATTCCTGCTTGCCGTTGGTGGTGGCTCGGTGATCGACGCCACGAAATTCATCGCGGCGGCATCAAGGTTCAAGGGCGATCCTTGGGAAATCCTGACCTCACGCGGCGCGGTGGTGAAAGAGGCCATGCCGTTCGGCACCGTTCTCACCTTGCCCGCAACGGGATCGGAAATGAACTCGGGGGCTGTGATCACCAATGCTGAAAAGGGTGCGAAACTGCCGTTCCTCAGCGCGCATTGCTATCCGGTCTTCTCGATCCTTGACCCGGAATTGACTTACACCTTGCCGCCGCGCCAGATCGCGAACGGGGTCGCGGATGCTTTCGTGCATATCATCGAGCAATATCTCACCTATCCGGTGGCCGCCCGCGTGCAGGATGGGTTTGCCGAAACGCTTTTGCGCACCTTGATCGAACTGGGACCCAAGGCGCTTGATGCGCCCAAGGACTATGACGTTCGCGCCAATCTCATGTGGACGGCGACGCTGGCCTTGAACGGGTTGATCGGTGCCGGTGTGCCCCAAGACTGGGCCAGCCACATGATCGGCCATGAGATCACCGCCTTCAATGACACCGACCATGCCCGGACACTCGCCGTTGTGCTGCCCGCTTTGCTGAACGACCAGCGCGGACCGAAACGGGAAAAGCTGTTACAGTACGCCGCCAATGTCTGGAACATCCGCGAGGGGGAGGACGACGCACGCATTGATGCTGCGATCGAGGCCACCCGCGACTTCTTCCATCGGATGGGTATCCAGACACGGCTTGGTGATTATGGCGTGGCCGCGTCCGATATCGAGACCATCGTTTCCGCCCTGACCGAGCACGGGATGACCCAGCTTGGAGAACAGGGTGCGATAACCCCCGAAGATGCCCGTCGTATCCTCGAAACCGCTCAATAAGAGAGATCCCAGATGACACAGATAGACACTCGCAATCGCCAACTCGTTCTGGCGCAACGCCCCAAAGGCACGCCGAGCAAAGACACGCTCAACCTGATCGAGACCGAGGTTCCCACGCCCGGTCCGGGTCAGATGTTGCTGCAAACGCAATACCTGTCGCTTGACCCCTACATGCGCGGACGCATGAGCGATGCCCCCTCCTATGCCGCACCGGTGGACATCGGCGGCGTGATGGTGGGCGGCACCGTCGCGCGCGTCGTCGCATCGCAAGTGAAGGGTTTCGCGGAAGGTGACTGGGTTCTCAGCTTCAACGGGTGGCAGGACTATGCGCTTTCCGATGGCATGGGTGTGACCAACCTCGGCAAATCGCCAGCCCACCCGTCCTGGGCGCTTGGCATCCTTGGCATGCCCGGGTTTACCGCATGGGCAGGGCTGACCCAGATCGGCGCGCCCAAGGCTGGGGAAACCATCGTCGTCGCCGCCGCAACCGGCCCTGTCGGGGCCACCGTGGGGCAGATCGGCAAGCTTCTTGGCTGCCGCGTTGTCGGTGTCGCGGGCAGCGCAGAGAAATGCGCCTATGCGGTCAAAGACCTCGGGTTCGACGCCTGTATCGACCACAAGGCCGACGACTTTGCCGAGCAACTCGCCAAGGCCAGCCCTGCCGGAATCGACGTCTATTTCGAGAATGTCGGCGGCAAGGTTCTCGATGCGGTCATCCCCCTGTTGAACGCCAACGCACGAATTCCGCTCTGCGGTTTGGTTTCACAGTACAATGCGACCGAACTGCCCGCAGGTCCGGACCGGATGAACTGGCTGATGGGGCAGATCCTGCGCAAGAAGGTCAAGGTGCAGGGCTTCATCATTTTTGATGACTTCGGCCATCTCTATCCTGAATTCGCCGCCCAGATGGGCGCGTGGATCGAAGCCGGAAAAATCAAGTATCGCGAAGAAATCATCGACGGGCTTGAAAACGCACCGGACGCCTTCATCGGGCTTCTCAAGGGTGACAATTTCGGCAAGCGCGTTATCCGCGTTGCCCAAGCATGACTGGAAAAACAATGAAAATTCTGATGGTCCTTACCTCCCACGATCAGCTTGGGGATACGGGAAAAAAAACCGGCTTCTGGCTGGAGGAATTCGCCGCACCCTATTACGTCTTCAAGGATGCGGGCGCAGAGATCACGCTGGCCTCGCCCAAGGGGGGACAGCCCCCGATCGATCCGGTGAGCGATGATGAAAACGCGCAAACCGACGACACGCGGCGGTTCAAGGCGGACGCGGCGGCGCAGCAACAACTAGCGTCGACCCTCAAACTCGCCGATGTCTCCGAGGAGGGTTTTGATGCGATCTTCTATCCGGGCGGACACGGACCACTTTGGGATTTGGCCGAGGATGCAGACAGCAAGCGCCTGATCGAGGCGTTTGCCTCCGCCGGGCGCCCCGTCGGCGCCGTTTGCCACGCACCCGCGATCTTTCGCCATACGAAAGGAACGGATGGCAAACCTCTGGTCTCGGGCCGCAAGGTGACCGGTTTCTCGAACAGCGAAGAAGACGCCGTGGGCCTGACAGAGACCGTCCCCTTCCTGGTGGAAGACATGCTCAAAGCCAATGGCGGAAATTTCGAGAAAGGGGCCGATTGGGACGCGTTTATTCTGCGCGACGGGAACTTGGTCACCGGCCAAAACCCGGCCTCTTCCTCGGGTGCCGCAGAACAGATAGTGGCGCTTCTGAAGTAGACTGCCCCCTAAGACAAGATCGCGGCGAATGGCCTTCGCCGCGACAGTCCTAAACCTCAGGCTCGTTAACTTTCATAGTCAAAAGATGACGGTTGCGGCGAGAACGACGGCAGAGAAGAAGACTTTCGGACATCGGTCGTAACCGGTTGCGATACGTCGCCAATCCCTGAGCCGCTCATGATGTGGGCTGGGTGTCGCAGATGGAAGATTATCGCAACAGGCGGAGTGGTTTTGTCAGGTTGTTGGTGCCGGGTTGAGTTTGCGGTGGAACCCAAACTCAGACGGTCAACTCGGCTGCATAGCCGGCCCACAGCGTGAACGCATCGGACCTGGTATGGTGGTAGGATTTTGCGGACAGACGGTGACGTTTCGGGCGGAACAGACTGGCGGCCTGGTCATGCACTGACAGGAACTTCTGCGCCTGGCGCGGGGATTTGAACCGCCCCATGATTTTCTCGCGCCGCCTTGTGTGCCGGTGGGACGCCTCACTTCGGTTGTTCAACCCTTTGTGCTGGCGATGTTCGAGCCCCGGTGCGATCTCCGCCTTGGCCGCCCCGTAGGACCGCAGTTTATCCGTGACAAGGACCCGAGGCTGACCCCAGCGTTTCATGAGTTTGCGGAGGAAACGCAGCGCCGCAGCCTTGTTGCGGCGCGATTGGACTAGGATATCGAGCACATCTCCATTGGCGTCCACGGCCCGCCTGTGAATCGGCATGCGAAATTGACCCACTTGGGTGGGTTATGAGCGAGTAAAATTGACCCACCTGCCACGTTAGAATCCGCGCTGGATAGCGCGGAGGAATGAGCAGGTGATATTGATGGA
>NZ_SMFP01000015.1 GCF_004348975.1 Antarcticimicrobium sediminis | reverse complement strand
ATTCTTCGCCAGATCGAGCCCGACCGTGATAATCTCTGACATGACCGCTCTCCTTTGTGGATCCTCAAAGACCCACCTTGGCACACAGATGCCGTCGGGGGGCAGTTACATCATCAATGCCGCGCTGGAGCAGGGGGCCCAAGGAGCGTCGGGCGACCCGATGGAAGTCGCGCTGCTGCGGGTTGCGAGCCAAGCCGGGCAAGGCCGTGATACCCTGCTGGAGACAGGTAAGGAGGTGCGCAAGCACGCCTTTGATCAGGATACAAAGATGATGGCCACCGTTCACCGCGAGGGCGATTGTTTCTTTTATGCCGTCAAGGGGGCGCCGGAATCGGTTCTGGAGGTTTGCACCAAGGTTCTGGGGCGTGATGGGGAACAGAGGCTGGACGCAACCACGCGCGCCCAGTGGCAAGAGCGCAGCCGCGCCGCAGCCAGTGAGGGGCTGCGTCTTTTGGCCTTGGCTTCGAAACGGGCTGAGCACGAGGATGGCGCGCCTTATGAGGGGCTCACGCTGGCCGGGATGGTCTGCTTGCGCGATCCGTTGCGCGCCGATGTCGCCGGAGCAATCGCAGCCGCGCAGGCGGCGGGCGTGCGCGTCGTGATGCTGACCGGCGATCACGCCGATACCGCCGCCGCCATCGCCCGCGAAGCGGGGCTGGGGCAGGGCGGGCACCTGAACGTGATGGAAGGGGGCGATCTGGATGTCCTTGAGACCGAAACGACAGACGGGTCAAAAGTCGACGGGGCTCTGCGTGACCGGATCCTATCTGCCGACGTCTTTGCCCGCATCGCTCCGGCGATCAAGCTGAAGTTAGCGGCGCTGTATCAACAAAACGGACATATCGTGGCGATGACCGGCGATGGCGTGAACGACGCCCCGGCGCTGAAACAGGCCGATATCGGTATCGCCATGGGGCTGCGCGGCACCGAGGTGGCGCGCGAGGCCGCGGATATGGTTCTCAAGGACGATTCCGTCGGAACGATCATCGCGGCGATGTGGCAGGGACGGGTCATCTTCGACAACATCCGCAAATTCGTCGTGTATCTGATGTCCTGCAATGTAAGCGAGGTGCTGATTGTCGGTCTCGCCGTCGGGGCGGGCTTGCCAATGCCGCTACTACGGTTGCAGATCCTGTTCCTTAATCTCGTGACAGATGTGTTCCCGGCCTTTGCCTTGGGGTTCGGCGCGGGTGATGATCGCGTCATGCGCCAGCCGCCGCGCGATCCCGCCGAACAGATCCTCGATGGTCGCCGCTGGATACTGATTGCTGTTCTTGGCGGTGCCATTACCGTGACGGTTCTCACGGCCTTCTGGCTGGCCTTGCACTGGCTGATGCTGCCGACCGAGGCGGCCGTCACGGTGTCTTTTCTGACGCTGGCGCTGGCGCAGCTTTGGAACGTGTTCAACGTGCGGATGCCCGGCGGCGGCCTGTTCGTCAACGAGGTGACGCGCAATGGCTGGGTCTGGGGGGCGATCGCGCTTTGTCTCGCAATGATTTCGGCAGTGTTCTGGATACCGGGGTTGTCTGAAATACTGAATTTGCCTGACCCTGGTTTGCCCGGGCTTGTGCTGGCCTTCGGGGGCAGTGTCGCACCGCTGCTTATCGGGCAGATTGTGAACAGGCGTACATGTTTGGATGCCCCCTTCGATGCAAAGATTTTTTGACTTTCTCAGCGTGTGATTGCGGGCGGCAAAGCTCATCCAAAGCAAGGAACCTTGACTCCCACAGCGCATCGTGCTGAGGCGGTATCGAGTGGGAGTCGATTTCTTTAAGTATCTGGAACAAAGGGCTTTCCGTAGAATTCAAAATCCCCCGCCTTAACGGGTGTGCCGGTTCGAGTCCGGCTTTGGGTACCATGATAAGCGGCGTTTCGGATCAAACCGGAGCGCCGCTTTTTTCATTAAATGTGGGCTTATATGGCCAGCTTCGCTTCATCTGTCTGTATTTGGGCTTTTTGTGCGTGCCGGGGTCCCGCGCGCAGAAGTTCGCGCGTTTTGCGGCCCGCGTGTGCCGCAGCCAATAGGCTGCGACGCGGAATTTTGTTAGGTCACAGGGGGCTTAGGCCCGCGCCTTGATTTTCAAAGGGGCGCTGTCTTCTGCGGACGGGGTGATTTGCGTGGGGGCGTCTTCTTCGTGCAGGTCAACAAAAAAGGTCGAACCCACCCCGAGCGTGCTGGTGAAGTCGATCTCGCCCTCATGGGCTTCGATGATCCGTTTGGAGATGTTCAGGCCAAGACCGGTTCCCTCGAACTTTCGCGTGTTCGATGAATCCAGTTGGCTGAAGGCGTCGAACAGACGGCCGCGGGCGCTGTCGGCGATCCCGATGCCGTCATCAGAGACCGACACGCGAACATATCCGTTGTGGCGTTTGATCGAAACACGCACCTCGCCGTCGTCCTCAGAGAACTTGGTCGCGTTGGACAGAAGATTGGTGATCACCTGATCAAGGCGCATACCGTCGAACCGGGCCCAGAACACGTTTTTGGGCGCATCAGTGACAATCGTGATGTTTCTTCTGTCCGCAAAGGGGCGAAATCGCTCGATCGCCTCGTTGACGAGGTCACCGAGGTCGCGAACCTCGAACAGGAATTCGATCTTGCCGGCTTCGGCTTTCTGCAGCAGCAGCAGGTCGTTCACCAGATCGGCCAGACGGCGGGTGTTGCGGGTTGCGATGTCCAGCGGCCGTTTCATCTTTTCCGGGGGCTGCCCCAGAACGCCGGAGTGGAGGATCTCCAACGATCCCTTGATCGAGGTGAGCGGGGTGCGCAATTCGTGGCTGACGGTCGACAGGAACTGCGTTTTGGCCTGATAGGCGGCCTTGGTGCGTTCGTGTTCCGCCTCGAGATCCTGGCGGCTGTGTAGAGAGGCAGTGTAGCCTGTCAGGAAGCTGCGCGAAAGCTCGACAATGAAGCCCAGCACAAACAGCACGGTAAAGAGGTGCAGCCAGAGTTCGGAAGAGAGCGGCGGGTGCACGATCCAGATATCCCGGATCGGAACGAACAGGATGGCCGAGACATAGATCGCGATGCGCAGCGCCAGAACGGGCAGGAAGTGGTGATTGTTGATGGCCGCAAAGATGGAGGCTGAAACCAGCATGAAGAGCGGCATGAAGTGCCCGGTTTCCGGCCCTTGCTGGATCGACACCGCGATACAGAAGAACGAAATCACCGCCGCGCTGATCACGGTCCCCAAATAGATCGCGCGCATGAAGTGGCGCACGGCAGTCTCGTTCCACTGCCGCATCACCAGAATGTTGCGGAAGACCACGCCGTCATAGACCTCGCCGGCCCAGACAAGTGCGTAAAAAATAAGCGCGATTTTCCAGTTGTAGTAGGCACCGGCCAGAAAGATGGCGGCCGAATAGATCGCAATGCGTTGAAACAGGAGCTGTCGCCCGACCTTCGCATAGTCGCGAAGCCGGCGGCGGTTCGCCCAAAGCATTGTTTTATCGTCGCTTTGGTCGCCCTTCAGTGGCCTAAATACGTCTTTGATGGGCATGTGCTCAGCCTCTGGTCGTCCGATATGCAAAAATGCAACACGTATAGATTGTATCCATCAACATTGATGGAAGTTTGGCGCAATTGTGTCAGAAATTGGAGGAATAGGCGATAGAAGCCAGAAAAACACGAGAAATCGGCAGGTTATACATGGGTTTTCACTCGAGAGAAAAGCGGGGATTCGGGCGTAGCATTCTGCCTGATCTGGTTTCTGTAAAGCCGGAGAGGCTCCATCGGAAGCTATCCAAGGTAGAGGCCGCGCCGGCACAACCTCTGGCGGGGGCGAGCAAGCCTCAGGCGCGTGCGAAATTGCCGAACCGCATGCGCTCGGCCGTGTTGTCGATCCATACGCAGCAGAATTATGGCGAACTTTACACCGAATTTCTCAGGGCGCGGAAGCGCGTGTTCATCGACACAAAACACTGGGAACTGCCCAACGTCGACGGGATGGAGTTTGATCAGTACGACACACCGCAAAGCCGCTCGGTCGTGGTTCACGAATTTGGGCAGGTGCTCGCCGGTATTCGGCTTTTGCCGACAACCGCGCAGTGCGGGTGTTACAGTTATATGCTGCGCGATGCCCAGCGCGGATTGTTGGCGGGTATCCCGTCCCATGTCCTGTATGAGAAGGCGCCTGTCGCCGATCATATCTGGGAAGCGACGCGGCTGTTCCTGTCGCCCGAGGTCGAAGCAGAGCGCAGGCTGCAGGTTCAGATGTTGCTGATTACCGAAATGGCGCGCGCAGCCGTCAACGAAGGGGCCACCCATGTCATCGGGATCGTGCCTGCGGTTTTCAAACGGTGGATGGGGCGGCTCGGCATGGGCGCGCTGCCTCTGGGACCGAAATTGTTGATTGATGGCGACAAGATACAGGCCGCCGTCATGCATGTCGCGGCGGTTGCGGGCGGGCCGGAAAGCAACACCACCCTGCACTGAGCGCCGGGACCGGTCTGACATGGCCGCCGGAGTGATCTGAGTCACGTTTGAAACAGGGAACCGGACACCGGTGCGCAGATGCGCCCGGTTCGGCACGTGTGCTGGCCCCAAACGCTGTGACCGGGGTCAGTGTGTCCCGCCAAAGCGGGTCACTGTCGCGCGCAGGAAGGCGAGGAACGTCACGGTCCAGGCGGCGATGGCGGCGTATGAGAACAGCCGCGCCAGTGGGTCGAGAAATCCGAAGTCGAGCGCGCCGCTCATGGCCTCGGTCGCGACCGCATACATGCCGATGGGAAAGACCGCGCCCCAGTACAGGGGATCGTAGCGGAATGGAAAGCGTTTGTAGACGTGGCGCCAGACCCCGAGGATCAACAGCATCGGGATCCACCATGTTCCGGTCGCCCAATAGAAGATGGTGAAACCCTTCAGAAACGGCGCGATCGAGTTCAGGAACCAGGCATCGGTCGTATTGCGGATCAGCAGCGACCCCGCCAGCGTCGAGATCGCCATCGCCCCCATGTTGATCCAGTAGGGGGGCGACAGGTCGCCGGGCGAAAAGCGGAAGAAGGTGTAGCGGTAGAAGATCAGCGACATCATCCAGATGTAGAGCATCCCGCCCCAGAGCCACATGGACAGGGCGAGAAAGTTGAGATCAAGGCGCAGCGGTTGTTCGATATGGGGCGCCAGAAGGGCCGAGAGCACGGCAATCGACTGGGTCGACACCACGGCAAGCAGCCATGCGCCGCTGATCCCGGTTTCCAGCGGGGGCTTTTCCTCTTTCACGGTCAGGGCAGTGAAGATGGTGTAGGTGAGCAAAAGCCATAGACCGACGGCAAAGAACCACAGGGCAAAGGCGATGCTTTCGGCCTCGAACAGCAGCAGCGCCTCGCTGCCGAGGATGCCTGTGGCGGCGACCTTGGTGAAAAAACCCGGTCCGCGCAGATGGTCGATCAGATCGAGAAAGATGGCGCGCGGATGGTAAATCACCCGCAGAATCGTGAGGGCCCAGAGGATTGCGTAGGCGACACAGGCGATCGCGAATAAAAGCAGCGCAAGGGTGTTCAGGCCGATCTGTCTGGACGCAAGCGAGACGATGCCGGTCGCCATGACCATGCCAAAGCTTGCCGGCAGCAACGTGCGCACCTGCGTCGCCAGCAAGGGTTTGAGCGGGATAGGAATCATCCTGCCGATCCTGCGCTGCGCCCCGGTCTGGACCTGCGGCGCGGGCGGCCGGATCGCCCGTCGGCCCAGAGCATCGCGAGTGGCTCCGATAGGGCGGCGCGGGGGTGTTGCCTGACGGGATCGGTTCCCATGGGGCGTCTCCAGAAGGTGTGAGTTTCCGGCAGTCTGATCTGATGAAAGTGTAGCGAGATGACTGCGTGTCGTCGCCACTTATTTAGGCACGATGCCGCTGCCTTTCGCCGCAGTCGGACTGGGTTCGGGGGGGAGCGCCCATTTGCGCGGCGTATCATCGGGCCGGGTGGCATTGTCTGACCTGCGCCCCTGAAACGCGCAATTTTTGGGGTTGGTCCTCGGCGTGATAATGCCTACAGGTTCCACCGAGATCAAAACCTGATCAGAGCCCCGTCATCTTTGCTGGCTCTCAAGGGGAGCAGGTCACAGCGCGCTTGCCGAAAAACGGGGCGCGTCAGGAGTTGCGACCCAATGGTTACACTTTTAGGTTCCCCAGTTTCGCCATTTTTTCAACATGTTCTGACGGTCAATTCCCGTCGTACCGCAGGTTGCGAATGCATGGGGCTGCGGTATGTTCTGTGCGAATTGAAGGAATGTGGGTGTCGATATGAAGAAATCTCGGACTCATCCCGCCCTGCCCGGACAGGGCGCGGCATGCAAAGCTGACCTGCAAGAGTAGACCATGACCTGCCTGACGAGTTTGGAATTCACCTTCGTGCCTGCCGCTATCGCCTCACTGTGGGTGTTCGGCGCCCTTGTCTTGGTCTGGGTTGTGCGCAACCATCGCTTTGCAGGCAAACACGCTTTTGTCTGGGCCTTCGTGGCGATGCTGTGGTGGCTCTTTGCCGTGGTGTTCGATTTTGCCTCGCAGGGGCTATCGTGCAAGGTCGGCTGGTCGCTGGCGGCCTGGCCGGCGATTTCGTTGCTGCCAATCGCCTGGGCGTTCTTCGTGTTCGACTATACGTTGAATCCCAAGGGCGGTTTCTCAAAGGTCCGCCTGTGCTGCTTCCTTGGTGTCCCGGTTCTGGTAAGCCTGATCGCTTTCACGAACGGGCAGCACCATCTGCTTTACGGCGCGGACACCTATCTTACGCAGGACGGGACCGGTGCGTTCGTCGACTTTAATCACGGGGCTGTCTTCTATGTCATTGCTGCGGGGCTGTACATCTTTGTGCTGGCCACCTTGGGTGTGCTTGCCTATGCGATCCTGAAGGCTGAAAAGAACATCCGGCCTTTTCTGGCTGTTCTGGCGATCATTACCGTCGCCCCCTTGGTGGCCAATGTGGCCTATGTCGGCTGGGAGGTCACCATTCTCGGGTTCGATCCGACCCCCTTCATGTTTGGGGCTGCCTTCCTTGCCTTCAGTTGGCTGCTTTCTGACAACAGGATGATGGATACCGAGGCACTGGGGCGGGATCTGCTGTTCTATGCCACCCACGACCCGGTGATCATCATGGATGCCCTTGGTCAGTTTGCCGGTGCAAACTCTTCCGCAAGAGAATTGTTCGAGGACAAGATGCCAGAGCGTGGCGAAGGGCTTGGGGATCTGGAAAAGATCGGTCCGATGTTGCGCTCTCTTGCTGCAACCGGGGAGCTTGGCTGCGCGGAACCGATCCGGTTCGGGGATCGTATCTATGACCCGCGCGCGCTCCCGATTGCGAGCCCGATCCAGACGACGCGCAATCTTTTGGGGTGGACGGTGTCCTTGGTCGACATCACGGAACGGGAACGCACGGCCGAAGCCCTGCGCGAGGCGGTGGTTCATGCCGAGGCCGCCAACCGTGCAAAGACCGAGTTTCTTGCCGTGATCAGCCACGAATTGCGCACCCCCATGACCTCTTTGAAAGGGGGGCTGGATCTGGTGCTTCATGGCGTTGTCGGGGAGGTCAGTGATCCCGTCAGAAACTTGCTGAACATCGCCCAGAAGAACAGTGTCAGGTTGCAGCGGCTGATCGACGATGTTCTTGATCTGCAAAAGCTCGACCTGAATGCGGTCAAGTTCAAGCTTCAGGATCTGGACCTGATCGACTTCCTGCGCGAAACCATGGAAGAACACGAGGGCCATGCCGCCAAGGCCAAGGTTGCGCTCTCACTCGTCACAAATGACGTGCATGCCCAGGTGCATACGGACCCGTACCGTTTGAAGCAGGTGGTCGGAAACGTGCTTTCAAACGCGGTGAAGTTCTCGCCCGAAGGCGGGGAGGTCGAATGCTCTGTCCAGGTGATCGGGACACAGCTGAGAATGTCGATCCAAGACAGCGGAATCGGCATTCCGGAAAACGCCGAGGATCAGGTTTTCGGACGTTTCAATCAGGTTGACAGCTCGGAGACACGGGCGTCCGGAGGGTCTGGTCTGGGGATGCATATCGCCAAGCTTTTGATCGAGCGGATGG
Organism: Antarcticimicrobium sediminis; assembly: GCF_004348975.1. Classification (GTDB taxonomy): domain Bacteria; phylum Pseudomonadota; class Alphaproteobacteria; order Rhodobacterales; family Rhodobacteraceae; genus Antarcticimicrobium; species Antarcticimicrobium sediminis. Next base: position 67,543 of record NZ_SMFP01000015.1, on the reverse strand, counting down.
GGGGCGCCATTTCCTATGAAAGCCGCCTTGGCGAAGGCACCACGTTCCACATCGACATCCCGTTTTCAGTGCGCGCGCTTTAGGCTCACCGGACATCAAACTTACCCGGTATCCCGGGTCGAAGGTGAAGGGTGCTGCGCGAGTTGTCGCGCGAAATCACCGTTCCTGACCGGAAAACCGGGATTTTCGCTTTGTGATCCGCGCGTTTCAGCCCGCGATGGGGAAATTATTGCGAGTCATTCTCATTTGCATTGACTTTTGCGACCGATTCTCATTAACACCATTGGAACCGCACCCAATCAGGAATTTCGCATGCCTCGTTTGTCCCTACGATCCATTGCCCTCTCTACGGTGATCGCATCGACATCCCTGTTCGCCCTTCAGGCCAACGCCCAAGGCGGGAAGGGGGCTTTCAAGGTCGTGACAACGTTTACGATCCTGCAGGACATGGCGCAGAATGTTGCGGGGGACGAGGCCGAGGTGGTTTCGATCACCAAGCCGGGCGCGGAAATTCACGGCTATGAGCCGACACCGCGGGATATCGTGCGCGCCTCGGATGCTGACCTGATCCTGTATAACGGTCTGAACCTTGAACGCTGGTTCGAACAGTTCATCGACAATCTGGGCGACATGCCCTCCGCGATCCTGACCGACGGGATTGATCCCATTTCGATCGCCGAAGGCGACTATGAGGGGCTGCCGAACCCGCATGGCTGGATGGGGCTCGACAATGCGATCACCTATGTCGACAACATCCGCGACGCCCTGTCCCAACATAATCCCGACAGCGCGGAAATCTACGCCGCCAACGCCGAAGCCTATAAGCAGCGGATCCGCGACACCGTGGGGCCCTTGCGCGACCGCATTCAGGCGGTTCCCGAGGCGAACCGCTGGCTGGTGACCTGCGAAGGGGCATTCAGCTATCTCGCCCGTGATTTCGGGCTGCGCGAGGCCTATCTTTGGCCCATCAACGCCGACCAGACCGGCACGCCGCAGCAGGTTCGGGGCGTTATCGATACGGTCCGCGCCAATGACATTTCCGCCGTGTTCTGTGAAAGCACCGTTAATCAGGCCCCGGCCAAACAGGTCGCGCGCGAAACCGGCGCCACCTATGGCGGTATGCTCTACGTCGACAGCCTGACCGAGGCTGATGGCCTGGTGCCAACCTATCTCGATCTGCTGCGCGTTGACGCCCAGACCATCGCGGACGCCTTGGCGCCGCGCTCGAACTGATCGGGACTATGCGCGTCCCCTTTGATCGGCGCGGCCGCTTTTCGCGGCGCTCAATCTGCGGTCCGATCGTCGCCCCCCTCGCCATAAGGAATTCATGATGCTCGATAGTTACCCGGCCCCTGTTCTTCATGACACCGACAATGGTGACCCCGCGGGCGGCATCATGGCGCGCGACGTGACGGTCACTTACCGCAATGGCCATACGGCGCTGCACGATGCCAGTTTCGAGATCCCGCGCGGAACGATCACGGCGCTGGTCGGCGTGAATGGCGCGGGCAAGTCGACCCTGTTCAAGGCGATCATGGGGTTCGTGCCCACGGCGCGCGGGGAAATCAAACTGCTGGGCAAGTCGATCAAGGAGGCGCTGGCGAGCAACCTCGTGGCCTATGTGCCGCAAGCGGAAGAGGTCGACTGGGCCTTTCCCGTGTTGGTCGAGGATGTCGTGATGATGGGCCGATACGGGCACATGGGGTTCCTGCGCCGCGCCGCGCGCGCCGATCACGATGCCGTCGAGGCCGCACTTGGTCGGGTCGGCATGTCGGAGTTTCGCAAGCGCCAGATCGGCGAGCTGTCGGGCGGGCAACGCAAGCGCGTGTTCCTTGCGCGCTCCATCGCGCAGGACGGTCAGGTGATCCTGCTGGACGAGCCCTTTACCGGCGTCGACGTCAAGACCGAAGAAAAGATCATCGCGCTGTTGCGCGAGTTGAAAGACGAGGGCCGGGTGATGTTGGTTTCGACCCACAACCTTGGCTCCGTGCCTGAATTCTGTGATCGCACCGTGCTCGTGAAAGGCACGGTTCTTGCCTACGGCCCGACCGAAACCACCTTTACGCATGAGAACCTTGAAACGGCATTCGGCGGCGTGCTGCGCCATTTCACCCTTGGCGGAGACGACCTTCACCACGACGAGGGTGACACCCGCGAACTGCGCATCATCACCGACGACGAACGTCCCTTCGTGCAATACGGCGAAAAACGCTCCGCTTCGCCCGCCGTTGACGCCACGCTGCGCGGCACCGGCCATTCCGGTGCCCCGGAAGAGGACGGCGACAAGAAAGGGGATTTCTCGTGATCGAGACCCTGCTGCAGCCGTTTTCCTATGGCTATATGTTCAACGCCATGTGGGTGTCGTCTTTGGTCGGCGGCGTCTGCGCCTTTCTCTCCTGCTACCTGATGCTCAAGGGCTGGTCGCTGATCGGCGACGCGCTGAGCCATTCGGTGGTGCCCGGCGTCGCGGGGGCCTATATGCTTGGGCTGCCTTTCGCGCTTGGGGCGTTCTTTGCGGGTGGATTGGCTGCGGGCGCGATGCTGTTCCTGTCGGGGCGTTCGGGGCTCAAGATCGATGTCATCATCGGGATCATTTTCACCTCGTTCTTCGGGCTGGGCCTGTTCATGGTGTCGCTGTCGCCGATGTCGGTCTCGATCCAGACGATCATCATGGGCAACATCCTTGCCATTACGCCCGGTGATACGCTGCAACTGGCGATCATCGGCTTTGTCTGCCTTGCCGTGCTGCTGGCCAAATGGCGCGATCTGATGGTGGTCTTTTTCGACGAGAACCACGCCCGTACCATCGGGTTGCGCCCCGATGTGTTGAAGGCCGTGTTCTTTGTCCTGTTGTCGGCCGCTATCGTCGCGGCGATGATCACGGTCGGCGCGTTTCTGGTCATCGCATTGGTCGTCACACCGGGGGCCACGGCCTATCTGCTGTGCGACCGGTTTCCGAAACTGATTGTTGTTTCCGTCCTGATCGGCGCGCTCACCAGCTTTCTTGGGGCTTACGCGAGCTTCTTTCTGGATGGAGCGACGGGGGGAATCATTGTCGCGCTGCAGACGCTGATCTTTCTCATCGCCTTTGTCTTTGCGCCAAAGCACGGGATGCTGGCCGCCCGGCGCAAGGCGGCGCAGGCGCTTGAACGTCATCCGGCGCGAAAACCGGCCAAGGAGGTTCGCCCGTGATCGACACCCTGATGCAGCCGTTCCAGTTTCCCTTCATGCAGAACGCCTTCTGGATCTGCCTTCTGGTCGCGCCGCCGACGGCGCTGCTGTCGTGTTTTCTGGTGCTCAAGGGCTGGGCGCTGATGGGGGATGCGGTCAGCCACGCGACCTTGCCGGGTATCGTGCTGGCGTGGATCCTCGGGCTGCCGCTGATCGTCGGGGCCTTTGGCGCGGGGATGCTGTGTGCGCTGGCGACCGGCTTTCTGTCACACAACAGCCGGGTCAAGCAGGACACGGTCATGGGGGTGGTGTTCTCTGGCATGTTCGGGGTCGGGATCATCATGTATACCTCGATCCGTACCAATGAGCATCTGGACCATATCCTGTTCGGCAACATGCTTGGTGTCGGCACTACGGACCTTTGGACCTCGGGGGGGATCGGGCTTGTGGTAACCGCGCTTCTTGTCTTGAAGTGGAAAGACCTGCTGCTGCACGCGTTTGATCCGGCACAGGCACAGGCCTCGGGTCTGCCGACGAAACTGCTCCACTATGGGCTGCTGAGCGTGCTTTCGCTGACCATCGTTTCGACCCTGTCGTCCGTCGGTCTTATTCTTGCCGTGGCGCTTCTGGTCACGCCGGGGGCGATTGCGTTCCTCTCGGTCCGCAGTTTCGGCAAAATGCTCGTCGTTTCGGTCGTGGTCTGTCTTGGCGCGATGCTGACAGGCACCTACGCGAGCTTTTTCATCGACAGCGCCCCGGCCGCGACGATCGTGTTGATCCTGACGGGGATCTTTGTCGCAGCGTTCCTGCGCAGGATGGCGGTGACGCGTAAAACATCGCGCAAGGCGGCCGAAGCTTTGGTGTGACGCGTGTCGTGAAACGCCCCGGGTTTGCCGGGGCCGCCCCATGACGTGAGGGTGTGGGGCGTTCCGAACCCGGGGCGTTTCACCTTTTATAGTGCAAACTCAACAGCGTGGTATCCAGTCTTCATCCTTGTGCGCTCAGTCCGGGGGCGTGGCAGGGGCAGGATAGTCGCCGCCCCAGATCCGCCGACTGTCGCGGGCCAAGGTCCGGTCCTCGGCCGCGCGCAGGGCCGCAAGGGCGAGATCGCGATCCCCTTTGGTCGAGCGTAGCGCGCGTTGCCAGATCCGAAAGGCCGAGCGCGCGCTCCACGGGAGATGGGCGCAGGCCAGCCAGCGGCGCAGGTCCGGTGGCAAGGCATCAAACGCGGCCATCGGGTTGGAACATGACCGCCTGCGCAGTGAGGTGTTCAGGTTTCGGCGGCTCACACCAAGGTCCGCCTATGCCGCGGTCCGACCCCAGACCGGGAAGGGATCGGGCAGATTGTCCCAGACCTCGGGCGTGAAATCCGCCGAGGTGACCCGTGCCGCATTCAGCGCCGCGCAGATCTCCTCGCGGTCAAGGTCGGCGCCGATGAAGACGATCTCTTGGCGCCGGTCGCCCCAAGGTTCGGCCCAGCGACGGGCGATTTCGGCCTGTGCTTCGGGGTGTTGCGGTAAACGATCCGGCGGCACGCTCGCCCACCAGCGCCCCAAGGGCGTGACCGAAGATATTGCGCCTGCCAATGAGAATTCGGCCACCCAATCGGGGCGCGTGGCGATCCAGAAGTGCCCCTTGGCGCGGATGACGCCGGGCAGGGGGCCGTTCAATACGGCGTGAATCTTTGCGGGGTCAAAAGGTTCGCGGGCCGAGTAGACGAACGAGGAAATCCCGTATTCCTCGGTCTCGGGGGTGTGGTTGGCAAAGCCGTACAGCTCTTTTGCCCACATCGGATGGGTATGGGCCGTGTCGAAATCAAACAGGCCGGTATCAAAGATCGCGTCCGGCGCCACGCGCGAGTGGCTGGTTTCGATCACGCGGGCATCGGGGTTCAGCGCGCGGATGATCTTGCGGGCGGCGTCCAGTTGGGCGGTACTGGCATCGCGTACCTTGTTCAGCACGACCACATCGGCAAATTCCATCTGCTCGGTCAGCAAGTCAACAAGGCTGCGTTCATCGCCAGCGACCGCAGTTTCGCCCCGGTCCGCCAAAAAATCATGGCTGGCGAAATCGCGCAGCAGGTTCACCGCGTCGACCACCGTGACCATCGTATCCAACCGCGCGACATCGCTGAGGCTGCCCCCGGCCTCATCGCGAAAATCAAAGGTCGCGGCGACGGGCAGGGGTTCGGCAATGCCGGTGGATTCGATCAAAAGATAGTCAAACCGCCCCTCATCGGCCAAGCGGCGCACCTCGCTCAGAAGGTCGTCGCGCAGGGTGCAGCAGATGCAACCGTTTGACATTTCGACCAACTTCTCCTCGGAGCGCGACAGTTCCGCGCCTTCGCGGACCAGGTCGCTGTCGATATTCACCTCGGACATGTCATTGACGATCACCGCCACCCTGCGGCCTTCGCGGTTGTTCAGGACGTGGTTCAAAAGCGTGGTCTTCCCCGCACCCAGAAATCCAGAGAGGACGGTTACGGGAAGGCGGGGATCGGAGAGGGTGGCGGTCATGGAGGATCTCTGTAATGTTATGATATAACATAACGATAGATTCCATAGACCCGCGCTGCAATAGGAATTTGTGTATCGGGCTTGGAGGCATCGATACTTTGGCAGCGGACAAAGGCCGTCTCTGAAGAGGAAGAGGGGGGGGCTTTTCAGTGCCCCTTGGGGCTGAACGTCGCCCGATGCGCCGCGCCTTTAGGGGCGCAGCAGCGGTTGGATCGCGTTCGCGGTATCCTGAAGCCAGGGCAGGATTTCCTCATGGATGCGGGCGATGTCCCAGGAATGCTCTGACACTGAGCAATGCACGGCGGACCAAGCCCGGCCATCGGGGCCGCGAATGGCACAGGCGATCCCGACCTCGCTCAGAATCATCTGGCCATGGGTGATGGCGTGGCCGGTCTCGGCGACGATCTCGATCTGGCGGGCAATTTCGGCACGGTCGATCGTGGTGCGCGGTGTCTGGGCGTGCACATGCCAGTCGCGGATGGCCGCCGTGCGCTCCTCCTCGGGGAAGGTCGCCAGGATACACTGGCCGGCCGAGGTGCTGAGCGCGGGCACCGTCCGCCCCGGCACCGAAGCGGCAAAGGTCGTGCGTTTGCAGGGCAGGCGGGCGGCATAGATGATCTCTTGCCCCGAGAGTTCGGCAAGGTTCACCGTCTCGCCAAGGTGTCGCGACAGGTCGATCAGCTTGGGCATGGCGCGCGCCACCAGCGCATCGGACCAGTAATAGGCATAGGCTAGCCGCAACCACGCGTGTGAGGGCCGATAGCGTCGGGTCTCGGCATCCTTGTCCAGCATTCCTTCAAGATGCAGCGTGTTGGCAAGGCGTTGCACCGCGCTTTTTTCAAGCCCGGTGATCTCGGCCAGCTTGGTCAGGGAAAGCTCGGTGTGGGTCTCGTCAAAGGCGCGCAACAGGCGAAGACCCTTGGCCAAAGTGCTTACGAAAAGCGTGTTCTGCTTGGTTTTTGTCATAGGTCTCTTTGTCGTCAAATGAATGGGCGCGGTGTTTGAGATTGGGTCTTGATTTTCGGGCGCGTACGGGGTTTCATTAATTATACTGCAATTCAGTGTATCATTATATAATATACTTGGACGCGTAAACGGGAAACTCGCAGACGCCGTAGCGTGTCTTCGGCAGGGAGAACATCTGATGAAAACCACCTTTCTGAAATCCACCGCGCTGACGCTGGCCCTATCGCTGGCTGCCGGTGGCGCGGCTTTGGCTGACAAGGCGAACGACACCTTGAAGGTCGCCTATACAAAAGAGCTGGAGAACGTCGACAGCTTTTTCAATTCGTCCCGCGAGGGCGTGGTGTTGCAGCGGGCGGTCTGGGATGGTCTGATCTATCGCGATCCGAATACCAATGAATACAAGGGCAACCTTGCGACAAGCTGGGAATGGATCGACGACAAGACGCTGGAGCTGAAACTGCGCGAGGGCGTGACCTTCCACAATGGCGCGCCCTTCAATGCCGATGACGTGGTCGCGACGGTCAATTTTGTCGCCAAGGAAGAAAACGGCGTCAAGACCCAGCGCAACGTGAACTGGATGGATCGGGCCGAAAAGGTCGACGACTACACCGTGCGCATCTACACCAAGAAGGTGTTTCCGGCGGCCATCGAATTTCTGTCCGGTCCGGTGTCGATGTATCCGGCGGATTACTATGCCGAAGTGGGCCCGTCGGGTATGGGTCTCAAGCCCGTCGGCACGGGCCCCTACATGGTCAGCGAAGTCGTTCCCGGCCAGCATTTCGTATTGAAAAAGAACGAAAACTACCACGATAGCCCCAAGGGCCAACCGACAATCGGCACCATCGACATTCGCACCATCCCTGACGTCAACACCCAGTTGGCCGAGCTGTTTTCCGGCTCGATCGACCTGATCTGGCAGGTGCCGTCCGACCAGGCGGAAAAACTGGCCAGCATGGGTGATCGGTTTACCGTGTCGAACGAATCCACCATGCGCGTGGGTTACCTCGCGATGGACGCGGCGGGCCGGTCGTCGATGGATCCCAACCCCTACAAGGATCTCAAGGTGCGGCAGGCGGTGAACCATGCCATCGATCGTCAGGCGCTGGTCGACAACCTGCTCAAGGGCAAGTCCAAGGTTGTCTGGACCGCCTGTTTCCCCAGCCAGTTCGGCTGCGCGCAGGACGTTGCACAATACGCCTATGATCCGGAAAAGGCCAAGGCGCTGCTGGCCGAGGCGGGCTATCCTGATGGGTTCACTACCGATTTCTACGCCTATCGCAATCGCGACTATGCCGAGGCGATCTCGAGCTATCTCAACGCCGTTGGCATCAAGACAGACTTCAAGATGCTGCAATACTCGGCCCTGCGCGAGTTGAACATGAAGGGCGAGGCCCCCTTGTCGTTCCAGACCTGGGGCAGCTATTCGATCAACGATGCCTCTGCGATGGTCAGCCAGTTCTTCAAACATGGCAGCCTTGACAGCACCCGTGACGATCAGGTGCTGGAAGCGCTGAACGTGGCCGACAGCGCAACGGATCCCGACACGCGGATCGAATACTATGGCAAAGCGTTGCGCCGCATCGCGGATATGGCCTTTTGGGCGCCGATGTTCAGCTACAACACCAACTATGTCATGACCAAGGAAGTGAACTACACCCCGACGCCGGACGAGGTGTTGCGCTTCACGGACATGACCTGGAACTAAGACATTGGGAAAGCCCGGAGACGTGTGAGTCTCTGGGCTTTTCTGTTTTCGATTTGCCGCAATAGCCACGCCGACAAGGAGACCGCAGCAGATGCTGCCATTCATATTAAAAAGGCTGGGCCTCGCGATCCTCGTGGCGCTGACGGTCAGTTTCATCAGCTTTTCATTGCTGTTCCTGTCTGGCGATCCGGCGGCTGCTTTGGCGGGTGAAACCGCCAGCGGCGAGGACATCGAGGCCGTTCGTGTCCTGTATGGTTTTGATCGGCCGATGCTGGTGCAATACAGCGAATGGCTGATGCGGGCGGTGCGCGGCGATTTCGGCGAAAGCTACTATTTCAAACTCCCTGTCGCGAGCCTGATTGCCGAGCGGCTGTCGGTGACGATGATTCTGGGGGCCTGCGGAATTTCCTTTGCTTTGCTGACAGCTGTGCCGCTGGGCGTGGTGGCGGCGATCCGGCCCAATTCCATTGTCGATCGTTTCGCGCTGTTTCTGTCGGTCGCCGGGCAGGCGATGCCCAGCTTCTGGTTCGGCCTCATTCTGATCGTGGTGTTCGGGATCAAGCTGGGATGGCTGCCGCCTTCGGGGGCGTCGAGCTGGCGACATTTCATCATGCCGACTGTCGTGCTGGGCTATTACGCGATGCCCGCGATCATGCGGCTGACCCGTGCGGGCATGCTCGAAGTGTTGAACTCCGACTATATTCGCACCGCCCGCGCCAAGGGCGCAGGCGAGGGGCGGGTGCTGTTCAAACACGCGCTGCGCAATGCGATCATTCCGGTGGTCAGCCTTGCCGCCGTGCAAATGGGCTTCATGCTGGGCGGCTCCATCGTTGTGGAATCGGTCTTTGCCCTGCATGGCGCGGGCTATCTCGCCTGGGAAAGCATTGCGCGCAACGACCTGCCGACGGTGCAGGCGCTGATCCTGATTTTCTCGATGTTCTACATCGTTTTCACCTTCCTCGCGGACGTGCTGAACGCATGGCTTGACCCCCGAATGAGGAGTTCGTGACGTGTCAGTAAAGAAAACAACAGCCCCCCTGATGGAAGAGATCACCGGCCCGACGCCGCGCCAGATCCTGCGCAAGCGGGTGACCGGCCACACCGGGCTGCTCTTTGGCCTTGCCGTGGTGCTGATCCTGCTGTTTGTCGCGATTTTCGCGCCGCTGCTGGCGCCCCATGATCCCTATGCGCAAAGCCTGTCCAGCCGCATGGTTTCGCCGGTCTTTCTGGGCGGCACTTGGGAACATCCGCTGGGCACCGACCATCTGGGCCGGGATTACCTGTCGCGTCTGATCTATGGCGCGCGTGTTTCGCTGCTGATCGGCGCTGTGGCGGCGGCGATCTCGGGTGTGATCGGCACCGCGATGGGGGTCGCCGCCGGGTATTTCGGCGGCAAGGTGGATGCGGTCGTGACCTTTCTGATCAACGTGCGGCTGGCAATGCCTGTCGTGTTGGTCGCACTGGCGGTCGTCGCGATTCTGGGCGGCTCGCTTCAGGTGGTGATCGGGGTGCTTGGGCTGCTGCTTTGGGATCGGTTCGCCGTGGTCATGCGCGCCTCGACGCTGCAGGTGCGCCGCCGTGAATATGTCGCCGCGGCGCAGGCCATCGGGGCCTCGACCTCGCGGGTGATCCTGTCGGAAATCATGCCCAATATCGTGAACAACCTGATTGTCATCGTCACGCTGGAAATGGCCCATGCGATCCTGCTGGAGGCGGCGCTGTCCTTCCTTGGTCTGGGGGTGCAGCCGCCGACGCCAAGCTGGGGGCTGATGATCAGCGAGGGCAAGAACATGATGCTGTTCGAACCCTGGCTGGTGCTGATCCCCGGCGTCGTGCTGTTCATGCTGGTCCTTGCCATCAATCTGATGGGGGACGGGTTGCGCGATGTGACCGCCCCCGAGAACCGGAGCTGAGGCCATGAGCAAAGACATGACCAAACCGCTGCTCAGCGTGCGCGGGCTGACGTTGGATATCCCGCTGGCGCGCGGTACGCTACATGCGGTGCGTGGGATCGACTTTGACCTGTATCGCGGCGAAACGCTGTGCATCGTGGGGGAGTCCGGGTCAGGTAAATCGCTGACCTCGCTGGCGGTGATGGGGCTGTTGGACAAGAACATCCAGCGCCGCGCTGAACGGATGGATTTCGACGGCACCGAGTTGACGCGCGCCTCTAACCGCCAGATGCGCGCCCTGCGCGGCGATCGGATCGCGATGATCTTTCAAGAGCCGATGACCTCGCTCAACCCGGCCTATACGATTGGCGATCAGTTGATCGAGGCCCTGCGCCTGCACCGCAGCGTCAGCCGCGACACCGCCCGCGCTCGCGCGGTCGAGCTGTTGGAAAAGGTCGGGATCTCGGCCGCCGCAAGCCGCCTTGGCCAATATCCGCATCAACTGTCGGGCGGTCTGCGGCAGCGTGTCGTGATCGCCATGGCCTTGATGTGCGAACCGGAACTGATCATTGCGGATGAACCGACAACGGCGCTGGATGTGACGATTCAGGCGCAGATCCTGCGGCTTTTGGTCGATCTGACCAAGGAAATGGACGTGGCGATGATTCTCATCACCCATGATCTGGGGGTCGTGGCGCGGGTCGCGGACAAGGTCGGGGTGATGTATGCGGGCGAACTGGTGGAAACCGGCCCCGCGGCCGAAGTCTTTGGCAAGCCCATGCACCCCTATACCCGTGGGTTGCTGCGCTGCATCCCGCAACCGGGCATGACCGAACGCGGCGGAGAACTGGGGACGATCCCCGGAATTGTGCCGTCGCTGATCGGGGCGGTGCAGGGCTGTGCCTTTCGCACCCGTTGCCCGCATGCAACCGAGGCCTGCGGTGGCGAAATTCCCGTGCGCGGAGAGCAATCGCATCGGTTCCTTTGTGTTTACGCCGATGGCGCCCGCAGCGTCGAAGGAGAGCCCGCATGAGCGCCCCCGTCCTTGAGTTGAAGAACGTCGCCAAGACCTATCGCGTCAAACAGGGGATGTTCGGCAAGCCAAAGCCGCTCAATGCCGTCAACGATGTCTCGCTGAGCTTGGGCCGGGGCGAGGTGCTGGGCCTTGTCGGGGAATCCGGCTGTGGCAAGTCCACGCTGGCCAAGATCCTGCTGGGATTGGAAGAGCCCACCTCCGGGCAGGTGCTGGTCGATGGCGAGGCGATTGGCGGTCAGGACCGGCTTGCGCTGGCGCGGCGTATCCAACCGATTTTTCAAGATCCCTATTCCTCGCTCAATCCGCGCAAGACCATCGCTGACATCGTGTCTTTGCCGCTGCGCGTACATGGGGTCGGGGATGCCAAAAGCCGCGCCAAATCCGTGCGCGAGACGTTGGAGCTTGTCGGTCTTCCGGCGCGGGTGCTGAACACCTATCCAAGCCAGATGTCGGGGGGGCAGCGGCAACGCGTCGCCATCGCCCGCGCCCTGATCATGCACCCCGAGATCGTCATCTGCGACGAACCCACCTCGGCGCTGGACGTCTCGGTGCAAAGCCAGATCCTGAACCTGTTGAACGAACTGCGCGCCGAATTCGGCCTGACCTATCTGTTCATCAGCCACGATCTGGCGGTGGTGGAGCACCTCGCGACCCGCGTGGCGGTGATGTACCTAGGGCGCATCGTGGAAGAGGCGGACGTGGGCGATTTGTTTGACGCGCCCCGCCATCCCTATACGCGGGCGTTGTTGAATTCGGTGCTGACCCCGGACCCGTCCCTTGGCGTGCCGGATACGCAGCTTGGCTCGGCCTATCCCAACCCGATCTCACCGCCCTCCGGCTGTCACTTTCACCCGCGCTGTCCGTTTGCCGAGACCCTGTGCAAGACCAAGGCGCCACGCCCGGTGCCGCGGGCGGGTGGGCATGTGGAATGTCATCTGCACGATCCCGACAGCACGATGTATCGCCCTGATTTTACTGTCTGAAGCTAAAGGAACTGCCCATGTCTTCGTCTTTGTCCCGCACGATGCAGACCCACAAGGTCGTGATCGAAACCAAGGGCGGCGTGGTCGCGGCGCAGCATCGGCTGGCGGCCGAGGCTGGCGCCGAAGTTCTGCGGGCGGGCGGCGATGCGGTGGACGCCGCTGTCGCCACATCTTTTGCCATCGGTGTGCTGGAACCCTGGATGAGCGGCCCGGCCGGGGGCGGGGCGATGATGCTGTGGCGCGCGGACAAGGGCGAAGCCATCGCGGTGAACTATGGGATGAAGTCTCCCGCTGGGCTGAAGATCGAGGATTTTCCGCTGTCGGGCGTCGGTGTCGCGGGCGACCTGTTCCCTTGGGAGCAGGTGGTCGGGAACGTCAACGTGCAAGGGGCCAAGGCGATTGCCGTGCCCGGTGTCGTCGACGGTCTGGGCCAGGTGCATGAGCGGTTTGGGCGGATGCCTTGGGCCGATCTGCTGGCCCCCGCGATCGCGCACGCCCGCGAAGGGATGTTGGTCGATTGGTATGCCGCGCTGATCATCGCCTCGTCCACCCGCGCGCTGTCAGAGGATGCCGATGCGGCGGCGCTGTTTCTGGAAGACGGCCAATGGCCGACGATTTCGGGCTGGACGGCGCTGGCCGAAAAGCGGCTGGATCAAAGCCGCATGGCCGACAGTCTCGACACCCTTGCGCGCGAAGGGGCACGCGCCCTGTACGAGGGTGATCTTGGCGCTGCGATTGCCCGCGATGTGCAGGACAAGGGCGGCTATCTCAGCCGGGATGATCTGAGCGCCTATCGCGCCCAGATGCAGGCCCCGCTCAGCCTGTCCTACCGCGATGCCCGCTTTCATGTGGTCGGTGGTCTGACGGCCGGGCCGACCTTTGCCCATGCCATGGGGGAAATGGAACAGCGCGACATGCGCCAGAAGCCAGAGGCCTTTGCCGCCTATGCGGACGGGCTTGAAGCGGCCTATGCCGCGCGGCTGGAGGGGATGGGCGACAGCGGCGAAAGCCCGGCGGCCCCCGGTTGCACCACGCATTTCTCGGTCGTGGATCGGGAAGGCAACATGGTGGCGCAGACTCAGACCCTGCTGTCGATCTTTGGCAGCCGCGTCGTGTCGCCCTCCACGGGATTCCTGATGAACAACGGCATCATGTGGTTTGACCCGGTGCAGGGGCGCGCCAATTCGCTGGCCGCCGACAAACGCTGCCTGATGAACGTCTGCCCGGTGATCGGGGAGAGTGGCGAGCGGCGCTTTGCCTTTGGTGCCTCGGGCGGGCGCAAGATCGTTTCGGCGATGACGCAGATGGCCTCGTTTGTCACCGATTTCGGCATGGATGTCGAAGCGGCCTTTCATCATCCGCGCATTGACGTCTCGGGTGGGCCAAAACTGGTGGCGGACGAAACCCATAGCCCCGAGGTGTTGGACCGGTTGCGCCGCGATCATGAGGTCGTCACCACGCGGCGGACCGTCTTTCCCTATGCCTTTGCCTGTCCCGCCGGCGTGATGCGGGATCGTGACATCAATACCGGTTGTACCGAAATCATGTCGCCCTGGGGTGACGCGGTTGTTGAGAAAGAGGACTGACCCATGACCCGCACCGCTGCCATCGACGCCGTGACCGCCTATTTCGAAGGCGGGAAATTTCAAAGTGAGCTTGCCGATCTGGTCACCTATCCGACGGAAAGCCAGAACCCCGAGGCCGCGCCGGAGCTGCTGCGCTATCTGGTCGAGGCGATGCAGCCGCGCTTGCAAAAACTGGGATTCGAGACGGAAATCCTCCAGAATCCCGACCCGCGCGGCGGCCCGCTGTTGATCGGTGAACGGCGCGAGGGCGATGACCTGCCCACGGTCCTGACCTATGGTCACGGCGATGCGATCCGCGCGCAAGAGGGCATGTGGCGCGAGGGGCTGTCGCCCTATGAATTGGTCGAAGAGGGCGATCGCCTGTATGGGCGCGGCACCGCCGACAACAAGGGGCAGCACCTGATCAACATCGCAGCCCTTGAGGCGGTTTTGGCGGTGCGCGGCAAACTTGGGTTCAACACGCGCATCGTGCTGGAAATGAGCGAAGAGGTCGGATCAAGCGGTCTGGCAGAGGTGTTTGAAAGCCATAAGGCGCGCTTGACCGCCGATGTCCTGATCGCCTCGGACGGGCCAAGGCTGCAACCGGACGTGCCGACCGTTTTCATGGGCTCGCGCGGTGGCGTGACCTTTGATCTGGAACTAACGTTGCGCGAAGGGGCGCATCATTCCGGCAACTGGGGTGGCTTGCTGGCGGACCCGGCGATCATCATGGCGCATGCGCTGGCGACGATCACCGACAAGCGCGGGCAGATCCAGATCGCCGAATGGCGCCCCGACAGCCTGACCGATACGGTGCGCGCCGCCCTTGATGGGCTGCCGGTTTCAGGGGGCGAAGGCCCCGAGGTGGATCTCGATTGGGGCGAGGAAAGCCTGACGCCGGCGGAACGGGTGTTTGGCTGGAACAGCTTTGCCGTGTTGGCGATGACCAGCGGCGTGCCCGAGGCTCCGGTCAACGCGATTTCGGCTTCGGCGAGGGCCACCTGCCAGCTGCGCTATGTGGTGGGCACGGAGCCGGAGGATATTCTTCCGGCCCTGCGTCGCCATCTGGACCGCCACGGGTTCCAAGCGATCACGATCCGCCCGCATGAGCGCGGCTTCTTTCGCGCCACGCGGCTTGACCCCAAGCACCCTTGGGTGGGCTTCGTGACCGGCTCGATCGAGCAGACGGTGGGCCGTGCCCCGCATGTGTTGCCCAATCTGGCCGGATCGCTGCCCAATGACAGCTTTGCCGACATCCTCGGCGTTCCGACCGTCTGGATTCCGCATTCCTATCGCGGCTGCTCACAGCACGCGCCGAACGAACATGTTCTGAAATCGCTGAGCCGCGATGCGCTTCGCGTTATGGCCGGGGTGTTCTGGGACATTGGTGAAGGCGGTACCCCCTCAGCTTGAGGGGGGCAAACAGCCTGAGCCGGCTCTAGGGGTGCCCCCCGTGAGCCCGGCTCAGAGCGTTTTGATCATGACCCGCACGGCGCTGTCCTGAAACTGCGCCCGTTCAAACAGGGCTGCTGTGGGGGAGTTGTCGCCGAGCCGCAGAGACAGCGTTTGCACCCCCGCCTCGCCCAAGGCGCGGGGCAGGGTGGCCAGCACCTCGGTTGCGATGCCGCGGCGGCGCACGGCGGGGCGGATATAGATCTCGTCCAGCCGCGCTTCCATTCCGGCGGCGGCGAGCGACCAGCCGAAACTTAGCGTGACATAGCCCAGCGGCGCGCGCGCCGGGCCGACCAGATAGACAGCCCCATGCGGCAACCCGTCCAGCAGCGGCTCCAGCCCGGCGCGGCGGGTGTCATCATCGCGCGCGATGCCCAGTTCCGTGTGACAGGCGGCGGCGAGGGGGAGCAGACGCTCCAGATCTTCGAGTTTGGCGAGATGCAGCGCAGTCATAGCCGGGCCAGCCTTTCGGTCAGCAGGGTGAAGAAGCCGTCGGCGTCAATGTCGCCCATGAAGGTGGCATTGGGGGCGCGCCCGGTCACCCGCCACCAGTCGGCCACGGTCATGCCAAGGGTGAGATCCGAGCGGGTCTCGATCTCGACGTTGATATGACGACCGCGGAAAAGGTCGGGCCGGATCAGATAGGCGGTGACGCAGGGGTCATGCAGCGGTGCGCCGGCGCTGCCGTATTTTTCCTTGTCGAAGCGTTCAAAGAAATCGGTCATTTCGGCGACGGCGATGCCCACGGGGGTGCCGAGCGCGCGAAAGGCATCGTTGCGCGGTTTGGTGACCAGCGCCTTATGGGTCACATCCAGCGGCATCACGGTCAGCGGAGCGCCGGAGCGGAACACGATATTGGCGGCCTCGGGATCGACATAGATGTTGAATTCGGCGGAAGGGGTGATGTTGCCGCCCTCGAAACAGGCGCCGCCCATCAGCACCACCTCGCGCACCCGCGCGATGACGTCGGGGGCGTCGCGAAAGGCGGTGGCGATATTGGTGAGCGGTCCGAGCGGGCACAGGGTGACGCTGCCGGGGGGATGCGCGCGCAGGGTGTCGATGATGAAATCCACCGCGTGACCGGGGGTAAGATCACCCTCCGGGTCGGGCAGGTCAGGGCCGTCGAGCCCGGTCTTGCCGTGCACATGTTCGGCGGTGACCAGCGGGCGCGCCAGCGGCGTGTCGCAGCCCGCATGGACCGGGATCTCGGGTCGCCCGGCCAGTTCGCAGATGATACGGGCGTTTTTCGAGGTCAGCGGCAGCGGCACGTTGCCAGCCACGGCGGTGAGACCCAGCACCTCGATTTCATCGGGGCTGGCCAGCGCCAGCAGGATGGCGACGGCATCATCCTGACCGGGGTCGGTGTCGATGATGATCTTGCGTGCACTCATGGCGGTCCCCTGTTCGTGACGTAACAGTTGCAGGGCGGGGCGGCGATGTCCAGCGGCGGGCAGGGGGCGAACCGGGGCCTCCGGCGGGGATATTTTAGGTGAAAGGAAGGCGGGGCGGCTGATTCCCCCCCTCCCGGACCGGGGGCCGGGGGAGGGTCAAGGCGAGGTGGCGCGCTATGGTTGGTTGGGGCGGCGCTTACCCCTTGTCTTTTTCCCGTGCCTTCACCGCGTCCCAAAGCGCATCCATTTCCGCAAGGTCGCTGTCCTCGGGGCGTTTTCCGGCCTCGGCCAAGGCGGTCTCGACGGCGGTGAAGCGGCGGGTGAATTTGGCGCTGGCCTTGCGCAGGGCGGTTTCCGGCTCAACGCCCAGATGGCGGCCCAGATTGGCCATGACGAACAGCAGATCGCCGTATTCTTCCTCGATCTCGTCGGGGCCGAGGCTGTCGCGGGCCTCGACCAACTCGTTCGCCTCTTCGGCGATCTTGGCGACCACATCGCCGGTGTCGGGCCAGTCAAAGCCGACCCGTGCGGCCCGCTGTTGCAATTTATAGGCACGCAGCAGCGCGGGCAGGTTCGCCGCCACCCCTTCGAGCGCGCCGCGTTGCGCCTTTTTCGCGCGTTCGCTGGCCTTGATCGCCTCCCAGTCGCGGGTCTGCTGTTCGGCGCTCTTGTTGCGGTCCTCATCTCCGAACACATGCGGATGGCGCGCAACCATCTTGTCGGACATGGTGCGCACCACGTCCTGAAAGGTGAAATGCCCCGCCTCTTGCGCCATCTGGGCGTGAAAGACCGACTGGAACAGCAGATCGCCCAGCTCGCCCTTCAATTCGTCCCATGCGCCGCGTTCGATGGCGTCGGCGACCTCATAGGCCTCTTCGATGGTATAGGGGGCGATACTGGCGAAATCCTGTTCGATATCCCAAGGGCATCCGGTGTCGGGATGGCGCAGCCGGCGCATGATTTCGAGCAAACGTTCGAGTCCCGCGTCGGGGTCGTGGATCAGGTCGTGTTCGGGCATTGCAGAGCCTCTTCATCCGGTGTCAGATGCATCCATTCCGGATCAGGCCGAAGGAGTCCAGCCCATGCCCGTAGTCAATCGCATTGCCGATTATGCCGAAGAGATGACCGGTTGGCGGCGGCATCTGCACCAGATCCCGGAGCTGTCGTTCGACTGTCCGCAGACGGCGGCCTTCATCGCGGCGCGGTTGCGCGACTTTGGCGTCGACGAGATTCACGAGGGGCTCGCGCAGACCGGGATCGTGGCGATCATCAAAGGCCGGGGTGCGGGCCCAACCATCGGGCTGCGCGCCGATTTCGATGCGCTGCCGATTCCAGAGGCGACCGGGGTCGCCTATGCCTCGCGCCATCCGGGCAAGATGCATGCCTGCGGCCATGATGGCCACACCACGATGCTGTTGGGGGCGGCCAAGTATCTGGCCGAGACCCGCAATTTCGCCGGGCGCGTCGCGCTGATCTTTCAGCCCGCCGAGGAGGATGGTGGCGGCGCCGAGGTGATGGTTCAGGAGGGGGTTCTGGACCGGTTCGACGTGGGCGAGGTTTACGCGCTGCACAATGCGCCGGGGTTCGAGAGCGGTGGTTTCTATACCACGCCGGGGCCGTTGATGGCGGCGGTGGATCAGTTCCATGTGCATATCAAGGGGGTCGGCGGCCATGGGGCGACGCCGCATGAGACCCGCGATCCGGTGGTCGCGGCGGTTGCCATCGCGCAGGCGTTCCAGACCATCGTCAGCCGCAACCACTTCGCGCTGGACGATCTGGTGATCTCGGTCACCCAGATCCACACCGGCACCACCGACAACGTGATCCCCGAGACCGCCTATCTCAACGGCACGGTGCGCACCTTCGACCCAAAGGTGCAGCAGATGGTGATCGAGCGGATGCGCGCCATCGTGGCTGGTCAGGCGCTGGCGTTCGACGTGGCGGCCGAGTTGGACTATGAAAAGGGCTATCCGCCGACCGTGAATGACGCGGAAAAGACCCGCTTTGCCGTGGCCGTGGCCGAAGACGTGGCCGGGGCCGCCAAGGTGCAGGGCGATGCCCAGCGCGAGATGGGAGCGGAGGATTTCGCCTTCATGCTGCAGAAACGGCCGGGGGCCTATCTGTTCATCGGGCAGGGCGACAGCGCCGGGCTGCACCAGCCCGATTACGATTTCAACGACGAGATTGCCCCGGTGGGCGCCTCGTTCTTTGCCCGGCTGGTGGAACGTGCCCAGCCGTTGGCGGCGACATAATTCAGGGGAGAGCGACACATGGGCATGAGCGATGTGGAGAATGAGATCGACGCGGGCTTTACCCGTGAGGATCTCAAAGGGATAAACCTGGAGGCGGCCTATGGAGGCGCGCCCTCGTTCCTGAAACGGCGCTATACCAAGGATCTGAGCGGCGCGCAGATCGCGGTGACCGGGGTGCCTTTTGACATGGCGGTGTCGAACCGGCCCGGCACACGGCTGGGGCCGCGCGCGATCCGCGAGGCGTCGAGCTATCAACCCTATGACGAGCCCTATGGCTGGCCGTTCAGTGCGCTGAGCGAATTGGCGATCGTGGATTACGGCGATGTGGCCTATGATTACGCCAATATACCGGCATTTCCGGCGGCGCTGACGGCGCATATCCGCAAGATTTTGGCGGCGGGCGTGGCGCCGGTGACGCTTGGGGGCGATCACTATATCACCTATCCGGTGCTTCGGGCCTTTGCCGAGAAATACGGGCCGATGTCGCTGTTGCAGTTCGATGCCCATACCGACACTTGGGCCGATGACGATCCGGACCGGATCGATCATGGCACCATGTTCTACAAGGCGGTGAAAGAGGGGCTGGTGGACCCGGCGCGCTCGGTTCAGGTGGGGATCCGGACCCATAACGCGGATACGCTGGGGGTGAACATCATCGACGCGCGCGAGGTGCATGAGACCGGGCCGCAGGCGGTGGCGCAGAAAATCCGTGGTATTCTGGGCGATCATCCGACCTATCTGACCTTTGATATCGACGGGCTGGACCCGGCCTTCGCACCGGGGACCGGCACGCCGGTCTGGGGCGGGATGAGTTCGGCGCAGGCGGCGATCATGCTGCGCGATATCGCCGGGATCAATATCAAGGGCGGCGATGTGGTCGAGGTGTCGCCGCCGTTTGACACCTCCGGCATCACGGCGGTGGCGGGGGCGCATGTGGCGACCGCGATCATCTGCCTGCTGGGCTGGACCATGTTGATGTGAGCGAAAGATGGGGCGAATGAACGTGGGACTTTTGGGTCTTGTGGTGGTGGTGGTGCTTGTGGTTGCGGGGCTGGCCTTTATCCGGCTGGCGCCCAGCGATCCGGAGCGGTGGCACCGACCACTAAAGGTAAGCGCGGACAAGACCTTCAAATCCGGGGTGACGCGACGACTGCCGGCGGGACCGGAGGCGCTGGCGCGGTTTGACGCGATCGTTCGGGCGACGCCGCGCACGCGGGTTCTGGCCGGGTCGGTGGGCGAGGGACTGATCACCTATGTCACCCGCAGCCGGGGGATGGGGTTTCCCGATTACACCACGGTGCAACAGGCGGGCGATGTGCTGGAGATCTATGCCCGGTCGCGGTTCGGACGCTCAGATCTTGGGGTAAACAAGGCCCGTGTCGAAGGCTGGCTTGCTGATTTCGCGCAGATCAAGGCGGGAGGATAGGCACCCCTGCTGGACCTCGCGCCACATCGGCACATTGAGCGACATCTGGCATTGCGCCATGAACATGCGCCCGTCCACATGCAGGCAGATGGTTTCGCCCAGTTCGACGCGCCCGCCGGTGCTGTCGGTGCAATAGCAATCTCGCACGAGGCCGCCGGGTCCGATCACGTCGGCCTTGGCGCCGGTGAGGGCGGGCAGGGCGAAGAGGGCAAACAGCAGGGCGAGGCGGGTCATGACGCGGGCTCCGATCAGTCTCTGTGCCTTTAGGGTAGCATGGCATCGCTCTTGACCAAAGCCCCGGGATGAAGGACACCGCGCGGATGGTTCCAGAAGAACGCCTAGAGCAGATCACCCAGCGGTTCGAGTATCTTGAAGCCGCAATGGCCGGAGCGGCCGGCGCAGAGATTGCGGCGCTGGCCAAGGAATATTCCGACTTGAAGCCAGTGGTCGAAAAGATCGCCGGCTGGCGCGCGCTGCGCGACGAGCTGGAAGAGGCCGAAGCGATGCTGTCGGATCCCGACATGCGCGAGTTGGCGGAGGAGGAGATCCCGGCGCTAAAGACGCGGCTGCCCGAGGCCGAGCACGCGCTCCGGCTGGCACTGCTGCCGCGCGACGAGGCTGACACACGTTCGGCGATTTTGGAGATCCGGCCCGGCACCGGGGGCGATGAGGCGGCGCTGTTCGCGGCAGATCTGCTGCGGATGTATCAGCGGTTTTCCGAGGCGCGCGGCTGGCGCTGGGATGAGATTGAGCTGCAGCAGACCGAGCTGGGCGGCATCAAGGAAGCGGTTGTCCGGATCGGTGGCGATAATGTATTTGCCCGGCTGAAATACGAATCCGGCGTCCACCGGGTGCAGCGGGTGCCGAGCACGGAAAGCGGCGGGCGGGTCCATACCTCGGCCGCGACAGTTGCCGTGCTGCCCGAGGCGCAGGACGTGGACATCAAGATTGACGCGAACGATATTCGGATCGACACCATGCGCAGTTCCGGCGCGGGCGGGCAGCATGTGAACACCACCGATTCCGCCGTGCGGATCACCCATATGCCGTCAGGAATCGTGGTGACGAGTTCGGAGAAATCGCAACACCGCAACCGCGAGATCGCGATGCAGGTGCTGCGCACCCGGCTCTATGACATGGAGCGGCAGAAGGTGCATGATGAACGCTCGCAGGCGCGCAAGAGCCAGGTGGGATCGGGGGATCGCAGCGAACGGATCCGCACCTATAACTTTCCGCAGGGGCGGATGACCGATCATCGCATCAACCTGACGCTTTATAAGTTGGATCAGGTAATGCAGGGCGATCTGGACGAGGTGATCGAGGCGCTGACGGCCGACGATCAGGCCCGCATGTTGGCCGAGATGGGCCAATGAGTGGCGCTCAGACCGCGGCTCAGGCGATGGCGGCAGCGGCGGCGCGGCTGCGGGCCGCAGGGGTGGACAATCCGGCCCGCGATGCCCGTGTTCTGCTGGCCCATGCGGCCCGGATCGAGGCGGCGCGGGTAACGCTGATCGCGCCCGAGGATCTGGAGCCGGAGATTGCCGAACGCTATGAGCAGCTGATTGCCTTGCGTGCGATCCGGGTGCCGGTGTCGCATCTGGTGGGAGAACGCGAATTCTATGGTCGCCGGTTCAAGGTCTCGGGCGATGTGCTGGACCCGCGCCCAGAAACCGAGACGCTGATCGAGGCGGCGCTGGCGGAACCGTTTTCGCATGTGCTGGATCTGGGCATCGGCTCGGGCTGTATTCTGGTCACGCTGCTGGCGGAACGGTGCGAGGCTACCGGTGTCGGGGTCGATCTGAGCGAGGCGGCCTGTTTGCAGGCCAGCGCCAATGCGGTGCTGCACCGGGTGCAGGCGCGAGCGGAGATCGTGCAATCGGATTGGTTTTCCAACGTCGCGGGGCGGTTTGACCTGATCGTGGCGAATCCGCCCTATATTGCCGCTGACGAAATGGCGGGGCTGTCGGACGAGGTCCGCTGCCATGAACCGGAACTGGCCCTGACCGATGGCGGCGACGGGCTGGGGGCCTATCGCGCGATCGCCGCGCAGGTGGTGGCGCATCTGCAGCCCGACGGGCGGCTGATGGTCGAGATCGGTCCGAGCCAGGCGATGGCGGTCTGCGCGATCTTTTCAGCGGCCGGGCTCAGCGATATCGGGGTGGTTCCGGACATGGACGGACGCGATCGGGTGGTCCGCGCGTGGTTGCGGTAACGGCGGCAAATCGGCAACTGCGGCGGCGGAAATCCCGGCCGTGAGACACAAAATGTAGTTTTTTCAACCAAACCCCCTTGTCTGGACCGGCAGGACATGTTTACTCAAACCCGTTGCCCCGGCGAGGCTCTCGCAGCTTCCGCGCAACGCCAAGCCCAAAAGTCGCAGATTCGCACAATGACTTCAGCGCATGAGGCGCACCCGGATCATACGACAATGAAGACAAGGCTGACGTAAGA
Organism: Antarcticimicrobium sediminis; assembly: GCF_004348975.1. Lineage (GTDB taxonomy): Bacteria > Pseudomonadota > Alphaproteobacteria > Rhodobacterales > Rhodobacteraceae > Antarcticimicrobium > Antarcticimicrobium sediminis. The sequence continues at coordinate 44,737 of NZ_SMFP01000015.1, read as the reverse complement.
TAAAATGAGATCGTCCAAACCCCGTTCGCGGTCGAAGTCGAACCGCAACCGCTCGTCTGGTGGAAACGTCATTAACCGCGTGTTTGACAGCTCCGGCCCGGAAGGGAAGGTGCGCGGCACCCCGCAGCAGATCATCGACAAATACAACCAGCTTGCCCGCGATGCTCAACTGAGCAATGACCGTGTGGCGGCAGAAAACTTTCAGCAGCACGCCGAGCATTATCAGCGTATGCTGAGCGAGGCCATGCAAGAGCAGGAGTCGCGTCGCGAGGAGCAGGAGCGGCAAAACCGTGAACGCCAAGCCGAACGCGACCGTGATCGGGAGCGTGATCGCGAACGCTCTCAGAGGCAGGAGCGCGAGTCTGGCCCGCGCAATGCGGATCCGGCCGAGGCGCCGCAGCCTGATGTGGCGCGGCCCGATGCACCGCAGCCTGATGTTCTTGATCTGGGTTCCCGCGAAAGCGACTCTGATAGCGGTCTGGTAGAGACCCCGGAAAGCAAGCCCAAGAAGGCCCCTGCGCCGCGCAAACCGCGCACGCGCCGGCCATCGACCAAGGCCAAGGACAGCGCCGCAGAGGGCGGCCCGGCCAAGGACGCCAGCGCCGCCCAAGGCGAGGCCAAATCCGACGCGCCAGCCCGTGATACCAAGGGTGGGGATGCCAAGGGCGATTCCGGAGAGCCTAGCGCCGCCGCCGAGTGATCGGATCGCGCGGAAAAAACGATGGGCCGGGCGCGTATAGCGCACCGGCCCTTTTGCTGTTCTATGGGCCTCTGTGCTATGGGCCGAAGCAGAACGGCATCGCCCCGAACCGACTGGGCCGGTCCGGGGCGGGAATTTGGTTTGGGATAGGCTTTCGGGGTGCGGGTCGGACCTGAAACGGTCAGCTCCGGCGACGGCGGCGGCGCGGCCGGGGATCGCCGCCGGCATCCTCACCGGTGCCATCGCTGGCCGAGGTGAAGCCGCCGAGCGCCTCGGCGATCTGTTCCAGCGTCGGACGCTCGCCGCGCGGGCGGGTATCGAGCGCCTCGCGCATGTGCACCAGGTGCTCCGGCATGGTGCCGCAGCAGCCGCCGATAATCCGTGCGCCAGCATCGCGCGCCATCACCGCGTAATCGGCCATCAGCTCGGGCGTGCCGTCGTAATGGATATGGCCATGTACGTATTTCGGAATACCCGCGTTGCCCTTGGAGATGATCGGGCGTTCGGTGCCTTGGGCGACGAATCCCAAGATCGTGCGCAGGATGTCCGAGGCGCCGGTGCCGCAATTCGCGCCAAAGGCGATCGGCGCGTTGGGCAGGCTTTCGACCAGTTGCACCATATCGGCCGAGGTGACGCCCATCATGGTGCGCCCGGCTGTGTCAAAGCTCATGGTGCCGGCCCAAGGCATATCTGCCAGCGCAAAGGCTTCGGCGGCGGCGCGGTATTCTTCGGGGGCCGAGATGGTCTCCAACCACAGCACGTCAACGCCACCTTCTTTCAGACCTTCGGCCTGTTCGTGAAAAATCTCGACCGCGAGCGCATGGCTGAGGCTGCCCACCGGCTCCATGATTTCGCCGGTTGGCCCGACCGAGCCCGCCACGACGATTTTGCGTGCGGCCTTGTCGGCCAGCTCGCGCCCCAGTTCGGCCCCGATCCGGTTCAGCTCGCGCACCCGTTTTTCGGCGCTGTGCAGTTTCAGGCGCGAGGCGTTGCCGCCAAAGGTATTGGTCAGGAACAGGTCGCTGCCCGCATCCACCGCCCCCTTGTAAAGCGCGGTGATCTTGGCCGGTTCGTCGACGTTCCACAGCTCGGGCGCGTCGCCCGCTTGCAGACCCATGGCGAACAGGTTGGTCCCGGTGGCGCCGTCGGCGAGGAGAAAGTCCTTTTCCGCCAGCATTTTGGAAAGGGCGTTGGTCATGTCCGTCGCTCCGTTGCGATCATTGGGCGGCATCTGCTCGACACCGATACAGCAACGCCCCATCTGTCATAGACGGGGCGTTTTTGCAATTCCGAATGGTTCAAGACCATTATGAGGCAGGCATTTATGGGGGCGGGCCAGCTACGGGCCACGCCCCGGGTGCCTTAGTTGTCGGATTCGCTCATGATCTGGGCCTTGGCTTGCGGCAACAGTTCGGCCATTTTGGCGCGCACCGCGTCGGCGCTGGATTTGTCGCCCAGATCGCCCGAAACCTTGCGCACCACATCTTCGTGGCCAGCTTCTTCGAAATCGGATTTTACCACCGCTTTGGCATATTCGGCAGCATCGTCGCCGGTTTTGCCCATCAGCGCAGCGGCCCACAGGCCGAGCAGCTTGTTGGCGCGCGCCTGCGCCTTGAACTGCATTTCCTCGTCATGGGCGTATTTGTTCTCGAAGGCGTTTTCACGGTCGTTGAAAGTGGTCATGGGTGAGGCTCCCCCTGAAAAATGATGGTTTGTTCTGGTATGCCGGTCGATCGGGGCGACCGCAAGAGGGTTCGGCCCGACAGCAAGAGGGCACGTCGGCTTGCGACGCTCGGGCCCTTGCACTATGAGGGCACCACGCGCGGGGACTCATCCCCGGCGCATAGCCGAAAGGTTTCGCATGGCGCGCCGTACAAAGATATACGAAGGCAAGGCAAAAATCATGTACGAAGGTCCCGAGCCGGGTACGATCGTACAGTATTTCAAAGATGACGCCACTGCCTTCAATGCCGAAAAGAAGGCCGTGATCGAGGGCAAGGGGGTTCTGAACAACCGCCTGAGTGAATACTTCATGACCGGTCTGAATTTGGTCGGGGTGCCCACCCACTTCATTCGCCGTCTGAATATGCGTGAACAGCTGGTGCGATCCTGCGAGATCATTCCGCTGGAAGTGATCGTTCGCAACTTCGCCGCCGGGTCGCTGTCAAAGCGGCTGGGGATCGAAGAGGGCACGCAACTGCCGCGCCCGATTGTTGAATATTGCTACAAGGATGATGCGCTTGGCGACCCGTTGGTCAGCGAAGAGCATATTGCCGCCTTTGGCTGGGCCAGCCCGCAAGACATGGACGACGTTCTCAGCCTGGCGCTGCGGGTCAATGATTTCCTGACCGGCGTCATGTATGGGGTCGGCATCCGCGTGGTGGATTTCAAGATTGAGATCGGTCGCGTCTATGACGGCGATTTCCAGCGGCTGATCGTCGCCGACGAAATCAGCCCGGACAGCTGCCGGCTGTGGGATATCGAGACCGGGCAGAAGCTGGACAAGGACGTGTTCCGCCGCGATCTGGGCAGCCTGACCGACGCTTATTCCGAGGTCGCCCGCCGTTTGGGCGTGATGCCGAAGAACACGCAGGTCACCAAGCCGACGCTGATCAACTGATTCCCTGACCCTGCGCCTTGGAACGGGCGCGGGGTATGAGTATTTGGACAAAGAAGAAGCCCGCTTGGGCATGGCTGCAAAGATCGAGGTGCAGGACAGATGAAGGCACGGGTGCATGTGATGCTGAAGAACGGGGTTCTTGATCCGCAGGGCGAGGCCGTGCGCCACGCGCTGGGGGCGATGGGCTTTGATGGTGTCGAGGGCGTACGGCAGGGCAAGGTGATCGACCTGACACTGGCCGAGGGCACGACCGAGGCGCAGGTGGTCGAGATGTGCGACAAGCTGCTCGCCAATACCGTGATCGAAAGCTACGAGATCGAACTGGGCTGAGAGGATCGCCCCGGGTCATCCGGCCCCGCCCGGCGGGACCGTTTTCACCGTTTTCACCGATTTCACGAACTGAAGGAACCCGTTCCATGCGCGCAGCCGTTGTCGTTTTCCCCGGGTCCAATTGCGACCGTGACCTTGCCGTCGCCTTTGAGCGCGAAGGCTTTGCCGTGGACATGGTCTGGCACAAGGAAACCGCGCTGCCCGAGGGGGTCGATATCGTCGGCATTCCGGGCGGTTTTTCCTATGGCGATTACCTGCGCTGCGGCGCCATCGCAGCGCAATCGCCGATTTGTCAGGCGGTGGTGGCCCATACCCGGCGCGGTGGCTATGCTGTGGGCGTCTGCAACGGGTTTCAGGTGCTGACCGAAACTGGGATCCTGCCCGGTGCCTTGCTGCGCAATGCGGGTCTGAAGTATATCTGCAAGACCATCGGGCTGCGGGTCGAGACCGCCGACAGCGCCTTTACCGGCGGCTACGAGGTGGGGCAGGAGATCGCCATTCCGATTGCCCACCACGACGGCAATTATTTCGCCGATGAAGCCACGATCGCGGCGCTGCGCGCCGAGGACCGGATCGCTTTTACCTATACCGACAACCCCAACGGCTCGGTCGCGGACATCGCTGGCATCCTGTCGGAAAACCGTCGGGTGCTGGGCATGATGCCGCACCCGGAGCGGGCAGCGGATCACGGCCATGGCGGCACCGACGGGGCGGCGTTCTTCCGCGCATTGGCCGGGGTGATGGCTCTGGCATGACTTGAGCCTGCGCCGACTGCGGCGTAGCCTTGCCCGCATGAAAGCGTCAAAGACCCCACGTATTCGCTGGGCCCGGTCCTCTGCCATTCGCTGGTGGGTTCGACTGGCGTTTCTGCTATTGCTGACGGCTGCGGTGGCGACCGTCTTTATCACCAACCGGCTTTTGACCAATCGGTTCACCGAAAGCACCCGCTATCGCGCGGAACTGCGGCTGGCGCTTTACAGTGGCAACCTGTTGAGCGAGTTGCGCCGCAACGCCATCGTGCCACAGCTTCTGGCGCGTGACCCGGCGCTGATCGCGGCGCTTCAGTCCAACGACTTCAGCCTGTCAACGCAGCGGTTGCTTTCGTTCGTCGAGGAGATCGGTGCCGCGTCGCTGATGTTGCTGGATCAGGACGGGCGCACGGTGGCGGCGACGGATCGCAACCGGCTTGGCGAATTGCGCCGCTCGGAAGCCTATTTCGTAGACACCATTCGGGCCAACTCGACCGTGTTTTCGGTCACCCAACGCGAGGCGGGCGGCTACAGTTTTGTCTATTCGCGCCGGGTCACCGACACGTCGGGGACGCTGGGCGTGATCGTGGTCGAGGTCGATTTGCGGAAATTCGAACTCGCCTGGGCGGGGATTTCCGACGCGGTTCTGGTCACCGACAGCACCGGGACGATCGTGCTGTCGACCGAGCCGCGCTGGCGCGGGCTGAGCGAGGAAGAGGCGCTGGAGAAACAGGATCCGCAGGGCGCGATTCAGCGGGCGATCCGGATGACCGCCGACTGGACGGCACTGCCGGCGGATGCCTATCTGGGCGGCGAGGCGGTGATGCGGATGCAAACCCGCATTCCGTTCCGCGGCTGGCGCATGACGTCGTTCACGACCTATGCCTCGATTCGGGAAAAGGTGAACGCGGCGCTGGCGCTGGAGATCATGGGATTCGCCATCCTGCTGGCGCTGGCGTTCTATTTCCTGAGCCGCAAAACGGCGCTGCGGATGGCGTTGTTCCAGCGCGAATCTGCCGAGTTGAGGGCGTTGAACGCGCGGCTTCAGCGGGAAATCGCCGAACGGGAGCGGGTGCAAGAAAACCTCGCCGTGGCGGAACAGACTTTGGCCCAAAGCTCCAAACTGGCCGCTTTGGGAGAGATGTCGGCGGCGGTGAGCCATGAGTTGAACCAGCCGCTGGCGGCGATGAAGACCTATCTGGCGGGCGCGCGGCTGTTGATTCGGCGCAACCGGCCGGAAGAGGCACTGGCCAGTTTCGGGCGCATTGATGACCTGTTGGAGCGGATGGGAGCGATCACCCGGCAGCTGAAATCCTATGCCCGCAAGGGCAGCGAGGTGTTCTCGCCGGTGAATCTGGGCGACGCGCTGGCCTCGTCGCTGGCGATGATGGAGCCGCAGTTGCGCCAGCGCCACGTGAAGATCACCAAGTTTCTGCCCAAGGAGCCGGTGCGGGTTATGGGCGACCGGATGCGGGTCGAGCAGGTGATGATCAACCTCTTGCGCAATGCGCTGGACGCCACCAAATCGGTGCGTGACCCCGAGATCGAGATCATTCTGGCGGCCGGTGAAACCGCATCATTGACGGTGCGGGACAATGGCGACGGGATCGAGGATTTCGATTCCCTGTTCGAGCCGTTTTATACCACCAAGCAGCCGGGGGATGGCGTTGGTCTGGGGTTGGCGATCTCTTCGGGGATCGTCACCGAACTGGGCGGTCGGTTGACCGCGCGCAACGGGCAGAAGGGTGGCGCCGTATTCGAGATGCAATTGCCGATCCTGGAGGAAGGGATCGCGGCGGCGGAATAAGCGCCGGAACAAGAAGAACGAAAGGAACAGGCAATGGCACAGGCCATGAAGATCGCCATCGTTGATGACGAACAGGATATGCGCCAGTCGATCAGCCAATGGCTGGCGCTGTCGGGCTATGACACCGAAACCTTTGCCCGTGCCGAGGATGCGCTCAAGGTGTTGGGGCCGGAGTATCCGGGTATCGTGATTTCTGACATCAAGATGCCGGGGATGGACGGGATGCAGTTCCTGAAAAAGCTGATGGGCAGCGACAGCACGCTGCCGGTGATCATGATCACCGGCCATGGCGATGTGCCGATGGCGGTCGAGGCGATGCGGGTGGGGGCGTTCGACTTTCTCGAAAAGCCGTTCAACCCGGATCGCATGTCGGAACTGGCCAAGCGCGCCTCCCATGCGCGCCGACTGACGCTGGACAATCGGGCGCTGCGCAAGGAATTGAGCGACGGCACCCAGTTGATGAAAAAGCTGATCGGGTCCTCGCCGGTGATGGAGCGGCTGAAGGAGGATATCCTCGATCTCAGCCAAGCCGACGGGCATGTGCTGATCGAGGGAGAGACCGGCACCGGCAAGACGCTGGTGGCCCATGCCTTGCATGCCGCAGGCAGCCGTGCGGGCAAGAAATTTGTGTTGGTGAGCTGTGCCGCGCTGGAGGAAGAGGCGCTGTCCAAGCGGCTGTTCGGTCCGGTCATGCCGGAAGATTCTCAGATCCCGGCGATGGAGGAAGCGCGCGGCGGCACATTGGTGCTAGAGGATGTCGAAACTCTGAGCGAGGCGTTGCAGGCCAAGCTGTTGAACGCGATCAACGAACAGGGCACCCCGTCGGAGACCCGGATCATAGCGATCTCCAACATCCAGGAGGCCGGCAAGATCTGCGAGGATGTGCTGCGCAACGACCTGTTCTATCGGCTCGCGGCGCTGCGGATGACGGTGCCACCGTTGCGCCAGCGCGGCGAGGATATCCTGACGTTGTTCACCCGCCTGACCGAACAGTTCGCCGAGGAATATGGCTGTGATGCGCCCAAGGTCAGTGCGCAAGAGGCGGCGCAACTGTTGCAGGCACCCTGGCCGGGCAATGTGCGCCAGCTGATCAACATCGCCGAACGCGCGGTGCTGCAGGCACGGCGTGGCTCGGGCACCATCGCATCGCTGCTGATGTCGGATCACGAAGAGATGCAGCCGGTGATGACCACCGAGGGCAAGCCGCTGAAGGAATATGTCGAGGCGTTCGAGCGGATGCTGATCGACAACACCATGCGGCGGCACAAGGGATCAATCGCCAGTGTGATGGACGAACTGTGCCTGCCGCGCCGGACGCTGAACGAGAAGATGGCGAAATACGGGCTGCAGCGGTCGGATTACCTTTAGGCTGACGCGCGGAAACGTCGAACGGCTCCTGCGTAGACAACAGGGCCGCTCTCGCTTCGAGACAACGGGGCAGAGGCGGCCTAGCCGAAAATGAACGTCTCGGCGTCGAGCTCACTGGCGGAAACACCGCGCAGTTCGATAAGGATATCTGACACCTCCCAGGTGCCAGATGTCCAGGCCACGGTCGCGTTGCCGATGGCGTTCTCGGAGAGGACCAGATCAGCCAGGGTCAGCCCCTTGATCTCGGTAAAGTCCATGCTGTCCTCGAGCGGGTCGAAATCCATCACGATATCATTGCAGGCACCGCCGCCGTTGCCGTAGAGATATTGCGGATCGGCCTCTTTATAGATCAGGGTGTCGGCGCCGGCCCCCAACCAGATGAAATTGGTGCCCGAATTGCCAAAAACCTGATCGTCGGCATCGGTGCCAAACAGGATCTCGTTCCATTCGCCGCCTTCGCCGAACCTATAGGCGCGGTCATCGCCGATATTGGTGTGGGCCCCATCGAGGATCTTGAACCGCAGCGGGGTCCAGTAGGCGCCGTTGAAATGCAGCTCTTCGATGAAATGCTCGGGCGCGCCGAACTGGTCCTGTACGGTGATCGACCCTCGGCCCTCATCGGCAACGATCACCATGTCGGTGCCGATTTTGTCGAAGGACAGGCGCGCAAAGGCTTCTGCGCTGCTGCCGCTTGAGGGGCCGAAAAAGCCGACCAGTTCGATCCGATCATAATCGGACCAGGTCGCCGTCTCGCCCTTGTCGAACACGGTATCGTGGCCATCGGTTTCCGACGGCCCCAGGGTGTCGACATCATAGCCATAGCGATAGGTGTCTCCACCGGTGCCGCCCTTTATCAGGTCATCACCGCTGCCGCCGCTTAGCATGTCGCGACCGCTACCACCGAACAGCCGGTCATTGCCGTCTTGCCCATAAAGGGTGTCATCGCCTCCGCCACCGCGCAGGGTATCGTCGCCCGCTTCGCCATAGACGCGATCACTATCTTGCCCGGCCTTGACAAGGTCACTGCCGGCGCCGGCATAGATGTGGTCGACTCCGGCCTGTCCCAGCAGCACATCGTCTCCGGTGCCGCCGAACAGGGTATCGTCCCCGCGGCCCCCCGCGAGCCTGTCGTTGCCGTCGTTGCCGGTGATGTAATCCGCGCCGCCACGGCCGGACAGGGTATCGTCAAGTGCGGTGCCCGCCATCAGGTCGGCGAATCGTCCGCCGAAGATCCCGGTGGGCAACCGATAGGTCACCCCGCCAGCGGTGATCTGTTCGATCGCCTCACCGGCATAGTGATCCAGAATGGTAATTTCGTATGAAGGTTGCGCCGGATCGCGAAAGCGGTGCGGCTTTGAGGGGGTGACGATAAAAAGGTCGTCGCCGTCGTGCAGCGCGGTGGCAAACCCCAGATAGCCCAGAGAGGCCGAGTGGATCAGTTCGCCCGCCCCGACGATGCTGTCGCGGGCACCATCGGTGCCGTTGTCGTCGATGATATAGCGATGCACCGGGTCTTGCCCGACCGGTTCGCTCAGATCATAGATGTCGCCGCCATTCAGTCCCGAAATGAAATCGGGGCTGTCCAGCCGACCCACGCCATAGGGCAAGAGAAGATCCTTGCCTGCGGTGCCAATGAGGAGGTCTGTGGAAATGGTGCCAGTGAATGTGGCCATGTTTGCATCCTGTGCGCGCACGCCGGGGAAGTCCGCCGCTTCGGTGTCGCTGTTGCCCTAGTGGTCGCATTTTGGTGCTCGATGGGCTATAAGCACGTGCTTACAAAGCGAGGAAGCACTGTTTTTTACGCCCCGATGTCCTGACCGAGGAACGCCAATGCCCCGGCCCGTATGGTGGCCCGTTCGATTCAGATCAAGCGTGTCCGCTGGTGCGTGGCGCAAGGCGCGTTGGCCCCGCGCGGTCCGCGCGCGACTTGGGGTGCTGTCCGTCTTCATCGCCTTGCAGGCGGTGGCGGTGGCCTTTTTCATCGGTGATGTTGTGGTCGATATCATGGTCGATAGCATGAGCGGGAGCCTTGTGCAGCATACTGTCATTGAGGCGATCGCCACCCTTGCTTTGCTGATGGGGGTGTCTTTGGGGGCCTATGAGATATGGCAGACCCTGGCGCGCACACGGCGAGCGGAACGCGCGTTGCAACTGGCCTCTGGCGCGTTCTCCGATCTGGTTCGTCAGCGGTTCGATTTCTGGGGGCTGACGGACGCCGAGCGCGAGGTCGCGTTGTTGACTCTCAAAGGCTTTGATGCGCCCGAGATTGGCCGGCTGCGGCAGGTGGCGAACGGGACGGTGCGGGCGCAGTTGGCACGCATATATGCCAAATCCGAAAGCAACGGGCGGGGGCAGTTCGTATCGTTGTTTCTGGATGATTTGCTGGAGACACCGTTGCAGGAGGCGCGCTGAGCCACGTTCTGGATGGCAGATGCTCTGAATGGTGCATATGAGAGCGTTCTTTTGCAATTCCGTGGCTGGGGTGCAACAAGCCCATTGTATTTTCCTCTCTGCTGCCCTTATGGTGTAGAACCGGACCATTGCGCTTTTGCGTCAGGCCCCGGTGAGAGATTCGCTGTTTCAGCCTTGAGCGGCCCAGAGCCGAAAGTCTGGACAGACCGATAGTGCCCACGTTGGGCGATGAGTTGACCACGCCTGAGATCAGGTGAGGCAAATACACGGGCAGGAAACGAGACCGTCTCGACCTGTCGGAGAAGAACCGCGATGACGCGCGCGCGAGCATTGAACACTCAGGTTTCGGGTCCGGAAGACGGACTTTGCCGCACGGCGTCAAAAATCGCCCTGACAAGACATAACCCCAAACGCGCGCGTCCGCCTGGGCGGGCGCGTTTACGGTTGTGCAACAAGGACTTATGGCAAAGAAGATGCTTATTGACGCTACCCACGCGGAAGAGACCCGCGTCGTGGTGGTGGACGGAAACAAGGTCGAGGAATTCGATTTTGAATCCGAGAACAAACGCCAGCTTGCTGGCAATATCTATCTGGCAAAGGTAACACGGGTCGAACCCTCGCTTCAGGCGGCCTTTGTCGATTATGGTGGGAACCGTCATGGGTTCCTGGCTTTTTCGGAAATTCACCCGGATTATTATCAGATCCCGGTGGCCGATCGCGAAGCGCTGATGGCCGAAGAGCAGGCCTATGCCGACGCGATGCACGCCAAGGATGAGGAAGACGAGAAGAAACCCTCGTCGCGTAAATCCTCGTCGCGTTCGAAATCAAGATCCCGGACCAAGGCCGAAGATCTGAAATCCGGCGATGCGGTCGAGACCAAAGAGGTCGACACCGAAATCAGCGGCATGGAAACCATCGACCTGTCCGAACCGGACGAGGCTGATACGGCTGATGTGCCCGAGGGCAGTTCGCCGATGGAGCGTGTGGCCGAAACCCCGGTCGAGGAACCGCAGGACAGCGCCTCCGAAGGGGACGACGCCGACGAGTCTGACGACGGCGAGAGCAATCGCGTCGACGATCGCAACGATGCGGCGGCCAAGGATTCCTCGATTGAATCCGTGGCGGATGACGACGATCACGAAGATATTCGCCCGCCGCGCAAACCGCGGCCGCGGCGCTATAAGATCCAGGAAGTGGTCAAGGTTCGCCAGATCATGCTGGTGCAGGTCGTTAAAGAAGAACGTGGCAACAAAGGCGCCGCGCTCACCACGTATCTGAGCCTTGCTGGCCGCTATTGCGTGTTGATGCCCAACACCGCGCGTGGCGGTGGCATTTCGCGCAAGATTACCAACGTGACCGACCGCAAGAAGCTGAAAGAGATTGCTGCCGAGATCGATGTGCCCAAGGGCGCCGGTCTGATTGTCCGTACGGCTGGGGCCAAGCGGACCAAGGCCGAGATCAAGCGCGATTATGAATATCTGCAACGGCTCTGGGAGCAGATCCGCGAACTGACGTTGAAATCCATCGCGCCGGCCAAGATCTATGAAGAAGGCGACCTGATCAAACGCTCGATCCGCGACCTGTATAACCGCGAGATCGACGAGGTTCTGGTGGAGGGCGAAGGCGGTTATCGCATCGCCAAGGACTTCATGAAGATGATCATGCCGTCCCACGCCAAGAACGTGCAGCACTATGTCGACACGATGCCGCTGTTTGCGCGCTTTCAGGTCGAAAGCTATCTTGCTGGCATGTTCAACCCGGTGGTGCAGCTGCGCTCCGGTGGCTATATCGTGATCGGCGTGACCGAGGCGCTGGTGGCGATCGACGTGAACTCTGGCCGGGCCACCAAAGAAGGCTCGATCGAGGAGACCGCGACCAAGACCAACCTTGAGGCCGCCGAAGAGGTGGCGCGCCAGTTGCGGCTGCGCGACCTTGCCGGGCTGATCGTCATCGACTTTATCGACATGGACGAGCGCAAGAACAACGCTGCCGTCGAAAAACGGATGAAGGACCGGCTGAAAACCGACCGCGCCCGCATTCAGGTTGGCCGCATCTCGGGCTTTGGCCTGATGGAGATGAGCCGCCAGCGTCTGCGCCCCGGCATGATCGAGGCAACGACACAGCCTTGCCCGGCCTGTCACGGCACCGGTTTGATCCGCTCGGACGACAATATGGCGCTGAACATCCTGCGCCAGATCGAGGAAGAAGGCGTGCGGCGTCGGTCGCGCGAGGTGTTGGTCCGCTGCCCGATCAGCATCGTCAACTACCTGATGAACCAGAAACGCGAGCATATCCTCCAGATCGAAACCCGCTATGGGCTTTCGGTCCGGGTCGAGGGCGATGCGCATCTGATCAGCCCCGACTTCACGCTTGAGAAGTTCAAGACCGCAACCCGTGCTGTGCCCGAAGCTGTCGCGCCGGTTGTATCGGTCGATGCCTCGCTGATGGCGCCGGAAGAGGTGGACGAGGACGAGATCGAGGACGAGGTCGAGGACGAAATCGCGGCAGAGGTTCCCGATGTCGTGGCGGAGGCCGAGACCGAGACCGACGAGGAGACCCCCAAGCCCAAGCGCAAGCGGCGTCGTCGGCGGCGCAAGCCCAAGTCGGGCAGCACCAATGGCAATGGCGAGACCGGGTCCGAGGACGACGATGCGTCTGTCGAGACGCCGGTTGAGGCCGCGGCCGCAACCGAGGCAGATGCCAAACCTGCGGATGCAGAGGATGGTGCTGTGGCGGCAGAGCCCAAGCCGAAGCCGAAATCCTCGCGCAGTCGGTCGCGGTCGCGGTCGCGCAAGCCTGTGACTGAAACGGTGCCAGAGGTGGCGACTGAGGCGACAAGCGTTGCTGCCGAGGTCGAGGCGACACCTGAGGCTGCCCCTGAGGTCAAACCGGTCGACGTCGTGGTGGCGGAGCCGGTTGCGGCCCCTGAGCCTGTGTCCGAAGTGCCTGAACCGGTGGCAGAGGTTTCTGCGCCTGTGGCTGTGGTTCAACCGGAACCCGCGCCCGTCGCTGAACCTGAACCCGTAGCGGCACCAGAACCTGAAGTGGTCAGCGCGCCGGAACCGGCGCCGGTGAGCAGCCCGGCCCCGGTGGCGGCCGAGGCCGAGCCGGCCTTGGCTGAGGACAAGCCCAAGTCAAAACGGCGCGGCTGGTGGGCCTTGGGCAGTTAATACGCTGCCTCTGAGCAAAGATATCAGGCCCCGGACCATTGGTCCGGGGCCTTTTTCGTAGCCGCGTCCAATCGGGGCTCTGGCCATATATCCCGCGTGTCGATCTTCTTTTCGAACCCGGGCACAAGGATGTGACCGGATGGCCTCGTGACCTGCGCGTCGCAATGGCCTATGCCGGTGATATGTTCGGAATCGATATCTTTGACGCGGGGCTTCTGCCCGCGATGACCGTGGCGCTGATGGCTGGCATCGTCAGCTTTCTCTCGCCCTGTGTTCTGCCCATCGTGCCGCCCTATCTGGCCTATATGAGCGGGGTTTCCGTAACCGATCTGAGCGTTGGACGCGCGGGGCGGAACAAGGCGCTGTTGCCGGCGCTGTTCTTTGTTCTTGGCCTATCGACAGTGTTTCTGTTTCTGGGCTTTACCGCCTCGGCGATCGGGACGGTGTTTCTGCAATACCAGTCGACCTTCAACGTCGCGGCCGGGATCATGGTGATGATCTTTGGCGCCCATTTCGTCGGCGTCTACCGGATCGGGTTCCTTGACCGCGAGGCGCGCATTGACGTCGGTGATCGCGGCGGCAGCGCGTTGGGGGCCTATGTGCTGGGCCTTGCCTTTGCCTTTGGCTGGACGCCCTGCATCGGGCCGCAGCTTGGGGCGATCCTGTCGCTGGCCGCCTCGGAAGGGTCGATCGCGCGCGGCACGGTTCTGTTGGCGGTTTATGCTATGGGGCTGGGCATCCCGTTCCTGCTGTTCGCGGCGTTTCTGCCCCGACTCGGCGGGCTGATGGGCTGGATGAAGCGGCATATGGAGCGGATCGAGCGGGTCATGGGGCTGCTGCTGTGGACCATCGGGTTGTTGATGCTCACCGGCGGTTTCTCGGCCTTTTCATACTGGCTACTGGAAAATTTCCCGGCGCTGGCCACCCTGGGTTGATTTGGCCACATTTCTTGGGTTGATTTGACCAAATTGGGCCGAACCGGGCAAATTCAACGATTTCTTTACTCTAGCCGAAAAAGTCGGCTAGCATCCGCTTAAGAATGAGGGCGGAATGAGCAGAGAGCAGGCGCAACCGACAGTTCAACTCGCGCAGCAGGTGCGCCGCCGAAGGGTGTTTTATATCCCCGGCTATGATCCCATTCATCCGCGCCGCTACCGCGAGCTTTACCGCACGGAGGCGCGTGAACAGGCTGAAATTTCGGGCTACGAGATCGCGCTAAGCCACAAGACGACCAAGGGCCCCTATGGCTGGCATGTGAACAGCCGGATTGATGGGGTTGAGGTTGATGCGGATTTCTCGGTTCTGGTCTGGTCCGACATCGTGCGAAAAAGCATGTCGACATCGACCGCAGCGACCTATTCGCGCTTGGTGCGGACCGCTTGGGTCTATATCAGCAGCGGCGCGTTGTGGCGGATGATGCGGCTGCGCAAGGGGCCGGTGATTGCGGCGCTGTATCCGGTAGGGATGCTGTTGCTGCAGCTTTTTCTGGCCGTGCTCCTGGCCTGGAGCGTGGCGTGGAGCGTGGGCCTGTTGGCCAGTGCGTTGCCATGGGAGAGAATGTCTTTACTTGAACGTGTCGTTGGCCCGGTGATGGTTCCGGTTCTGGGGCCGCTGGTCGGCTGGGTGCTGGGCTGGGCGCTGGGGACTTGGGTGGGCGTGATGCTGTTGCGCTGGTTCAAGCGGCTGGATCGAAAGTTCTATGCCTATTACCTGATGCATGATTACGCCTATTCTGCGCGCTACCGGGGGGCCAACCCGCCAGAGTTGGAGGCGCGGCTGACAGAGTTTGCCGGGCGGATCGAAGAGGCGTTGCACCAGAATTTCGACGAGGTTCTGGTGATCGGCCATTCTTCGGGGGCGCATCTGGGGGTTTCGGTTCTTTCCGATCTGATCCGCGCGGGCCGGGTGCCGGCAGTTGGTCCGGCGCTGGGGTTTCTCACGTTGGGGCAGGTGGTGCCGATGGTCTCTTTCCTGCCCGGCGCACAGCGGTTGCGTGCCGATCTGCGATATCTTTCGGCGCGCGACGAGCTGACCTGGGTCGACGTCTCCGCGCCCGGAGATGGCTGTGCCTTTGCGTTGTGCGATCCGGTGGCGGTGAGCGGGGTGGCGCCAGAGGATAAGCGTGGACCGCTGGTCGTGTCCGCCGCCTTCACCCAGACCTTGAGCCCGGAGCGGTGGGCGGCGCTGCGCTGGCGGTTCTTCCGGCTCCATTTCCAGTATCTCTGTGCCTTTGACCGACCCGGAGATTACGACTATTTCCAGATCACCGCCGGTCCGCAGACGTTGGGCGATCGCTATGCCGGGCGGGAGCCGTCGAAATCGCGGATCGAAACGCCGCTCTTGAAATACCGATCTGCGGGCGCGTGACCACTCCGTTACCCCCGAAGCCGGCGGCGCGGCCAGACAAGGTATCGCTGCGCCGGTATCTGCGGCTGTTCAGGGCCGATATCCTGTCGGCCCAACCGGCACGGTTGTATCGGGCGTGGATGGCAGAGTTTCGCACGCCTTTCTTTCGCTCGTTCCTGCTCAATCAGCCCGATCTGGTGAAAATGGTGCTCAAGGAGCGGCCCGACGATTTTCCCAAGTCCAACCGCATTGGCGAGGGGCTGCGGCCGTTGCTGGGCAATTCGGTCTTTCTGACCAATGGGGCGGTCTGGAAACGCCAGCGGCGGATCATCGACCCGGCCTTTGAGGGCGGGCGGCTCCGGGATACGTTTCCGGCCATGTGGGCGGCGGGCGAGGCGGCGGTAGGGCGGTTGGCGACGCAGGTGGCGCAGGCAGGTGGCAAGCCGGTCGAGATCGAAGCGGTCACCAGCCATGCCGCCGCCGATGTGATCTTTCGCACGTTGTTTTCGATCCCGATCGAACATGAGGTGGCGAGCGAGGTGTTTTCGCGCTTTCGCGCCTATCAGCGGGCGCAGCCGATCCTGAATCTGGCCGCCTTTCTACCGCTGCCGCGCTGGGTGCCGCGGATCTTTCCCAAGGGAACGCGGGCCAATGCGGCGCAAATCCGCGGTTTGATTCGGCGGTTGACCTCCGAGCGGATGGAGGCGGTTGCGGCCGGCGGTGCCCCGGATGATCTGGCGACCAAGATCATCACCACGGTGGATCCGGACACCGGGCAGGGGTTTGACACCGAAGAGATGGTCGATCAGGTGGCGATCTTTTTCCTCGCCGGGCATGAGACCAGCGCCTCGGCGCTGGCGTGGACGTTGTATCTGATGGCGCTATACCCCGAGTGGCAGGACAAGGTTGCGACAGAGGCGGCGGCGCTGGAACCGGACTTTGGCGCGGTGTCGCGGCTCAGGATCAGCCGCGATGTGTTCCGCGAGGCGCTGCGGCTGTATCCTCCGGTGCCGATGATGGTGCGCGAGGCCACCTGTCCGGAAACCTTCCGAAACCGAAAGGTGCCCAAGGGCGCGCAATTGGTTCTAAGCCCCTGGCATCTGCATCGACACACGCGGCTGTGGGACAATCCGGACGGGTTCGACCCGACCCGCTGGCAGACGGCGAACGGAAAGAAATGCCAGCGCGAGGCTTATATCCCGTTCTCCGCCGGGCCGCGGGTCTGCACCGGGGCGGGGTTCGCCATGGTCGAGGGGCCGCTTTTGCTGTCGATGTTGCTGCGGCACTTCCGGGTTGAGCGCGTCGAGGGGCGCGATCCGATCCCGGTGGCGCATTTGACGGTGCGGGCAAAGGAGGGGATCTGGTTGCGGATCGTCCCGAGAGAGTAAGCCCTCGAAAATTCGAATTTTCGGGGCAAATTTCTTCGAAGAAATTTGTATTTAGCGAATAACCCGAACCGGCTGTTGATTGCAGAAGATCACGATCTGTCCAGCGTTCTCAACCGCGTGAAAGCCGCGCCGGGCGAGTTCCGCCTCGAACTGCGTCCTGCCGACCAATCGTTCGACATCACGGGTCTGGCGGCGGATTACGCCGCCTGCGCAGGCAGCCTTGGAGCTGAACAGTTGGAACAGCCATTTCTCTGGCGTGAGGTGGGGCGAAAGTTGGGTCATGTCCGCAGCATGGCGGGGCTTGCTTAACGCGCCCTTAACCGGCGCAGCACATAAAGCCGGATCGCCGAGGCCAACCCGCAATCGGTGCCGCGTGCTGCATCAATATCTGCCGCCAACGCATTGATTGCGCGACCTTCTTCTGTGGCGATCTCAAGAAAGGCAGCCCAGAATTCATCCTCCAGCGACACGCTGGTGCGGTGTCCGCGCAGGGTCAGGGAATGTTTGCGCGGGCGGTTCATTCCTCGCGCTCATGGCCGTCGATGTCGCGGCGGGCCTTTTCGGCGCGGGCGCGCTCCAGATCGCTCTGGGCTTTGCTGCGACCGAATTTGACAACGTTTTCATCGGCGCGGGCCTTTTTCTCGGCCCGCGCCTTTTGTTTTCGAAACCGGTTCAGATTGACCGGCTTTTCCATCAGTCCTTGGGGCCGATCATCTGTTCTGGCCGCACGACTTTTTCAAAGGTTTCGGCATCGACGAAGCCAAGGGCGATCGCCTCTTCCTTCAGGGTGGTGCCGTTCTTATGCGCGGTTTTGGCGACCTTGGTGGCGTTGTCATAGCCGATGGTGGGGGCCAGCGCCGTGACCAGCATCAGGCTTTCCGTCATCAGCTTTTCGATCCGCGCCTCGTTGGCCTGAATGCCATTCAGCATCCGCAGGGTAAAGCTGTCGGTGGCATCGCCCAGCAGTTGGATCGACTGCAGCAGGTTGTAGGCCATCATCGGGTTATAGACGTTCAACTCGAAATGCCCTTGCGAGCCTGCGAATTTGATCGCCGTATCATTGCCCATCACATGGGCCGCGACCTGCGTCAGGGCTTCGGCTTGGGTAGGGTTGACCTTGCCCGGCATGATCGACGAGCCGGGTTCATTCTCCGGCAGGATCAACTCACCCAGACCCGAGCGCGGACCAGAACCGAGGAAGCGGATATCGTTGGCGATCTTGTAGCAGGACCCGGCCACGGTCGCGAGCGCGCCGGACAGGAACACCATGGCGTCATGAGCGGCCAGCGCCTCGAACTTGTTCGGGGCGGTGACAAAGGGCAGGCCGGTGATTTCGGCCATGTTGGCGGCGACCGTTTCGCCCCAGCCTGTCTTGGTATTCAGCCCGGTGCCCACGGCGGTGCCGCCCTGCGCCAGCTCATAGATGCCGGGCAGGCAGGCGTTGACCCGTGCGATTCCCTGACGGATCTGATGGGCATAGCCGGAGAATTCCTGTCCCAGCGTCAGCGGCGTGGCATCCTGGGTATGGGTACGGCCGATCTTGATGATGTCCTTGAACTCTTCGGCCTTGGTCTCGAGCCCGACGGCGAGCTTTTCCAGACCCGGCAGCAGCACGTCGCGCACCGACATCGCGGTGGCGATATGCATGGCGGTGGGGAAGGTATCGTTGGAGCTTTGCCCCATGTTGCAGTGATCGTTCGGGTGCACCGGATCCTTGGAGCCGATGACGCCGCCCAAGATCTCGGTCGCCCGGTTGGCGATTACCTCGTTGGCGTTCATGTTGGATTGCGTGCCCGAGCCGGTTTGCCACACAACAAGGGGAAAGTTGTCGTCGAACTTGCCCGCGATCACTTCGCTTGCGGCCTCGATGATGGCGTCGGCCAGCCTTGCGTCAAGGCTGCCGCTGGCCTTGTTGGCGATGGCACAGGCTTGTTTGATGACGCCAAGCGCGCGCACAATGGCGACCGGCTGCTTTTCCCAACCGATCGGGAAATTCATCAGTGACCGCTGGGTCTGCGCGCCCCAGTATTTGTCGGCGGGAACTTCGAGGGGACCAAAGCTGTCGGTCTCGGTGCGGGTTTCGGTCATAGGACACTCCGTTTCGTATGCGATTGCATGCCGTCTAGCCGCCCCGGCGCGGGGGCGCAATCGGCCAGTTGTGCGCAGTTTAAGGTCTTCTTTCGCGAAGGTATAGCCGCGGCGCGGTGGCAATTTGGCGCGCGGCCCCGACTGGGCGATTGTCTTGTCCTTCCCACGTTGTAGGATGAGCGCAGAGTAAGATGAGATTGACGCGGCAGCCCGAACCGGACGCCGCCAGCAATGTCAGAGTGAAAGGATCCGCAGATATGGTCGTCAAAACGGTATCTCTCGCAGGGTGGCAGCGCTTCGCTCTGATCGTTGCCCCTGTTGTCGCGATCTTTTTTTCGCTGTTCGTGGCGGTGTCACCGGCGCGCGCCAACGGGTTGGTAGAGCCATTCATCGGGGATTATGTCGGCGCGGCCGAGATCGTCGGCGCGGATGGCGAGCGGATTCAGCGCGACATGAACGTAAGCATTCGCTCCGCCAAGAAGGGGTTTACCGTCGACTGGACATCGACCACGCGCAAGCCTGACGGGCGGTTCAAGGCGAAATCCTACTCCATCACCTTCCTGCAGACCGATCGCGCGGGGATCTATAGCGCCGGCATGCGGCAGAACGTGTTTGGACATTCGGTGCCGCTTGACCCGATCAAGGGCGAACCCTTTGTCTGGGGCCGGATCCGGGGGGATACGTTGACGATCTTCTCGCTGTTCGTGGATGAGAACGGCGACTACGAGATGCAGCAATTCGACCGGACGCTGGCCGATGGCGGGTTGATTTTGAAGTTCAGCGACCTGCGCAATGGCGAAACGCTGCGCTCGGTCGAGACCTTTCTGGAGCGGCGGTAAAGCCTGCGGGGACTGGGGGCCAGACTCAGCCCTGTCTGCCAGCCCTCATCAGCCGCCGCTTGGAGGCTCGCCGATCAGGCGATCACGCGAGCGGGGCGCACAGGGCCCGCGCGTGGAAAACCGGTCTATTTGCGGAAACTGTCGAGCGAGACCACATCGGCGGCGGAGCGATCCTCATCCGGCTGCGGGGTGGGATCTTCGGGTGTTTCGGCGCTGGACTCGTCGTCGTCATCCTCGTCTTCGGCGGCTTCAAAGCGCAGGCCGAATTCGACAGAGGGATCAACAAAGGTCTTGATCGCGTCATAGGGGACATAGATCGGTTCGGGCGAGTCGCCGAAATTCAGCGTGATCGAGAATCCCTCGTCGGTGACGTCGAGATTGTCGTACCAGTGCTGCATCACCACCGTCATTTCCTCGGGATAGCGCTGCGACAACCACTCCGCGATCTGCACGTCGGGATGGGTGGTATCGAAGGTGATGAAGAAATGATGCGCACCGGGCAGGCCGTGGTCCTGCACGTCCTTCAAAACGGTGCGGATCAGCCCCCGCATCGCTTGGTGCATCAGATTTCCATATTCAATGTCACGCGACATCACAGCACTCCAAGACAAGATGCCCCAGCATAGGGGATTCTGTGGGAAACAAAAGAGGGGGAAACACCATGCGCGACGTCACAGAGCCCGCCATGGCGTTCCAACCCCGGTCAGGACGAGACGGGGAAGGCCGACGCCGCGTTTCGCGCCATGCCGTCACCTTGCGGTCAGCGCGACAGCGGGCCGCGTGTCCGGGGCGGGCCCCGCAGGGTCAACCGCGCCTCTGATCGGGTGTCCCTGTTGCCGGGACGCGTGTCGTCGTGGATTCGGTTCACGACCAGTCGAGCTTGTGTCCGGTCAGGCAAATGGTCAGCGCATCCGGCGGAAGCAGGCCAAGTTGTTCAAAGAAAGACATGAAATCCAGCAGGTTATAGGCCTCGACCATCTTGTCGCCCTCGAATCGCAGGAACACCTGGCCCGGCACCTGAATCGGGGCGCCATTGTCGGCGCGTGTGCTGTCGAATTGCATCATCACGGCCAGCCAGTCGCCCTGTTCCACGCAGTGCTGGATCGTCGGCTCGATCGGGCCAACATGAAAACGCACGACGGTCACCAACTCGCGAAAATCAGCCGGGCCCATCTGCATATGCGGAACGACGCCGGCGGTCAGGGTCGAGGTTTTCAGGAAGTCGTCGATCGCGTCCAGATTGCCCTTGCGCCAGACTTCATCACACCATCGTTCGAATAGCTCGGTCTTGGTCAATAGTTCGGTTTTCGTCATTGAAATACTCCCATCACGGGGAGCATGACGCGGGTTTCTCACCAAACTCTAAACACGGGCGGTTTTGTTTGGGGGAAGTAACATTTGGGGGGAGTAAAGTGCAGGCTTCTGTTGCCAGGTGCCTGCGAACCCCGCCTTACGCTGCTAGGCGCAAGGGCTTAATTTTCGGTCAAGTTACTGCTTACGCAGCAACCGCAACCGGAGCACGATTGTCATTTGCAATTGTACTTTCTTCGCCGATAACGGTGGCAGACAGCCGAGACAAAGCTAACCCCTTTAGGCGTTCGTCGATCCTATTTCGGCCCCATGATCCCCAAATGAAGGATTTTTGGTGGAGCCGCCGGGTACCGCCCCCGGGTCCGATCCGATTATTACGAGCGCGTTTATGTCCGTAGTCCCCAAGGGGACAAATTGAATATAGGGCGGGTGCGATCCGATTTGAAGAGGAAATCGCACAGCGCGGTAAATCGGGGGGGGCTAGGTTGGCAGACGGGGCAGGCGGCAGGTTCAGGGCCAGCTCAGCCGTGCTTTTGGGCCCGTTCGGCCATGACGTTGCGCGCAAGGCCCTGTGTATAGGCCTCCAGATCGGTCAATGCGGCCTCGGCGGCGGCGCTGTCGCGAGCTTCGATCGCATCGGCGATGCGCCGGTGCAGGCTGACGATTTCCTCTCGCGAGCGGGCGGTAAAGGTGATCATGTTCATCAGCGGCTGCATTGCCTCGACCGCGCCGGCAAGCTGGTAGGACAGCACCGGGTTGCCAGCCCCATCGACCAGCGCCCGGTGAAACGCCACGTCAGAGGCGCAGAACCCCGTATCGTTCAAGTCCGGCTGGCTCTGGCGAAAGATCTCGGCCCGCATGGCGGCCAGATGCTCGGCGCTGCGACGGGCAGCAGACAGCGGCGTACAGGCGCGTTCCAGCGCATAGCGCGCCTCGCAGGCGGTGTCGAAACGGATCGCATTCATGCTGAGCAGCAGGGTCGAGGTGGTGATCTGTTGGCGATGGGCCTCCTCATAGCTCAGCCGATTGACGAAGGCGCCGCCGGTGGCGCCGCGCTGGGTGCGGATCAGGCTTTGCGCCGCCAACCGCTTCAACGCCTCGCGCACCGTGGGGCGCGAGACGCGGAATCGCTCGGCCAGATCTGATTCCGAAGGCAGCCGGTCATCCACGATCAGATCGCCGGTGATGATCGCGTCGCGGATCGCGGCCGCGATCTGGGACGAGAGGTCGCGGTCGGGATCAATGTCGTATTTCACGGGATCATGCGTCACGGGGCAGGCGTCCTTTTCGCGCGGGGTCGTCCGGTGCTTCAATTGTCATACAAATAAATGTTTGACAATTGAAGCGCTGCGAAGAAATGTACCGGCGAAACTGCGCATGTCCAGTGCAACTGGGCGGTGCCGGGGCATGAGGGGGAGCATGCGCAAGGGAGGGGTTTTGCCCCGCACGTCGGTGGTGCTCCCCCAAGGAGAATCGAGGCCAGAACAGGACATCTGGCGATAGGGTGGATGAGAGGAAGAAACGATGTTTAATGCGCTTGTCGTGAACAAGGATGAAGAAAGCGGCAAGACCAGCGCCGCGGTGGAGCGGATCTCGGTCGGGGATCTGCCCGATGGCGAGGTTCTGGTCGCGGTCGACTATTCCACCGTCAATTACAAGGACGGGCTGTGTATCGGGCCGGGGGCCGGGTTGGTGCGCAAATACCCGCATGTGCCGGGGATCGATTTTGCCGGTACCGTCGAGGCATCGCAGGACGCCCGTTACAAGCCGGGCGACAAGGTGGTTCTGACTGGCTGGCGCGTGGGCGAGGCGCATTGGGGCGGCTACGCGCAAAAGGCGCGGGTGCTGGCCGATTGGTTAGTGCCACTGCCTGCCGGGCTGGACACCCGCGCAGCGATGGCTGTTGGCACCGCCGGGTTGACCGCGATGCTGGCAGTGATGGCGCTGCAGGAGCACGGGCTGACACCGGATCAGGGGCCGGTGCTGGTGACCGGCGCGGCGGGCGGCGTGGGCTCGGTTGCCGTCGCTATCCTCGCGCATCTGGGCTACGAGGTCGCCGCGGTGACGGGGCGGCCCGAGACCGAAGCCTACCTGCGCGGGCTGGGTGCCAGTCAGATCGTACCGCGCGAAGACCTGACCGAGGTGACCCGCAAGCCGCTGGAGAGCGAGCTATGGGCTAGCTGTGTTGATGCGGTGGCGGGCGCGATGCTGGGCCGGGTGCTCAAACAGATGAAATACGGCGGCTCCGTCGCCGCGATCGGGCTGGCGGGGGGCGCCGCGATCGAGGGGGCGTTGATCACCCCCTTTATCCTGCGGGGCGTGAACCTGTTGGGGATCGATTCCGTAATGCAGCCCTATGACAACCGCCTGCGCGCCTGGGAGCGGGTCGCGCGCGATCTGCCGATGGCGAAATTGGAGGCGATGGTGCAGCCTGCCACGCTGTCCGATCTGCCCGCGTTGGGGGCCGATATCCTCAAGGGCAAGGTCAAGGGCCGGGTCGTGGTCGATGTGAACGCCTGACCCACATCCCTGTGGCAATGACAGACGCCGTGGCCGAAGGGTCGCGGCGTCTTTGCATTTTGCCTTTGTCTAGGGGTACGGTGAGGCGATGGGCCTGCGACATTCTGTCAGGTGCGTCGACGAAACCTTTTCCGCGTGGTCGGTTCGAGCCTGTTGCTATTGTTCTGCTCTGCTCCGTTTGGCACGCGCGAAACAACAAGAACGACAAGAAGGGGCAAATTCGTGTTTTCCAAAATCATGACGCCGGTCGATCTGGCCCATCTGGACGGTTTGCGCCGTGCGCTGGACTGCGCCGCAGATCTGGCCTGTCACTATGGGGCCGATCTGGTCTATGTCGGGGTGACAGCGAAAACGCCGGGGGCCTTGGGGCACAATCCGGCGGAATATGCCGCGCGGCTGCAGGCGTTTGCCGCCGAACAGGCCGAGGCGCACGGTATCGTCGCCAGCGCGCATGCCATGGCCAGCCATGATCCTTCCATTGATCTGGACGATACGCTGTTCAAGGCGATTGATGAGACCGGGGCCGATCTGGTGGTGATGGCCAGCCACATTCCGAAGCTGACCGATTATCTCTGGCCGTCGAATGGCGGCAAACTGGCGGCCCATGCCAAGGTTTCGGTCATGGTGGTGCGCGGCTGAGCCGCATGAGAGACGTTTATTGACTACGGGAGGTTCCCCATGACTGACGAGACGACGAACCAAGGCATCCCCGAGCCAGAGGGGCACGCGGGGGTTATCGACACCGATTACGAGATCGGACAGGACAATATCGAAACCCAGATCGGCCCGTTCGGGATGGATATTCACAACCCTGTCTTTCTGATCTCGGGGCTGTCGATCGTCGCCTTCGTATTCTATGCGCTGGCGCTGCCAGAGCAGGCGAGCGCGATCTTTGGCTGGCTCCGGCCTTGGCTGACCAGCACCTTCGACTGGTTCTTTCTGGGCGCGGCGAACATCTTTGTGCTGTTCTGCCTGTTCCTGATTGTCAGCCCTTGGGGCCGGGTGCGGCTGGGCGGAGCCGAGGCGACGCCGGATTACACCTATGTCGGCTGGTTCGCGATGCTGTTCGCCGCCGGCATGGGCATCGGGCTGATGTTCTTTGGCGTGCTTGAGCCGGTCTATCACACGGCGATCTCGGAACCTCTTGGGGTGCCGTCGCCCTTTGCCGAGGATGGCAGCCTCATCGCCGCCAATGTCGCCGCGGCCAAGACCATGGGACTGGCCGCCACGATCTATCACTGGGGGCTGCACCCTTGGGCGATCTATGCGGTGGTGGCACTGGCGCTGGCGCTGTTCAGCTTCAACAAGGGGCTGCCGCTGACCATCCGCTCGGCCTTTTACCCGATCCTGGGCGAACGCGTCTGGGGCTGGTGGGGCCATGTCATCGACACGCTGGCGGTGTTCGCCACGCTGTTCGGGCTGGCCACCTCGCTCGGGTTCGGGGCGCAGCAGGCCAATGCCGGGCTGACCCACGTGTTCGGCATCCCGATGGGGATCTCGACGCAGGTGGTCCTGATCACGGTCATCACCGCGATTGCGCTGATCTCGGTGCTGCGCGGGCTGGATGGCGGGGTCAAGGTTCTGTCCGAAATCAACATGGGGCTGGCGGCGCTGTTGCTGGTCTTTGTGCTGATCGCCGGGCCGACGCTGTTGATCCTGACGGATTTCCTGTCCGGGCTGGGCGCCTATGCCAAGGAGCTGATCCCGCTGTCGAACCCGATCGGGCGCAGCGATACCGGCTATGTTCATGGCTGGACCACGTTTTACTGGGCCTGGTGGATTTCCTGGTCACCCTTTGTCGGCATGTTCATCGCGCGTGTCAGCCGGGGCCGCACCGTGCGCGAATTCATCATCTGTGTGCTGATCATTCCCAGCCTTGTTTGCGTGCTGTGGATGGCGGTGTTCGGTGGGGTTGCGATTGATCAGGTGCTGAGCAGCCCTGAAACCAGCGCGGTCAAGGCGCAGGTGATCGACAGCTATAACCCGCCGCTGTCGCTGTTCGCGATGCTGGAGGGGCTGCCTCTGGCCAAGATCACCTCGGTGATCGCAATCGTTCTGGTGATCGTGTTCTTTGTCACCTCGTCGGATTCCGGCTCGCTGGTGATCGACACCATCACCGCAGGCGGCAAGGTTGATGCGCCGGTGCCGCAGCGGGTGTTTTGGTGTGTGTTCGAGGGCGCCGTGGCAATCGTGTTGTTGATAGGTGGTGGTCTAGGCAGCCTTCAGGCGATGGTGATCTCGACCGGGTTGCCGTTCACCGTCGTGCTGCTGGCGATGTGCTGGGCGATCTGGCGCGGGCTGCAGTCCGAGCATCGCTGAGCACGGGGCACATACAGACCAAGTGTCGCCCGGCGCGACAAAAAATCCGGCCCCGGGGTGGTTGCGCCCCGGGGCCTTATGCATTTGAGTGCGGGTAATCGAATGCAAACAAACGAGTGCAGACAATCGGCGGCAGCACTTGCGCCAAAACGGACGGAGGGCTCGATGGAGCTGGATATTGATTTCGTGCGGGCACAGTTCCCCGCCTTTCGCGAACCTGCGCTGCAAGGTCAGGCGTTTTTCGAAAATGCCGGTGGGTCCTATACCTGCAAGCCGGTGATCGACCGGCTGACCCGCTATTACACCCAGCGCAAGGTGCAGCCCTATGCCCCCTATGAGGCGAGCCAGCTGGCCGGGGCCGAGATGGACGAAGCCCGCGCGCGCATGGCCGCGATCCTCGGGGTGGACAGTGATGAGCTGAGCTTTGGCCCCTCGACCACGCAGAACACCTATGTTCTGGCGCAGGCGTTCCGGCAATGGATGAAGCCGGGCGAGGCGATCGTGGTGACCAATCAGGACCACGAGGCCAACTCTGGCCCTTGGCGGCGGCTGGCCGATGAGGGGATCGAGGTGCGCGAATGGCAGATCGACCCGGTGACCGGACACCTGAACCCCGAGGATCTGGAGGCGCTGCTGGACGAGAACGTGCGCCTAGTCTGTTTCCCGCATTGCTCCAACGTGGTGGGAGAGATCAACCCGGTGACCGAGATCACCGCGATGGCCCATGCCGCCGGTGCCTTTGTCTGTGTCGATGGGGTGTCCTATGCGCCGCATGGGTTTCCCGATGTGGGGGCGTTGGGGCCGGATATCTATCTGTTCTCGGCCTACAAGACCTTTGGCCCGCATCAGGGGATGATGGTGATCCGTCGCCCACTGGGCGAACTGTTGCCGAACCAGGCGCATTATTTCAACGCCGACACGCTGTATAAGCGCTTTACCCCGGCGGGGCCGGATCATGCCCAGATCGCCGCCAGCGCCGGGATGGCGGATTACTATGACGCGCTGTGCGAGCATCATGGCGGCCCGGCCACGGGGGCGACCGCGCGGGCGGGTTTTGTCAACGGCTTGATCCGGCGGCACGAGGCGGCGCTGTTGCAGCCACTGCTGGACGCGGTCAAGGATCGCAACGATCTGCGCCTGATCGGCCCATCGGAGGCCAATGGGCGCGCGCCCACCGTGGCGCTGGCGCTGAACGGCGCGGCGGAACCGGTGGCGGCGGCGCTGGCACAACACGGCGTCATGGCCGGTGGCGGTGATTTCTATGCGGTTCGGGCGCTGGGCGCGCTGGGGGTGGATGTCGGGCAGGGGGTGCTGCGGCTGAGCTTCACCCACTACACCAGCCGCGCCGAGATCGACCAGTTGCTCGGCGCACTCGACAAGGTTTTGTGACGGGCGCTTGCGGCGGCCTATATACCCCCCTGTGACTGGTCGGAACGGGGGATAGGACATGATGCGCAGTGACGACAGACCTGTGATCTTGTGGCTGCGGCGCGATCTGCGTCTGACGGATCACCCGGCGCTGACAGCGGCCTGCGCCGGTGGCCGCCCGGTGATCCCCGTGTTCATTCTGGATGATCAGGTCGCGGCGCTGGGCGCGGCGGCGCAATGGCGGCTGGGGCAGGGGCTGGAGGTCTTTGCCCGCACGCTTGCGGATCGGGGCAGCCGGTTGATCCTGCGGCGGGGGCCCGCGCAGGAGGTTCTACAGGCGCTGATCGCCGAGAGTGGTGCCGGCGCGGTGCATTGGACCCGGGCCTATGATCCGATCTCGCGGGAGCGGGACGGTGCAATCAAGAGCGCGCTCAAGGCGCAGGGGATCGACGCGCGCTCTTTTCCCGGGTCCTTGTTGTTCGAGCCATGGACAGTGCAAACCGGGACCGGCGGGCCTTATCGCGTCTTTACCCCGATGTGGAAAACGGTGCGCGGCCGCGATGTGGCGCCGCCACTCCCCGCGCCCGGACGCATTTGTGCACCTGAAGCATGGCCGGTGAGCGATCGGTTGCAGGACTGGGCGCTGGGCACGGCGATGCGGCGGGGCGCGGCGGTTTTGGCCGCCCATAGCGCGCCTGGCGAGGCGGCGGCGCAGGATCGGTTGGCGCGGTTCATAGACGAGGGGATCGCCCGCTATGAGCAGCGGCGCGATATCCCGGGGGTCGAGGGCACTTCGGGCCTGTCGGAGTATCTGGCGCTGGGCGAGATCGCGCCGCAGCGCTGCTGGCACGCGGCCTTTGCCGCCCGTGAGAGGGGCGGTGCGGGGGCCGAGACCTTTTTCAAGGAATTGGTCTGGCGCGAATTCGCCTATCACCTGATGTATCACAGCCCGCAAATCCTGACCGGGAACTGGCGGTCCGAGTGGGACGACTTTCCCTGGAACACTGACAGGAGCGATCCGCGCGTGATAGCCTGGACGCGCGGGCGGACCGGGATGCCCTTTGTCGATGCTGCGATGCGCGAGATGTATGTGACCGGCCGGATGCACAATCGCGGCCGGATGATCGTGGCCAGCTATCTGACCAAACATCTGATGACCCATTGGCGCATCGGCATGGATTGGTTTGCCGAGCATCTGACCGATTGGGATCCGGCGAGCAATGCCATGGGCTGGCAGTGGAGCGCCGGAAGTGGCCCCGATGCGACGCCCTATTTCCGGGTGTTCAATCCCGAAAGCCAGCTTGCGAAATTCGACCGAGATGGCAGCTATCGCCGCGCCTGGATCGCCGAGGGGCAGGTAAGCCCGCCTGATACAGCGCTCGATTACTTTCGGGCGATCCCGCTGTGCTGGGGCCTTGCACCCGGTGATCCGTATCCTGCCCCCATCGTCAGCGCGCAGGAAGGGCGACGCCTCGCGCTGGAAGCCTATCAGAACCGAAGCGTCGCGGGGGCCCACGACGGCAAGACATGACTTGCCCATAGGCGAAACCCGGCCTAACCTTTTGATTCAACTGGTGCGCAACCTGCAGGGATCCCGACGCGGATCATAGGGTAAAGGTTGACACCGAAATGCGCCGTCCTGTGGAGAAGTAACGTGACGCCGGAGAAGTGACGTTCAAGTGACTGATAAGAAGTGAAGATACATGAACTTCCATCTGAAACGCAAAGAACAGGCCCTTGCGCGCCGCAGCGTGGTCGAAGCAGGTTTCGGAGGTTGTCCCGCCCCTGTCCTTTCTCCTTTTGTGAAATCCGATCTTCGGAAAAGTAAAGACTTAACAGTATGATAAAGACTGTTCATGATGTTGTGCGCGATTTGTTGATCTGCCGGGCGTGCCAAGGCGGTGCTCCCGACACCCTGCCACACCCCGCACACCCTGCTTAGGAGAGCCCGCCGATGCCCACTGCCGCCCGACTCGTCGCCGCTTGCTGCCTTGCGCTACTGGCGTTCACGGTGTCCTATCAGATCATGGCACGCATGCCTGAGAGCACGAATTTCGGCATTTTCGTGCCTTTGAACATCGGATTGGGTGTGGTCTGTGGCTGGGTGGTGATGGGGCGAAACCGCAAGAGCAGCTTTCCCGGGGCGATGAACAACGGGATCGCGGGGGTCGCTGTTCTGGTTTTTTGGGGGCTTGTCGTACAGGGTGGGTACGAGATGTTTCGCCAAGCGATGAACCATCGCTATCATGGTCCTTTGGACGCCCTCTACGGGATCATCGAGTTGTCAGCCGAATATGCGCAGGTTCTGCTTGCGCCCGGGATCATCGTGACGTTGGTGGTCGGTGCAATCCTGTCGGGATTCGTGACCGGATACGCCAGTAAGACGTGGCGATAAATATCTGACATATAAGGTGATTCTAGATTTGGCTGATCTGTTCTTCTATGGCACATTGCGGCATCTGCCGCTGTTGGGGATCGTGCTGGGGTGTCGCCCTGACCGGCTGAACGCCCGCGCGGCGGAGTTGCCGGGCCATGCCGTGCATTGGGCCAAGGGCGAGATTTTTCCGATGATTGTCCCGGCTGATGGGGCCGCCGCGCCGGGGCTGCTGGTGAGCGGGCTCACCGAGCAAGATATCGGGCGGCTGTCGTTTTACGAGGGCGGCTTTGGCTATCGGCGAGAAGTTGTACAGGTTTCGCTCCAAAATGGGGAGTATGGCGCGGGCGAGGTGTTCTTTCCCGATCCCGGCCTGTGGGAGATTGGCGCGCCTTGGGTGTTGGAGGACTGGGCGGCGCGCTGGGGCGCGATTTCCTGCCGGGCAGCGCAGGAGGTGATGGCCTATCACGGACGTCTGAGCGCCGAAGAGATCGCCGCGCGGTTCCCCTCGATCCGGCGGCGGGCGGCGTCTTGGGTGGCCGCGCAAGCGCGTCCGGCGGACCCTGATCGCGATGTCGACCGCGATGTCGTCCTCAGGACCCATGCGTTCACCCATATGAATTTCCACGGGATTGAAGAGGCCGACCTGCAGTTCCGCCGCTATGACGGCGAGATGAGCCCGGTGCTGAACCGCAGCGCGCTGATGGTCGGCGAGGCCGCGGTCGTGCTGCCCTATGATCCGGTGCGCGATGTGGTGTTGCTGGTCGAGCAGTTCCGCGCGCCGGTCTATCTGAGCGGTGATCGCGCGCCTTGGGTCTGGGAACCGGTGGCGGGGCTGGTCGATCCGGGCGAAACGCCCGACAGCACTGCGCTGCGCGAGGCCGAGGAAGAGGCAGGGCTGACGCTCGCCCGGTTGGAAAAGGCGGGCGAGGCCTATTCCAGCACCGGCGCTTCGGGCGAGTATGTGCATCTTTATGTCGGGATTGCCGATCTGACGCGAGTCGCTGAGATCGGAGGGCTGGATTCCGAGGGTGAGGATATCCGCAGCGCGGTTTTGAGTTTCGACGCGCTGATGGAGGGGGTCGACACCCATCGCTATCGTGACATGCCCTTGATTGTCACGGCGCTGTGGCTGGCGCGGCACCGCGACAGGCTGCGAGGGTAGGCCGGGCGTTTCGCGATCCTGCCCGCCGATGCAATGGTGTCGGCGCGGGCGTTTCCGGGGCGGAACAGCGTTCCGCATTTCATGCACCGGCTTTGCCCGCGCTTGAGGTTGCTCCGGGGCGGCGCTACATCGATATTGAACCAGTTTATGGAGAGACAGGATGGGCATCGCACGGGATCTGGCCGAGGCCATTGGAAACACGCCGCTGATCCGGCTGCGCAAGGCGAGCGAAGAGACCGGCTGTGAGATTCTCGGCAAGGCCGAATTCCTGAATCCGGGCCAGTCGGTCAAGGATCGCGCGGCGCTTTATATCATCCGCGACGCGGTGGCGCGGGGCGCGTTGAAGCCGGGCGGCACCATTGTCGAAGGCACTGCGGGCAATACCGGCATCGGGCTGGCGCTGGTCGGGGCATCGATGGGGTTCAAGACGGTGATCGTGATCCCCGAGACCCAAAGTCAGGAAAAGAAGGACATGCTGCGGCTGGCCGGGGCCGAATTGGTGCAGGTGCCCGCCGCGCCCTATCGCAACCCGAATAATTTCGTGCGCTATTCCGAGCGGCTGGCCAAGGAATTGGCCCGGACCGAACCCAATGGCGCGATCTGGGCCAATCAATTCGACAATGTGGCCAACAAGCAGGCCCACGTGGAAACCACCGGCCCCGAGATCTGGGAGCAGACCGGCGGCAAGGTCGACGGGTTCATCTGCGCGGTGGGCTCCGGCGGGACGCTGGCGGGGGTGGCCGAGGCGTTGCAGCCCAAGGGCGTGAAGATCGGGCTTGCCGATCCGTTGGGCGCAGCGCTGTATTCCTATTACACCAGCGGAGATTTGACGGTCAGCGATGGCGGCTCCATCGCCGAGGGGATCGGGCAGGTGCGGATCACTGAGAACCTCAAGGGGTTCAAGCCCGATCATGCTTATCTGGTGCCGGACGCGGAGGCACTGCCGTATATCTTTGACCTGTTGCATGACGAGGGGTTGGTGTTGGGCGGATCTTCGGGGATCAATGTGGCCGGTGCGGTGCGCATGGCCAAAGAGATGGGGCCGGGGCATACCATCGTGACGGTGCTGTGCGATTATGGCTCGCGCTACCAGTCCAAGTTGTTCAACCCCGACTTTCTGAAAGAGAAAAACCTGCCCGTGCCTGATTGGATGACCGCCGCGCCGGCGAGCATCCCGGGCGTGTTCGAAGACCTGTGATGGCGGGCTGGCGGGCAGGGCACCCGCGCCGGGTGTCAGGGCGGATCGCAGGGGCGGTCACGGGGCCCGTCACGGGGCCTGTCACAGCGCTGCTGCTGGCGGTTTTGCTGGCGTTGCCCGGTGCCGGGGCGCTGGCGCAAGGGACTGTGGCGCAGGGGACTGCGGAACAGGAAACGGTGGCCGCCGCCGACTCCCCGCAGGCCCCCGCCGTTGAAAAGACGCTTACTGCGCCGCTCAATCAGGATCCCTATTACACCGCCTGGTTGGAGACGGCGCAGCGGGCCGAGGACGCGATTGACGCCAACCGGGCCTCGAACGCGGCGCTGGAGGAATTGCGCGCGCAGTTGGTGACCTACCGCCAGACCTTTCTGGACTCGCGCGATCACAATTCGTCGCGGATCGGGACGCTGAAATCGCAACTTTCCGCGTTGGGAGAGGCCCCCGCTGACGGGGTGGCGGAACCGGCGGATATCGCTGCCCTGCGTGACCGATTGACCGTGCAGTTGCGCGATCTGCAAGTGCCCGCCGTGGTGGCGCAGGAGGCCTATAGCCGTGCTGACGGGCTGATTTCCGAGCTGGACCGGATCGTCCGCGAGCGGCAGACCCGGCAGTTGTTGTCGCGGGGCGAGACCCCTTTGAACCCGGCCGGCTGGACCACGGCGTTACGGGATCTGACGGTTCTGCTGCGCGACATCAGCAACGAAACAGTGAGCAGTTGGCGCGCGGCACGCGATCTGAACCGGTTGCGCGACAACGCGCCGCTGATCTTGCTGTTCACCATCGCGGGGCTGATCCTGCTGGCGCGCGGTCGGACCTGGGCCGAGCGGGCCGGCGGCTATCTGCGCGGCCTGGGCAGGCGCGGGACCGGCGTGTGGCGCTTTATCGTGTCGCTGGGGCGGATCGGGATGCCGCTGGTCGGACTGTACCTGATCACGCGGGCGGTGAACGCCTCTGAGGCGATCGGGCTGCGCGGCACCTTGTTCCTGAACGAACTGCCGCTCTGGGGGATGATCATCCTTGGGTTCCTGTGGCTGGGCGACCGGCTGTATTCCAAACGGGATCAGGATGCGCAGATCCCGCTCCCCGCGTCGGCGCGGGCGGCGGCACGGCGCAATCTGCTCTATGTGGCGCTGCTGCTGGTGCTGTACCGCACCATTGCCTTGATCGAGACGGTGCAGACCATCAGCGAAGCCTCGCGCGCGGTGCTGGTCTTTCCGGTCATTCTGGCGGCGTCCGTGGTGTTGATGCGGCTGCGTCGGATCATCCTGATCGAGGATCCGGACTCCGAGGCGATGCCCGCTGGCATGCGCCGGATGGCGCCGGCGCTGCGGGGGCTGTCGCTGGTGGTGGCCGGGGCCGCGCCGCTGCTGGCGGCGGCCGGGTATCAGATATTGGCTGAGGCAATTGTCTTTCCCGCGATGTTGACGCTTGCGGTGCTTTGCGTGGTGCTGGTGCTGCAGCGCTTTGTGTCCGACGTCTATGCTTGGATCTCGGGGGTGGGAGAGGCGGTCGAGGTTTCGATCGTGCCGGTGCTGGCGGGCTTTGCCCTGTCGGTGCTGGCATTGCCGGTGCTGGCGCTGATCTGGGGCGCGCGGGTGGCCGACATGACCGAGCTTTGGGCGCGATTCCTGGCTGGGTTCAACGTCGGCGATACCAATATCTCGCCGACAGATTTCCTGACTTTTGCTGCGATCTTTGGCATCGGGTATGCTGCCACGCGGGCGTTTCAGGGCGCGCTGTCGAGCAGCCTTTTGCCGCGCACCGGTCTGGATGCGGGCGGGCAGAACGCGGTGGTTAGCGGCACCGGCTATGTCGGTATCCTGCTTTCGGCGTTGGTGGCGATCACCTCTGCCGGGATTGATCTCAGTTCGCTGGCCATCGTGGCGGGGGCGCTGTCGGTCGGGATCGGCTTTGGTTTGCAGAACATCGTGTCGAATTTCGTTTCGGGCATCATCCTGCTGATCGAGCGGCCGATTTCCGAGGGCGACTGGATCGAGGTCAACGGGCAGATGGGCTATGTGCGCGACATTTCGGTGCGCTCGACCCGGATCGAGACCTTTGATCGGACCGATGTGATCGTCCCCAACGCCGATCTGGTGAGCGGGATGGTCACCAACTATACCCGTGGCAACACTGTGGGCCGGGCGATCGTGCCGGTGGGCGTGGCCTATGGCACCGATACGCGCAGGGTTGAAACGATCCTGCGCGAGATCGCCAATGCGCACCCGATGGTTCTGGCCAATCCGGCTCCGAATGTTGTGTTCCGCGGGTTCGGGGCAGATTCGCTGGATTTCGAGATCCGGGCGATTCTGCGCGACGTGAACTGGATGCTGTCGGTGAAATCCGACATGAACCACGAGATTGCCAAACGGTTTGCCGAGGCGGGGATCGAGATCCCGTTCGCACAGCGCGACATCTGGTTGCGCAACCCCGAGGTGCTGCGCCCGGGCGACAAGGGTCCGGTGGATACGGGCAACGGCGCCCCGGGCGCCCCTCGCCAAGACCACGACGTGGATGGCTGAGACCTGACAGCTGTTTGTCTGTAAGCGCGCCCCTGTCTCCCGCAGGCAGGGGTGCGGGTCCGGTAAGGGCATCGGCGTGGAGTGGCCTGCCGTGGCCGTGGGAGGCTGCGCCTGAAACCTTCTGACATCAAGGTGCGGTTAGGTGGCCAGGCCGGATCCCTGCGATGAGGCGGGATCAGAAAAATAGCCCCCAAATTCACCGGGTCTGCGATTAGTGCAAGAATAGGTGAATTCCGGCTTGCATCGGTGGCTATGATCCTGCACATAACCGCCGCATGGACAGTTGGCCGAGTGGTCGAAGGCGCACGCCTGGAAAGTGTGTAGGCGGGAGACCGTCTCGAGGGTTCGAATCCCTCACTGTCCGCCATTACCCTCTGAAATCATTTTGAAATTTGGCGAAAGCCTGCCTGCACCCGCCAAAATACCTGCCAACTATTTTGCGCTTGGGGGCGCAAGGTGCATGGGGCGAACGGTAGGTTGAGGCATGTACTTCATGCCTAAATTTCTGAATTGCGGATGCGCGCGGATGCCGGGGCAGTCGGTTCCGCCGTTATGAAGGTGTCAGAAATGGCACCCGCCCCCCCCCAAACCAAGGGTTTGTCGATATTCGGTTGAAGCAAGGACGGCGAACCAATGGCCTAGTAGGTTTTGTCCGGTCGTTAGCCGTCCACTCGTCAGCGCGCTCAGCGCCGCCGTTGCGCCTTGGCTATGGGTTCGCGGCCTTCTCAAACATCTCTGCCGCCATCAAATAAGGGTTTGTTGGCTTGTTCCCGAACGGCCTTTTTCATCTTGACGGCCAAGCGGTCCAACTCGGACTTGAGCGCGCTTATGTCATGGTCAATCTGGCTGTCAGTAGAACAGGCCGAGTGCAGCGGTTCGCGCTCGACAACAACTCGGGCACCATGAAGATCGATCTCGAACCCAAAATTCTTTGACATACTATCCCTTTCATTGGTCACCGCACATAGCATCGCGAGGAACCAACGCACGTCAAACGAAAAGGGGTCGGAAAGCAATATGTGGTATTGGAATTTCAGGTTTTCTCAGGTCGTCTCTGTTCTACCCGCCAGCGCGCCCAGCGTCGCCGCTGCGCCTCGGCTATGCGGTCCCGGCCTTCGCGGGTCTTGGGGCCGGTCGAAAGCCCGCCGTGAAATCTGCACCGCGTCTTGCCCGGTAGCGCCTTTGCCCGGCATGGCGTTCCCTTTCGCGTCCGCGCGCCGCACCGCCAGTTTGTTCGCGTTGTGACTGCCGGTAAATCCGTTTGGACTAAGCCCCCATCCCGCGCGCGTGTTATAGACGCAAAAAACCCCGAGAACCGGGGGCCAGGATAGGTTCCGCGCCTCGATTGCCCGGCCAAGCCCAGCGCCCGCAATATCCGGTCGGGGGCGTATCCGCGAAGGTCAACCGTTGCCTTGCGTTCCCAATATCGGATGGTGTGAGGATGCACCCTGGCCAGAGCAGCGAGGGTTGTCCGCGATAGTCCGCGCAGCCTGCGAAGGTCTTGGAGTTCTGCGCCAGCCAAAGTTCCATGCCTCATGGCTACGAATGAACCCACGCCCGTGGTCGTGTTGGATGAATGGCCGCTCTAGCTCGATGCTGCAGATGCGATGCTGCTCCGCCGCAAGTCGGGAAACCGCCCAACGTGTCAAAGTACACGAACGGCCCAATGCAAGCATTCAACGCAACATCAATATGGTGCGCTGCGGCTCGTTATCGTGGCAGTCGCGCTTCATGAAGCACTCGGCCACCTCAATCGTCGGGTCGCCGACACCTTTACCGACAACTTTAACGGTCATGAATCCGGCAGTCGCATGGCCTGATCGCCCAACAGCTTCAGAGCGCGTGGACAGGAGTAATAGCTCTTCGATAGGCCGACGGATCAAGCCTTCTTCGCAACCTGACGTCACGCGGATTGGGCGGGATCACGTCCGACCGAGCGCAACAGCACCGCAGCCACCAGATCACCTGTGACGTTGACCGCCGTCCGGCACATGTCGAGCAACCGGTCAACGCCGAGAATGATCACCATGCCCGCGACGGGAATGCCCATGTTTGTGGCGACGCTGACCAGAATGGCGATGCTGACCCCCGGCGTGCCGGGCGCGCCAATGCTGGAGGCGACAAGCGTGCCGACAACCACAGCGATCTGAACCGAAGTCAGCTCCACAGCAGCGAGCTGCGCAAGAAACAGAATGGCCACCGCCTGATACAAGGCGGTTCCGGCCATGTTCATCGTCGCCCCCAATGGCACGACCAGATTGGCAATGTTCTCGGGCACGCCAAGCTCTCGCGCCGATTGGATTGTCACCGGCATCACCGCCGACGAGCTTGATGTCGAGAAGGCCAGCAACAGGTTGCTACCGGCCGCTTGCACGAAGCGCAGTGGCGTGATCCGGGCAAAGAGGATCGCGATCAGAAGGTAAAGGCACAACAGCACCGCAAGCCCCAGCAGCACGGTTCCGACATACCCCGAAATGCCGATCATGGTCTCAAATCCCATCCGCATCACAAGCTGCGCCATCAGGCCAAAAACCGCGAAAGGCGCGAGAAACATGGCCCATTTCACGATGTTCATCGAGATCGACAGCAACGCGTCCATCAAGGCCAAAAAGGGCTGCGCGCGACCGGGCTGAAGCTGCGTGACCGAGACGCCAACCAGCAGGGCCAGAACAACAATAGCCAACATATCACCCTGCACGATCGAGGCCGTGGGGTTCGTCGGAAGAATCTGGACGATCATATCCGGCACAGATACTTGGGGGGCCGGTGCCGGCAAATCGGGTATGTCACCGGTCTGGGACGGCAAGCTTGGCGCGGAAGGCCCCTGCGAAAACCCGGCGAGCCCCACGCCGGGCCGCAGCCACTGAGCAAGCGCCACACCGATTGTTGCGGCCACTGTCGTGGTCGCAAGGATGAAAGCGGCAAGCCGCAGTCCAACCGAGCGTAATTCGTCGCCAGACCCGGCCCCGGAAAGCCCTTTAACAATTGAAGAAAAGATCAGCGGCACCAGCACCATGGCGATCAAGGCCAAGAATATGCGCCCCGGCAGCGCTAACCAATGCCCGACAACCTCGGCTGTTTCGGGGAGGATAAGTCCGGCGGACTCGCTCAGCAGCAAGCCAAGGCCAAATCCCAGGACCATTCCAAGCATGACCTGCGCCCAAAGCCGGGATGTTATCCAGACCCGGAGTTTGAAACGCTGCTGCGAGATCCGCATCGTGGTGTCTTGTGTATCGGCTGCCATGGTTGGGCCTTCTCGTGATCGCGTGGCGGGGCACGGCCAGCATGTCCTGCTGTGAGCGTTCCGTCGTATATGGCTGGCAAACAAGAAGCTCCAGCATAGTCTCGCTCGGACGGCGGAGGCAGATAAAGCTGGGAGTTGGCAATAGTTCATCTTTGAGGCCAAACTGTAAGCCATCTCACGCGAAGGATGTCAGTCAAGGTCAGCCCTGAGTTGACGCTCAGGCGGTCCTTCCTGATGCTGCGGCGCGGCCCGTCGAACCCGGCGTTCGCTGCGGCTGCGCAAAACACGCGCTATGAACGGCGGCTGGCACATGGCCATCCGCAAGCGCGCCGCAGCCTCACCGAAATTCGATTGTAATGCATCGCGATGCGTCGTCTTCAAAGGATGGTCGCTTTGCGGAACAAACGTTTCATTAGCATGATCCCAAAGTCTCTGGCCGGTGTGCGTTGGGGCAAGCCTGACAGATTGACCGATCCGAAGATCAATCCCCGGCGCGACAACACACGCTCGAGGTCCCGGTGGTATTTTGAGCGAGATGTTGGGCTGGTGGCCACTCCGCCGGCCAGCGGACGCAACTGTGCGTCATCCGTTCTGGGCGGTGATCCGCGCGCTACGCCGCTGATACGCCCATCTGCTCGGGTTCTGGCGCATGGTCGGCGGACCATTCCAGCAGATGTGGATCGAAACCTTCGGCCAGATGCGGCTTTATGATCTGGAAATACGGCGACAGATCAAAATCGCGTGGCGCGAACAGGGAGTGATGGCGGATGTGCAGGATTTCCCGCCGTGCAAACTTGGATCCGCTTCGCGCCTTCACCATTCGTGCATCAGGCAGGATCGGATACCGGACCGACTGAAACGCCCGTGCGATCAGTGACGAACAGATCGCCCGCGTCGGGTCGCCTGATCCGAAGGCCAGCATGCGCCTGCGCCAGCGCACCGGAACCGGCGGCGTCGGAAAAAAATAGCGCAACAGATCGAAGACGTTGCGCAGATCGTATTTCAGGCCAACGCGCACGGCCATGAAATCGGCCACGGCCCGGCATTCCTTGGGCGTCAGGCCGACGGGACGACAGATCCGTGTATTGAAGCGCGCGTATTTTGACAGCGGCGCCGATACGCAGCCTTCCCCCAGATTGACTTCGATCAGCCGGTGAGGTTCGGCGGCCCCCGGTGCTGCGGGCAGGCTGTCTCCTACATACATCGCGGCATGTGACCAGGTGGATTGGGTCAAATACTTGATGGCGTTGGAAATCCGCTCCTGCCCCTCGACCAGAAGAACGTCGCCGGGGCGCAGCGTGCGACACAGGGTATCGAAATCCGAGGGCGTGAAGGGCGTATAGCCGAGGCTCGGGCGGTTCAGGTAACCGGCCAGACGTCGACCGATCCCGTGCAGGAGAGAATCGCAGCGATTTCGTAGTGTGACGGGCATCGGGCACCTCCGTTGGGCAGGTCTTGGCCGTGTGAGGACGACTCCGGGCGCGGTGGAATGTTACACTTGGCGCGGTGCTTGGCCCAGCCTGATGCGCCGAGATCCCAAGAGTTCCGCCCATGAGCAGGGACAAGGGCAGGGGGGATGTGATGGGATCCCGGCGCGGCTGGCTCACTCCGGCCTAATTGGCCAGGTGGTCAGAAGTGAACACCATGTCGTCACCGGCCCCTTGGTGGCAGGCGATGCAGCCCTCGTCCATGCCCTTGGCCACCTGTCCGGCCATTGCCATGCCGTTGGGCGTCTCGTCCAGCGATCCATCAGGCAGGTATTTGACCCAGAACCAGTCCCCGTCCTCGGGATCATAGCCCGCCTCTCGACGGAACATGATGGTATAGGCGGCCAAATGGGTCTCCGGGTCGCGCAGAACCTCATCCTCGGTCACGCCGACAGGACCGAAGTTGCGCTTCACGATCAGGTCGCCCTCATGCCCGTTGATCGTGGCCGTGGTATAGAAGGTTTCCAGCATCATGCCATGGGGGTCGGTTCCCTCGTAAGGGGTGGTGCGGATCATGTCCGGCCCGGCCAATTTGCTCTCCTGCAAGTAGGCCCAGATCTGTGCGGCATAGCCCCTGTCCGCCTTTGAGCCAAAGGGCATATCCTGCGCGAGGCCGGCTGTGCCACCCAGCGACAGCACCAGTGCGGCGGAAATCAGTGAACGTTTCATTTGGTATCCTCCCGTTGTCTGCTTCAGGTGACATGCGAGGGCGCCGGGTGTTTCACCGCAGGTCTACACCATTTCGTGAGGATCGGGTCGCACCCGGAAACCGGATCAACTGCGCTCACATTTCCGGGATACCGGGGGCTTTCTCTTTACTTCCCATGAACTTGTCAGACACTTGTTGTGGAAAGGGAGTCTTCCATGACGCACTCTGCCCTGTGCCCGGGTCCGGTCGCGCTATCGCAATTTCGGCTGGCCGTGGCTGTGTCTTGCCTTGGCAATGTCGCCCGGGGCGCGGGGTCTTTCACCATCGTCGAACATAGGAGCGTCATCGTCATGGAGCGTCAAAGCCAGCCCAGCCGAGGGGCCATCGCCGCTGTCGGCCGTTTCCATTGGGGAAGGCATGGATGAGTTTCCCCAAGCCCCACAGGGGACCGCCACCGTCCGGGTCTTCCGGGTCGTCCTGCGCCTGATCCTTTTACTGATTCTGGCCTATGGCGCCCATCTGCTGATCGCTTGGTTTTCCGCACGCGCAGAGGACATCCATCCCGGCGCGCAGGTCAGCATGTTGGTCGCGCTGATGTTGATCTACGCGCTTCTGATCGCCGTTCCGTTCGTGCCGGGGATCGAGATCGGCCTGATGATACTCGCGGTCGAGGGGGCATGGATCGCCCCTTGGCTCTATCTGGCCACGATCGCCGGGCTGCTGTTCGCCTACGGGGCTGGCGAATGGGTGCCCTATGCGCGCCTGCACCGGATCCTGGCCGATCTGCACATGCGCCGCGCCTGCGCCTTGCTGGAACATGTCCACCCGCTCGACCGGGAGGAACGGGTCATGCTGCTGCGCGACAATGCGCCGAAATGGCTGCGCCCGCTGATTTCCCGCTATCGCTATCTCTTCGTGGCGGTTGTCATCAATCTGCCGGGCAATGCGGTGATCGGCGGCGGCGGCGGCATCCTGTTCCTGACCGGCCTTAGCCGTCTCTTCAAACCAGCCGCAGTGGCCCTGACCGTTGCGCTGGCAGTGATGCCGGTGCCCATGACCGTCTGGGTCTTCGGTATCGACATGCTCCCGTAATCAATGGCGCGCGCGCCCGTGCCCCTTTGCCTGCATCATGGTCGCCAGAACGAGCGTCGCAACAGGTCCGGCTGTGATCTGGTACATCGATGCATCCTGTCGCGGGGGCCTCAGCCGCTGTCTGGCTTTTCTTCGTAAAGCTGGGACAGGATTGCGCTGATGCGGTCCTCGTTGTCCTCGTCCTGCGCATCGGCTGCCGGCAGGCTCTCGGTCAGATCGCGGGTTGTCTGCATTTGGCCGATGAATCGGTGGCACCCTTTGCACATCGCAAGATGCAGGCGCATCTGGAGGGTTTGCCACGTGCCCAGCTCCCCGTCGATCAGGGCGCTGGCGCGGGTTGCAACGTCTTGGCAGCTCAACATCTGGCGGTGTCCTTTTCACGTGCCTCACACGAACAGGACAAACGGAACCGGGTCGCGTTACACCTGTCCGAGAAAGATTTCAGGTCCGGTGACATGCAAGGCCCCACGTCACATCAGCCCGTCGAGGGCAGTCCGAACCGCCAGACGTGCCCGGTGCAGCAGGACCCGCATGTTGCCCTCGCTGATGCCAAGGATGGCGCAGACGTCATCAGCGTCCAGCCCCTGTTGCGCGCGCAGAATGATCACGGACCGCTGGCCTGGTGGCAAGGCTTCGATGGCAGCATTCACATGCGCCATCACGCTCCGCCCCGCCAGAATGCGTTCGGGGGTCAGGGTCTCCCAAAGCTCGGGCATGTTTTTCCAGCGCCCCCGGCCATCAAAGGCGGCCGCCAGATTGTCGTCCTCGCCCGCGCCATCAAACGAGACGATGCGCCCCTCGCGCTTGGCGCGGCTTCGGGCCTTGTTGATCAGGATCGAGAAGATCCAGCTTGCCAGCGAAGACCGCCCTTCAAAGCCAGAAATGCTCTTTAGAACCGCAACCCAGGTTTCCTGGGCCACCTCTTCAGCCGTCGCGCGGTTCCGAACGACGCCGGTCGCGACACGGACCAGGGATGTATTGTGCCGGTGGTAAACCTGTTCGAATGCGGCTCTGTCGCCGGCCGCAAGTCGTTGAACAAGAGCCGCTTCTTTCGCCCCAGCAGTGGGCATCACAATCCCCCATATTGCCTTGCCTCACTTAGCAGAACAAACAGTGTGAAAGTCCAGAGATGAGAGCTTTCAGACAAGGGATCGTGAATACCTGTGTCTTGAGTTTGCCAGATCGGTGGAACAGGTTAAAAAAGTCGGTCGTTGCCTGACAGGTGTATTGGCAGGGCACTGACCCATCCGCAGCGATCGACACGAAAGTCTCATTGCCCGGTTCAAATAAAAACGCAGCACGATATCCCATCAGGTGCGGCTCCGTCGCACAAATCGGCTGATGTCCGAGGTTCGTCTTTCCTCGGACTGCCTCATCCCGCGGCTTCAGAGGCGGGTACGCAAGCCGATCGAGCCACCGGTGGCGATGATGCAGCCAAGGCGGCCACAGTTCTTGTCACCGAAGCAATGGACGAGGAGACTGGCGAAATCATTGCCGTGGCGAACGAAGGCGCTGTGGTCGCCACCGGCGCCATGGTCAACGATGGGGGCGCATCGACAGGCTGTGTTTCCGACCAGCCGAGTGTCGGTGACAGTGCCCTTGATGGGGATCTCGGGGTGGATCACATCGATATGCCGCCGAAGGACGTGGCCTTGAGTGCCCATGTCGCAGCGAGCGAGGCCGACGAACGGGATCGATATCGGCAGGCGGTGGCAACGACCTTCGCGGACTATGCGTTGCTGGACGACCAGAATGAACCGGGCGCATGGACCTAAGTGAACGTGTTTTCGCACCATCTCCCCTCCGCGCAGGCGGGGGGGAGTAAGTTCAGGGAGGAGTTGTTTTTCCTCCGAAACTGCGGGCTGTGGTGAGGTGACGGTAGGGTTGAACCAAAAAAATATGCAGTGACCAAGCTCCGTACTCGGAGGTAACGTAGCTGATGCAGGCGGGCGGCACCAAGCATCTTCCGTATGAAATCCTGAGCCAACAGACCACAATATCTGCAGCTCCAAGGAAACAATACACGTCATGAACTGACAGGATACGGAAAAAGTGATGTTTTCGGAAACCTAAGAAATGCTTGCTTACAGTCGTAGATTGACTCGACCAAAATCAGATGTATGAAATTTTAGCATTTGAAAAAAAGAGCAGGGCAATGGCATGGCGCATCGAAACTTCGAAAATAGTATCATAATCGAGGACGTTGAAGGCGGATTGCTCGTGCGTCAGGAAGATGAGGCATACATCGCTCGAAACTGGCGCCTTACTCAACCTGTCGAAAATTTGATTGAGGCCGCGCTCGCAAGTGGCCTTGGTTGCATGATCCGCGACGATCATCCACGTCGTAACTCCCGCTGGCCCAACACGAGGGGCGTCGTCTATCTCGCTTTTTCACCGACATCCGGTGGACAATGGTCCATGGCGATCGACTCTTTTCGCGCGAAAAGTGGGGAATTTGGACCTGCGGTATTCAACGGAAAGTATCACGAGCAGTTTGTTGCAGCCGACATTCCTTTCACTTTTGAAGGGCGAAACAAAACCGCGGGTCATCTCGTTGTTGCCCGAGATAATGTAATTCCTACACTTGAGGCGCTGTCCGGCTTCGATCACTCTGTTCTCACCCTCAATCGCAAAGCGCATGAGGGTGAAGGTTTCACGACAGAATATGTGATTCAGCGCCAGATACTCACAAACTGGGATCAGACGCCTTGGAGTGCGCGTTACGACGTTGTGCAGGATGAGTACCCGGTAGACGGAGGTCTAACTTCGCGGCGCATCGACATTCTCGCTCGCGACCGACTGAATGGTGACTGGCTCATCATAGAGTTGAAGCGGGCCGAAGCGAATGCTGCCGCCGTCCATCAGGTGGTCGACTACTTGCTCGCACTTGGCAGGCAGGACAAATTTGCACATGGTCAGCTCTACGGCGTTCTGGTGGCAGAACGGATTCCGCCTATCGTTCGGACGTTGGCCAAAGACGAAGCTATAGCCACCTACGAGGTCAGTTGGCCATTGAACGTAGTCCTCGCCGATTGAAGCCAGAAGCTTTGCCCAGACTACGCTCGCAGCATTCTAAAGTTGGCTTCAGAAACAGATGTGCCAGTCGTTCGCACCGCAGTGCCAGAAAATTTGGCTTGGAGCCGCCTTGCGGTGGTGCGGCACCGACATCGCTATCTTGGAGCACCGGGTTGGGGCCGGGTGCTGAGGGAGATGACAGTAGGCAGCCCGAAGTGGCCCCATGTCTCGAGACCAAATATCCTAAGAAGAACACGCAGGTCGGGCGGATTGTGTTGAAAAACTCCCATTCAGCACGTTGGCTCCAAATTTGGTAGAACAAAATTCTGATTGCACCCAGCGAAGCTGTCCAAAATTGGGTAAATCAGAATTTCAGGGAACGATCTTCTACTTTTCTGAAATTTGCAGATGCAGCAAAAAGTTTTTCAACAGAATCGGCGGATACCGGACGTTCGCTGCGCGGACGCATCGAGCGGGTAGCTTTACCGCCGTGGACATCAGATGCTGCATAGATTTTCGATCACTCGTAGCAATCAGTGTCAATCGGCATGCAATCCTGACCCCCTATCGGCGCCCAAAAATGACCCCTTTATTTTGCGCAGGGGTAGCTGGCCCGATGCGGTGTAGCCATCACACAGCGCAGCCGCGTCGGGCCA
>NZ_SMFP01000014.1 GCF_004348975.1 Antarcticimicrobium sediminis | reverse complement strand
TGAGCTACCCCCCGAAATTCGGAC
Source organism: Antarcticimicrobium sediminis (assembly GCF_004348975.1). Classification (GTDB taxonomy): domain Bacteria; phylum Pseudomonadota; class Alphaproteobacteria; order Rhodobacterales; family Rhodobacteraceae; genus Antarcticimicrobium; species Antarcticimicrobium sediminis. The sequence continues at coordinate 85,559 of NZ_SMFP01000014.1, read as the reverse complement.
AGTGACGTAAGCTACGATTTGCAGTCTGCTGATCTTCGACGAGAAGGAGATCAGAGATGTCGAAACGCAAGCAGCACGCGCCCGAGTTCAAGGCGAAGGTCGCGCTGGAGGCCCTGAAGGGTGAGGAGACCGCGGCCGAGCTGGCGAGCCGGTTCGGGGTGCATCCGACGATGATCCATCAATGGAAACGGGCATTGCTCGAAGGCGCATCAGGCGTGTTCGAACGCGGGGGCCGCAAGAAGCCCGAGATTGACGAGGACCAGGTGAAGGAGCTCCACGCTAAGATCGGGGAGCTGGCGGTGGCCAACTCTTTTTTGGAAAGAAAGCTGAAGCCTTGGGGCGGGAAGTGAGGCGCGGCATGATTGAGCCTGACCATCCCCAGCTGTCCATCGGTCAGCAGTGCAAGCTGCTGTCGATCGCGCGCTCGTCCTATTACTACGAGCCGAAGGGAGAGACCGAACAGAACCTCGGCCTGATGCGGCAGATCGACGAGCAGTTCCTGGAGACGCCGTTCTTCGGTGTCCGCCAGATGACCTGGCACCTGCGCAATGACGGGCATCTCGTGAACGAGAAGCGGATACGCCGGCTAATGCGCCTCATGGGGCTGATGCCGATTTACCAGAAGCCCAACACGAGCAGGCCGGCGAAAGGACACAAGACCTATCCCTACCTGCTGAGAGGGCTGCGCGTGGATCGTCCGAACCAGGTCTGGTGCTCGGACATCACCTACCTGCCCATGCGGCGCGGGTTCCTATACCTTGTGGCGATCATGGACTGGCACACGCGCAAGGTTCTGTCCTGGCGGATCTCGAACACCCTGGAGGCCGACTTCTGCGTCGAAGCGCTGAACGAGGCCATCCACAAGTTCGGCCCGCCCGAGATCATGAACACGGATCAGGGCAGCCAGTTCACGTCCTTCGCCTGGACCGACCGGCTGCGACGGTCAGCTGTCCGTATCTCGATGGACGGCAAGGGCCGGTTCCTCGACAACATCTTTGTCGAACGCCTGTGGCGGTCGCTGAAATACGAATGCGTCTACCTGCATGCCTGGGAGACCGGATCAGAGACGAAAGCGGCCATCCGGAAATGGATGACCTTCTACAACCACCAGCGTCCTCACTCAGCCCTCGGCGGCAAGCCACCGGCGCTGGTCTATTGGCAGAGACATGATATCAACCAACCCGATCAGCAGGTGCAAAGAGTAGCTTAATTTACGCCAGATCCTGTCCAACAGATGGGGAGTAGCTCACTTCAAGCCGCACCCTGCGCTGAATTGCACGCAACAGGACCTGCAAATGCCGACGGTCGGCGGTTAGCGACTTCCTTTGAGCTTCAGTCGGTGCCGACGCCAGGATCTCATTTGCAGCGGGCGACCAAAGTGGTGGCAGAAGCTCGTCGGGAAAGGGATCCAGACTAACGACAGTCGCTATTACTATCGGACCGATATCCCGTGCTGGATGCCCTTCTGGAAACCGCACGCTCGTCTGGACAACTGGCTTCGTGAGTCCAAATTGTTCCATGACGCCGGTCGAGTAACCGTGAACCAAAGCGTCATGCAAATCGCCCCCGTGATCGAGAAAATGCAGTGGGCGAGCGGATTTCGAACCCTCGGCGGATCGCTCGCCATCATCAGTGAAAACGCCCTTGCGCGGAGGAGCGGTAATTGCTGAACGCCGGTAAATGAAAGGTACATGCCCCGTCATCCAGTTGTCCCGAGACGCTCCCGGCAGCAAGAATGGGCTGTCACCTGCACGCCCTCTCTCGCCAACTCCGTGGTACCAGATTGTCTGGAAGCCGTATCCGTCCTCTTTGTCGACACGACCTCCCACATCGAAATCGGTCGAACTCGAGATTGCCCTGAGCCATGCGCCTATCGCGCGCTCTTCCTTGCGTATCGGCGTATCATTTGGACGCGCTCGATCATTCATCATTGCGGGAGCTGGGCACGGCTGCTCATGCCAACTTTCGTATTCTGCCGACGCCCGCCTCAGTGTGAAGGGATCATCTGACGCAAAGCGAGTTTGCAGACCTGTCCCCTTACCAGCGAGCGGTGATACGCCACGAGTTATTTGGCGTTTGATTGCAGCTTGGCCTAGTGAAGCTTGAACCTCAGTCAACTCGGACGGAGATAATGGAGGAAGAGGTGAATCGAAAACTCCAAGGGCCGAAACCAGGTCGGCAATTGCTGCTTCTTGCGAACCTTCAAGCAGAATCCGCCAAATCGCGATTGTACGCTTGGCCCCCTTTCTATCACCTGCAGAGCTGAGCCGGTCGACCCGACCGATCAACTGATCAATACTATCCACTTCCCGCGGCAGAGGGCGCTGTTGCACAAATCAGCTGATGAGCGCAGTTCCCCTTTCCCCGGACACACTTATCCCAGNTCGGCGGCAAGCCACCGGCGCTGGTCTATTGGCAGAGACATGATATCAACCAACCCGATCAGCAGGTGCAAAGAGTAGCTTAATTTACGCCAGATCCTGTCCAACAGATGGGGAGTAGCTCAGAGTGACCGATGACGAATGTGAAGGGCAGCGCGTAAAATCGCACCGCATTGTAAAAGTACCAAAGACTTAGGCGGTTTGCTGAGCGCGTAGGATAGCGCCAACTGAGATCATAACCTTGCGCGCGACATGGCACGGCTGGATTTTCCTAAGATCCGGCAGCTTGCGGCCTACAGCGGAACCTCCGCCCGTGGAGTAGGAAGGCCCATTCTCGGACCTCAGCAGCGCTCGGCTGCCAGTCCTGCCGCCCGAAAGCTCTGATTGTTACAGAGAATGACTTGGCCCAAGGAATAAGTATCGTCTTTTCTTTATGCCGACAATCTCATCCAGCCTTTCAATAAGTGTGTCGGTCTTCTCGGCGTGTTCAAGGAATTGTCGTCGGCGGAAAGAATCAGCAATCTTTGGAGGTTTCCCATGAAAAAAGATCCTATCCTTTGAGTATATTTGAGTAATGTCGTTAATCCAGTCGACAATCCAAGGAGCAACTCTGAAAGACGCACAATTGGGAGTGGATCGCATTGACATTGGAGTGCAGAAATAAACGCACAGATGCGGGGTCAAGGGAAGTAAAGTTCTGCCGTTGATCCTATTGGCTACCAAACCGCTTGTGAGCCAGTCTAAACTTCCATCGCCAAAGATGAACTTCTTTAACGGTGAGTGCATCAGCACAAAATACTGGTTCGAGATTAGCCCCTTCTGACAGAGCTTCTTGGCGATCTGGTAGTTTTGGGCCATGTTGGCTTTTCCAATTTCCTCATCGGGAGGTAGGCCAATCATCTTAGGGTATCCCTCATACCGAGAACGGTTTCCAGGGCTGCGGATCAGCAAAGAATGCATAAGCAAAAGCAAGTTTCGGTGAAGCTCCTCTTCTAAATGATAGAACTTGCACATATCACGAAGTGATCTGTTCTTTTTTCCAAGCATCTTGATGAGAGTGAAAAATTCTTTTGGCGTTCTTCCGAACGGCTTCATTTCTTGAAGAGCGGGAATGATCTTATGGACCTCGTTGTCTATGTCAAACTCACCTTCAAAATTGCTTTCCCAAACAGTGCCGCGAAAGATGGTGTGGCCATGAATTTTGAAGCCAATCTTTCTGTTAACGGATCGCTTCTTTCCAATCTTTCCGTTCGGTTCGATCCATGAAACATCTCCAGCTCTGTCTGCCCAGTAACTTTGTAGGCCAACGGGCCACCAGTGATGGTTTTTCGAATTTTTACCACGTGCCATACTTGGACCCCCACTCTTCGGGGCAGCATAAAGGAGAACTGATTTTTATCTCAAGGCAGAAGCGGGGTGGTTGCCCTCACCTTCCGCCGTTGATGGGCACAGATTCCAGCCACAGCGAACTCCCGTCTTCGGCCCCTGATGTCGATCGGCCCAGGGCCATATCTGTTGCTCTTAGCAACCCTTGATGCCGAAGTCAGTTTTTCTAAGCGACACATTGGCAACCAGGTTCAGCATTTTAATCGGGCTGGCGCCTGCACCAACCATCAGGGTCTCAGTCCGAAGAGTTGTTTTTCACTGGTTTTGCGATGTCGCTGCTGTGCGTCAAGCGCTATCCAGAGAAACGCTCCTTATGGTCGCTCGCGCGTCCATAACCTGCGGTGACTTCGTGACTTTCTGTTCTTCTCATAAGCCGTAATAATCCAACAGAAAAAGCTAAACAAAGCGCGGAAATTTCACGGGATGAAATTAAAGCAGTTAGGCAGTATCGCAAAGTTTTTTTGAAAAATCCCTTCGTCTTTATCCCTTTAAGCCAATCTTCTTTTTAGAAGAAACGGGCGCAGAGCAAGCTTAACCGAAAGGACGAAAGAAGACACCTCTTACTGCTTTTTTCGCACGTTCTGAACGACGCGGGAAATAGCTACGAGGAGCGAGCATGACCCTCCGAAAAACCCTGACACCACCGGAACGAAATCCGGCTTTTTTCAATCAGGAGGCAACATGTATCACGACAAACTCATCTCAAACGGCACAATTGTAGAGTGCCGAAATTCGGAAGTCTCGCTGCGGACTTTTTTTGCAGAACACGAGGACGCGCTTGGTCATGCCGCAGTACTTCTCGGCGGTCGGCGTGGCGCTCGGCTCATGAATGCGATCAGGAATGCGTTCGCCGAACAGTGGTCAATCGCACGCAGCTTGCGCCAAAACCTGATGGATCTGCGGTCCCTGCTTTTCCTCGAACACGCTTATGACGAAAACTGGAGTGACGACGCGTGTTTCGCCCTGCTCGAACCGGATGATCCAATTGTCCCGGAGATCTGCCTGCTGGCCGATACTTTCAACGAAGCGTTGTTGAACGCAGGGCTGATCGAGGTCGATGAAGACCTCCTGGTGTGAACGACTGCCTGCACTCCCGAGGATGCGCGGGAGTGCAGGTGACCGACACATTCGAGAAAATTTTTCCGAGAAGCAATTTTCTCCTTCGTAATTTTCCACATTGGCCAATCTCATTAGTACAGACCCAAAAGGGCATCCACTGCCCTCAACCACAGGAACCGATCATCACCCGAAACACCTCCCCCGAACGATCGAATATGACGCCGCAGAATGGCACCCCAATCAATGATCGTTTCTTACAATCTGGAGGTTTTCTATGCTTATCAATACCAACTTTAACGCAGCCCAGGCGGCATATGACAGAATTGCGGACACCGAGTTGCACTTTCGTCGCCATGGGGCTTCGCTCAGCGTACTGCTTGATGTTTTCGGCGCATCTGCGGGAGGCGATGCTTTCTGTGAGCTTCATGGATTTTTGAGTTCACAACAGCCTGACCCTGACAAAATTTATGCTGCACTTCAGCAGATCAAAAAAGCATTGTCTAACCAGTCGGCAAAAGCCGCCGACATTGCATCCCGTGAGCGGGGGTTTGATGCTGACGCTGCATTGCGTTGGCACGGGGCACGGATCAGCGAACTTCTGGGGCGGTTCAACAATGCTGTGTGATCCAGAGCAAGGCTTCCAAGTGACGCAAACGCGTTGTCGGGGTTTCGACCCCGGCGACGGCAGGCTTGAACAGGATATTTGCGACATTTCGATGTGGCTTGTTGAAAAGTATCGGGTGCCGTTCGTGCACCTTTGGATAGATAAACACCACTTTCAGCACGACTACCAAATCGCCTGCGTTGCGGTGATGGTCTGGGAAAAACACCTGGACCACCTGACAGCGGCTGCCCGTCATGCCTTCTTAGCCTTGGACTACGAGATCCGCGACACCGGTGCAGACGTCTACGCGTTGCAATGCTGTGAAGGAAATCACTCTCGGCATGATGCGTTGCGAGCGTTCTCACGCATTGAAGCTAAGAGGGGGGTTAGAGGTTGTTCAAGCGCCCTGGACAGCATGGAAATCGAAAACGAAGAGAATTTCAAAAAATCTGAAAAATTTACTTCGTAAAATCGAAAAACGGCCAAGCTATTGAAATGAAACAATAAAACTAAAAAATCAACTTGACCAAGTAAAAGTGACCCATTACGTTTCTCTCAACAGCAGAAAGATGGTGGGAACAATCTCACCGCGAAACAAAGCGATTAAAAACAATCGCCCTCGGGGCTAAGCCCCTAAATAATTTGAGTGCCTATCGGCGCTCAGAATGAAGTGAGGAATGCTGCATATGTTTTTGCAACACCTGGACAAAATACAGGCGTCGACACCCAGTCTGAAAAACGATGTTCATCTTGGGGGCGGCAAGGAGTTTGCCAAAAGATCTCAGAGAGTGAATATAGATATTAAAAAGTATCAAGATATGATTGATCACCCAGGCATGTCCGCCGACGAAAGGCACCAGATCGTCGATGCGCTTTGGTCGATGATGGTCATGTTTGTGGACTTGGGTTTCAACCTGCAGGACGCCTCGTCCGATTAATCCACCAAACCCAAAATAGCTCTCTGTTGAGGGCAAGTAAAACGAGCTGCCGAAGGCCACGACAGCTTTACCTAAAACTTATCGAAATCAATTCGTTGGCCGGAATTGCCTATCTATAAATTTAGCTTGGAAATAGGAAAACCAATGAACACTTCGAAAATCAATGAAATGGCTGGAACCAAAGCGCTTATTTACTGCCGTGTTTCGTCAGTGAAACAGCGCACGGAGGGGTCTGGGCTGGAGAGCCAAGAACAGCGTTGCCGCGCTTATGCTGAAGAACGCGGCTATGATGTCGTTAAAGTCTATCCTGATGACACAACGGGTGGTGGGGATTTCATGAAGCGGCCGGGAATGCGTGCTGCCTTGTCGTACTTGGAACGCCAAACCGGTGAACCACACGTTATTATTTTCGGTGATCTGAAGCGGTTTGCTCGCGATACGGTTTTTCACTGGAAGCTGCGTGAAACTTTCGCATCATATGGGGCCGTAGTTGAATGCCTTAACTACCGGTTCGAGGACACTCCCGAGGGCAAGTTCGTTGAAACCGTTTTTGCTGCGCAAGGGCAGCTTGAGCGGGAACAAAATGGTCGCCAGGTGCGGCAGAAGATGCAGGCTCGAGTCGAGAGCGGTTATTGGGTTTTCAATCCGCCAGTCGGCTATAGATACGTCCCTGCACAGACCGGTGGGGGCAAAGTCCTCATCCCAGATCAGCCCATAGCTTCCAGTATCGCAAAGGCGTTGGAGGGGTTTGCAAGTGGGCGCCTCGCATCCCAGGCTGAGGTTCAGCGTTTTCTTGAGAAGGATCCGTATTTTCCAAAAGACCGGCCTGACAGTAGCATTCGTCCGATGACCGTCACTCGCTTGCTGAGAAAAAGCATTTACGCAGGGTATGTGGAGGCGCCGAAATGGGAGGTGAGTGTTCGGAAAGGTCAGCACGAGGGGTTGATTAGTTTCGAAACACATCAGAAGATTTTGGATATTTTGGACGGGGGTAAGCGTAACGCAGTTCGCAAGGATTATGACGAAGATTTTCCGCTTCGCGGGTTCGTGCTGTGTGACGTCTGCGGTCGGAAAATGACGGCGGCGTGGTCAAAAGGCTGCCGTCGTCATTACCCTTACTACACTTGTAAGACGCGTGGCTGTCCGGAAAAAGGAAAATCTATCCGTCGTGCCGACGTGGAAGGTGGCTTCCATGAAATTCTCAAGCGCATGGAGCCTTCCAGTGAGTTGGCTGGAGTCGCAACCGCAATGATTTCGGATGCCTGGGCGACGAGGCTCTCTGAAGCTGAGGAGGCTAAGAAAGAGCTGGTTCGTCAGATGAAGGCGATTGAAAAGCAAATTGAAACTCTGTTGGAGCGCGTCGTTGATGCCTCCAGTTCGGTATTGGTCAAGGCCTACGAGGAACGTATCACCAAACTGGAACGTGAGAAGCTTGTTTTGGTCGAGAGAGGTGAAAATTGGGCACCGCCGAAGGGCAAATGCGAAGAGTGTATCGAACTCGCCCTGAATTTCCTCTCAAGCCCTTGTAAGATATATGAAAATGGGGGTCATGCTGAGCGCAGTCTTGTTGCCAAACTCGCTTTCGCCAAGCCTGTTCGTTACAGTCGAAAAGAGGGGTATCGAACTCCGGAAATTTCTTTTCCCTTCAAGGTCTTGAGGGATGTATCCGACGGGCATGGAGAAATGGTGCACCTGAGAGGATTCGAACCTCTGGCCTCTGCCTTCGGAGGGCAGCGCTCTATCCAGCTGAGCTACAGGTGCCTGTGGGGGGCGTATAGGACAAAGACTCCGACACCGCAATCGCAAAAATCCGCATCCCGACACTTGCCTTGGGCATTCATGGGGGTGGCGCGCGTTTGGCCCGCGCGCCCCGCCTCTTTGCCCCGGTCAGCCGGTTGATCGACCCGCCGCACAAGTCCGCGCCGCGTCAGGATCGTGGCCCAGGCCCCCTGATACCCGTCAGGCCGGTTTGACCGCTGTCGCCAGCATCGTCATCTCGGGGATCAAGACATCCACCTCGATCCCGGCGAACCCGGCCGTTTCCAACGCGCTGCGCAACCAGCCCTCGTCCAGAGACCGGGCGCGCGGTGTAAAGGCGGTGTGCTGCAATTGCCAAAGCGCGGCAAGTTTCGGCCCGCTGCGGTCAGCGCGCACGACAAAATCATGTAACAGGAACTGCCCGCCGGGGCGAAGATGGTCGCGGGCGCGAGTCAGCAGCCCATCATGCGCCTCGCCCGGCACGCCCGAGAACAGATAAGACATCAAGACCACGTCCTGATCCCCCGGCCAGTCGGTCTCCAATGCGTTGCCCTCGACAAAGGAAATGCGGTCCGACAGCCCGACCCGCGCGACATAGTCCCGCCCCAGCGTCGCGACATTGGGGAAATCGACGATGGTCGCGCTCAGATTCGGGAACGCCTCGCACAGGGTGATGGCAAAGGCGCCAGTGCCGCCACCGACGTCCAGCAAATGCCGCGCATTGCTCAGATCGACCTTGCGCGCAAGCTGGCGTGCCGGCCCGAGCGACCCGGAATGCTGGCTGGCGGAATAGAGCCGGGCCTCGTCAGGGTCCGAGAACCATTCGGCATAGGAGGCCGTCGCGTCGTCGGGCAGCTTGTCCTGCAGCGCATCGTCGATCTGGTCCAGCAGCCCGTACATCTGTTGACCGACCTGAAGCCGCAGATAATCGCCAAAGTCGTATTTCGCCCCTTTCACCAGAAAGCTCTCGGCAGCGGGAGAGTTTCTGAATTTTCCGTCCTCGCTCTCGACCAGCCCCATCCCCGCAAGCGCGGTCAGCAGGGTCTCGGAGCGGGCCTCGTCCAGCGGGCCGCAATGGGCCAATTGCGCACAACTCAGCGGACCATCTGCGAGATGGGTGAACACCCCTGCCCCCAATGCGGCAAACAACGCCTTGGACCCCATGAATCCGAATGCGATTTCAGAGATCTGGTCAGCTTCGGTGAGTACGGTCATGCGGTTTCCCCGGTCGGTTGCGTTGGCCCCAGCCTAACCGCAAAGATCGGAAATAACCATTCGCGACACCGGATGTCGCATTTAGAATACACGCCTGCCTAAAGTTTACTCAGGCGAAAAGCTCATGCGCCAGTTCCAGCGCCTCGACCAGAACGTCCACTTCGGCCTTGGTATTGTACAATCCGAACGACGCCCGACAAGTCGCCGTCACGCCCAGATGATCCATCAAGGGCCCGGCGCAATGGTGACCCGCGCGCACCGCGACCCCCTTCTTGTCAAGGATGGTCGAGATATCATGCGCATGTGCCGCCCCTTCCAGCGTAAAGCTGAAGATCGCCGCCTTGCCGGGCGCATGGCCCTGCACCTGCAACCAGTTGAGCCCGGCGAACCGCTGTTGCGCATAATCGCGCAGACCGGCCTCATGCGCCGCGATATTCTCCATGCCAAGGTCCATCATATAGTCCAGCGCCACACCCAGACCGATGATCTGCACGATCCCGGGGGTGCCCGCCTCGAACTTCATGGGGGGATCATTATAGATCACGGTCTCTTTCGAGACCTCCTTGATCATGTCGCCGCCGCCCAGAAAGGGGCGCATCTCGGCCATGCGGTCGGATTTGATATAGATCGCGCCAGACCCCGACGGGCCATACAGCTTGTGCCCGGTGATGGCGTAGAAATCGCAGCCGATATCGGTCACGTCCACCGGCATATGCACCGCGCCCTGACTGCCATCGACCAAGACCGGAACACCTTTGGCATGGGCGCCCTCGGTGATCGCCTTCACGTCCACCACGGTGCCCAGCACATTTGACGTCTGGGTTACGGCCACGAGTTTCGTGCGCGGGCCGATCGCGTCGATCACCTCCTGCGGGTCAAGCGAGCCGTCGGGGGCGGTATCCACCCATTTCAGCACCACCCCTTGCCGTTCGCGCAGGAAATGCCACGGCACGATATTGGCGTGATGCTCCATCACGCTCAACACGATCTCGTCGCCCGCCTGCATGCGCGGCATGGCCCAGCCATAGGCGACCAGATTGATGCCCTCGGTGGTGCCCGAGTTGAAAACGATCTCGTCCGCGCTGGGGGCATTAAGGAACCGGGCGATGGTGGCGCGCACGGCTTCGTATTTGTCCGTCGCCAGATTCGACAGGAAATGCAGCCCGCGATGCACATTGGCGTATTCCATGGAATAGGCCTGCGTCACGGCGTCGATCACCACCTGCGGCTTTTGCGCCGAGGCCCCGTTGTCGAGATAGGTCAACGGTTTGCCGTTCACCTCGCGCGCAAGGATCGGGAAGTCGGCCCGGATCTTTTCGACATCATACATGAGTTGCGCCCCCAAAGAATACACCCCCGAACACGGCCAGCAGAACAGACAGGGCAATTGCCATCATCACGATCGACAGGATCATCGTGCCGCCTGCCCGCGCCAGCGACGTGAAACGGTGCGCCTGAGCAATGAAATGCAGCGTGATATAAAGCCCCAGCACCGTGGCCGCCAGCACCAGAACCATCGCCAGAAGCGGGACCGCCAGCGACAGAACCAGCGTCGCAGTTTGTACCAGAATGCGCAGCACCTGCAGCCACAGCACAACGGCAGCCACATCGCCTAATGTGCCCTTGCCGCCCAGAACCCGACCGGCCCAATAGATCATGATCACGGTCAGGATCAGACCGCCCGTCACCATCGCCAGATAGATAAAGGGCGATTGAAACAGCAGCGGGAGCCCCGCCGGCGCGGGCATCAGCAGTTCAGAAAGCGAGAAGAACACCGTATTGGCAACCGCCGCCAGCGCCAGCCCGGTCCAAAGCACCTCACGCGAGAGATGCATCGCGATCAGGCGCCGGGCCAGCCCGGCCGGATCCCTGACCGACATCACGATCATTTCACCCCAAAGCGCCTTGTTCATGCTGCCGTCCTCTCCGCCTGCCTCAGTCCTGCAATCCAGAACCACAGGAAGGCGACCAAACACAAGAGGCCAACACCATCCAACGCCGGGCCCTCACCGAGAAACCCCGCAACCAACCCGTGAAACAAAAGCAGCGGAGACGAGGCCAGCAGCGCCCAGAACAGCGCCAGCCGCGCCCCGTACCAATCGCCCTTGCCGCCAAGCGCGCGCGCGAACAGATGCGTCAGCGCCGCGATGCCATAAAATAGCAGCGGCGCGATGATCACCCAGGCCAGCAGGCTGGCCCCCAGCAACATGTTGAGCTCCTGCCCGGTCAGATGCGCCTCTCGAGCCAACCGTGGCAGTTGCGCGACAAAGACCATCGCGCAGCCCGCCATCAGGATGGCCAGCGCACGATCTTCACGCTGCCCTATCCCCAGCAGACGCCGCAGCACTTTTCCCGGCCCCCAATAGGTGGCGACGATGTCCCTGATGACAGCCATCAGCGCCGCCGGGTCAGCCAGCCGCGCAGCCGCTCCAGCAGATCCTCGGACAGGGTCTTGTCCTCGATCTCATCCAGGGCCTCGGCAAGGAAGGCCTGCGTCAAAAGATCGGTCGCCTCGCCCTTGGGAACCCCGCGCGAGCGCAGATAGAACAGCCCCTCTTCGTCGATCGCGCCACTGGTGGAGCCGTGCGAACAGGCCACATCATCGGCATAGATCTCAAGCTCGGGCTTGGCGAGAAACTGGCTGTCGTCATCCAGCATCAGCGATTGGCTGATCTGATAGCCATCGGTCTTTTGTGCCCCCGGCTTGACCAGAATCTTGCCCTGAAACACCCCCACCGCGCCATTGCGCAGCACCTTCTTGAACACCTGACGGCTTTCGCAATTCTGCGCGTCATGGGTGATGAAAACGGTGTCGTCATGGTGGAAATCACCGTCTCCGACGCAGGCGCCGGCGACATGGGCGATCGCATTGTCACCGGTCAGCTCCACCACCTGTTCGTTGCGGGTCAACACCCCGTTCACGGTCAACGTGAAGGATTTATAGACCGACCCTTCCCCCATACGGGTGAACATATGCGTAGCGGCCCGGCGTTCGTGATCACGCCCCTGCGCCCGCACATGGTGCAATGTGCCACCATCGGCGATGTCGATCTCGGTTACCTTGTTCAAGCGCGCCGCCGCTGGGCCGTTTTCCAGAATCGTCGCCACGGCGCCGGGGTCCACCCGGATCACATGGTGCAACAGCACGTCCGAGGTTTCGTTTTCATGCCGGTAGATCAGGCTGATCGGCTTGGCCGGTTTGCCGGTGACATGGATCGCGACCCCGTCGGTGGCAAAGGCGGTGCTAAGCGCGGCGAGCGGGCGCGCCACCGGGGTCTGACCACGGGCCTCCAACACGCCAAAGATGTCCTTGGTCCAGTGGATGTCCTTGCCGCAGATATCGGCGATTCGGTCGATCTGAACACCCTCCAGCGTCAGATCGTCAGACGCCTCCGGATCGAACACGCCATCGACGAACACGATCTTGAGCCGGTCAATGGCGTCGAAGATCGGCGTCTCGTCCAGCACACCGACCGAGGCCGGGATCGGATCGGGCTGGATCAACGCATCGGGGCGGGTGAATTTCCAGTATTCGTCGCGCCGTTGCGGCAGGCCCATGGCGCGCAGACGCGCCAGCGCCTCTTGCCGAGCCGGGGCCAGACAGCCGCCTTCGGGCAGGGTCAACCGGGCCAGTCGGGCCTCGGTCGGGTCCTGTTTCAAGTCAGGCAGAGCCATCACGCCACCTCGTTCAGGATATCTGCGTAGCCGTTGGTTTCAACCTCCAGCGCCAGTTCAGGGCCGCCGGTCTTGATGATGCGTCCCGCCGCCATGATGTGAACCACATCGGGTTTGATGTGATCCAGCAGCCGTTGGTAGTGGGTGATTACAAGGAAACCACGCCCCTCGTCGCGCAGCGCGTTGACACCGTCGGCCACCAGTTTCATCGCATCCACGTCAAGGCCGCTGTCGGTCTCGTCGAGAATGCACATCTTGGGCTCCAGCATCGCCATCTGCAGGATCTCGTTGCGTTTCTTTTCGCCGCCAGAGAACCCCACGTTAACGGGGCGCTTGAGCATGTCGGCGTCGATCTTGAGCGCCTTGGCACGTTCACGCACCAGCTTGAGGAAATCCGTGGCGCTCATCTCGTCCTCGCCGCGGGCCTTGCGCTGGGCGTTCACCGCCGTTCGCAAAAAGGTCATGTTGCCCACACCCGGAATTTCCACCGGGTATTGGAAGGCCAAGAACAGGCCGGCAGCGGCACGCGCCTCGGGTTCCATATCAAGCAGGCTGACGCCGTTCAGCGTGGCGCTGCCCTCGGTCACCTCATAGCCCTCGCGGCCCGCCAGAACATAGCTGAGCGTCGATTTCCCAGACCCGTTAGGGCCCATGATCGCATGCACTTTGCCCGGCTCGACGGTCAGGTCGACACCTTTGAGGATCTGCTTATCCTCTTCTTTAAGTTGCACGTGCAGGTTCTTGATTTCCAACATCTCTTACCTCTTTCTCGTCTCTGTCACCGGGCTGGTCGCCACGGGAAATTTCATCATTTTCCGGCCCGTCCGCACTGGCGGCGCGACCTCGGGCGGCGGCCTTACTCAGTCCAGCACCACGGCGGTGCCAGACGCACTGACCATCAGCATGTTGTTGATCACCTCGTAATCCAGATCGACCCCGACCACGGCATTGCCGCCAAGCGCGACGGCCCGCTCTTCCATCTCTGCCAAGGCGGTCGCGCGGGCGCGGCCCAGTTCTTTCTCATAGGCGCCAGAGCGGCCGCCGATAATATCGGTGATCCCGGCGAACAGGTCACGGATCACATTCGCCCCCAAGATCGCCTCGCCCACGACGATGCCTTTGTAGTCGGATATCTTGCGGCCCTCGACCGAGGGGGTGGTGGTAACGATCATGGCTGATCACTCCGGATTACTTGAAATAACAACGAATTATTCCGGTTTCTTCACCCAAGCTGGCAAGACATCGACAAAGCCTTTGGCCACGTCCGGGGCGATCACGCCGCGATCTGACAGCCGGTCAAGGCAGAACAGTGTGAGATCAAAGCTGGAAAACACCCCGGCCGAGGCTATAGCGAGCTGTTTGAGCTGCTCATCGCTCCACTCCTGCGGCACCTCGGGGTTGCGGATATAGACCGCGTCGCCGTCGATCAGCTGGTTGCGCACCACCTTCCGTTTGAGCCGCTCGCCCTGCGAATTCGGGATCATGGTGGGTTTCGAGAACATCAGTTTGTGCAGAACAAAGCCCTGATCGTGCAGTTCCACGTCAAGCTTGCCCCACAGCGGTTCGCCCTCGTACATCCGGTAAAACCGCACCTCGGGGATCACACAGACCGCTTGCGACAGCTTTTCCCGCGCGTTGCTGATCACGTCCAGCTCGCCGCCCTGGATGTCGATCTTCAGCAGGTCAGGCGGCGGCAGGTCATCCAGATCGTCCAGCGCGACCAAATCAATCTCGGCGGTTTCGACATCGTCGCGATGCCAGCCGGGATGACCAAGAAACGCCACCGACTCCTTGCTGACCGGATAGAGCGAGCCGAGCCCGTTCTGCGGGTGATTGTAAAAGGTGCCCTTGCCCGGCGCGCCGACCGCCTTGTTGATGTAATGCGCCCCGGGGCGCGGGTTGGCCTCCAGCTCGGCAAAGGCTTTTTCCTCGGGCTCGAACCCCCAGACCTCGCAACCGCCCATGTCCAGCAGGGCGTCGTAGTCGGGCGTATTGATCGGGTTGGCGCCGACATCAACAATCCGCAAGGGGCGCTCTGGCGTCAGCGCGGACCGCAGAAAGGCCACCCGCTGTCGCAGCAGGCGACGGACGCGGGGGGCCGTGCCGACCTCGGGTGCGCCGTCCGCGCTCATCCCACCGATCCTTCAAGCGAGATGGCGACAAGCTGCTGCGCCTCCATGGCGAATTCCATCGGCAGCGCCTGCAGCACGTCCTTGCAGAACCCGTTGACCACCAGTGCCACGGATTCCTCTTCGTCCATCCCGCGCGAGCGGCAATAGAACAGCTGGTCCTCGTCCACCTTTGAGGTGGTCGCCTCGTGCTCGACCCGCGAGGAGTTGTTCTTGACCTCGATATAGGGAACCGTGTGCGCCCCGCATTTGTCGCCGATCAGCAGGCTGTCGCATTGGGTATAGTTGCGGCTATTCTTGGCCTTGGGATGCATCGAAACCAGACCGCGATAGGTGTTCTGCGCGTGACCGGCACTGATCCCCTTGGACACGATGCGCGATCGGGTGTTCTTGCCCAGATGAACCATCTTGGTGCCGGTATCGGCCTGTTGCATGTTGTTGGTGATGGCGATCGAATAGAATTCGCCTTGGCTTTCATCCCCGCGCAGGATGCAGGACGGGTATTTCCAAGTCACGGCGGAGCCAGTTTCGACCTGGGTCCACATCACCTTGGCGCGGTCACCACGACAATCGGCGCGTTTGGTGACAAAGTTATAGATGCCGCCCTTGCCCTGTTCATCACCGGGATACCAGTTCTGAACGGTGGAGTATTTCACCTCGGCATCTTCTTCGATGATGATCTCGACCACCGCCGCATGCAGTTGCGCCTTGTCCCGCTGCGGCGCGGTGCAGCCTTCGAGATAAGACACAAACGAGCCTTTGTCGGCGATGATCAGGGTGCGTTCGAACTGGCCGGTGTTTTCCGCGTTGATGCGGAAATAGGTCGACAGTTCCATCGGGCAGCGCACGCCGGGCGGCACATACACAAAGGATCCATCCGAAAACACCGCGCTGTTCAACGTGGCATAGAAATTGTCCGAGACCGGCACGACCGAGCCAAGGTATTTCTTGACCAGTTCCGGGTGTTCCTTGATCGCCTCGGAGATCGAGCAGAAGATCACGCCAGCCCGTTTCAATTCGGCCTGAAACGTGGTGCCGACCGAAACGGAATCGAACACCGCATCGACGGCCACCTTGCGGCCCTCGGCGGGCGCCGATTCGGCGCCCTCGACTCCGGCAAGAATCATCTGTTCCTTCAGTGGAATGCCCAGTTTCGCATAGGTCGCCAGCAGCTTGGGATCGACATCATCCAGCGATTTCGGCTTTACTTCCATGCTCTTGGGGCGAGCATAGTAATACTGGTCCTGAAAATCGATCTCGGGATAGTCGATCATCGCCCAGTCGGGCTCTTTCATCTTCAGCCAGCGGGCATAGGCTTGCAGACGCCACTGTGTCATCCACTCCGGCTCGCCATTGTTGCTCGAGATCAGCCGCACGATGTCCTCGGTCAGCCCCTTGGGGGCATAGTCCATCTCAATATCGGTTTCCCAGCCGTATTTATAGGCCCCGCCCACTTCGCGCACGGCATCGACGGTGTCCTGATCGACGCCTTCTTTCACTTGTGTCTGGTCCTCAACGGCCATCGGTATCACTCCTGAACTCACGCCGCTTTGGCGCGGTGCTTCTTTTCTTTTTCCAACCACGCTTCAGCAAAGCGCAGCGCATCCTCTTCGGTCACATCCGGCCCCAGCGACACACGGATCGCGCTGGCGGCCATGACCTCGTCATATCCCATCGACGTCAGCACCCGGCTGGCGCGAACCTTGCCGCTGGAACAGGCGCTGCCCGCGCTGATCGCAAATCCGGCAAGATCCATCTGCATCACCTGGGTCTCCCCCTTCCAGCCCGGCGTCACCAAGCAAGAGGTGTTCGGCAGGCGCGGCATATCTTTCCCGACAAAAATAGTCTGTTTGGCGGAACCCGCAATAGATGATTCTAGAATATCTCTAACTTCTGCGACCCGATCCCAGACTCCGCCGGCCAGATCCCGCGCGGCGGCCTCGGCGGCGGCGCCGAAACCAGCGATTCCGATCACGTTCTCGGTGCCAGAACGGCGACCCATCTCTTGCCCGCCGCCGCGAATCCGGGCGGCCAGATCGGTGCCGCGCCGCAGCACCAGCGCGCCGATTCCCTTGGGCCCGCCCAGCTTATGCGCCGAGATCAGCGCCATCTGCGCGCCGCACCAGTTGAAAGCCACCGGCAGCTTGCCAAAGACCTGCGTGGCATCCGTGACTGCCAACCCCTCGGGCAGATCTTGCACGATCCCGGTCTCGGAATTGGCCATCTGCAGGACAGACTGCGCGGGATCGGTAACCTGCACCCTGCCCGTCTGATCCACCTCAAGATCCTCGGTGATCCAGGCGCGCACCGCGTCGTGCTCGACCCCGCTGCCATGCAGATCGCGCCCCTCGCAGGCCAGTGCCGCCGCCTCGGTCGCGCCTGAGGTAAACACTACATCTGCCCCTTCGGCGCCAAAGGCCGCCGCCACCTGCGCGCGGGCGCGTTCGATCAAAGCCTTGGCCGCCCGCCCCTCGGCGTGGACACTGGAAGGGTTGCCCGCGACATCCATCGCCGCGATCATCGCCGCCCGCGCCTCGGGGCGCAGGGGGGTCGTGGCGTTGTGATCCAGATAGACCCGACCGCCAGCGCGTCGCATAGCCCCGGTCATTCCGAATCGACCTCATCATCGGCCAGAACATCGATCGCGGAATCGTCCACGATATCGATCACGGAAAAGATCGTCGGCACCGCCGGGCAAGGCGCCAGTTCGTTTTCCACCACGTCCGACAGTCGGGTCTGGTGCAGGAACACATAGACATGCGCGCTCAGCCCTTCCCACAGACGGTTGGTCAGCGATTGCGCCCGACTGCCGGACGATCCGCCCGAAGCCCCGGCCCCCTTGTGCATGGCGTCCACCGTCTCATCCACGGCGGACAGAACATCGACAATGCGAATTTCAGAGGTGGGGCGCGCCAGACGATAGCCGCCGCCGGGGCCGCGCACCGAGGCGACCAGTTTGGCGCGGCGCAATTTGACGAAGAGTTGTTCGAGATAGGGAAGAGAAATCTTCTGACGTTGAGAGATCTCTCCAAGGGTGACCAGCGCCCCCTCGGGTTGGAGCGCGATATCGGCCAGCGCGACCATCGCATAGCGCCCCTTTGTCGAAAGCTTCATTTTTTCTGGTCTCCAGACAAGCTTTTGCGCGAGATTCTTGACGTAGCGCCGATCAATGCGTATCTCCGCTTGACACCGAAAGTGCCGAGCCAGGCGCAATTAGAAACGTTCTAAGGTGCCTTAGCGATTTTGTCAAGATTATCCAAGGCCCCTTCCGACCAATAAATAGGACTTGTAAGCCATATGCCCGAGGTGATTTTCGCCGGACCTGAAGGCCGCCTGGAAGGCCGCTATCACCCGCAAAAGGAAAAGGACGCGCCGATCGCGATCGTTTTGCATCCGCACCCGCAATTCGGGGGCACGATGAACAACAAGGTCGTCTATAATCTGCACTATGCGTTCTACAACATGGGCTTCACCGTTCTGCGGTTCAATTTCCGCGGCGTCGGTCGCAGCCAAGGCGAATACGACCAAGGCGTGGGCGAGCTGTCTGATGCCGCCTCGGCGCTGGATTACCTGCAGTCGATGAACAACAACTCCAAGCATTGCTGGGTTGCGGGTTTCTCGTTCGGCGCGTGGATCGGCATGCAACTGCTGATGCGCCGCCCCGAGATCACCGGATTCATCAGCGTATCGCCGCCGGCAAATATGTACGATTTCTCGTTCCTTGCCCCCTGCCCGTCTTCGGGATTGATCATCAACGGCAAATCCGACCGCGTCGCGCCGCCCGCCGATACCACAGCGCTGGTCAACAAGCTGCACGAGCAAAAGGGCATCACCATCACCCATGAAGAGGTCGAGGGCGCGGATCACTTCTTCCAGGGGCCGCATATGGACACGTTGCTGGACACCACGACCGAGTATGTGAAGCGGCGGCTGACGGAAAGCACCCGCTGATGTCTGCGAGCACGCTGGACCATTTGGCCGACAAGCTTGCCGAAGACACGCTGGCGGCGATGGACAAGACCGGGGAAGAACGGCTGTATACCGAGGTTGGGGAGGCGCTGGGCGCGTCTTCGCAATCGCTGGAAGAGGCATTTCTGACGGCGGTGCGTATTCGTCTGGCCGAGCGCAACGCGCGCCGGTTCCTGCAACGCCGGTTGGCCGAGTTGTCGGCAAGCGGAAAGCCGGGCGCATGACCGCCCGGCTCGACGCCCAGATCGGGTTCCTGAAAGAGGCGGACAAGCTCAAATCCGTGCTGCGTGCCTCGCGTCTGGTGTCGGGCGCGCGGCGGGAAAACTCGGCCGAGCATAGCTGGCATATCATGCTGCACGCGCTGGTTCTGGCCGATCAGGCCGGACCAGAGGTGCAGGTCGACCGCGTTCTTCGGATGCTTTTGCTGCATGACATCGTCGAGATCGACGCCGGA
Source organism: Antarcticimicrobium sediminis (assembly GCF_004348975.1). GTDB lineage: Bacteria > Pseudomonadota > Alphaproteobacteria > Rhodobacterales > Rhodobacteraceae > Antarcticimicrobium > Antarcticimicrobium sediminis. The sequence goes on along the minus strand of NZ_SMFP01000014.1, from coordinate 65,991 downwards.
GATGCGCCGATCCACGGCAACCCCGATCACGAAGAGATGGCCCGGAAAGAGGCCGCAGCCGCCCGGCGGCTGTTCGGCCTGCTGCCCGGCGATCAGGCCGAGTCCTTTCGCACCTTGTGGGAGGAATTCGAGGCCGCGCAGACTCCGGATGCGAAATTCGCCAAGGCGATCGACCGGTTTCAGGTCCCGGTCATCAATCTTGAAAACGGCGGCGGCACCTGGGACGAATACGAGGTCACGCTGGACCAGCTTGATACCCGCGTTGGCGTTCCGATCCGGCGCGGCGCCCCCGGCCTGTGGGACTGGCTGCTCCCCAAACTTACCGCGTTCTTTGCCCGTCGGGATGGCACAGCCTGAGCTTGCCTATCTGGGCTTGACCGCCTGTATTTTCAGCGGGTCGCAGCCGGCCCGTGCCCTTGGCTGCAACCTTGGCTGCGACAAATCAGTATACATCGGTACACAACCTTTCGTCGCCTTTTGAATTGGAGTAAGCCGCGCCCGACTCCTCCTCCGCAACACAGGGACCGCAGCCATGACCAAGATCAAGGTGGACAACCCGATCGTCGAAATCGACGGCGACGAAATGACCCGGATCATCTGGGATTTCATCAAGCAAAAGCTGATCCTGCCCTATCTGGATCTCGACCTGCTTTATTATGATCTGAGCATTCAGGAACGCGACCGCACGGATGACACCATCACCGTGGACGCCGCCATGAAGATCAAAGAGGTCGGCGTCGGCGTCAAATGCGCCACCATCACCCCGGACGAGGCCCGGGTCGAGGAATTCGGCCTCAAGCGGATGTATCCCAGCCCCAACGGCACCATCCGCAACATTCTGGGCGGCGTGGTGTTCCGCGCCCCTATCATCTGCAAGAACGTGCCGCGTCTGGTGCCGGGCTGGACCAAGCCCATCGTGGTCGGCCGCCATGCCTTTGGCGATCAGTACAAAGCGACTGATTTCCGCTTTCCCGGTGCCGGCAAGATCACCCTGAAATTCGAAGGCGAAGACGGCACCGTGATCGAAAGGGACGTCTATGACGCCCCCTCCGCCGGGGTGACCATGGCGATGTACAACCTCGACGCGTCGATCATCGACTTTGCCCGCGCCTCGCTGAATTACGGGCTCAACTTGGGCTGGCCGGTCTATCTGTCGACCAAGAACACCATTCTGAAAGCCTATGACGGCCGCTTCAAGGATCTGTTCCAGCAGGTCTTTGAAGAAGAGTTCGCCGACGCCTTCAAGGCAAAGGGCATCTGGTACGAACACCGGCTGATCGACGATATGGTCGCCAGTTCCTTGAAATGGTCGGGCGGTTTTGTCTGGGCCTGCAAAAACTATGACGGCGACGTACAGTCCGACACCGTGGCGCAGGGGTTTGGCAGCCTTGGCATGATGGCCTCGCAACTGATGACCCCGGATGGCCAGATCGTCGAGGCCGAGGCGGCGCATGGCACCGTCACCCGGCATTATCGCCAGCATCAGGCCGGCAAGGCGACCTCTACCAATTCCATCGCCTCGATCTTTGCCTGGACCGGCGGGCTCAAGCACCGGGCCAAGCTGGACGATAACGCCGCATTGCAAAGCTTTGCCGAGACGCTGGAACGGGTGGTGATCGAAACCGTCGAATCCGGCTCGATGACCAAGGATCTGGCGCTGCTGGTGGGGCCGGATCAGAAATGGCTGACCACCATAGGGTTCCTTGAAAAGGTCGACGAAAACCTGAACGCGGCGCTTACGCGCTGACGCGGTAATTTTCGGGCGGAGGGGGCTTTTCCTTTCCGTCCGGTTTCTCTATGCGAGCGCCATGTTAGTCCCGCATAATATGAGCGAAGCGCTGAACCCCTGGGCCGGGGAGCGGATGGTCTTTATCCACACCCCGAAATGCGGCGGGAGCTTCGTCTCCTCGGCCTTTGGTCTGCGGTACAAATGGTGCCCGACCATGCGCTGGCGCGAGGCCTCCGGGCACCTGACCTATCGTCAGTACAAGAAAATCTTTGCCGACCGCGGCAGAAACCTGGACGACAATATTCTGTTCACGGTGATCCGGAACCCGTGGGATTGGCACGTGTCCTGGTATCACTATGTTGGTCGCGACACTGGCGGGCGCCACTCCGGGATGCCGTTGGAGCATGAGCAGATCAAGGATCTGAGCTTTTCCGACTATATCAAATGGCTCGACGACGAGGATCCGCTGCGCTCCTGCGATGATTACATGCGCCGCCAGATCAGCGACTGGATCCTGGACGACAGGGGCAAGATCGCGGTCTCGGACATTCTGCGGCAGGAAAACCTGCACGCGGATCTTGAAGGTCTGCGCGACCGCTATGGGCTGCGTCTGAACATTCCGCCCGAGGGCGCGCGCATCAATGCCTCGCACCCCAATGAGGATTATCGTCGGTTCTACAACGATGTGGATTCTGAGCGAATCGCGCGCCGCCACGCCCGCGACATCGCGCTGTTCGACTACAGCTTCGATTGACCGCTGCGCGTCCCCCGTGGGGGCGCCGCGACCGGCTTTCAACCGAGGGCCGAATACTTCCCGGCGGAACAATCGGGATTGCCTCCCGAGCCCTAGATCGTGCAGACCTGTGGGACTCAAGCATGGAGGGGCTGATGCCCGCGCATTACGTGTATCTGATCCTTGCCGTGGCTGCCGAGACCATTGGCACCTCGGCGTTGCAGGCCAGCCAACAGTTTTCCCGCCTGCTGCCCTCGATTCTGGTGGTCGTGGCCTATGCGCTCAGTTTCTATCTGCTCGCGCTGGTGCTGCGGGTGATGCCGGTGGGCGTCGTCTATGCGATCTGGTCCGGGCTGGGCATCGTGTTCATTGCCGGGATCGGGATGGTTGCCTTTGGCCAGCGGTTGGACCTGCCGGCGCTGCTCGGACTTGGCTTGATCATCGCCGGAATCGTGGTGATCAACGTGTTTTCGGGCACCACCACCCACTGATCCGGCCGCCTCAGCGTGCTTTTACGCTGGCGTTCTGCGCTGCAGCAGGCTATGCGGCCCCAACCCCCGATTTGAGGCTTACTTAATGGACCTTCGCAATATCGCGATTATCGCACACGTTGACCACGGCAAGACCACACTGGTGGATGAGCTGCTGAAACAATCCGGCGCCTTCCGTGAAAACCAGGCTGTGGCCGAACGCGCCATGGACAGCAACGACCTGGAACGCGAACGCGGCATCACCATTCTGGCCAAAGCGACCAGCGTGGAATGGAAAGGCACCCGTATCAACATCGTCGATACGCCCGGTCACGCCGATTTCGGCGGCGAGGTGGAGCGTATCCTGTCGATGGTCGATGGTGTCGTTCTGCTGGTGGACGCGGCCGAAGGCCCGATGCCCCAAACCAAATTCGTCACTTCCAAGGCGCTGGCGCTGGGGCTTCGTCCCATCGTGGTGCTGAACAAGGTCGACAAACCGGATGCCGAGCCCGACCGCGCGCTCAACGAGGTGTTCGACCTGTTCGGCTCGCTCGATGCCGATGACGACCAGCTCGACTTTCCCCATCTCTATGCCTCTGGCCGCTCTGGCTGGTGCGATGCAGAGCTGGATGGTCCGCGCAAGGATCTCTCGGCGCTGTTCAACCTTGTGGTCAACCACGTGCCCGCCCCGAAGCAGATCAAGCATCAGGGCGAAGATTTCCGGATGCTGGCGACCACGCTGGGTGCTGACCCCTTCGTGGGGCGCATCCTGACCGGACGGATCGAGACCGGCCGCGTCAAGGTTGGCCAGACGGTTCAGGCCCTGTCGCGGATCGGCCAAAAGATCGAGCAGTTTCGTGTCACCCGTGTGCAGGCCTTCCGGGGTCTTGGCCAAAGCGACATCGACGAAGGGGAAGCCGGCGATATCGTCAGCATCGCCGGCATGCAGAAGGCCACCGTGGCCGACACCATCTGCGCGCTGGCCGTGGACGTGCCGCTTGACGCACAGCCGATCGACCCGCCGACCATCACCGTGACCTTCGGCATCAACGACAGCCCGTTTGCCGGCCGCGAAGGCAAAAAGGTGCAATCGCGGGTGATCCGCGAACGGCTGATGAAAGAAGCGGAATCAAACGTCGCCATCAAGATCGCCGACACACCGGGCGGCGAAGCCTTTGAGGTTTCGGGTCGCGGCGAATTGCAAATGGGCGTGTTGATCGAAAACATGCGCCGTGAAGGCTTCGAGCTGAGCATTTCGCGCCCGCAGGTGATCATGCGCGAAGAAGATGGCAAACGCCTTGAGCCGATCGAAGAAGTCACCATCGACGTCGATGACGAATATTCCGGCGCCGTAATCGAAAAGATCACCGGTCCTCGCAAGGGTGATCTGGTCGAAATGCGCCAGAACGCTGGCAAGACCCGTATTGTCGCGCATGTGCCGTCGCGTGGGTTGATCGGCTATCATGGTGAATTTCTCACCGACACCCGCGGCACCGGCGTTTTGAACCGCGTGTTCCATTCGTGGTCGCCTTACAAAGGGTCGATCCCGGGCCGTCGTCAGGGTGTGCTGATCTCGATGGAAACCGGCGATGCCGTGGCCTATGCGCTTTGGAACCTTGAGGCGCGCGGCAAGCTCTTTGTCGGGCCGCAGACCAAGATTTATCAGGGCATGGTCATCGGCGAACACAGCCGCGACAACGACCTTGAGGTCAACCCGCTCAAGGGCAAGAAACTGACCAACGTGCGCGCCTCTGGGACCGATGAGGCGGTAAAACTGACAACGCCGATCACCCTGTCGCTGGAAGAGGCCATCGCCTATATCAACGATGACGAATTGGTCGAGGTGACGCCTCAATCGATCCGGATGCGCAAACGCCATCTTGATCCGAACGAGCGCAAACGCGCCGCGAAAAACTACTGATCGAAACGAAAGGCCGCCGTTGGGCGGCCTTTCGCGTTGCGGCGGTCCTGACCGTAAACAGCGCCCGCCCCCGGTGGTGTCTTGATTTCCGCGCACATGTGCTAGACTTCCCGCAACAGGGAGACGACCCATGCGCAAGCTGCAAGTTCAAGGCGTACACCATATCACGCTCACCGGCGCTGATCGGCAAACCTCGATTGATTTCTGGGAGGGGGTACTGGGCATGCCCTTTGTCTTTGATCAGCCCAATCTGGACGACCCCAACGAGGGGCACCTGTATTTCGATCCGGGCGACGGGCGGCTGATCACCGTCTTTACCAACGAAAACCGCAAGCCAGACCCCAACCGCACCCCGACCGAGCCGGGATGTGTGCATCATCTGGCCTTCAACGTTTCGCGGGCGGTTTTCAGTCAGGCCGTGCCCCGACTCGACGCGCGTGGGATCCGGCACTCGGGGCCAAAGGATCGCGGGTTCATGGACTCGATCTATTTCACCGATCCACTGGGGTTGCTGATCGAACTGGCCTGCTATCGGTTCGAACCGCCTGCGGGCTGCACCCATGCCGATGTGATGATCGAAGCCCACCGCATCCGGGTGGCGCGCGGCGATTACAACATCGCCGAAGACCATCTGGCCGATGCTATCGAACATCTGGTCCTGCGCCGACAGCAATCCCTGTCAGAGGATCGCGGGCCGCAAAACCCGTACTAAGAATTCGCCCCGACCCCGACGTGCGGGATCGGGGCGATTGCAATCTTATTCGCTGGTCTCAACAACCATCAGTTCGCGTTCGGCCGCGCCGCGCGCATGGCTCAAAGCCTCCTGATACTCGGGCGAGTGATAGCAGGTCACAGCCGCATCCACCGTGGGGAATTTCGCCACCACATTGCGCGGCCGCTCCTTGCCCTCAAGCTGAACGAACTTGCCAGCCCGCGCAATGAACTCGCCGCCATGCTTGGCGATCGCGGGGCCCGCCAGCTTGGCATATTTGCCATAAGCTTCTTCGTCGGTCACCGTCACATGCGCAATCCAGAGTGCACCCATCTTTTATCTCTCCATCACCTGTTCCGCCGCGCGGATCGCCGCCTCGGCATTGTCAATATTCTGTCCACCGCCCTGGGCCATATCCGGGCGGCCACCGCCGCCCTTGCCGCCCAGTTCCGCAACCGCCGCGCGCACCAGATCCACCGCCGAGAGGTCATCGGTCAGATCGCTGGTGACGCCTGCGGCCACCGCCGCCTTGCCGCCGGTATCGGCGATCAACAGAACCGCGCCACTGCCCAGCCGGGCCTTGTGTTCATCGACCAGCGGCGGCAGATCCTTGCCCGTCACGCCGGTGAGAACCTGAGCCACGAATTTCTTGCCGCCCACGTCTTTCGCCTCGGGCGCGGCCTGACCGCCACCGCCGGCCATGGCCAGTTCACGGCGCAGCTGGGCCAACTCGTTGTTCAGCTCCTTGATTTTGGCCTGATCGGCGCGCACGCGCTCGACCAGATGATCGGGGGCGGTCTTCAGATCGCTTTGCAGAACGGACAGGATCTGGCGCATCCGGGCCGTATAGCTCTGTGCGCCCTCGCCTGTCAGGGCCTCGATCCGGCGCACACCGGCGCTGCTGGCACTGTCGGACAGCAGCACGAATTCACCGATATCACCGGTGCGCCGCACATGCGTCCCGCCGCAGAGCTCCAGAGAATAGGTCTGCTTGTCCGCGCCCTTGCCCGAGCCCGGCTGCACCCCCATGGAGACCACCCGCACCTCGTCGCCGTATTTCTCGCCGAACAGGGCCTGCGCGCCCAGCCCCCGGGCATCGTCCGGGGTCATGATCCTTGTATCGACCGGCGCGTTCTGGCGGATGTAGTCGTTAACCTCGGCCTCGACCTGTTCCAACTCGTCGCCGCTCAGCGCCTTGGCATGGCTGAAATCAAAGCGCATCCGGTCCGCCGCATTGAGCGAGCCGCGCTGTGCCACGTGATCGCCAAGGGCATGGCGCAACGCCTCGTGCAACAGGTGCGTGGCCGAGTGGTTGGCGCGAATAGCGCTGCGGCGACTGTGATCGACATCCAGAATGGCCGCCTCACCGCGGGCGATTTCACCCTCGGTCACCTCGGCAAAGTGAATGAACACACCCGCCGCTTTTCGGGTGTCCGTCACCTTGGCCACGCCACCCTCGGTCCGGATCACGCCATTGTCGCCAACCTGACCGCCGGATTCGGCATAAAACGGCGTCTGGTTCAGGGCGATCTGTACGGTTTCGCCAGATTTTACCCGATCGACAGTTTTGCCATCCTGTACCAGGGCCACGATCTGACCTTCGGCCGTTTCCGTGTCATAGCCCAGAAAATCGGTCACGCCCTCTTGCTCGGCGATGTCGTACCAGATGGTGGCATCCGCCGCCTCGCCCGAACCGGCCCAAGCGGCACGCGCCTTGGCCTTTTGCTCGGCCATGGCCTCGTCGAACCCTTCGGTATCGACCAAGCGGCCCTTTTCGCGCAGCGCATCCTGTGTCAGATCCAGTGGGAACCCATAGGTGTCATACAGCTTGAACGCCGATTTTCCGGGCAGCGCTGCATTCTCTGGCAGCTCCGCCAATTCATCGTCAAGAAGTTTCAGGCCACGATCCAGCGTCTGCTTGAAGCGGGTCTCCTCCAGCTTCAGCGTTTCTTCGATCATCGACTGCGCGCGACCGAGTTCCGGATAGGCCGCCCCCATCTGGCGCACCAGCGCCGGCACCAGTTGGTACATCAGCGGGTCTTTGGCCCCCAGAAGATGCGCGTGCCGCATCGCGCGGCGCATGATCCGGCGCAGCACATAGCCGCGCCCGTCATTGGCCGGCATCACCCCATCGGCGATCAGGAAAGAGGTCGAGCGCAGGTGGTCGGCAATCACCCGGTGATGCACGCTGCCCTCGCCATCCGGCGCGGTTTTGGTCGCCTCGGCGCTGGCCTCGATCAGGCTGCGCATCAGGTCGGTGGCATAGTTGTCGTTGGTGCCTTGCATCAGGGCCGCGACACGTTCGATCCCCATGCCGGTATCGATCGACTGCGCCGCCAATTCACGGCGAGAGCCATCCTCGAGCTGTTCATATTGCATGAAGACGAGGTTCCAGATCTCGACGAAGCGGTCGCCATCCTCATCCGGGCTTCCCGGAGGGCCGCCCCAATGCTGTTCGCCGTGATCATAGAAAATCTCGGTGCAGGGGCCGCAGGGGCCGGTCGCACCCATCATCCAGAAGTTGTCATTGGTGGGAATGCGGATGATCCTGTCGTCGGAAAACCCGGCCACTTTTTTCCAGATCGCGGCCGCCTCGTCATCGGTGTGATAGACCGTGACCAGAAGCTTGTCGCGATTGATGCCGTAGTCCTTGGTGATCAGTTCCCAAGCAAAACGGATCGCGTCCTCCTTGAAGTAATCCCCAAAGGAGAAATTCCCCAGCATTTCGAAAAACGTGTGGTGCCGCGCGGTATAGCCCACATTGTCGAGGTCATTGTGCTTGCCGCCGGCGCGCACACATTTCTGTGCCGAGGTGGCGCGTTTGTAATCGCGATGCTCAACCCCGGTGAACAGGTTCTTGAACTGAACCATGCCAGCATTGGTGAACATCAGTGTGGGATCATTGCGCGGCACCAGCGGGCTGCTGTCCACGACTTCGTGGCCCTGCTTGGCAAAATAATTCAGGAAGGTCGATCGGATGTCGTTCAACGTGGGCATTGCATGTCTCTTGACGGGCTATGGGGGTGGCCGGGAAATCCCGTTTGCGCAGGTTTATCCCCCCACCCGGGCACTGTCCACCGCCCTCGCGCCGGGCAAGATGCAAACAGGGCGCGCCATCTGGCACGCCCTGTTTGCATCTGCAGTCGTTTTGGCCAATACTGCGGGGAGGATCCCCCCACCGGGTCAGGCCTCCAGAATATCTTCGCCGCCCTCGTCGCGCGCGGTCAGGTCGAAGTCGAGCCCATGCGAGGCGCGGATCTTGTCCTCGATCTCCAGTGCAATGGGCTCATGCTCGCGCAAGAACACCTTGGCGTTTTCGCGCCCCTGGCCGATCCGTTCATCGCCATAACTGAACCAGGAGCCGGATTTGTTCACCACCCCGGCCTTGACGCCCAGATCCAGCAATTCGCCGGTCTTGGAAATACCTTCGCCATACATGATGTCGAATTCCACCTGCTTGAAGGGCGGCGCCACCTTGTTCTTGACTACTTTGACCCGGGTGGCATTGCCAACGACCTCGTCGCGGTCCTTGATGGCACCGATGCGGCGAATATCCAGCCGCACCGAAGAGTAGAATTTCAGCGCATTGCCGCCGGTCGTGGTTTCCGGGCTGCCGAACATCACACCGATCTTCATCCGGATCTGGTTGATGAAGATCACGATGCAGTTGGAGCGGCTGATCGAGCCGGTCAGCTTGCGCATCGCCTGGCTCATCAGCCGGGCCTGCACGCCGACGCTGGAATCGCCCATGTCGCCTTCAAGTTCGGACTTGGGGGTCAGCGCGGCGACCGAATCGACCACCACCATGTTCACCGCGCCGGAGCGCACCAGCGTATCGGTGATTTCCAACGCCTGTTCGCCGGTGTCGGGCTGGGAAATCAGCAACTCATCCAGATCCACCCCGAGTTTGCGCGCATAGAGCGGATCGAGCGCATGTTCGGCATCAACAAAGGCGCAGACACCGCCCTTTTTCTGCTGCTCGGCGATGCAATGCAGGGTCAGCGTCGTCTTGCCCGAGCTTTCCGGCCCGTAAATCTCGACGATCCGACCCATCGGCAATCCGCCGATGCCAAGCGCGATATCCAACCCCAAGGACCCGGTTGAAGTCGACTCGATCTCAGGCAGCGGATTGTCGCCCCCCAGTTTCATGATCGATCCCTTGCCGAACTGCCGTTCGATCTGGGCCAAGGCGCTGTCCAGTGCTTTTTGCTTGTCTGCGCTGTTCTTGTTTTGCTTGCTGCTCATTGTCAGAAGATCCGCCATAGCCCCGTTCACCTTCCTTAGTGTCACACCCGATCCCGGGCGGCAATCATCGGTTTGTTCCCTACCTGTTCTTTATGAGATCAAAAAGAGAACATATCAATCGAAAACTTGCGCCTCCAACCCTTTCGCAATTGAGTTAAATTTGAGTTTACGGCAGTCTTGGCTTGGCTGGGACAGGAAGGTAAAAGTCTAAATGCTTGTTTTCTATAAAGAACGACTGGTGTTCCTCTCGGTGCCGAAAACCGGAACAACCGCGTATGAAACCGCCCTGCGGGATCGCGCCGACATCGTCGTTTCCGATCCGCCCGAGCTGAAGCACGCGCCGGTCTATCGCTACAACAGATTCTTTCGCCCGATGTTCGAAAAGGCCTGCAAGACCGAGATGGAGACTCTCGCCGTGATGCGAGAGCCGATCAGTTGGCTGGGCAGTTGGTACCGCTATCGCCGCCGCCCCTTCATGGCGGGCAAGCCCAACTCGACCCATGACATCAGCTTCGATGCCTTTGTCGATGCCTATCTCAAGGGCGAGCGCCCGGGCTTTGCGAATGTGGGCAGCCAGGCGAAGTTTCTCGAACCGCGCCCCAACGGGCTGCGCGTCACCCATATGTTCCGCCATGAGGCACCGGACAAACTCAACCGCTTTCTCGAAGAGCGGCTCAAGACCCGGATCGAGACCGCGCGCGAGAATGTCTCGCCGGAAATGGTGCTGGAACTGTCCGCCAAGACCGAGGCCCGCTATCGTCGCAAATGCGCCGAGGAATTCGCGCTGTACGACAGCATCGACTGATGCCGTCGTCAGTGCATCTGCTGAAAGTCAGTGCATCTGCTGAAAGACCGTCTCGGCCAACTGTGTGAGAGAGAAGGGTTTGGGCAGGAAGACCGAATTCGGAACCTCTGGTTCGGCCTCGCCAAAGGCGCCCTCGGCATAACCCGACACGAAAACCACCCGCACCTCGGGCCGGTCCTTGCGGGCCGCGCGCACCCAACTCGGCCCATCCAAGCCTGGCATCACCACATCGGTGACGAACACATCCACCAGCAGCGCCGGATCTTCCAGCATTTTCAGCGCATCCTCGGCTGATTCGGCCTCCAGCACCGTATACCCGCGCAGGCGCAACGCACGGGCGGCAAAGGCCCGTACCGGCGCCTCGTCTTCGACCAACAGGATCACCCCGTCGCCCTGAAGCGGGGGCCCCTTGAGCGGTGCGGCGACGGGCCGCGCGGTCTCGCCCGTCTGCTCAAAGACCGGCAGAAACAGGGTGAACTCCGTCCCGCTGCCCTCGACGCTATCGACAAAGATGAACCCGCCGGTCTGCTTGATGATGCCATAGGCCGTCGACAGGCCCAGCCCGGTGCCCTCGCCGGTGCGCTTGGTGGTAAAGAACGGCTCGAACACCTTTTGCAGATCGTCCTGCGGGATGCCGGTGCCCTCGTCACACACCTTGACGGTCACATATTCCCCCGGGGGAACCGTCGCGCGGTCGCGTTGCAGGGTCGCGTCCAGCGTCACCACCTCGGTTTCGATGCGAATCTCGCCGCCCTGTGGCATCGCATCCCGCGCGTTGACCACCAGATTCATCAACACCTGTTCCAGCTGCCGCTTGTCGGCCCGGATCGGGCGCAGCACCGGTTCATGGCTCAAGGTCAGGGTCACTTTTTCGCCCACCAAACGGTTCAGGAGATGGGTCAGATCCGACAGCGTATCGCGCAGATCCAGCACCTCGGGGCGCAGCGTCTGCTTGCGCGAAAACGCCAGCAATTGCCCCACCAGAGAGGCCGCGCGATTGGCATTCTGGCGGATCTGTTCAAGATCTCTGAAATCCTGATCGCCGCGATCATGACGCAACAGCAACAGGTCGCAATGCCCCGAAATAGCAGTCAGCAGGTTGTTGAAATCATGCGCAATACCGCCGGCGAGTTGACCGATCGCCTGCATCTTCTGGCTTTGGACGAACTGCGCCTCCAGCGTCTTCAATTCGGTCGCGTCATTCAGCACGGCGATCATGATCGGCTCGCCCTGTTCGACCACGCGGCTCAGGGTGACCTGAACGAAAACCTCCCTGTCCTTGCGGGTCAACCGCAGGAATTCCGAATTCTTCCCGATCTTGCCCTGCGCCGTCTCGCGCAGCCAGTCCATGATCGGACGACCCAGCCCCTGCATCAGCGACTCGAGCGTTGCCTCCGGATCCGGAGCCGCGCCCAACAGGCCGGCCGCCTGCCGGTTTGCCGACAGAATGCGCCCGGTCGCCGCCACCTTGAGCATCGCCACCGGCAAGGTATCAAAGCCCGACGCGCGCCCGCCCCCCTCCTGCCCGTCCACCGGTAGGCAGAACAACTCGCGCCGACCGGCACCACCGTCGAACTCGGATACCAGCACATCGCGCAGCCCGTCCTTGGTCGAAATCACGTTGACCTGCCCCGCTCGCAGCGGCAGCGCCGGGAACAGACGGTCCAGCGATTTCACCCGCTGCCCCACAAGCGAGCGGGCCGCCTCATTCATGAACAGCACCGTGCCCGACCGCCCCAGCGAGATCAGCGGCACCGGCAGCGCCGCGCCGCTTTGGGCTGCTTGCGGCCGCTCGGACATATCCTCGACCCGCCACAAAAAGCCTTGCCGCCCCATCTGATGCACCGCCAACCGCACATGGCCGCGCCGCGTCACCACATCTTCATAGGTCGCACCGTCTTTTTCCGCGTGCATCTGCAACCGGTACAGCAGCGCCGAGGGGTTGGCAAAGATCGAGCGTAGCGTCCCGGCCAGGGTATCGCTCGCGGTTTCGGGAAACAGCGCCTCTGCGGCGGCGTTGCGCGCAAGAACGCTACCATCGGCATCGGTCACGAAACTTGCCGAGGCATCCTTTTCGATGAACCCTTCCAACAGTTCGTTGGCCACGTCCAGCCCGCGCCGCATCACCAGACGGCGCAGCGCCATCCCCACGAACACCAGCCCCAGCGTCGCGCCCGCCGCGATCATCCCCAGCGACGCCAGCCCGGCCGGCGCCAGCCACACACCGCCGACGACCAGACTGATTTCCAGCAGCAAAACCGCAGCAACCCGCGCACGGGCAGGTGCCGGAACCGGCAACAAGGATTTCACGGTGATTGGGCGGCTTGTGATCGGGCGGCTTGTCACGTTTGGGGGCTCCGTCCGCAGGGGGAATCGCTACCGCCCATTTCGCGGCATAGCGGTTAAGCCCGCATTAACGCTCTGATTTTCCACCCAAGAAAGATTATGACGGCGTGGGATCGCGAGTCAACTGCGCCGAAAAGAACCCATCGGTTCCCGCCACGACAGACCAGGCGTGTTGCCAACTGTTGTGCCAGCCTGAGTGCCGGGCGAGGAAGGCGGCGATCTGATCGCCGTTCTCGCGCGCCAGCACGGAACAGGTGGCATAGGCTAGCACACCGCCCGGGGCCACCAGCGTGGCGGCCCGGTCGAGAATCTCGGCCTGGGTCTGGATCACCTCGTCCAGCGCCTGTGGCGTCAGTCTCCATTTGCCCTCGGGCGCGCGCCGCCAAGCCCCGCTGCCGGAACAGGGCACGTCACACAGAACCAGATCAAACGGGGCCGCGCCCTCCAGATCTTCCGGCTCCAGAATATCAACCTTCAGCCCTGCCCGCGCGGCACGTTCGGGCAGATCCTGCATGCGGTGCGGCAAGGCGTCATGGGCAAAAAGCGCAACCTCGGCCCGCGCGCCGATGGCCAGCGTCTTGCCGCCCCCGCCGGCGCAATAATCCAGCACCCGCATCCCATCGGTCAGCGGCAACGCGGCAACCACGGCCTGACTGGCCGCATCCTGCAATTCCACCAACCCGTCGCGATAGGCCACGCTGTTGCGGATGCGCCGCGCGCCTGTCACCACCTCAAGCGCGGTGTCGGCCGCCGGATGGGGACGGGTTTCGATCCCCTCCTCGGCCAGCGCCGCAACCGCACCGTCTACCCCGCCTTTACCCAGATTCACCCGCAGATGTACCGGCGCACGCGTTTGCAGGGCCCGGGCCGCCGCCTCATTGCTGTCGCCCAGACTGTCGCGGAACGCGGGCCAGAGCCAATCGGCGATATCCAGCGCCTCGGCCCCCGGTTCCGGGTCACGCCCCGCCGCACGCTCTTCCGGCGTGAGGGCGGGCGGACCATAGGCCACCCCGGAGAACAGCAGGTCAGGATCGGTGCCATCGCGGCGGCAGGCGCCTAGCATCAGCCCGCGCCCGGTCTCGCCCCCGCCCAGAGCGGCCAGCGACCGGCGTGCGCGCACCGCGTCAAAGACATGATCGCGCACCGCGGCCCGGTCCTTGGACCCGGCGAACCGGCTATGCCGTGCCCAGCCGGTCAGCGCCTGTTCGACAGGTTTGCCGGCCAACACCTCGTCCAGAATGTCGATCGCTGCGGCGACGCGGGCTGCCGGGGTCATGAAGGTTCTCCGTTTATCTCGTTATCAAGCGGGCCGCCCTGATCGAGCGGTCCGCCCGGGTTCATCCGATGCGGTAGTTCGGCGACTCGCGGGTGATCTGAACGTCGTGGACGTGGCTTTCGCTCAGCCCCGCGCCGGTGATCTTCACGAAATTGCAGTTCCGGCGCATCTCTTCGACGGTGCCGTTGCCGGTATACCCCATCGCCGCACGCAGACCGCCGACCAGTTGGTGAATCACGGTGCCCGCCGTCCCCTTGTAGGGCACCTGCCCCTCGATCCCTTCGGGCACCAGCTTGTCGCTGGCGGCATCCTTCTGGAAGTACCGGTCGGCGGAGCCGCGCGCCATCGCGCCAAGCGACCCCATGCCGCGATAGGATTTGTACGAGCGCCCCTGATACAGGATCACCTCGCCCGGGCTCTCGTCCGTGCCGGCGATCATGCTGCCCACCATGGCGCAGGAAGCCCCGGCGGCGATCGCCTTGGCGAAATCGCCCGAAAACTTGATCCCGCCATCCGCGATCACCGGCACGTCACCGGCGGCTTTGGAACAGTCCATGATCGCAGTCAGTTGCGGCACGCCGACACCGGCAACCATCCGCGTCGTACAGATGCTGCCCGGTCCGATCCCGACCTTGACCGCATCGGCCCCGGCATCAATCAGCGCCTTGGTGGCCTCGCCCGTCGCGACGTTGCCGGCGATGATCTGAACAGTGTTCGACAGCGACTTGGCCCGCGTCACCGCCTCAAGCACACCGGCGGAATGGCCATGCGCCGTATCAATCACGATGATGTCCACACCGGCATCGACCAGCGCACCAGAGCGTTCGTACCCAGCATCGCCCACCGAGGTCGCCGCAGCGACCCGCAGACGGCCCAGTTCATCCTTGCAGGCGGTCGGGTTCAGCACGGCCTTTTCGGTATCCTTCAGGGTCAACAGCCCCGTCAGCTTGCCATTGTCATCGGTCACCAGCAGCTTTTCGATCCGCCGCGACTTCATCTTGCTGATCGCCTCGTCGCGATCGGCCGGTTCGCGCAGGATCGCAAGGTTTTCGGTGGTCATCATCACATGCACCGGCGTCGCATCGCTGGTGGCAAAGCGCATGTCGCGGTTGGTGACGATGCCGACCACGCGGCCCTGCTCATCAACCACCGGAAAGCCGGTGAAGCCATAGCGAACACACAGCGTCTTGGCATCGGCCAGCGTCTGGTTCGGGGTCAGGGTGATCGGGTTGTAGACGATGCCGCTTTCAAACCGTTTGACGCGCCGCACCTCTTCCGCCTGCGCCACGATATCCAGATTCTTGTGGATCACGCCCATGCCGCCGGCCTGTGCCATGGCAATCGCCATGCGCGACTCGGTGACCGTGTCCATTGCGCTGGACAACAGCGGTATGTTCAGTCTGATTGTTTGGGTCACCTGCGTCGAGGTATCCGCCATGGACGGTAGAACCGAGGACGCCCCCGGAACAAGCAAAACATCATCGAAGGTCAAAGCCTCACGAATCTCCATCGGATATCTCCTGCGGTGGCATCGTTTGGCGCTTCCCTATTTCATGGAACTCCGCGAGAGAAAAGGTCAATTCGGCCCTTGTCGCTGCGACGCATTGGCCGCAGCCTGAGGACCAGACAGGACCAGCACCGGCCCGACACGGGGAGAGCCGAGCACACTGCCAAGCCGCGATCATGACTTTGGCAAGCGACCCTAGTTCAGAACTGACCGGCGATTGACGCCGATCTCGCACTTCCGGGCGCGCGGGTCTGGCCACATGACGCGCGCGGATCGAAAACTGCCGCATCCGCCCTTTCGCCTGCGCTGTAAACGTCTAAGTTGCCCCAGCGCGAACAACAATGATCCAGGCACATCATGAGCACAGATCCCCACGTCGATCCCCTCGTCGTCTTTACGCCCTCTGGCAAGCGCGGACGCTTTCCAAAGGGCACCCCGGTTCTGACCGCCGCCCGTCGGTTGGGTGTCGACCTCGATTCGGTCTGCGGCGGGCGCGGCATCTGTTCGAAATGTCAGATCACCCCCTCCTATGGGGAATTCCCCAAACACGGTGTCACCGTCTCCGAGGGGGCGTTGTCAGACTGGAACGCGGTCGAGCAACGCTATGACGACAAGCGCGGGCTGAAACCGGGCCGCCGGCTGGGCTGTCAGGCGACCGTTCAGGGCGACGTTGTCATCGACGTGCCCCCCGAAAGCCAGGTACACCGCCAGGTCGTGCGCAAGGCCGCCTCGGTCCGCGCCATCACCATGAACCCGGCCACAAGGCTCTATTTTGTCGAAGTGGATCAACCCGACATGCATTCGCCCACCGGCGATCTGGAGCGGCTGGAACGCGCCCTGCGCGAGCAATGGCAGATCGACGGCATCACCGCCGACCTGACCCTGCTGTCGAAACTCCAGCCCACCCTGCGCAAGGGCAACTGGGGGGTTACCGTCGCCCTTTTCCGCGACCATGCAGGTGGTGCCGCCCGCCTGACCGAAATTTGGCCCGGCCTGCATGAAAGCGGGCTTTTCGGCCTCGCCATCGACCTTGGCTCGACCACCATCGCGGCGCATCTGACCGATCTGGACACCGGCGAGGTTGTCGCCTCTTCCGGCATCATGAACCCGCAAATCCGGTTCGGCGAGGATCTGATGAGTCGGGTGTCCTACGCGATGATGAACCCCGGCGGCGACCGCGAGATGACGGCCTCGGTGCGCGAGGCGATCAACGATCTGATCCGCTCCATCGCCTCCGAGAGCGGCATTGATCCCAACCTCATTCTTGAAACCGTCTTTGTCTGTAACCCGGTGATGCACCACCTGTTGCTCGGGCTCGACCCGGTTGAACTGGGTCAGGCACCCTTCGCGCTGGCCACCTCCGATTCCATGCGCCTTGGCGCGTTGGAGATGGGGCTCGACGCGATGAATCCACGGGCGCGGATCTATCTTCTGCCCTGCATCGCGGGACATGTCGGGGCCGATGCCGCCGCCGTGGCACTGTCGGAACAGCCGGGCAAATCCGAGGATCTGGTGTTGATTGTCGATGTCGGCACCAATGCCGAATTGCTGTTGGGCAATACCGAACGCGTGCTGGCCTGCTCGTCGCCCACCGGCCCGGCCTTTGAAGGGGCGCAGATCAGCTCGGGACAACGCGCTGCGCCCGGGGCACTTGAACGGGTCGAGATCGACCCCGAGACCAAGGAGCCCCGCTTTAAGGTGATCGGCTGCGAGTTGTGGTCGACAGAGCCCGGCTTTGACGCCGCCACCGCGACCACCGGAATCACCGGCATCTGCGGCTCTGGTATCATCGAGGCGGTGGCGGAAATGCGGATTGCCGGGCTGGTCGATGCCTCTGGGCTGATCGGGTCCGCCGAACAGACCGGCACGCCGCGCTGCATCCCCGAAGGGCGCACGCATTCCTATCTGCTCCATGATGCCAGCGCCGAGGGCGGCCCGCGCATCACCGTGACACAAGGCGATATCCGCGCCATCCAGCTTGCCAAATCGGCGCTCTATGCCGGGGCGCGGCTGTTGATGGACGACATGGGCGTGGACAAGGTGGATCGCATCGTGCTCGCCGGGGCTTTTGGCGCCCATATCTCGACCAAACACGCCATGGTTCTGGGCATGATCCCCGATGCGCCGCTCAACAAGGTCACCAGCGCGGGCAACGCCGCCGGCACCGGTGCGCGCATCGCGCTGTGCAATATCGACTCGCGTGCCGAGATCGAAGCCACCGTGCGCGAGATCACCAAGGTGGAAACCGCGATTGAGCCGAAATTTCAGGAGCATTTCGTCGCCGCCAACGCCATCCCGCACAAGACCGACCCGTTTCCGGAACTGTCCAAGGTGGTGACGCTCCCCGATGTGTCGTTCAACACCCGTGGTGGCGAAGGCGAGACCGGCGGTCGACGGCGGCGGCGCAAGAGCAGCTGAACCGCCCGCCCGGCGGCAGCAAACAAACCGACAGTCCGGGCGTCTTCCCCCCTTGACGCCCGGCGGCGTCGCGATTATCCAAACGCTCCAGAGCGCGGGTATGGTGAAAAGGTATCACGCGAGCTTCCCAAGCTTAAGTTACGAGTTCGATTCTCGTTACCCGCTCCAAAACCTCCGAAACTTTGACATACCGTGACCCAATGCCGCCACTGCGCGGTAGCCGTTACGCGATGATCAATGTCAGCCCCTAAATCCATCCAGACACAAAAAAAGCGCCCCGTGGGGCGCTTTCTGGTCTGACACGCAGGGCAAGGGGCCAGTGGCCCCCTGCCCGGTCTTTGGCTGGCTTAGCCCACCAGTTCGGTGCCAGCGAAGAAATAGGCGATTTCGACAGCGGCGGTTTCCGGTGCGTCCGAGCCATGGACCGAGTTTTCGCCAACCGACTCGGCAAAATCGGCACGCACAGTACCGGCGGCCGCGTCTGCGGGGTTGGTGGCGCCCATCACTTCACGGTTCTTGGCGATGGCGTTCTCGCCTTCCAGAACCTGCACCACGACCGGACCGGACGACATGAACTCGCACAGTTCGTCATAGAACGGGCGGTCCTTGTGTACGCCGTAGAATTCGCCGGCCTGTGCCTTGGTCATCAGGATCCGCTTCTGCGCGACGATGCGCAGGCCGGCATCTTCGAACTTGGCGTTGATCTTGCCGGTCAGGTTGCGGCGGGTGGCGTCGGGTTTGATGATCGAGAACGTGCGTTCCAGTGTCATTGAAAATGCTCCTTGAGTACCCGTCCCAGCGGGGCTGCGGGACGGTGCTGACATTGCGCGCCGCCTAGCACGGGCAGGCGCGATTGAAAAGCCTTCCGCACCACGTCGCACCACGGCGCGCGCAAGGCACCCTCAGTTCAACGGTGGCAAGGGATCGCGCTGATCAACCCAACGCACGTAAAGCGCCGCGAGCAGCCCGAGGATGCTGGTCACCAGCATGATCGACAGCACGATATAAGGCGCGTGTTCCGGCGTCACCAAGGCCCCGGTAATGCTGGTCATCACCGCCCCCAGCCCCACCGTCATCGCCCCCGACAGACCCGAGGCACTGCCCGCCAGCCGCGGGCGCACCGACATCACGCCGGCGCTGGCATTGGCATTTGTCAGCCCGTTGCCGAATCCCACCACGATGGCCGAGCCGAAAAACACCCAGAGCGTCCCCATCCCGGACCAGAACAGCGCCAGCCCCGCCACCGGCCCCACGGTGGCAAAGATACGCCCGGCCAGAACCATGGTCACCAACTCGCTGCGTGCGCCGATCCGGCCAGAGACGAAATTGCCCGCCATGAAACCCAGCGTGATGATCCCGATCCCCAGCCCCAGCGCCGCGGGGCTCAGGTTGTACCACGCCGCCGCCACCAAAGGTGCCCCGGTGATGAAGGAAAAGAACCCCGCCACGGCAAAGGCGTAACACAGGCTGTACCCCCAGAACCGGCGCGAGCGAAAAAGCTCGGGGTAATCGCGCATCTGATCACGAAAACTCAGGCTTGCGCTGGTGGGATTTGTCTCGCCCAGATCGCCCCAAAGGATCACCAGCATGAAGGTGCCCAGCACCGCATACAGGACAAAGGAGGACCGCCAGCCAAAGGCCATGTCCAGCCCGCCGCCCAGCATCGGCCCCAACATCGGCGCCAGCGCCATCGCCATGGCAACATGGCCCAGCATCTTTGCCGCCGCCTTGGGTTCGTGCAGGTCCCGGATCACCGCCCGCGACAGCACCTGGCCCGACACGATCCCCGCCTGCAGCATGCGAAAGCCCAAGAATACCCAAATATCCTGCGCCAACGCACAGCCGACCGAGGCCCCGGCGAAAATCGCCGTGCTGATCAACATCACCGGGCGCCGCCCGAACCTGTCCGACAGCGGCCCCATGATCAGTTGCAGGATTGCCGAAATCGCCAGATATCCCGCCACCGACAGATTCACGAGGCCATAGTCGGCCTGCAGCGCCTCGGCCATCTTGGGCAGCGAGGGCAGGAACATGTTCAGTGTCAGGACAGAAAGCGCATTGGCCAAGATCAGGGTCAGCAGATGCGGCGGGGTCTGGGCTGGGCGCATGGTCAGGATCTGTCCGGAAGGAACTTAACAAGTTCGGCGCATACCATAGGGGGGCAGCCTTGACCATCCAGCGCCAGGACCGGGTGCGCCAAAACGCCCCCTCGCCTTACCTGACTTTTTTAGTATGACTTCAAGCGCACGCAAAACCAACATCGAAAGGCCGCACCGATGTCCCTGAAATATCCCCTCTCCGCCCTTGTCTTGGCGCTGCTCGCCCTGCCCGCTTTGGCACAGGACCCGCAGCCCCTGACCTATGCCATGTTCGAAGCAGCCGTTCCTCATGTCGATCTCGAAACATGCCCCGACAGCCTGCCGCAGCAAGACAGCTTCTGTCGGGCATCGGTGAAGCACTCGGAAATCCACGTTTTCGCGTTTTCCGAGTATGGCGACAGCCCGATGATCGGTTTTGCCTCATTCCCGGCAGATCAGCTGGGATTGCTGTTGAAATAAGCCGCGGGAGCGATTGACATCGACCGGGCGCTGCGACAGTGGTCCGTCCATGCTACGGATCAAAAACATATCATATGCGGTCGCAGGCCGCCCGCTCTTCGACGGCGCCAGCGCCACCATTCCCAATGGTCACAAGGTTGGCCTGATCGGACGCAACGGCGCGGGCAAAACCACGCTGTTCCGCCTGCTCCGGGGCGAGCTGGCGCTGGAGTCGGGGTCCATCTCGCTGCCGTCGCGCGCCCGCATCGGCGGCGTCGCGCAAGAGGCCCCCGCCTCGGACGTCTCGCTGATCGACACCGTGCTCGCCGCCGATACCGAGCGTGCCGAGCTGATGGAAGAAGCGACCCATGCGACCGACCCCACCCGCATCGCCGAGGTGCAAACCCGGCTGGCCGATATCGACGCCTGGTCGGCCGAAGCGCGCGCCGCTTCGATCCTCAAGGGGTTGGGCTTCAGCAATGCCGACCAGCAACGCCCCTGTTCGGACTATTCCGGCGGCTGGCGGATGCGGGTGGCCCTAGGGGCGGTGCTGTTCTCTCAGCCAGATCTGCTGCTGCTCGACGAGCCGACCAACTATCTCGATCTCGAAGGCGCGCTCTGGCTGGAAAACTATCTGGCGCGCTACCCACATACCGTCATCATCATCAGCCACGACCGCGGTCTTCTGAACCGCGCCGTCGGTGCGATCCTGCATCTGGAAGACCGCCAGCTCACCCTCTATAACGGCCCCTACGACCAGTTCGCCCGCCAACGCGCCGAACAGCGCGCCCTGCAGGCGGCAGCGGCCAAGAAACAGGACCTGCGCCGCGCCCATCTGCAAAGCTTTGTCGATCGCTTCAAGGCCAAGGCCAGCAAGGCCAAACAGGCGCAGTCGCGGGTCAAGATGCTGGAAAAGATGGAAAAAATCACCGCGCCCGAGGATGTGGCGCGCACGGTTTTCACCTTTCCCGAACCCGAAGAGCTGTCGCCGCCGATCATCTCGCTTGAGGGCGCGTCGACCGGCTATGACGACAAGGTGATCCTGCGCAACATGACCCTGCGCATCGATCAGGACGACCGCATCGCGCTTTTGGGCCGAAACGGCGAGGGAAAATCGACCCTCTCCAAGATGCTGTCGGACCGGTTGGCGCTGATCGACGGCAAGATCACCCGGTCCAACAAGCTGCGGATCGGCTTTTTCGCCCAGCATCAGGTCGACGAGCTGTATATCGACGAAACCCCGCTCCAGCACCTTCAGCGCGCCCGCTCTGGCGAACAACAATCCCGTCTGCGCGCGCGACTGGCCGGTTTCGGCCTTGGCGCCGATCAGGCCGACACCGCCGTGGGCCAGCTTTCGGGCGGACAAAAGGCGCGGCTGTCGCTGCTGCTGGCGACGATTGATGCGCCGCATCTGCTGATCCTCGACGAACCGACCAACCACCTCGACATCGAAAGCCGCGAGGCGCTGGTCGAGGCGCTGACCGCCTATACCGGCGCTGTCATTCTCGTCAGCCACGACATGCACCTTCTGTCGCTGGTGGCCGACCGGCTGTGGCTGGTTTCGAACGGCACCGTGACCCCCTATGAAGGCGATCTCGAATCCTACCGCTCCTTCCTGCTTTCGGCGGACAAGCCAGCCGGAAAACAAGCGGCCAAGGCCGAGGCGGCCAAGCCCAAAAAGGCCAGCCGCGATGCCGTTCTGGCGCTGCGCGGCGAGGTTCGCAAGGGCGAGGCACGGGTCGAAAAACTGAACCAGATGCGCGACAAACTGGCCTCCAAGCTCTCCAATCCGGCGCTTTACGAAGACGGGAAGCTGGGCGAAATGGAAGTCTGGCAGCGTAAATACGCCGAGGTAATGGAGGCGTTGGACCGGGCCGAAGCCCTCTGGATGCAGGCGCAGGAAAAGCTAGAGGTCGCCCAAGGCTGACCGCCGGGCGAGACCGCTGTGGGGCAAATCGTTCAGGGGGGCAAGGCGGCACTTGCGTCGCCTCCTGATCCGCGCCTCTTTTCCTTTCACCCCAAATATCCCCTTTTGAGACCCTTGCCTCAAAAGGTCCATTCATCCGCCGACACGCTCACTTCTTCTTGCGCGCGGCCTTTTCTTCCTTGGTCAGCTTGTTGTTCCAGGAATTGTTGCTCAAACCCAACTCGCTTGGAAGGGGTTTGGTCTTCCCGACGCTGACCTTGCCGCCTTTGTTCAGGAACTCCTGAATAAGCGCATCATCTGTGGTTTCTTTGGGGACATGTTTCATGAGCACAAACATACCCGATCGGTCGCAGTCGTGTCACGCCCCATCTGGTTAAAGATCGCACGGCTCGCTCCTCCTTCTTTGGCAAAATCAGTCACGCTCTGGCGCAGCAGGTGTCGAATGGGTTGCACTGAAGGGGCGATACATGAAATTGCGGGATCATCGCCAGAGGGGATTGCGACATGATAATCTATGGATTGAACACCTGCGCAGTGTGTCAAAAGGCCCGCAAGGCGTTGGAAGCAGCGGGCAAGGAGGTCAGCTTCCGCGATGTCCGGGCTGACCCTTTGAGCGAAGTTGAATTGGCTGAACTGATTGCAGAGTTCGGGGATCGGTTGGTGGATGGCAAGTCGAATGACTACCGCGGGCTCAATGTTTGGCTGAAAAATTCAGAGGCAGAAGCGCAGATCGCGGCCCAACCCAAGGTGATGGCACGCCCGGTCATCCGTGATCGGGATATGCTTTACCTGGGTTGGGACGAGACGGTTCAAAAAGCATTGCTTCCGGGGTGATATCTCGAACCGGGATATGTGCTCGAACGACCAAAGCCCGGTTGAACCTCTGCAAGCCACGAAAACGGCAAATGTCCGAAAGCAGCGCTGCGGCAAAGGCCGATGTTACGAGCACGCTATGACACGCGGCGAAAGGTGGGATTGGGCCGGTTTCGCCAACTGTCTATGCGCGTGCCCCGCACTTGAAACAAGTGACAGGGGGCTCGGCTTGCGCGTCCCCGCCCCCCTCGTCCATTTTGGGAAGGGTGACCCTACGTCACCTCGACGGAAGCGCCGGCGTCCGTCGTATCACTTACATTGTTCGAAAGTTTCTGCCCGAAAGGCCCTTAGCCCATGAAAACGATACGCATCTTGGTTCCGCTCGTCTTGGTGGCGGCGGTGGTTGGCGGCTGGTTCTATTTCACCGGCAGCGAAAACGCGGCGCCCCCGACCACGGCGACGGTCACGCGCGGCACGGTCGAGGAATCGGTGCTGGCCTCGGGCACGATGGAGGCCAAGCAGTTGGTCAGCGTTGGCGCCCGGGTCTCGGGGCAGATTGAAACGCTGGCGGTCGCACTTGGGGACGAGGTCAAGAAAGGCGAACTGATCGCGCAGATCGACAGTCAGGACCAACAGAACGATGTGCTGACGGCAAAGGCGAACCTGGCCAATATCAAGGCCCAGATCGCCGCAAAGAAGGCCAGCTTGATTAAGGCCGAACGGACGTTGGCGCGGCAAACAAAATTGATCACCTCGGATTACGTTTCGAAGGAGGATCTTGAGACGGCGCAAGCCGATGTGGACGTCTACAAGGCCGAGCTTGACGCGCTGGACGCGCAGAAAGCAAGCGTCGAGGTCACGGTTTCGACCGCGCAGATTGCGCTGGATCGGACCAAGATCACCGCACCGATCTCGGGCACCGTGGTGGCGATCGTCAATGACGAGGGCCAGACGGTGAACGCCACGCAAAGCGCGCCGACAATCGTCAAGATTGCCGAGCTGGACAAGATGGTGGTGAAGGCCGAAATATCCGAGGCCGACGTGGTGCATGTGAAACCCGCGCAGCAGGTGCTGTTCACCATTCTGGGCGAACCTGATCACCAGTTCACCGCCACCGTGCGCGATGTCGAACCCGCGCCGTCGGAGATCGAGGACAGCGACACGATTTCAAGCGACGAGGCGATTTATTACAACGGCTTGCTGGAGGTGGACAATCCCGATCATCTGCTGCGTATCGGCATGACCGCCGAAGTCTCGATCATTCTCGACCGGGCGGAGGATGTGCTGACCGTGCCCTCCTCGGCGCTGTCCAAGCGGCCTCAGGGCTATACGGTGAAGCTCTACGATCCGGCCAGCGGCACCACCAAGGTGCAGCCGGTCGAGGTCGGGCTGAACAACAAGGTCGTGGCCGAGATCAAATCCGGGCTGAGCGAAGGCGACAGGGTGGTCACTGGCACCACCGTCACCGCCGCCAAGACAACGCGGGACACCCCTCCGCGCATGCCGCGGGGGATAGGGATGTGACATGAGCGATCCCCTGATTTCCGCGCGCGGCATCTCGCGCAGCTTCCAGGCCGGCGACGAGACGGTCACCATCCTGCGCGATGTCGACATCGACATCTGGCCGGGCGAACTGGTGGCGATCATCGGCGCATCGGGTTCGGGCAAATCGACCCTGATGAACATCCTTGGCTGCCTCGACCGGGCAAGTTCGGGCAGCTACAGGTTTGCCGGGCAGGATGTCAGCCAGCTCGACCCGGATCAGCTCGCCCAGTTGCGGCGCGAGCATTTCGGCTTCATCTTCCAGCGCTATCAGCTGCTGCCTGATCTCGACGCGGTGGGCAATGTCGAGGTGCCCGCGATCTATGCCGGGGAAAGCCGCGCGGACCGACATGCGCGGGCCTCTGACCTGCTGGGCCAACTCGGCCTGGCAGAGCGGCTGGACCACCGGCCCGGCGCGCTTTCAGGCGGTCAGCAGCAGCGGGTCTCGGTGGCGCGCGCACTGATGAATGGGGGCGAGGTGATCCTTGCGGATGAACCGACCGGGGCGCTGGACACGAAAAGCTCAAAAGAACTGATCGATTTGCTGCTGGATCTGAACCGCAAGGGCCACACCATCGTCATGGTCACCCATGACCCGGAGGTCGCCAAACACGCCCATCGCACGATCGAAATCAGCGACGGGCGGATCGTCTCGGATACCAAGACCGATACGAAAACCGCCCCCGAACACGCCGCAGGTGTCAAACGGCTGCAGCGCACGCCCGTGAAACCGGGTGCGGGGGCGGCGCTGTTGCGGCTGCGCGAGGCCTTTGACATGTCGCTCAAGGCGCTGCTCGCGCATCGGGTGCGCTCGGTGCTGACGATGCTCGGGATCATCATCGGCATTGCCTCGGTGGTGCTGGTGGTGGCGCTTGGGACCGGGACGCAACAGAAGGTGCTCGACAACATCTCCTCGCTCGGGACCAGCACGATCACCGTTCGCTCTGGCACGGGGTTTGGGGCGCGCGGCGCCAATAAGGTGCAGACGCTGAAGCCGTCGGATGCCGATGCGCTGGCGCTGCAACCCTATGCCGACAGCGTCTCACCCTCGGTCGCCGCCCCCCGGACGGTGGTTTATCGCAACACCTCCTCGGAGGCTTCGATCAACGGGGTGAGCGGGGATTACTTCCAGGTCCACAACTACGTCACCGTGACCGGCGCCACCTTCGGCCCCGAAGATGTCATCAACCGCGCCCAGGTCGGGGTGGTTGACGAGGACACGCGAAACACCTTCTTTGACGCCGATGTTGACCCGGTGGGCAAGGTGCTGATGCTGGGCGGCGTTCCGGTACGGGTGATCGGCGTGGTGCGCTCAAGCGGGGCAAGCTTCGGGCCGGAATCGCTCAATGTCTGGGTGCCCTATACCACGGTGATGGCGCGGATTTCGGGGCAGAACCACCTCGACAGCGTAGAGGTGCGGGTGAGCGATGATTACGACACCGCGCTGGCCGAGCAGGAGATCTCTGATCTGCTGAGTACCCGCCACGGCACCAAGGATTTCTTCCTGATCAATACCGACACCATCCGCGACACGATAACCTCGACCACCGAGACACTGACCCTGCTGGTGGCGATGATCGCGGTGATCTCGCTGATCGTCGGCGGGATCGGGGTGATGAACATCATGCTGGTCTCGGTGACCGAGCGCACAAAAGAGATCGGCGTGCGCATCGCGATCGGGGCGCGGCGCTCGGATATCGTCGCGCAATTCCTCATCGAGGCGGTGCTGGTCTGCCTGACCGGCGGCGTGCTGGGGATCGCAGTGGCGCTGATCGGCGGGCAGATGGTGGGGTATTTTTCCGCCGATATGCAGTTGAGTTTCTCGGCCACCGCAATCGTAGCGGCCTTTCTGTCCTCGACCCTGATCGGGATTACCTTCGGCTTCCTGCCTGCACGTTCGGCGGCCAAGCTCGACCCGGTGGTGGCGCTCAGCCGCGAGTAAGCGACAGCGGGCGACGGGGCGGATCTTGCGCAAACCTGCAGGGATGGCGCGTGAGGATGTGACCGCCCGCGCCGGAGGCACGCCACATAGACGCGCCCGCCACCTCACCGCCTCACCCGGGGGTTTATCTTTGCGGATCGCCGGGCCATTCTGCGGCGAGGTCAACACAAGGACAGCCATGGACACCGCGTTCCTGATCACCACCTTCGTCACGCTTTTCGTGATCATGGACCCGATCGGTCTGACCCCGCTTTTCGTGGCCCTGACGCAGGGCATGACCCAAGCGCAACGCCGGGCCATCAGCCTGCGCGCCTGCTTGACGGCGGCGGTGCTGCTCACGCTGTTTGCAAGCTTTGGCGAGGCGGTTCTGGGCTTTGCCGGCATTTCCATGGCCGCCTTCCGCATCGCTGGGGGCATCCTGCTGTTCCTCACCGCGCTTGACATGCTGTTTGAACGCCGCAGCAAGCGGCGCGCCGGGCAGGCCGAAGAAGCCGACGAGGAAGACGACGGTCAAGATCCTTCGGTCTTTCCACTGGCAATCCCGTTGATCGCCGGGCCCGGCTCTATTGCGTCCGTTATCCTACTGGCGGGCCAGAAACCGGGGCTGGCCGGACTGGCGACGGTCGTGGGGGTCATGCTGGCGGTTCTGGCCCTGTTGTTCCTGCTGTTTCTCTCGGCCGGGTTGTTTGAACGCGCCATGGGCAAGACCGGGATCAACGTCATCTCGCGCCTACTCGGCATGCTTCTGGCGGCGCTTTCGGTGCAGTTCGTGTTGGATGGGTTGCGCACATTCGGGCTGGCCAACTGGTAACCGCGCCGGCACGGCTTACATGTCCTGAAAGAGGTTTCGGAGGTCACCGGTATGAGCAGTTGGGATCTGGGCAGTCTGGTCTATCTGGGGCTGTTGGGCAGCGTTCTGATCGTCTGGATGATTGTGTCCAATCGCCAGACGCTCGGGCGCACCTTGCAACAGGCGATGGGCTGGGTGCTGATCTTTCTTGCCGTGATCGCCGTCGTGGGGCTGTGGGACGATATCCGGCGCACGGCCATGCCGGGCCGCGCCGCCGTGGCGACCGAGGGCCGGATCGAGGCCACGCGTGCACCGGACGGGCATTTCTATCTCACGCTTCTGGTCAATGACGCGCCGGTGAATTTCATGGTCGATACCGGCGCCAGCGCCGTTGTTCTCAGCACCAAGGATGCCCGCAAAGCCGGGATCGACATCACAGATCTGGCCTATACCGGGCGGGCAAATACCGCCAATGGCATGGTGCGCACGGCGGCGGTGCAATTGAAGCGGATCGGCCTTGGCCCGGTCACCGACCGCAATATCCGCGCCTGGGTGCATCAGGGCGAAATGGACCAGTCGCTTTTGGGCATGTCCTATCTGGAACGCTGGGGGCGGATTGAAATCACCGGTCGCACTCTGGTGCTTGAACGCTAGCGCCCGCGCGACCGGGGGCCGCGCCCAAGAACCGCCCCCCGACACAGGGCTCAAAGCCCCATCCCCTACTTCTCGGCCTTTTTCTCCCAGCGACCGGAGTCCTCGGACCAGTACTGCGCCGAACAGCCCGCAGTAGTCAGCGTTTTCCACTGGCCGCGGGCCCGGTTCAGCGCTTCGGGATCAAAGCCATCGAACAGGATACAGACCCGCTCCAGCGCCGTCACCTCCTCCGGCGTCACCTCGGCCCCGTCCACCGTCATCAGACAGGCAGGCGAATTGGGCGACTGCGCCGCTGTCGTCAACAAGATCGGCTGATCCGCGTCATGCGGCCCGCCCGCGCGCCCATGCGGCAGGAACCCGTCTTCGGCCCCCTGCCACAATTTTTCGTCAAGCCAGTCCAACCGGCCCGCATCCGAGCCGCGCACCACGATCCGCCAGCCCGCCGCGCGCGCCTTGTCCAGCAGCAGCGGCAGGGTTTGCTCCAGCGGGCGGCGGGTCAGCTGATAGAAATACGCGGCGCCCATGATCTCAAGCGGCTTCGAACCGGTCCCGAACCAACCGGTCCAGCGCCATGACGCCCCAGCCGGTCGCCCCCTTGGGCGCCAGATCCGTGCCCTCCTTGATCAGCGCCACACCGGCGATGTCGAGGTGAATCCACGGCGTGCCCTCTTGTACAAAACGCTGCAGAAACTGTGCAGCGGTGATCGACCCCGCCGGGCGCCCGCCGACGTTCTTCACATCCGCGATGCGCGATTTCAGCATATCGTCATAGGCCTTGCCCAGCGGCATCCGCCAAGCCCCCTCGCCCTCTGCCGCGGCCGCCTTGAGGAAATCGCCGCACAGCGCGTCGTCGTTGGAAAAGACCCCGGCATTCTCATGCCCCAGCCCGATGATGATCGCACCGGTCAGCGTTGCCAGATCGATCATGCCGACCGGCTTGAACCGCTCCTGCGCGTACCACATCACGTCACAGAGCACCAAACGCCCCTCGGCATCGGTGTTGATGATCTCGACAGTGTCACCCTTCATGGATTTCACCACGTCACCCGGACGGGTGGCTGTGCCCGAGGGCATGTTCTCGACCAGTCCGACAACGCCCACCACGTTGGCTTTCGCCTTGCGCAGCGCCAGCGCGCGCAAGGTACCGGCCACCACGCCCGCGCCGCCCATGTCCATGGTCATGTCTTCCATGCCGGCGGCGGGCTTGATGCTGATACCACCGGTGTCAAACACCACGCCCTTGCCGATCAACGCCAGCGGCGCGGCATCGGGGTCGCCCCCCTTCCACTGCATCACCACCACCTTGGTCGGGGTGGCCGAGCCCTGCCCGACGCTCAGAAGTGTGCGCATACCCAGCTTTTCCAGCTCCGGCTCGTCTAGAACCTCGACCTCGAGCCCCAGCGTGCGCATCTCTTCCAGCCGCGCGGCGAATTCGGTGGTGGTCAGCACGTTGGACGGCTCATTGACCAGATCGCGGGTCATGAACACCCCTTCGGCCACTGCCAGCAGCGGCGCCGCCTGCGCTTTCAACTCGTCGGACTTGGGCGACATCACCGTGATCTCGCCTGCGGGGGCCTTGCCCTCGGGCGCGGTCTTGTGCACGTCAAATTCATAGCCGCGCAGGGCCATCCCCTGCACCAGCGCCGCCGCCTGCCGATAGCCAGCCCCCAGCGCCAGCAGCACCGACGCGCCCCCAGCCTGTTTCGCCAGCGCCGCGCCGCCCTTGCGCGCGGCCACCGCGTCGCCGCCACGCGACAACACCAGAATGTCCAGCGCCTCGGCCACCATACCTGCCGGCCACGCCAGTGAGATCACCTCGCCGCTGCTCACCTTCTGGAACCCTGCGCTTTCGACCAGCCGCGCCAGCGCGCCCTTGCTCAGACGGTTCACACGCCGCGCCGCAGGGTCCATTTTACCCTCGGGCGTTATGGTCACAGCCACCCGCCCGGCAGCCCCGGCCAGGCCATCAAGATCAAGTTCGGCAAAGCGGATTGGTGTCGGGCGTGTCATGCGGTTCTCCTGAATTTTCCGGGCTTGGACATAGGTAACGCGCAGGTCGCGCAATGACCAGATAGCAGTTTTCCCCGGCTGGCAATTGGATTATGGTCCGTCCAAAATCAAGGCCAGCTCCGGGGGGATTGCAGTGCCAGTACGTGACAGCGGCACTATGCCGTCGCCTGATCTGCTGTCTGTCATGACGGGTGCCAAAGGGGCGCCCGCATGATTCTCGACCGCTATTTCGCCCGGCGCTTTCTGCAGGCCTTTGCCGTCATCGCGACCGTCTTTCTGACGCTGATCCTGCTGATCGACCTGATCGAACAGATTCGCCGGTTCGAGGGGCTGGATGTGGGCGCAGGCCAGTTGATCCGGCTGACCCTGCTCAGCGCCCCCGGTGCGATGAGCCAGATGCTGCCGCTGCTGATGATTCTCTCCACCATCGTGCTTTTTGTCGGGCTGGCCCGCAGCAGCGAACTGGTGATCACCCGCGCCATCGGACGCTCTGGCCTGCGCGCGCTGGCCGCGCCCGTCGCCGTCGCACTGGTGATCGGCGGGCTGACCGTGACCACGCTCAATCCGATCGTCGCCGGCACATCGAACCGCTACAACCAGCTGTCCGAGCGGTTCCACGGCAGCGGCCTGTCGGTGCTCTCGCTCAGCGGCGAGGGGATATGGCTGCGTCAGGGCAGCCCGCAAGGCCAATCCGTGATCCACGCGACCGGCCATGGCGGCGATGCGGTGACACTCTATGATGTGACGATCCTGACCTATGCCCCGGAGGGCAGCCCGGTGCGCCGCATCACCGCCGAAAGCGCCCAGTTGCAAGGAACGGACTGGGTGCTGAGCAAGGCCAAGGTCTGGCCGCTGGCCGCCGGGCTCAATCCCGAGGCCTCTGCCGCCCGTCACGACACCCTGCGCATCCCCACCACACTGACCCCTGCACGCATTCGCGACAGCCTGGGCCGGCCGGCCGGCGTGTCGATCTATGCCTTGCCCGCGACCATCCGCCAACTCGCCCTCGCCGGGTTTTCGACCCGCCGACACGAGGTCTGGTATCAGGTTGAACTGGCCCGACCGCTGTTTCTGGTGGCGATGGTGCTGGTCGGCGCCGCCTTCACCATGCGCCACACCCGCTTTGGCGGCACCGGCTTGGCGGTTCTCTCGGCGGTGCTGCTGGGGTTCGCGCTTTATTTCATCCGAAACTTTGCCCAGATTCTGGGCGAAAACGGACAGATCCCCGTTGCGCTGGCCGCCTGGGCCCCACCCTTGGCCGCGCTGTTCCTGTCTCTTGGCCTTCTTTTGCATGCGGAGGACGGGTGAAACCACGCGCTTTCATATCTGCCCCGGTCTCGGGAACTTCCTTGAGGTCTGTCTCGGGAACTGTCTCGGCGTCCCTCGCGGCGCTGGGCAATAGTTTTGTTTGGGCCTTTGTCTGCACCCTCGGCCTGAGCTTCGCCGGAGCGGCGCGAGCCCAGCCGATCCTGCCCGGAGCAAGCGAAACCGAACTCGCCCCGCCAGCGATGCTGGTGGCCGACCGCGTCTTTATCAGCCGTGATCGCACATTGGTGGCCGAGGGCAACGTCGAGGCGTTTCAGGGCGACACCCGCCTGCGCGCGCAGCGCATCACATTTGACCGCGGATCAGGAAAGCTCTCGATCGAGGGGCCGATCCGCATTGATCAGGGCGACACCATCACCGTGCTGGCCGATGCCGCCGAAATGGACCGTGACCTGAGCAACGGACTCCTGCGCGGGGCCCGCATGGTGTTTGACCAGCAGGTGCAACTGGCCGCGCTGCAAATGGTCCGCGTTGGCGGCCGCTATACCCAGCTTTACAAGACCACCGTCACCTCCTGCCATGTCTGCGAAGACGGCCGCCCGCCGCTCTGGCAGATCCGCGCCAGCAGCGTGATCCACGACCAGCAAGAGCAGCAACTCTATTTCGAGAACGCGCAATTGCGGGTGCTTGACGTTCCGGTGTTCTACTTTCCGGCGCTGCGCCTGCCCGACCCCTCGCTTGAACGCGCCACCGGCTTTCTGGTCCCGACGATCCGCACCACTTCGCAGCTGAGCACCGGCATCAAGGTGCCCTATTTCTTTCGCATCGGCGATCACAAGGATCTGACCGTCACCCCCTATCTGTCGTCGCAGACCAAGACGTTGGGACTGCGCTATCGTCAGGCCTTCCGCCGCGGCAAGATCGAGCTTGAAGGCGCCTTTACCCGCGACGAGCTGATCCCCAGCGACAATCGCGGCTATTTCTTCGGCACCGGCAGCTTTGATCTGCCCAACCGGTACAAGCTCAGCTTTGACGTCAAGACCGCCTCGGACAATGCCTATCTGTCGGACTATGGCCTGACCGATTATGACCGGCTGAAAAGCGCGCTCGAGCTGACGCGGACGACACGCGACACGTCCTTCCACTCGGCGGTGATCCATTACGATTCCCTGATCGACGGCGAAGACGAGTCGCTTTTGCCGACACGGATCGCAGAGTTCGCTTTTGAACAGCGCCTCTTTCCCGAGAATCTGGGCGGCGAACTGCGGCTGGGGGTCGACATGCGCGGCTATCGGCGCACCTCTGAGGCAAACATCGTCGGGCGCGACGTGACCCGCACAACCGTCGAAGCTCAATGGCGGCGCAACTGGATCTTCAATTCCGGTTTGCGGGCCGACTGGCTCATGGGCGTCTCGGCCGACTGGTTCAAGATCGGCGACGACACCACCTATCCCGACACAATCAGCCGCAGCACGCCAGAGGCCGCGCTGTCCTTGCGCTATCCGATGACGCGCAGCGGCGCGGGCGGCGTCACCCATTTTCTTGAACCGCTGGTCCAACTCGGCTGGAGTGACGTCAACGGTGACGCGGCCCCGATCGACGAAAGCCGCTTTGTCGAGTTCGATCAGGGCAATCTGCTGTCGCTCTCACGCTTCCCCTCATCCGATACGCGCGAGGATGGCACAGCCCTTGCCGTCGGGATGAACTGGGCGCGCTACGCTACCTCTGGCTGGCAAGCCAGCGCGACGGTGGGACAGGTCTTTCGCGGGCTGGCCGACCCGAATTTCTCGACCACGTCGGGCCTGTCTGGCACAACCTCCGATTTTCTGCTCGCTGGCCAACTGCTGATCGGCCAGGGACTGTCCCTGACCGGACGCGGCCTGCTGGACAACTCGTTCAACATTTCAAAGGCCGAACTGCGCGGCAACTGGTCCAACAAACGCACCAGTCTCAGCGGGTCCTATCTCTGGCTCGGCATCGACGCCGCCGAGGCCCGCACCGCCGAAGTGTCCGAATTCTGGTTCGACGGCAGCTATCAGGTCAACCCGAACTGGACGGCCAGCGCCAATCTGCGCTACGACATTGCCGATGATACCGCCTCAAGCGCGGGCGTCGGCCTTATCTATCAAAACGAATGCGTGACAGTCGACCTTTCGATCGACCGGGACTATACCTCGTCAACAAGTGTCGAGCCTTCGACCGATTTCGGCTTTACCATCACCCTCAGCGGCTTCGCCGTCGAGAGTGGAACAGTGAAATACAGGCGATCATGCGGAAAATCCTGACCCCCCTGCGACATATCATGAACCGGCACACGCGCGCCGCAACCGGCCTGCTGGCAATGCTCGGGCTGATCCTGATTGCGACGTCTCCTCGTCCCGGCCTTGCCCAAGGGCTGTTCTCGCCGGTCATCACCGTAAACGGTGACGCCATCACCCGGTACGAGTTGGAACAGCGCGCCCAGCTTCTGCGCCTGCTCAACGCTCCGGGCAATCATGGCGAACTGGCCCGCACGGCACTGATCGAGGATCGGCTGAAACAACAAGCCGCCAAGGCCGTCGATATCGAGCTCACCCCGGAACAGATCAAGGCTGGCATCGACGAATTCGCCGCGCGCACCAAACTGAGCACAGATGAGGTCCTCCAGGCCCTGGCCGAGGGTGGCGTGTCGCGCCAATCGCTGCGCGATTTCGTCAAGATGAACCTGCTGTGGCGCGACTATATCGCCGCCCGATTCGGCGCACGCGCTCGGCCGTCCGATGCCGAGATCGACCGTGCCATGAGCCGTGGCAGCGCCTCGAGCGGCATTCAGGTCTTGCTGTCCGAGGTGATCATCCCGGTGACACCGCAGACCGCAGCCCAAGTCGGCGGACTGGCCGAGCAGATCGCTCAGGTCAATGGCTATGACGCGTTTTCCGCCGCCGCGACCCAATACTCCGCCTCCGACAGCCGCACCCAGGGGGGCCGGCTCAGCTGGATGCCGCTCTCGCGCCTGCCTGCGCCGCTGCAACCGGTGATCCTGGGCCTGCAAAAAGGCGAGATTACCGCGCCGCTGACCCTGCCCAATGCCGTCGCCCTGTTCCAGATGCGTGGCATCCGCGAAACCGGGGTGGGCGAACCGCGCTACGCCGCACTTGACTATGCCAGCTACATGATACCCGGTGGTCGCTCGGCCGAGGCCCTGACCAAGGCGCGCGCGATCTCCGATCAAATCGACACCTGCGACGATCTCTATGGCATCGCCAAGGACCAGCCACCCGAGG
Organism: Antarcticimicrobium sediminis; assembly: GCF_004348975.1. Lineage (GTDB taxonomy): Bacteria > Pseudomonadota > Alphaproteobacteria > Rhodobacterales > Rhodobacteraceae > Antarcticimicrobium > Antarcticimicrobium sediminis. The sequence goes on along the minus strand of NZ_SMFP01000014.1, from coordinate 31,085 downwards.
TGCTGGAGCGCAAGACACAGGCGCCACGCGAAATTCCCCGCGACGTCGCGTTGGAACTGGCAAAGCTCGACACCGACGAGATCTCCACCGCGCTGACCCGCAACAACGGGCAAACGCTTGTGCTGCTCATGCTCTGTGGCCGCACCGCCGATTCGGTGGCCGAAGCCAGCCGCGACCAGATCGCCAACGCCCTGATCGAACAGCGTCTGCAAAGCTTTGCCACCAGCCATCTGGAGCAACTTCGCGCCGACGCCCTGATCGTCGAGAAATGACCCGCCCCATCGCGCTCAGCTGCGGCGAACCTGCCGGGATCGGCCCGGAAATCGCCGCGCGCGCTTGGGACATCCTGCGCGCCGACTGCCCGTTCGTGTGGATCGGCGATCCGCGCCACCTGCCCGCCGGCACGCCGATCGTCGAACTCGACGATCCCGCGCAGGCCGCCAGCGTCTGCGCCACCGCGCTCCCGGTGCTGTCGCACCCGTTCGCCGCCGTGAACACGCCCGGACGGCCTGATCCGGCAAATGCGCGCGGTGTGATCACCGTGATCGAACGCGCGGTGGCGCTCACCCAGTCCGGCCAAACCTCGGCCGTCTGCACCGCGCCGATCCACAAGAAGGCGCTGATCGACGGTGCCAGGTTCGCCTATCCCGGCCATACCGAATTTCTTGCTGTCCTTGGCGGGGTGGAGCGGGTGGTGATGATGTTGGCGAGCGACACCCTGCGCGTGGTGCCCACCACCATTCATATCGCGCTGGCCGAGGTGCCGCACCGCCTCACCCCCGACCTTCTGCGTGAGACCATCGAGATTACCGCCAGAAGCCTGCGCACGCAGCTCGGGATCGCGCACCCGCGACTCGCCGTGGCGGGCCTCAACCCCCACGCCGGTGAAGGCGGCGTCATGGGTCGGGAAGAAATCGACTGGATCGCCCCGTTGCTGGAACAGATTCCACAGGACAGCTTTACCCTGACCGGTCCGCACCCGGCCGACACCATGTTCCACGCCGCCGCCCGCGCCCGCTATGACGCCGCGATCTGCATGTATCACGATCAGGCCTTGATCCCGATCAAGACGCTGGATTTCGACCGTGGCGTCAACGTCACGCTGGGGTTGCCGTTCATCCGCACCTCGCCCGATCACGGCACCGCCTTCGATATCGCAGGCCAGGGCATCGCCACCCCCACCAGCCTGATCGCGGCCCTGAAACTGGCCCAGACAATGGCGACAGTTCCATGACCTGCGGATGTTTTCTGGCCGAAAATACTCCCGCCGGAGGCGGAAAACCCAACTCCCGGAGCAGTGGATTTCAGGCCTCCGGCGGGGATATTTGCGGTGAAAGGAAGCAATGAGCGTCATCGATACCCTGCCGCCGCTGCGTGACGTGATCGCCAACCACCAGCTTTCGGCGCGCAAGGCACTGGGGCAGAATTTCCTGTTGGATCTCAACCTCACCGCCAAGATCGCCCGTCAGGCCGGCGATCTGTCGCAATGTGACGTGCTCGAAATCGGCCCCGGCCCAGGCGGGCTGACCCGTGGGTTGTTGGCCGAGGGGGCACGCCGGGTGCTGGTAATCGAAAAGGATGCCCGCTGTCTGCCCGCGCTGGAAGAGATCGCGGCGGCCTATCCGGGCCGGTTGCAGATCCTCACCGGTGACGCGCTGGAAATCGACCCGCTGGCGCATCTCACGCCGCCGATCCGGGTGGCGGCCAACCTGCCATATAACATCGGCACCGAATTGCTGGTGCGCTGGCTGACCCCGGCAGAATGGCCACCGTACTGGCAAAGCCTGACGCTGATGTTTCAGCGCGAAGTGGCCGAGCGGATCGTCGCGCAGCCCGGCTCCAAGGCCTATGGCCGCCTTGCGATCCTTGCGCAGTGGCGCAGCACCGCGCGCATCGTGATGAGCCTGCCGCCCGAGGCCTTTACCCCGCCGCCCAAAGTTTCGAGCGCGGTGGTACATCTGGAAGCCCTGCCGGCCCCGCGCTATCCGGCGGATGCGGCGGTACTTTCGCATGTGGTGGCCACCGCGTTCAACCAGCGTCGCAAGATGCTGCGTGCCGCGCTCAAGGGGCTGGCCCCGAATATCGAAGAGGTCCTCGAGGCCGCTGGCATCCCCCCCACGGAACGGGCCGAACAGGTCAGCCTTGAGAGGTTCTGCGCGCTGGCGCGCGCGCTAAAGGCCTAGTCCCCCGACGGGGCGGCGATCAGATCCCGGATATGGCGCGCCGGGACGCCCAGATTGGAGCCGCCGAATTCCGGCATGATCGCGGTATTGACCGCGGTCACCGCCCCCTCCAGCGTCAGAACCGGCCCACCGCTGCCGCCGTGGGTTGTCTCGGCGTCATAGACCACCGCGGCATCGGTGGCCTGTCCGACAATGCCGCGACTGGCCAGGGGCGAAATCAACCCGGCCTCGGCCAGTTTCGCGGCGACCCGCCAGAAATCAGTATCCCCGCTCGCCTGCAACTCCGCCACGAAGTCTGCGCCTGATTGCGCCAACAACGACATCAAGCCTGTGGGATACCCCATCACGATCACCCCGTCGCCCGGGGCTGGCGGCTCAGGCGCCAACGGCAGACCGGGGGGCAACGTCTCGTCGCTCTCGGGTTCCAGCAGGGCCAGATCACGGGTCTCGCTCACCAGCAAAAGACGCAGCGCCACCGGATCAACTCGTCCCGGAAAATAGGCGATAAAGCGGATCATCACCGGTTCCAGCGCGGCCCCGCCCAAACGCAGCCCCGGCGCATCGTCCCAAGGCCGGGCCACGTGCCGGTTGGTCACCAGCAAGGGGGGATCGCGCAGCACGAAGCCGGTGCCACTGACCTGTACTTCCGCCACCCGTCCTTCTCCCGTCAGCGACAGGACCGGTTGGCCGCTGGGCTGCAGCAACGCCACCCCGTCCGCGTTCACCACATGACGCAGCATCCGCCCGCTGCTGATGTCGCGCAGCCCGTAGCCGCCCTGAAGAAAGGCCACCGCCGGGCGCGCCGCACCGATCACCCGGCGGGCCGCTTCCGAGCGCGCCTCCAGCGTCTCCAGCCGCGCAGTGGTGCGGCCCAACCGGTTTTGCAGATCGGCGCGCAGAGCATTGAGATCCCCCTGTCGGATCACGTCACGCCGGGCTTGGGCCATTTCGGCCGAGATCGCCTCGACCTGAAGACCGCCGCTCTCGATCTCGGCCCGCAGGCGCTTGTCGGTCCGATACTGCAGCACCACCGCGACGCTGAGCAGTGCCAGAATCATCAGCACCGCCCCCCGAAACAGCACTGTCGTCTCGCGCAGCAACCGCCGGGTCAGATCACCCGAAGCATGCGCCGCCCGCGCCGCCAACGGGCGGCGGCTGGCGCGCAGATAAGAAAACGTATCGCCCATGATTTCGCCCAAAGACAGGTTGGGCCGGTGTTGCTTGTCATAGACCCGAATGCGCACGATCGGCCCGGTCTCACCAAACTCGATCACATCGCCGGTGCGCAACCGCACCTGTTGAACCGCCACGCCATTGACCCACAATCGCGCCTCGTCGGGGGCCTCGATATCAAACTCTGCCCCGCTGCGTGCCAATTGCGCGGCGGGCATCGCGCCCGTCGGCGGGGTGTTTTCCTCTCCGGTGGGGACAAGTCGACCGTCTCCGGTCAGCCACAGGCCGATTCGGGCACCGGTGATCCATGTCACCTCGCCGCGGCATCGGCCGGTCAAATGCTCCAGCGCCGCGACGACGGGGCTGGCAGTCAGATCTGTCATGCCCCTATGGCATGCGCAATGTCCGGATCTGTCAACGATTTTCGCACAGTTTCAAACCCGGCTTCAAACCCGGTTTCAAACCTGAGCGCCACTCAGCGCCCTTCGAACTTTGCCACGCGCTTTTCGGAAAAGGCCACAACCCCCTCCTGGAAATCGCGAGTGCGCCCGCATTTACCCTGAAGATGCGCCTCGATCGCGAGCTGATCCTCCAGGCTCTGGTCGAAACTGCCGCGCAGCGCCGTTTTCACCGCCCCGAAGGCCACCGTAGGCCCCTCGGCCAGATAGGTCGCGCGCTTGCGCCAATGGGCGTCGAAATCCTCCTCTGGCACCGCTTCCCAGATCATGCCCCAAGCCTCGGCCTGTCGCGCCGGGATGCGGTCGGCAAACAGCGCCGCCCCCATCGCCTTGGCCAGACCCATTTGCCGGGGCAGGACCCATGTTCCACCGGCATCCGGGATCAACCCGATCCGGGTGAAGGCCTGCAGGAAATACGCGCGCTCGGAGGCGATCACCACATCCGTCGCCAGCGCCAGGCTTGCCCCCGCCCCGGCCGCCGGACCATTGACCGCCGCCAAGGTCGGCACCGGGCAGTCATTGATCGCCCGCAGCATCGGACCATATTCATCGCGCAAGACGCGCTCCAGATCCGGGGCACCGCCGCCAGCATCGCCCAGATCCTGCCCGGAGCAAAAGGCCGTCCCGGCGCCGGTCAGCACCACGGCCCGCGCCTGCTGCGCCACTTGCCCCATCGCATGGGTGATCTCGGCGCGCATCTGCCGCGACATCGCGTTCATCTTGTCGGGCCGGTTCAACGTCAGAACGGCAAGCCCGTCCTCGATCGCAAGCGTGATGGTCTGATAGTCCATGGCCCTGTCTCCCGTTGGCTTTGTCTGGCTTAGCCGCCCTGTCGCGGTGACAGTGGCGCAGGCCAGAACCGAGGGAAAGGGCGACTAGGCGTCACTCCTCAAGGATATGGCGCAGGCGCTCCTGTTCGTCCTTAGTCAGGGCGCTTTCCTGTGGCCGCGCCGCGCTGGATCGGCCGCGCAGATAGAACCACGCCATCACCAGCGCCATCACCAGCATCAGCGGACCCGCCGCCCAAAGCAGCCAGTTCGCCCCGATCGTGGTCGGGCGCAGCAGCACATATTCGCCATAGCGATCGACGATAAAGGCGACGGTTTCGGTGTTGCTGTCGCCCGCCACCAGCCGTTCGCGCACCAGAATGCGCAGATCGCGGGCCAGTTCGGCGTTGGATTCGTCGATATTCTCGTTTCGGCACACCAGACAGCGCAGATCCTTGCTGATCTCGCGCGCCCGCGCTTCCATCGCCGGATCGGCCAGAATTTCATCCGGTTGCACCGCGCCCACGGGCCCCGAGAGCATCAGGACCAGCACCAGAAGCGCGCCGCGAAACAGGTCTGCGACGCGCCTCATTCTGCCGGCACCGTCTGCTGGACAGACTTGCGCGCGCCAGCGGCCACGCGAAAGCGCCGATCGCTCAGGCTCAACAGCCCGCCCAGGGCCATCAGCAACGCACCACCCCAGACCCAGTTGGCAAAGGGCTTGATATAGGTGCGCACGGTCCAGCCGCCATTATCCTGCTGATCCCCGATCACCACATAGACATCGCGGGTCACCCCGTTGTCGATGGCCGCCTCGGTCGTCGGCATCTGCGCCACCGGATAGACCCGCTTTTCCGGATGCAACTGCGTCAGAACCTTCCCATCGCGCGCCAAGACCACCGTGCCCATGGTCGTGAAGTAATTGGGCCCGCGCAGCTGCTCGACCCCGGTCAGGGTCAGCTCATACGCCCCCACCGTGAATGGCTCATCAAGCTGGACAACACGAATGTCCTCCTGCTCCCAGGCCGTCAGCCCGGCAATCGCAAAGATGGTGATGCCAAGACCGGCATGGGCCGCTGATTTGCCCCAATCGGCGCGTGGCAACCGCACAAGCCGCTTCAGGCGTCCACCAGATCGGCCGGTCCGCGTCCACAGATCCAACGCGGACCCGGACACGACCCAAGTCCCCAGGAACACGCCCACCGGCCCCAGCGCACTGCGCCCGGTTTGCATCGCCCAGACCAACAAAGCCAAGGCCACCGCCAGCGCAAAGGCATAGCGCAGCGACCAGATGACCCGCCCCAGCCGCGCCCGCTTCCATGGCAGCATCGCGCCGATCGGCAGGACCAACCCCAACACCACCATGAAGGGTGTGAAGGCCGAGTTAAAGAAGGGCGGTCCGACGCTGAGTTTGCGATCAAATGCCATCTCGGCCACGATCGGCCACAGCGTTCCGAAGAACACGACAAAGCTCGACACCGCCAGCAGGATATTGTTGACCACCAGCGCGCTTTCGCGACTGACCATGCTGAAGACGCCACGCGCCTCCATCACGCTGGCCCGTGCGGCAAACAGCACCAGTGCGCCGCCGGTAAAGACCGCCAGAATGATCAGGATGAACACCCCCCGCTCGGGGTCGGTGGCAAAGGCATGAACCGAGGTCAGCAGGCCAGAGCGGACGATGAATGTCCCGATCAGCGAAAAGCCAAAGGCCAAGATCGCCAACAGGATGGTCCAGCTTTTCAGCGCCTCGCGCTTTTCCACCACGATGGCCGAATGCAACAGCGCCGCAGCCAGCAACCAGGGCATGAAACTGGCGTTCTCGACCGGATCCCAAAACCAGAACCCGCCCCAGCCCAATTCGTAATAGGCCCACCACGATCCCAGCGCGATGCCAATGGTCAGGAAGATCCAGGCCGCCAGCGTCCAGGGCCGCACCCAGCGCGCCCAAGCGGCATCCACCCGGCCCTCGATCAGGGCGGCGACGGCAAAGCTGAACGACATGCTCAGCCCGACATAGCCAAGGTACAGAAACGGCGGGTGAAAGGCCAAACCCGGATCCTGCAACAGCGGGTTCAGATCCTCACCGTCAAAGGGCGGCACCGCGAGGCGCAAAAACGGGTTCGAGGTGAACAGGATAAAGCCATAGAACGCGACGCCGATCGCCGCCTGCACCGACAACACCCGCGCGCGCAGCGTCGGCGGCAAATTGCCGCCAAACCAGGCCGCCATCGCGCCGAACAGCGACACGATCAGCACCCAGAGCAGCATGGACCCCTCGTGGTTGCCCCAAAGCCCGCTGATCTTGTATAGCATCGGCTTGGCCGAATGGCTGTTCATCGTCACCACCCGCAAGGAAAAATCCGAGGTGACAAAGGCATGCATCAGCGCCGCAAAGGCAAAGCCGGTCATCAGCAATTGCAACGTCGCGGCAGGTTCTGCCACCGACATCCAACTGGACCAGCGTTTCTGGGCGCCCACCATGGGAACGACCATTTGAACAATCGCTGCCATAAAGGCGAGCACGAGGGCGAAGTGACCGAGTTCTGTAATCATGCCCCGTTGTTAATCCATGCACGATGCCATAGCCAATCACTTTCGGGCCTGCTGAGCGATCAGATTGTCGCATCCCGATGGCAGCTTATCTGCCTCGTTTTATCAGCCGCGTTTCGTCAGCCACGTTTTGCCCGCCATTCCGCAAGCGCCGGGTTGGGCTCGGACCGTGTTGACGAGAGCGCCAGTTGCGCGTCTCCACGGGTATCAGCCGCCCCCGGCGCCTCGCCCCGCATCCGCCCAAGTGCGGCAAGGTTGTCCATCACCTGCGGTATCCGGGTCAGCGTGGTTGCGATCTCGCGCTGAAAACTCTGGTGCTTCACCTGATAGCGCGCCCCGAAATAAAACGAGACGATAACCCCCAGCAGCCACCACAAGGGCTCGGGCACCAACGTCAACCCCTGCATGCGCGCGGCAAACCACAGTGGATCGACCATCGCCGCCACGAACAAGCCCAACGTCCCCAGCGCCAGCGCCGGGCGCGGCAGCCGATTGACCGCATCCATCACCCGGTCGAACAGGCCCGGAGACGGTCGGGCAAACTCGGCCCCCAGCTGCGTCAGGGCTTCGGTCCGCATCTGCGCCCCGCGCTGCGCCCCCGCCTCGGAATTCTCGCGAAAAACTTCAACAGTTTCGCGTAACCCATTGCGTCCATTTCCGAACATAAGAGAAAGTAGATCGACGATCATCCCCATGCGGACACCCTTTCGTGAAACTCTGCGCCGCTCAGATGATAGCGCGACGACAGGAACGTCTCGGCCCGTTTGATCCAGCCGCCCTTGCCGCCAGTCCGGGTGCGGGCATATTTCCGGCTCGCCGGGCGTTGATCCGCCAGTCGGAAATAGTAGGTGCGCCGCGCCACCCCATAGGCGTCGCGCAGCGCCACCGGGTCAGGCTGCGCCGCATCCTGTGCCGCGGCAATGGTCTGCGGCCCGATCACCCCGTCGACCGCGACCTCATAGCCCATGTCGCGCAGCAACCGCTGCAGGATCTTGACCGCGTTTGACCCCGCGTTCACATACATGTCGAACAGGGCCGGTTGCAAAGCGCCCGGCATCTCGGCGATGCGTGGCCGGGTATAATAGTGGCGAATGAAGATCTCGACCGCCTGCGCCCGGCTCAAGGCCCGCAGGTCCGCGACCCCAACCAAACCATCGCCGGTCAGATCCAGCCCCAGCCGTTGCAGCGTGTGGATCGTCACCCCGTGATTTGTCGCCCCGCCGGGATCGTCGGGATCGTTCACGAACCCGCCTTCACGATCCACGATCTCTTCAGCGATCTGCCGCACGTCCTGCATCCGCGCCCTCCTGTCGAAACACGGGGGAAACGCTGCAACAAAAGGATTAACACCGGCTCATAGCACCGTGCGCCACATGAAAAAGGCCGGGCAATGCGCGCCCGGCCTTCTCTGTATCTTGCTCAAACGGCTCCGCCCATTAAGGGTCAGAGGCGGCGCGACGCGGCCACGATCAACTCTCGCCCGGCTCCACGTAGACGCCCTGTTCCTTCAGCGCATCGACGACCTCTTTCGGCATATAGGTCTCATCATGTTTCGCAAGGATTTCAGTGGCTTCGAATACACCGTTCACGTAACTCCCGGTGCCAACCATCCCCTGTTTCTCGTCAAACAGATCGGGCAGCACGCCGGTAAAGACGACCGGGATCGTGGCACCGCCATCGGTCACCGAAAACCGCACCGTCTTGCCCTGTCCGCGCATCAAAGAGCCTTCCTCGACCAGCCCGCCAATGCGAAACACCTCGTTTGGCGACGGCGGTTCGGCCACGATCTGGCTGGGGGCGCGGAAGAAATTGATGCCGTCGCGCATCCCATAGCCGATCAGCGCGGTCGAGGCCGTCAAGGCAACGGCGGCCAACACGATGACCTGAATACGACGCTTTTTCTTCAGATTTCTCATTGCCACCCTATCCCGATATCTGCCCCTACGGGAACAGCGGGGCCATGGTCAGCCCCTCCTCTTCCTTCTCACCTAACATCAAGTTGGCATTTTGCAACGCCTGACCGCTGCTACCTTTTGTCAGGTTATCCAGCGCGGCAAAGACGATGGCACGGCCTTCAATGCGATCCGCCGCCACCCCGATATGGCAGTAGTTCGACCCGCGCACATGATGCGTGCTCGGCGCCTCTCCAAACGGCAGCACCTGAAGAAAGGGCTCATCGGCATAGGCCACCGCCAGCGTGTCATGGATCACCTGCGCGTCGCCCTTGACATAGACGGTGGCCAGAATCCCCCGGTTCACCGGCATCAGATGCGGCGTGAACTGCACCTTGACGGGTCGCCCGGCCAGCTTGGAAAACTCCTGATCGAACTCGCCCAGATGCCGGTGCGTGCTGCCGATGGCATAGGCGTTATAGCCCTCGCTCAGCTCTGCATGCAGCAGGTTTTCCTTGAGCGAGCGCCCAGCACCGGAGACGGCGCATTTCAGATCCAGAATGATCTCGTCCAGATCAATTACCCCGGCGCTGATCAACGGGCGCAGGGCAAACTGCCCGGTCGCGGCGTTGCAGCCGGTTCCGGCCACCAGCCGCGCGCCCCGGATCTCGTCACGGTAGAACTCGGTCAGCCCATAGACCGCCTCGCCCTGCTGCGCCAAAGCGGCATGTTTGTTGCCGTACCACTTCTCGTATTCGTCGGGATCGCGCAGCCGGAAATCGGCGGACAGATCGACGATCTTGAGATCCTTGGGCAGCGCCGCGATCACCTCTTGGCTGGTCTTGTGCGGCAGCGCGCAAAAGCACAGGTCGATCTGCGAAAAGTCGATCTCGTCGATCTTGCACAGGATCGGCAGATCCATATGGCGCAAATGCGGGAACACATCGGCCATGGCCATGCCAGCCTTGCGCTCGCCCGACAGGGCTTTGATGTCGATATTGGGGTGCTGGGCGATCAAGCGGACCAGCTCGGCCCCGGTGTAACCGCTGGCCCCGAGAATGGCGACGTTATGGGTCATCTTCGCCCTCTTACCTATTGTATATAAAGTGTTTCATCTCGAACGTGTTGGCGAAAATAGCTTCGCGCATCACGCCTGCTCAAAGGTGATCGGTCGTCGCAGGAACTGGGCGGCATGGTCGCTTACCCGCGCAGGATTGCCGGTGGTCAGGAAACCGCTGGCGCCATCGCCCTGCATGTTGGGGTGTCGGTTCAGATAATGCGCCAGACTACTGGCCACCAGATTGGCCTGACTATACACCGTCACATCCGGCCCCAGTGCCTGCTGAAACACCTGCTGCAACAGCGGGTAATGGGTGCAGCCAAGGATCGCGGCCTCGGGAAGCGGCATCTTGCGTTTCAGCGCTTCCACATGCGAACGCACCAACGCCTCGGCGAGGATCATGTCACCCTCTTCGATGGCATCCACCACGCCGCCGCAGGCTTGCGCCTCCACATCGACGCCGATGGCGCGAAAGGCCAACTCGCGTTGAAAGGCGCGGCTCGCCACTGTCGCGGGCGTGGCGAACAGCGCCACGGTCTTGACCGCCACTTCACGCGGAGGCGAATTGTCGCCCCACTGCCGTTCGGTGAGGGATTCGATCAGCGGCACGAAGACACCGAGCACCCGCTTGCCCTTGGGCACGCCCGCCTCCTGCATCCGGCGCAGGGCGGCGGCGCTGGCGGTGTTGCAGGCCAGAATCACCAGATCACAGCCCCGGCTCCACAAGTTCTCGACCGCGGATTTGGTGAGCTGATAGATGTCCTCGGCATCACGCACGCCATAGGGGGCGTGGGCGCTGTCGGCGAAATACAGAAACTCCACCTCGGGAAGATGTTTCTGCGCGGCGTCCAGGACGGTCAGCCCGCCCAGTCCGGAATCGAAAATGCCTACTGCCATGGTGTATCAGGCGCGATGCCGTTCCTCGAATTCAAAGCCGTAATCGTATGATTTCAGCGGTTCTGGAGACAGCTCATACGTCGCTTTGCGCAGGAAATCCATCATCATACGCGTCTCCCCCGCCATCGGGTCGAGGATGTCGCGCCCAATGGGGGCGCCGATGACCACCCGAACCGGCGTATCGACCCGTTTGCGAAACTCCTTGAGCAGTAATCCCATACGCAGCGTGCTGTGCAGGTGACTGGCAATCTGGAACAATCGGCTGGTGTGGCCATCAAAAAACACCGGCACCACGGTGGCCTTCGATTTGCCCACCATGCGCGCGGTAAAGCCGCGCCAGCCCGGGTCCATCGGATGCGAAAACGGTTTCGCCCCCGTGCTGACCGTGCCGCCGGGAAATATCCCGACTGCCCCGCCCGTGCCCAAATACTCCAACGCCGTCTTGCGGGTTGCCAGATTCTCGCGCATCGCCTCGCGGGTGTCGTCAAAGCTGATTGGCAGAATCGCGCGCTCGATATCCTCGGCGCGGCGGAACACGCTATGGGCCATGATACGGAAATCGCCCCGCACCCGGCTCAGGATATGCCCCATCATCAGCCCGTCAAGAATGCCATAGGGGTGATTGGCGATCAGGATCAGCGGCCCCTCGCGCGGGATATTCTCCAGCGATCCGCCCACCACATCCAGCGTCAGCCCATAGCGCTCCACCATCACCGACCAGAAATCCTGCCCTGCCGCGACAGCACTTTCATAGCCATCGGCGCGCCGGATCAGGCGCAGCCGACCGGTGGTGTTCTCCATCAGGCGGATCACCGCCCGCCCGCCACGCGTGGCGGCGGAATGGGCATAGGTGATATCGCGGGCGATATGACGACGCGAGGTCACGAGGGGCGAGGACATGAGAAGCGCTCCGAACCGGTCAGCGTGAGATTACGCTGATTGACGGTTTTGCATAGGACCGGTGACGCTTCTGTGACACCTCTATTCCGCCGCCGCCTTCATCTCTGGCCCGCCTTGGCGAAAGGCCGCCAACAGCTCTTCCCGCCGCTTGGCCGCCTTCTGCTCGTTCGCCAGTTTCACCGGGCCAAAGCCCCGGATCTGCAACGGCAGCAGCGCCAGCGCCACGACGATATCGCGGGTCTCGGGCGTGATCTTGGCCAAGACCTCTTTCATGTCCCGCTCGTATTGCTTGATCAGCGCCCGCTCCATCTTGCGCTCGGCGGAATAGCCGAACAGGTCAAGCGGCGTGCCGCGCAGCCCCTTCATCCGCGCCATCAGCTTGAGCGGCCCCAGCATCCATTCGCCGAATTCGCGCTTTTTCGGCCGCCCATCGGCGTCCTTGCCGCCCAGAATCGGCGGGGCAAGGTGAAAGGTAAGCTTCAAATCGCCGTCGAACTCGGCCGCGGCCTTGTCCCGGTTCATCAGCATCAGCCGCGCAACTTCGTATTCGTCCTTATAGGCCAACAGCTTGTGATAGCCCTGCGCGACCGCCTCCTTGAGCCCCTTGTCCTCGATCCCATCGAGCATCCGACCATAGCGCTTGGCCAACCGCTTGCCCTGATAGGCCAGCAGATGTTCGGCGCGATAGGCGATCTTTTCATCCAGCGATTGCGGCAGCTCGACCACATTGGGGGTCAACAGCGCCTGCGCCTCTTTCGGATGCAACACCGCCCAGCGTCCGATCTCAAAGGCGCGCAGGTTGCGCTGCACCGCTGCGCCGTTCAGCTCGATCGCCTGGGTGATCGCCTCATGGCTGACCGGAATCAGCCCCCGCTGCCAAGCGCCGCCAAACACCATCATGTTGGAATAGATCGAATCCCCCATCGTGGCCCGCGCCAGTTCCGAGGCATCGAACAGCGACACCCGATCCTGAAGCCGGGCCTCCAGCGCCAGCGACAGCCGGTCGGTGGGGATGGTGAATTCGGTGTTGCGGGTGAAATCGCCGGTAATGATCTCGTGGTTGTTGACCACCGCGCCGCTGCGCCCCGTGGTCATCAGGCCAAGCGTCTTGGCCCCCGCGCTCACCACCAGATCGCCGCCGATCAGCGCATGGGCCTCGCCGGTGGCGACCCGGATCGCGCTGATATCCTCTGGCTTCTCGGCGATGCGGCAATGGATATGCACCGCGCCGCCCTTCTGGGCGAGCCCGGCCATCTCCATCATGCCTGCGCCCTTGCCGTCGATCTGGGCCGCTTGCGCCAGCACCGCGCCGATGGTCACCACCCCAGTGCCGCCAACCCCTGTGATCACCACGTTATGGGTGCCCGAAATCTGCGGCAGTTGCGGCAGTGGCAGATGCGGCAGGTCAAGATCGGTGGTCGCTTCCTTGCGGATCTTGGCCCCCTGCACCGTCACGAACGACGGGCAGAAGCCCTTGATGCACGAAAAGTCCTTGTTGCACGATGATTGATCAATCGCCCGCTTGCGCCCCAGCTCGGTCTCTTTCGGCACGATCGAGACACAGTTGGACTGCACCCCGCAATCGCCGCAGCCCTCGCAGATGTCGGTATTGATGAACACCCGCTTGTCCGGGTCGGGAAAGGTGCCACGCTTGCGACGGCGGCGTTTCTCGGCGGCGCAGGTCTGGATATAAACGATGGCCGAGACCCCCTCGACCTCGCGCATCTTTTCCTGCACCTGCATCAGCTCGGCGCGCTCATGGGTCGGCACGCCTGCGGGCAGCGCCTTGAAATCCACGTCTTCCTTTTCATCATAGACAACGGCAAGGGTCTTGACCCCCATCGCCTTGAGCTCGTTCACGATGCGCGCCGCGGTCAGGCCGCCCTCGTTGTCCTGCCCGCCGGTCATGGCGACCGCGTCATTGAACAGGATCTTGTAGGTGATGGTCGTTCCGGCAGCGAGCGCTGCGCGGATCGCCTGAACGCCAGAGTGGTTATAGGTGCCATCGCCAAGGTTCTGGAACACATGTTTCGTGTTGGAAAACGGCGCCTCACCGATCCAGTTGGCCCCCTCGCCGCCCATATGGGTGAACCCCAGCGTGTTGCGGTCCATCCATTGCACCATGAAATGACAACCGATGCCGGCATAGGCGCGGCTGCCCTCGGGAATCTTGGTGCCGGTGTTATGCGGGCAGCCGGAACAGAAATAGGGCAGACGACTGGCGATCTCTTCGGCGTTGTCGTTGCGGCGCGCATCGCTCAGCGCCTGCAGCCCGGCGCGGACGCCATCGGTCTCGCGCCCCTCTTCGATCAGGATTCCGCCCAGTTTTTCAGCGATCATGATCGGGTCAAGCGCACCACGGGTCGGGAACAGCTCTTCGCGGTGCATGCCGCCAGCGCCGCCCTTGTACCAGCCATAGACGCGCCGACCACGGCGGTCGTCAAAGATCGCCTCCTTGACCTGCACCTCGATCAGCTTGCGCTTTTCCTCTACGATCACGACCAGATCCAGATCCTCGGCCCAGTCGTGGAACCCCTTCATGTCCAGCGGAAAGACCTGCGCGATCTTGTAGGTGGTGATCCCCAAACGCTCAGCCTCGGCCTCGTCGATATTCAACAGCGACAAGGCGTGCTGCAGATCGAGCCAGTTCTTGCCCGCCGCCACCAGACCGATCTTGGCCCCCGGCTTGCCCCAGACCCGCTTGTCGATCTTGTTGGCATGGGCAAAAGCCTCGGCAGCAAAGCGCTTGACGTCGATCAGCCGCTGTTCCTGGATCGTGCGCTCATCGACCAGCCGGATATTCAGCCCATCCGCCGGCATGTCGAACTGCGGCGTGACAAGCTGCACCCGGTCCGGGGAGCCATCAACGACCGAGGTCACCTCGATGGTGTCCTTCATCGTCTTCAAGCCGACCCAAAGACCGGAAAACCGCGACAAGGCAAAGGCATAGATGCCAAGATCCAAGATCTCCTGCACCCCGGCCGGGCTTACGATCGGCACATAGGCATCCATCAATGCCCATTCCGACTGGTGCAACACGGTCGAGGACTCCCCCGTGTGGTCGTCCCCCATCGCCATCACCACACCGCCCAAGGGCGAGGTGCCCGCCATATTGGCATGCCGGATCACGTCGCCAGAGCGGTCCACCCCCGGCCCCTTGCCGTACCACAGGCCAAAGACACCGTCGTATTTGCCCTCACCACGAAGCTCGGCCTGCTGCGCGCCCCAAAGCGCGGTCGCCGCCAGATCTTCGTTCAGACCGTATTGAAAGGTCACATCGCTCGCGGTCAATTGCTTGGCGGCGCGGCTCATCTGCAGATCAACGGCCCCCAGCGGCGAGCCACGATACCCGGTGACCAGCCCGGCGGTATTGTGCCCGGCCGCCGCATCGCGCGCCTTTTGCATCAACATCAACCGGACCAGGGCCTGTGTCCCATTCAACAGGACCGGAGATTTCTCCAGGTCAAAACGGTCGTTGAGTGAAATCTTTTGCGTACTCATTCGGCGCCTCCCAACGTCTGATCAGTTTGCAACATTTACATCTATAATAGGTCAAGAACATTGACCTGAACAGAGTTTTCCCACCAATCTGTTACCAAAGATCTGTTACCAAGGACGAGAGGGCGTGTTAGACGCCGCGGAATTACTCATAGCGCGCGAGCCTGCGAACGAAAGTGACGGATATGGACTGGGACAAGCTTCGAATATTTCATGCGGTCGCAGACGCGGGCAGCCTGACCCATGCCGGCGAACGGTTGAACCTGTCGCAATCGGCCGTCAGTCGGCAAATCCGCGCGCTGGAAGAATCACTGAACAGCACGCTGTTCCACCGCCACGCGCGCGGGTTGATTCTGACCGAACAGGGCGAACTGCTGTTCGACGCCACCCGCGCCATGAGCAAACGGCTAGAGGCGGCCTCGGCCCGCATCCGCGACAGCGAAGAAGAAGTGTTCGGCGAACTCAAGGTGACCACCACCACCGGATTCGGCACCCTGTGGCTGGCACCGCGCCTGACCAAACTGTACGAGAAGTACCCCGATCTCAAGATCGACCTGATGCTGGAAGAACGCGTGCTCGACCTCCCCATGCGCGAGGCCGACGTGGCCATCCGCATGAAGGAACCCAGCCAGGCCGACCTGATCCGCAAACGGCTGATGACCGTACAGATGCAGCTTTATGCGTCGCGGGATTATCTGGAACGCAACGGCATGCCCGAAGATATCGAAGATATGTCCGATCACCGGTTGGTTTGCCAGAACCCGAACGCCCCACAAGTTGGGGCCGGGGCCTCGCTGGTCCAGCAATTGATGGCGAACAACCCGCACTCCATGCTGATGGTGAACAACTATTTCGGCGTGTTGCAGGGGGTGCTGCACGATCTGGGCATCGGCGCCCTGCCCGATTACCTGACCGAGGACTTCCCGCATCTGGTGCGCGTCCTGCCCGAAATCGAGTCCGCCGATGTGCCCGTTTTCCTCGCCTACCCCGAGGAGCTGCGCCATTCCAAACGCATTTCCGCCTTCCGCGATTTCGTGCAGGACGAGATAATCTCGCACCGCAAGCAGCTCCGGCAACTTGGGAAAATCTAAGCCATGCGCCAAGCGCATAGCCGATTTTCAACCGTCACGACATAATTGCGCTTGAACGTACATAAAGCGATCCCTAAATCAGCACTCGAAGGCGATGGTGCTTAGTTGCTCATCATCTTCATACCTCCCTGTTGGACTTGGGCCGAGCTTAGTGCTCGGCCTCTTTTTTTGTCCCACGGCATCTGGCCCTGCGCGATCACGAGACGCGCGACACGCTAGACCCTTTCCCCCAACCTGCCGTTGCCCTATTAGGGCGCAAACGACGCCATGCGGGGATGCACCAGCGATGCAAGAGCCAAAAATCACTCCGGACCTGATCAAAAGCCACGGCCTGAATTCCGACGAATACAACCGCATCCTCGACACCATCGGGCGCGAACCGACGTTTACCGAGTTGGGCATCTTCTCGGCGATGTGGAACGAACACTGTTCCTATAAATCCTCCAAGAAATGGCTGCGCACCCTGCCGACCTCTGGCCCGCAGGTCATCTGCGGCCCGGGCGAAAACGCTGGCATCGTCGATATCGGCGACGGTCAGGCGGTGGTGTTCAAGATGGAAAGCCACAACCACCCGTCCTATATCGAACCCTATCAAGGCGCGGCGACCGGGGTTGGTGGCATTCTGCGCGATGTCTTCACCATGGGCGCGCGTCCGATTGCCGCGATGAACGCGCTGAGCTTTGGCGAGGTGGATCACCCCAAGACCAAGCGTCTGGTGCATGGCGTGGTCGAGGGCGTCGGGGGTTATGGCAACTGCTTCGGCGTACCCACCGTCGGCGGCGAGGTCCGCTTTCATGCCGCCTATAACGGCAACTGTCTGGTCAACGCCTTTGCCGCCGGTCTGGCCGATACCGACAAGATCTTTTACTCCGCCGCCAGCGGTGTGGGCATGCCGGTGGTCTATCTCGGCGCGAAAACCGGGCGCGACGGCGTCGGCGGCGCCACCATGGCCAGCGCCGAATTCGACGACACCATCGAGGAAAAGCGCCCCACCGTTCAGGTCGGTGACCCCTTCACCGAAAAACGCCTGATGGAGGCCACGCTGGAGCTGATGCAAACCGGCGCGGTGATCTCGATTCAGGATATGGGCGCGGCGGGTCTGACCTGCTCTGCCGTCGAGATGGGCGACAAGGGCGATCTGGGCGTGCGACTGGATCTGGAAAAGGTCCCCTGCCGCGAAGAGAACATGAGCGCCTATGAAATGATGCTGTCGGAAAGCCAAGAGCGCATGCTCATGGTGCTGCGCCCGGAAAAAGAGGACGTGGCGCGCGCGGTGTTCGACAAATGGGATCTCGACTTTGCCATCGTCGGCGAAACCATTGCCGAGGATCGCTTTCTCGTCATGCACAACAACACGACAATGGCCGACCTGCCGCTCAAGGCGCTGTCGGGCACCGCGCCGGAATACGACCGGCCTTGGGTGGAAACACCGGCGGCCGAACCGCTGGCCGACGTGCCCCAGATCGACCCGATTGACGGGCTGCGTGCGCTGATTTCTTCGCCTAACTATGCGGCGAAACAATGGGTCTACGAACAATACGACACCATGGTGATGGCAGACACGGCCCGCAATCCGGGGCTTGGCGCTGGCATCGTGCGGGTGCATGAAACTGGAAAGCTGCTGGCCTTCACCTCGGACGTGACGCCGCGCTACGTGCGCGCCAATCCGGTCGAAGGCGGCAAGCAGGCGGTGGCCGAGGCCTATCGCAACCTGACCGCCGTTGGGGCCACGCCACTGGCCTCGACCGACAACCTGAACTTTGGCAACCCCGAAAAGCCCGAGATCATGGGCCAGCTTGTCGGCGCCATCAAAGGCATCGGCGCCGCCTGTCTGGCACTCGACATGCCGATCGTGTCGGGCAACGTGTCGCTGTATAACGAAACCGACGGTGAGGGCATTCTGCCCACCCCCACCATTGGCGCCGTGGGTCTGATCGCCAGCGAAGCCGATGTCATCGGCACCACCGTGCGCGAAGGCCATGTTACCCTGCTGGTGGGCGAAACCCATGGCCATCTGGGCCAGTCCGCCCTGCTGGCCGAGGTCTTCAACCGCGAAGACGGCGATGCCCCCACGGTTGATCTGGACGCGGAAAAGCGTAACGGCGATTTCATCCGCGCCAACCGCGCGCTGATCACCGCCTGTACCGACCTCTCTGACGGCGGTCTTGCGCTGGCCGCGTTTGAACTGGCCGAAGGCTCTGGCGTTGGCGTACATCTGGACATGGGCGCGACCGAGACCCTGTTCGGCGAGGATCAGGGCCGCTACCTCATCGCCTGCAATTTCGATCAGGCCGAGGCGCTGATGATCGAAGCGGGCAAGCTCGGGGTGCCGATTGTCTCGGTTGGGCGTTTCACCGGTGAAAATGTACGTTTCGACAGCTCCGAAGCCCCGCTGGCAGAGCTGTCTGCGATCTACCGCAGCAGCTTTGAAAACGCTCTGGGGTGATCTCTTTTTCCCGAACCGGGATGCGCGGCTGCGTCTTGCGCGCCAGCCGCCATCGCCCTACATCTGGTCCAACACCAACAGGAGTTTGCCCCGAATGGCGATTCAGGCCCACGATATCGAAGCGTTGATCCGCACCGCCTTTCCCGACGCCAAGATCACCATCACCGATCTGGCGGGCGACGGAAACCACTATGCCGCCGAGGTGATCGACGAAGGCTTTCGCGGCAAGAACCGGGTACAACAGCAACGCGCCGTCTATGCGGCGCTCAAAGGCAAGATGGACGGCGCGAATGGCGAACTGCACGCGCTGGCGCTGACCACCAAGGTCCCGGACTGATCCTGTCCGAGCCCTCTCCAGCCCCCCCTCCCGAACGGAGATCTAGACCATGACCGACGCAACAAACCGCATCCAGAACACCATCACCGAAAACGACGTGGTGCTTTACATGAAGGGCACCAAGGACATGCCGCAATGTGGCTTTTCCAGCCGCGTGGCCGGTGTCCTGAACTACATGGGCATCGACTATGCCGATGTGAACGTTCTGGCCGACGATGAGATCCGTCAGGAAATCAAGTCGTTTTCCGACTGGCCGACCATCCCCCAGCTTTACGTCAAGGGCGAATTTGTCGGCGGCTGCGACATCATCACCGAGATGATGCTGTCCGGCGAGTTGGACCAGTTGTTTGAGACCAAGGGCGTCACCTATGACAAGGACGCCGCAGAAAAGATCCGGGAAGCCAACGCCTGATCGGGCGCGCCATCCCGCAAGACGACACGATCCCAAAAGACGAAAAGGGGGCCGCGCGGCCCCCTTTTTTGTTGCTTATTGTTGCGCGGACGAGGCCCCGCCAGACCCACGCCGGTCTGCAAGGACATCGCCAGAATGCGCGCGGAGCGCCTTACTCCACCGTCTTTTCCTCGACCTCGGCAGCCAGCGCCTCGGCGCGCGCGGCCAGTTCGGCCAGCGTTTCGGTGACCGAATGCGGAACCACCGGCACCTCGATCCGTTCAGGCTCCGGTGCGGGGGCGGAGCGGATCTGGGCCAACTCGCCCTCCCGTTCGGCCAGTTGCGCCTCGACCTCCTTGATCCGGTCTTCAACCGCCGCCGTCTTGTCCGCCAGCATCAGCCCGGCCATCAACAGCATCCGCCCTTCGGGCATGCGCCCGATCTGGTTTGACAAGACCCGCGCCTCGTCATCGAGCATCTTGGCGGCCGAGTGCAGAAAGCTTTCCTCGCCCTCCTGACAGGAGACTTCAAAATCGCGCCCGCCGATATGGATCGTGACCTCAGGCATCATTCATCCTCCCCTTTTGGCAGGCTCACGGCATTGGCCAGCAATGGTTCCAACCGGGCCAGAATCGCGCCGGCCTCGGCCGCATCGGTTGCGCGGATTGCGCGCAACCCCTCCAACTCGGCCAGCATGGCCTTGTTGATCAGGGCGGGTTCGCCCACTGCGGCTTGATTTGTCTCGCGCAGGGTCGCGTTGACCTCGCGCAATTGGTCGTTGGACTGGCGCAGGCGCTGCACATCCATGTCAAGCCGCGCTGCGGTCTCGGCCTGCTTGGCCAGTTGCGCCTGCAGCGCCTCTGTCGCGGCCACGTCGGACTGATCGCGTTCGGCAAGCGCAACGGTCAGCCGCGCAACCTCTTGCTTCAGCTCAACAACCTCGCTCGTATCGGCCAGCAGCGCCTTCAAGTCCTCGTTCTCGGTGCGCAAGGCCTCGGCCTCGGTGCGCAGGGCCTCCGCCTCGCCAGCCCCGGCGATCTGCGCTTCCAGCGCCGCGATCTCTTCGCCATGCTTGGCCTTGATCTGTTTCAGCCGCTCTTCAAGCTGGGCCGTGGCAAGCTTCTCCTCCTCCAGCGCTTCGGCCAGCGCCTCGGCCCGTGCAACATCCTCTTGCGCCGAGTCCTTGTCAGCCGTGGCAAGACCCGACGCTAGATCGGACGCCTGTTCGGACATGCGATCAGACAACGCCCCCAGACCCGCCTGAATCCGCTCCATCGCGGCCGTGATCCGGCTCTCTAATTCATTTAACTGGCTCATGCCCCTTACCTTCTCATGCGGTTGGTTCCACCACGTCGCCGGGTCCAGACCGGGCAGCATTTGCCGCCCCGAATCGCATCGGTTGCCGGTTGCCGTCCAGTCTAGCGAAACCGAGGGCAAAATACCCCCCCTTTGGTTTCAAGCACTTGGGCCATGGACCTGACCTATACCACGCGATGGGCTGCCCCCAAGCTTGATCTTTGGCCCCCGGCTGCTATTGAGCGGCCTATCTGCCCGCAACGCCAGAGGAAACACTCGTGGATTTGACCGCCCTGCGCACCGCCCATCCCGATCACTGGAACAAAGCCGCCGCCATCCGGACACTGACGCTGGATGCGGTCGCCGCCGCCAATTCGGGCCATTCCGGCATGCCGATGGGCATGGCCGACGTGGCCACCGTCCTGTATGAAAAACACCTGAAGTTCGATGCCTCGGCCCCGAACTGGGCCGACCGCGATCGCTTTATCCTGTCGGCGGGCCATGGCTCCATGCTGCTTTATTCGCTGCTCTATCTCACCGGCTATCCGGAGATGACGCTGGAGCAGATCAAGAATTTCCGCCAATGGGGCGCGATCACCGCCGGCCACCCGGAATACGGCCACGCACCGGGGATCGAAACCACGACCGGCCCGCTGGGTCAGGGCCTTGCCAATTCCGTCGGCTTTGCCATGGCCGAGGAAATCCAGCGCGCCCGCTATGGCCGCAAGGTCGTGGATCACCACACCTATGTGATCGCCGGCGACGGCTGCCTGATGGAAGGCATCAGCCAAGAGGCCATCGGCCTCGCCGGGCGCTATCGTCTGGGCAAGCTGATCGTGCTGTGGGACAACAACAATATCACCATTGACGGCACCGTGGATCTTTCTGACCGCACCGACCAGATCGCGCGCTTTCGCGCCTCGGGCTGGCACGTGCAGCAGATCGACGGCCACGACCCCGAGGCCATTGATGACGCGATCACCAAGGCCAAGGCGACAAAGAAACCGTCGATGATCGCCTGCAAGACCCATATCGCTCTGGGCTCTTCGGCGCAGGACACCTCCAAGGGCCACGGCGCGCTGACCGATTCGAAACTGATCGAGGATGCCAAGGCCGCCTATGGCTGGACCGCGGCCCCCTTCACCATTCCCGACACCATCAAGCAGGAATGGGAGCGTATCGGCCAACGCGGTGCGGTGGAGCGTGCCAATTGGGAGGTCCGCTTTGCCGGCCTGTCCGAGCGGCGCCAGATCGAATTCAACCGCGCCTATGCCCGCGACGTGCCCAAGCGGCTTGGCGCAACCATCCGCGCGCTGAAGAAGCAGGCCAGCGAATCCCAGCACAAGCTGGCCACCCGCGCCAGCTCGGAAATGGTGCTGGAACTGGTCAACCCCTTGATGCCCGAAACCGTGGGCGGCTCGGCCGATCTGACCGGATCGAACAACACCAAAACCGCCGATCTTGGCATCTTCACACCGGAAAACCGCAAGGGCCGTTATATCCACTGGGGCATCCGTGAACATGGCATGTCGGCGGCGATGAACGGCATGGCGCTGCATGGCGGCGTGCGCCCCTACAGCGGCACCTTCATGGCCTTCACCGACTATGCCCGCCCGGCGATGCGGCTGGCGGCGCTGATGCGCATTCCGACCGTCTTTGTCATGACCCATGACAGCATCGGGCTGGGCGAAGATGGCCCGACTCACCAACCGGTGGAACATCTGGCTATTTCGCGCGCGACGCCCAACACCTATGTGTTCCGCCCCGCCGACACGGTGGAAACCGCCGAGGCCTGGGAACTTGCGCTGTCCTCGAAGGAAACGCCCAGCGTGCTGTCGCTGACCCGTCAGGGGGTTCCCACCGTGCGGCTCGAGCACAAGATGAACAACCTGACCGCGCAGGGTGCCTATGTTCTGGCCGAGGCCGAGGGCAAGCGCGAGGCGATCCTGATCGCCACCGGCTCTGAGGTCTCCATCGCGATGGTCGCGCGTGAGCTGCTGCAATCCGCAGGCATCGGCACCCGTGTGGTCTCCATGCCCTGCATGGAGCTGTTCGCCGAACAGGACGAAGCCTATCGCCGCAAGGTGCTGCCAGCGGGTCCGGTACGCGTCGGGATCGAGGCCGCCGTGCGCGCCGGGGGCTGGGATCGCTGGCTGCTGGGCGAACGCGGGCGCGAGGCCAAAGCCGATTTCGTCGGCATGAAGGGCTTTGGCGCCTCGGCACCGGCCAATGTTCTGTACGAAAAATTCGGCATCACCGCCGAGGCCGTGGCTGGCAAAGTCAAGGCGCTGCTCGGCAAGTAAGCCAGCGCACATTAACGCATGAGAGAGGGGCCCGAGCGGCCCCTCTTTTCGTTCACGCGCTTTTCATTTCATACGCTGAGTGACCCGCCGCCCTCTTCAAACCGGCTTGCGCGCCACCAGATCGACCAGCGCCGAACGTCCGGAGTGTCCCGGCCCCTCGTCAATTTCGCGGTCATAATCTGCCAATCGCAGGATCTCCCAACCCTCAAACGCCTGGCGCAACAGCGCCTCGGTATACAGGTTTTCGGGCACCCCCGGTCCGCCGGTGCCATAGCCCACTTGTCGCGGCGCATAGCCGTGCAGCATAACCCGCCCGCCCGGCACCACCGCTTGTGCCATCCAGCCGAACAGACGGTCGCGCAGATCCGGCGGCGCGAACTGGATGAAGACACCGACCACGGCGTCATAGGTCTGGCTCCAATCCCAGTCTTCGATCCTCGCGTGGTGGAAGGCGACCGAAACGCCCCGGTCCGCCGCCAGCGCGCGGGCCTTGTCCTGCGCCACGACAGAGGCGTCAAAGGCCGTCACATCATGTCCGAGCCCGGCAAGATGCACCGAATTGCGCCCCTCGCCATCGGCCAGACACAGCACGCGGGACCCCGGCGCCAACCCCCCGGCCTGTTCGCGAACGAACTCCGCCGGCTCTGTCCCGAACAGATAGCCGTCCCGTTGATAGCGCTTATCCCAAAACGACATCCCTGCCCCCCGATCTTCAGTCCGCATACACCCCGTTGCATAAGGATGTGGCCCCCGCGCCGCCAAGGATCAAGACGCCGGATCAAAACAGCGACATCTGGTCCCCCGGTTGCGGTGGCACGGCGAACAGATCGCAGCGCAGCGGCAGCGTCGCAGCGTCCAGCCCGACCCGCCGCGCCGCCGCCTTGAACCGCTGTGCGATCATCTGCGCATATTCCCCCTCGCCGCGCATCCGGTGGCCCCAGCGCGGATCATAGTCGCGCCCGCCGTGCATCTCGCGCAACCGCGCCATCACCTTTTCCGCCCGCCCCGGTTCATGTTCAGCCAACCAGTCCTGCCACAACTGCGACACCTCGCGCGGCAAGCGCAACATGATCCAACTGGCCGCATCTGCGCCCGCATCGCGCCCGGCCACCAGCAACGCCTCGACCTCGTGATCGGTCAGCCCCGGCACGATGGGCGAGATCATGATCCGCACCGGCACCCCCGCATTGGTGAGCCGACGTATCGTCTGCAACCGCCGCGCCGGGGTCGGCACCCTCGGCTCCATCCGACGCGAAAGCCCCGCGTCCAGCGTCGTGACCGAGACCCCGACCCGCACCAACCCCTTGGCCGCCATCGGCGCAAGCAGGTCCAGATCACGTTCGATCCCGGTGCCCTTGGTGACGATCGCAACCGGATGATTGAACGCGGCCAGCACCTCCAGCACCGCGCGGGTGATGGCACGGTCTTTCTCCAACGGCTGATAGGGGTCGGTGTTGGTGCCGATGGCGATCGGCGCCACCCTGTAGCGCCGCGCGCTCAACTCCTGCGCCAGCACCTCTGGCAGGCCGGGCCGCGCCAGCAGTCGGGTTTCGAAATCCAGTCCCGGCGACAGCCCAAGATAGGCATGGCTTGGCCGCGCGAAACAATAGACACAGCCGTGTTCGCAGCCGCGATAGGGATTCACCGAGCGGTCAAAGGGCAGGTCCGGCGACCGATTATAGCTGATCGCGGTCTTGACCACCTCGTCGCGCACCTCGGTGCGGATCGACGGTTGCGGCTCCTCCCCGACGTCCCAACCGTCATGCGTCTCGCTGCGGGCCAGATCGAACCGACCGGAGGGGTTGCTGGCCACACCGCGCGCTTTGCGCCGGGCCGGATCAATGGGAGTTTCACAGCTCATGCCTCCGGGTTAGAACATAAAGGGAACAAATGCAATCTCCCCATGTTCTTCCTGCGAAATGCTCATTATCAATTCCGCATTTTTCCCCCTATGGTCGGTTGCAGGGCCGCGGGTGTCGCAAATATCGAAGTGCGCGCGCACTCATCTGGCAAGAAAGAGTAAAACGGACCAACCGGGATCATCCCGCCAGTCAAGGAACCGCATCGCATGTCCGAAGAAGAAGAAGACATCATCCTGAGCGAACTCGACGACGACGAACTCGTCCAACAGATGTTCGACGACCTTTACGATGGTCTCAGGGAAGAGATCATGGAAAGCGTGAACATCCTGCTTGGGCGCGGCTGGGCCCCGTACCGGGTTCTCACCGAGGCGCTGGTCGGCGGCATGACCATCGTCGGCAATGATTTCCGCGACGGCATCCTGTTCGTGCCCGAGGTTCTGCTGGCCGCCAACGCGATGAAGGGCGGCATGTCGATCCTGAAACCGTTGCTGGCCGAAACCGGTGCACCGCGCGTGGGCAAGATGGTGATCGGCACCGTCAAGGGCGATATCCACGACATCGGCAAGAACCTCGTCGGCATGATGATGGAGGGCGCCGGGTTCGAGGTGGTTGATCTGGGCATCAACAACGCGGTCGATGGCTATCTGGAGGCGCTGGACGCCGAAGGGGCCGACATCCTTGGCATGTCCGCGCTGCTGACCACGACGATGCCCTACATGAAAGTCGTGATCGACACGCTGATCGAACAGGGCATCCGCGACAATTACATCGTTCTGGTGGGCGGCGCGCCGCTGAACGAAGAATTCAGCAAGGCCATCGGGGCCGATGCCTATTGCCGCGATGCCGCTGTCGCGGTGGAAACCGCCAAGGACCATATCGCGCGCCGGCATAACGCGATGAGCGCCTGACAATGGTGCGGCGGCGCTCTGTCGACCGCCCCACGCGGCGGCCCTATGCGCCGCCGCGCGCCACCACCGGCCTTTCGGATCAGTCCCTGACCGACTCCGGGCTTGCTGCGCCAGAGCGCAAACTCGCGCGCAAACCCGGGCGCGTGCTGTTGCTGGCCTGCGGCGCGCTGGCGCGCGAGATCCTCGACCTCAAGGCGCAGAACGGCTGGGACCATATGGATCTGGCCTGCCTGCCAGCGATTCTGCACAATCACCCCGAGTCCATCCCCGCAGCGGTCGAGGCGGCCATCACCGAGCACCGCCGCAGCTATGATGATATCTATGTCGTCTATGCCGATTGCGGCACCGGTGGGCGGCTCAAATCCGCCTGTGACCGGCTCGGGGTCAAGATGGTCGAAGGGCCGCATTGCTACTCCTTCTTTGAAGGCAACGCGCGTTTCGCAGCCCATGACGAGGCGACGGCGTTTTACCTGACCGATTTTCTGGTCCGCCAGTTCGATGCCTTCGTCTGGAAACCGCTCCGGCTGGACCGACACCCGGAATTGCTGGAGCTGTACTTCGGCAACTATACCAAGCTGGTCTATCAGGCGCAGACCGATGACCCAGCGCTGACGCAAAAGGCCCGCGACTGCGCCGAAAAGCTTGGCCTGATCTTTGAGCGGCGATTCACCGGCTATGGCGATTTGGACACGACGCTGCGCGGCTGGGCAAAGCGCCCGACACCCTCACCCTGACAGGCCGGTCCCGCAGACCGAAAAGCAGGCAACGGCCCGCCCTGCCCAGGCCTCAGACGTGTTCGGCCGCGACCTTGCGAATCCGTTCGATCATCGAGCGCACCCCGTTCGAGCGCTGCGCCGAAAGATGGTCATTCAGCCCGAGGCGGGCCATTTCGGCGCGGGCGTCGACCTTTAGCACCTCGGCCAGCGGCAGCCCGCTGTAAAGCTTGCGCAAAACCGCGACCAACCCGCGCACGATCATCGCGTCACTGTCGCCGTCAAAGCGAAACACTCCATCCTCGATGATCGGGTGCAGCCAGACCTGACTGGCGCAGCCATCCACCTTGGTCGCGGGCACCTTGAGCGCGTCATCCAACGGGGGCATCGCCTTGCCCTGTTCGATCACATGGCGATAGCGATCCTCCCAATCCTCGAGAAATTCAAAATCCTCGACAATCTCTTCAAATGCGGGTGTCGCCATCTGATGCTCCTGGGATTGCAGCCTGCCCCTGACCTATGCCGCACCTGCGGGGCTGTCCAGACCCGGCTTGCGGCTTTTCAACGGCGCGCGGATGCGGTAACCGGGGTGCACCGATTTAGAACGAGACTGGGTATGATGCAAAAACCTCTGACCGTCCTGCTGGTCTCCAGCATGTTGCTCGCCAGTTGTGGCAGCTGGAGCGGCTCGCGCCTCAACCCCGGCAACTGGTTTGGCAAAAGCCGCTCCGAGCGGGTGCAGCCGGTCGAGGAAACCAACCCGCTGATCCCCGCGACCCAGCGCGGCATGTTCTCGCGTCCCGAAAAGGTGGATATGACCGTCCCCATCGCCGAGGTGACCGAGCTGCGGGTCGAACAGACCAGCACCGGCGTCATCATCTATGCCGAGGGGCTGGCAACACGTCAGGGCCCCTATGAGGTAGAGCTGCGCCCGGTCACCACCCCGGAGGAAGAGGCCGAGGGCATCCTGTCGCTGTCGTTCCGCGTGGTCTATCCTGAACGGCCAACGCGGGTCGGCACCGACTTTTCGCGCACCGTGCGCGCCGCCCATTCGATGACCAAGCAAGAGATTGGCGACATCCGCGAGGTTCGTGTCGCCGGTGAGGCCAATGTGCGCAGCACGCGGCGACGCTAAACGCGCCGCCGCAGAAGAAACCTTCGCTAAAGTTCGATGACTCGGGCTGTCTGGGCTAAAGCTCGATAACCCGAACGGTCTGGCCCTTGGCCGCAAGGGCGACCTTGCCCTCGCACAGGCGCAGCGCATCGGCGCCGAACACCTCCTGCCGCCAGCCTTTCAAGGCCGCGACATCGCGCTGCCCCGCCGCGATGGAATCCAGATCGCTGCTCGGCGCGATCAGCTTGGCCGCAACCCCGGCGCTTTCGGTCTTGGCCTTGAGCAGCACCCGCAGAAGATCGGCCAGCGCCGGGTTCACCTGCAGCTTTTCCCGGCTGCGGTCCGGCTGCGGCATATCGGCGGTCGGGCAATCGATCCCGCGTTTGACCGCGGCGAGGATACCCTCAGCGATCACCCCGCGCCGCGCCTCGCGCAGCAGCAGGCGCAGACCGCCCAGATCCGCATGGGTCTGTGGCTTGACCGAGGCCAGTTCAACCAAGGCATCGTCCTTGTACACCCGGTTGCGCGGCACGTTGTTTTCCTGCGCGTAGGTCTCGCGAAAGGCCGCAAGTTCGCGCACGATCGCCAGAAACCTTGACGAACTGGTGCGCGTCTTGACCCGCCGCCAGGCGTCCTCCGGGCGAACGTTATAGGTCGCCGGATCGGTCAGGATCTGCAGCTCTTCGGTCACCCAATGGCTGCGACCCGATTTATCCAGCTCCTCGGCAAGATACTCATAGACCCGGCGCAGATGGGTCACATCGGCCAGGGCATAGGTCTTTTGCGCATCGCTCAACGGTCGGCGCGACCAATCGGTAAAGCGCGAGGTCTTGTCCACCGGCTGGTGCACGATCTTGCGCACCAGGGTTTCATATCCCGCCTGTTCGCCGAAGCCGCAGACCATCGCCGCCACCTGCGTGTCAAACAACGGTTTCGGGAACACGCCCGCATCGACCCAAAAAATCTCAAGATCCTGCCTTGCAGCGTGGAAGACCTTGACCACGCTTTCATCGCGAAAGAGCTCGTACAAGGGCTCAAGCGACATCTCTCCGGCCAGCGGATCAACCAGAACCGCATTTTCGTCGGTGTCGCCCGGCATCGCCAGCTGCACCAGACAGAGTTTGGAGAAATACGTTCGCTCGCGCAGAAACTCGGTGTCGACGGTCACGTATGGGTGGGTCCGGGCCGTATCGCAAAAGTCTTGCAACTCCTGCGTCGTGGTCAGCGTTTTCATCAAGGGCGCTTCTTATGTTTTTTGTCGATAATTGAGAGAGCGCACGACGAAGCAGCCCCCCTGCCCGCTCACGGGGCAAGGCTGTGATACGCCCTTCGTCGCGGCTTTGCAAATGGACGCCCGCAGGCCCGGTTCAGGCCCCGGTCAGGTCAGAAAAATCGGGGAATGGTCGCCCGCGGCAAAGCGGCGCAGAACCGCAGGGTACAGGCGATGTTCCTGCACCAGAACCCGCGCCGCCAGATCCTCGGGGGTATCGCCGGGCAGAATCGCCACCCGCGCCTGACCCAGAATCGGTCCATCGTCCAGCGCCGGGGTCACCTCGTGCACGGTGCAGCCATGTTCGCCGTCCCCCGCCTCCAGCGCGCGGGCATGGGTGTGCAGCCCCTTGTATTTCGGCAGCAACGAGGGATGGATGTTCAGCATCCGACCCTGCCATTGGGCTACGAAACCGGCGGTCAGAACCCGCATGAACCCGGCCAGACAGATGATGTCCGGCTCGGCCTCCAACAGCGGTTTCATCAACTCGGCCTCGAACGCGGCGCGGTCGCCCTTGAACGGGCGGTGATCCACCGCCGCCGTGGGCACCCCGCGTTCGGCCGCACGGACAAGCCCGCCCGCCTGCGGGTCATTCGACAGCACCAGACAGGGGCGCGCGGGATGATCGCCGGTCATGCTGTCGACCAGCGCGACCATGTTCGATCCGCCGCCCGAAAGCAGCATCGCCACACGCTTGTGACTCACAACAAGGCCCCGGTGTAGCTCACACCCTCCCCGGCCGTCACGGTACCCAGACGCGACACGCCCTCGCCAGCCTGTGTCAGCAGATCTTCCAGCGCGGCGGCCCGATCGGCGGCGCAGACCACGATCATGCCAATGCCGCAGTTGAAGGTCTTGAGCATTTCGGCCTCGACCATGCCGCCGGTCTGGGACAGCCAACGAAACACCGGAGGCAGCTCCCAAGCGTTCAGATCAATCTCGGCGCCCAGCCCCTCGGGCAGGACGCGCGGCAGGTTTTCGGTCAGCCCGCCGCCGGTGATATGGGCCAGCCCGTGCACGCCGCCCGCACGCACCGCCGACAGCGCCTGCGTCACATACAGCCTAGTCGGCGTCAGCAGCGCCGCGCCAAGGCTTCCCTCGGCGAAGGGGCAGGCATCCTCCCAGCCCAGCCCCGAGATCTCGACCAGTTTGCGCACCAGCGAATAGCCATTGGAATGCACCCCGTTGGAGGCCAGCCCCAGCAATACATCGCCCTCGGCCACCCCATCAGGCAGCGCGGTGCCGCGCTCCATCGCGCCGACCGCGAATCCGGCAAGGTCGAAATCGCCTTTCGGATACATGCCCGGCATTTCCGCCGTCTCGCCACCGATCAGCGCACAGCCAGACTGCACACAGCCCTCGGCGATGCCCTCGACGATGCGCGCCGCGCTCTCGGTTTCCAGCTTGCCGGTGGCAAAATAGTCGAGGAAGAACAGCGGTTCTGCCCCCTGACACACCAGATCATTGACGCACATGGCCACCAGATCGATGCCGACGCCGTCGACATTTCCCGTGTCGATGGCGATCCGCAGCTTGGTGCCCACCCCGTCGGTGGCCGCCACCAGAACCGGGTCGCTGTAGCCCGCCGCCTTGAGATCGAACAGCGCGCCAAAGCCGCCCAACCCGCTCATCACGCCGGGGCGGTCGGTCCGTTTCGCGGCCGGTTTGATCCGGTCGACAAGGGCATTGCCCGCGTCGATATCCACGCCCGCTTCGGCATAGGTGATGCCGTTCTTGCCTGTCGTCATCGGACGGTCCTTTCGCTGGTTGCGCGCGGGGTAGTCGATTGCGCCGCCTTGTGCAACGGTTTGACGATGGTTTGATCCCGGTTTGGCCCCGGTTTGACGTTAGTGGGTCTTGACGCGGGCGGCGATCATGATACCCAAACACGCAGGCGGGCCTGTAGCTCAACTGGTTAGAGCAGAGCGCTCATAACGCTTTGGTTGCGGGTTCAAGTCCTGCCGGGCCTACCA
>NZ_SMFP01000013.1 GCF_004348975.1 Antarcticimicrobium sediminis | reverse complement strand
CGGCGCCCGGTATCGGTGACAGAAAGGATCTCTACTTCAGGTCTGTATCTATGGTCGGACATAGCGCCGGACCTACGCCGTGAGCCTCAAGTCAGAAAGACGGGCCTCCCCGGAGGCTTACGTTTGAAGTTCCATGGGAGCAGTTAGTCTATCCGGCGGGCAGGGGGACGCGCCAGAATGAACAATAGCAGATCGTTGGTAACCTGCTGAACGCCGAGATCAGCGAAGAGGTGAGCCGCAAAATCACACCACTCTGGGCGCAGGGTGACACCTGCTAAGTATTTCTTGTATACGCTCTTCTCATTCAGATCTCTTGTGGGGCACGTTCTCCTTGTGAGGCATGACCCTGGAGGAGGTTCTTGTTTGGATCACGGCTGCCGATTGAAATATGGCGTGACACGTGTTACAATGAGGGTGGCACATGACGGAAGAGACACGGCCATGGTCGCAGCGACCTTTCAAAGAGATGAGGAAAAGGTTCCGGAAATTGATGCGGATGCCATAGAAACGGAAAACACCGAGCGCGCTTACCAGCTTCTCGGCGGTCGCAGGGTCATCAAGCATCAGGTTCGCACCTCCCTCGACGCGCACGACATGATCGTGAATGGTATTTCGTCTCAAGCACTCGTTCACCTCGTCGACACGGTGAACTTCCTATCTTCCGGCGATGCTCTCAACAAAGCTATTGGTATGAGCTTACGCACCCTTCAGCGGAAGAAGTCTGATAAGGGTAAGGGCCGGCTTTCTGCTGAGTATGGCAGTCGAGCGTGGCGGTTTGCCATGATCCTTGCGCGAGCGACAACCGTCTTGGGAGATCAAGATTCAGCCGAGTCTTGGATGTTAGCCCCAGCTATCGGTTTGGATAACCGACGCCCGATCGACCTCTTGTCTTCGGCGGTCGGTGCCGAGGCTGTCGAGGACTACTTGGCCCTCATGGAGTACGGAGGCTACACGTGACGCCTCTTTCGCCGCCACT
This sequence comes from Antarcticimicrobium sediminis, assembly GCF_004348975.1. Lineage (GTDB taxonomy): Bacteria > Pseudomonadota > Alphaproteobacteria > Rhodobacterales > Rhodobacteraceae > Antarcticimicrobium > Antarcticimicrobium sediminis. The sequence continues at coordinate 90,256 of NZ_SMFP01000013.1, read as the reverse complement.
TGGGACGGGTGGATTTGCGGTTCTCGCGGCTTGACCAAAAGCGACATGTGTCAACATGGGATAGCGCGCGTTGACGAGGATGGTCTCGAACGCTTACTGTTCGAAGATCTTACCCGACGGGATCCAATACACACCGGAGGATACCCGCGCTAGGAGGCGCATCGGTGTCAATGATGGTTCTCCCGACCCAGTCTCTTGATCGTTTGCCCTTACGTTCCTCCGTCGTGCTCATATTCCCGGCGACACCCGACGAAATTGACCTATGCGGTCGCCATCGCCGGATCTCTGTAGTCCTCACCCTTGCGCATCAGCGCCTAGGCCGCACTCATCGCTGGGGAACCAGACGCCACTGCAAGCGCGCCGAGCGCTGGAGCAATTTAAGGGCTCCGCGCCCTGCGCGCTTGCCCAGGACGGCGAACCCGACTACCAAAATCCAACCTGCAGACTCTCGTTATGAACGAGGGACCAGCGGGGGGCAGGTCAAAGACAATCCTCATCGCCGCCGCCCGACAGCTGCTCGTCATCCTGAACGCGATGATCCGACACAGACAGACGATCAGGCTCTGACAAGAACACAGTTGCCCCCCAGCCTTCCGCAGGGCCAAAAGGGGCTGCTGCCCCTTTGGAAACCCCGCCTCCGGCTTGCGCCTGCGCAGCCCTGTCGGGCCTTGCTGCCGCCCCATGGGTGGCGCAAACCAAAACCGCCCCAGCCATGTGGGGGGGCGGTTTTGGTTTGCAAGAAGGGCCCCTGTCAGAAGCCGAGGTATTCCGGGGGGACGGCCGCGGTCAGCCACACACCGTTGTCGGCGCGCCAGAAGAGCAACCCGTTTACATGCATTGCGGCGGTGTTCACTCGCAACACCACGGGGCGACCATGCCGGGAGCCAACCTTCACGGCGGTTTCCTCATCTGGCGATAGGTGGACATGTTGGCGACGCCCAGGATTGAGGCCGCTCGCGAAGATCGCATCGAGGTTGTCGCGGGCCGTGCCGTGGAACAGCGTGGCCGGTGGTTCAATGGGTGTCAGGTCCAGATCGACGGCAATGGAATGCCCTTGGGCGGCTCGAATGCGGCGGCCGTCATCAGAGAGCGTGAACCGCTGCTTGTCGTTGTCCGTGACGATCTGCCGGAGGGCATCGGGAGAAAGCCGATGCCCTGCTCGTTTCATGCCGCGCAAAAGCTCGTCCACTTGGACCCATCCGCCTGGGCCAAGGGTCAGCCCGATCAGGTCGGGTTCATGGCGCAGAACGCGTGACAGGAACTTACTCTCTTTGGACATGCTGCATGATCAGTTTAACGGCTGGCCGAGTTGCCTGGCGCGGCGCTCAGCGTCGGGATAGCCGACACATCGACTTCGCGGGTGGCGTGCCAAGCATCGTAGGCCCCTTGCATCCTGATCCAGACCAGAGGCGCGTTCCCGAACAGCTTGGCAAGCCGCACGGCTACTTCCGGGCTGACGGGCTTCCGTTCGGCCAGGAGGTCATGCAGGTGCTGGCGCGATACGCCAAGCATCCGCGCAATTTCGGCTTTCGATTTTCCAGTTGCGGGGATCACATCCTCGCGGAGCAGTTCGCCCGGATGCGTCGGGCAGCGGTTGGGGTTGCGGCTCATCCTCGCCTCCTAGTGATATTGCTCGTAGTCCAGCACATAGGCGTCGCCATCGCGGAACTCGAAGGTGATGCACCACGGGCCATTCACATGGACGGTGTCGCGCGTTGGTGTGTGCCCTCGCAGGCTGTGAAAGTCGAAGCCCGGCAGGTTCATGTCCTCGGGAGCCGTGGCGGCGTCGAGTGCATCCAAGCGCCGCAGGATGCGGCTTTGCATGCGCGCGTCGATCTTCGACTTGCCAGTCTCCCACAGGGCTTTCAGCTGCTTGTGTGCAAAGGCCTTGATCATGCTCTCATGTAAGCTGATAGGCGACAGGTGTAAAGTATCCGCTTACGGATATGCAGAAATTCCTTGCATGGAGATCTCCGACCTAAGCGCCCATTGAGCCCATCCGCTCATCATGTATCCTTTGCGATCAGTAAAGGCTCGGCGTCCTTCAGCTCTTTTGTGACGCGACCGAGCTCAGTTAGCGCGTTTTCGTAGTTGTTGCTGATTTCGTGCTTGGACACTTGCAACAGACCTTTGAATCCGCCGTCGCTGACCATGCCATCTCTTGAAAGAGACAGATCGGCAGCTGCCGGTTATCTTTGAAGCGCCGGTCGGGGCTACCATTCTTGTTCACGTACTTCCAAGTTTGGCCGACCATCGTCGCATCTGAAGGAGCGGCCTCCACAATCATACGTTGGTCACGTCCAATAGGTTCGCACCGTTCTGGACACTCAGCCGTCCTNGGAAGTCGCGCTCGCTCATCATCACCCATCCCATGTCGGCTCTCTCTACTTGCTATCCTCGGCAGGGAGAGTGACATTTCTGAATTGCACATAGGTGACATTTTAGCTTTGCGGCTACAACATGTGTTGCCAATAAGACTTATTATGTTAAAAGAATGCTTGACCAAAAGCGACACACGCGGCAAACCTGACCGCATCAGGAATCTTGCATGTCTTCAGTAACACATATTCCACTTACCCACGAAACGGTTCTCCGCCGCCACGCTCAGCTAATCTCAGACAGCTACTTCCTCGGCCTCGAGGTTGGCCATGGATGGCTGTCACTGGTCGAACGCATGCTATCTGATCTCGAGCAGCTCGTTGAACCCGGACATGAGGCAATCAAGGTCACTGACATAAAATCCAAGGCCGGTGAGCTCCACGTCAGTCTCGAGTACTACAGCGACAAAATCGATGAGATCATCGAAAAATTCGAAGCGGAAGCGCTCAAGACATGCGAATTTTGCGGTCAGCCCGGTCGCCCCCGGGGGCCTGGATGGCCGATCACTCTTTGTGACGAGCACGCCGCGTCGGAAGGCAGGGGATGACGGAAGAGGAATTCTTTAAGAAGCATGCTGACATCATCGCCCGTGATGGTGCCCCTATTTCTACGTGAGGTCTGGAAATCGGCGCAGGGTGGTACGATCTCGATCACCGCGCACTGACAAATCTGAGAGAGATTGAAGCCAGAATCAAGGTCACTCAAATCAAAGAAAAATTTGGCACATTGAGGATGACACTGTTGCACAATTCGGCTGATAGTCGAGCTTCCCCTATCCCCGGACAGACTTATCCTACGGTCTCTGTGGCGGGTATGCCGAGCACGGTATAGCCGTTCAGCACGGCTATGCGGATCTGAAGCTCGGCGACCTGGCGATCGAAGTCCCGTGCCATGAGCCGCTGGCCCAGCCATTGTTTGGTGTGTCAAACCGCTCAACAGCCTGAAGAACAGCCATGGCGCCAGAGACCAAGAGAGTGCGGATGTCGCGCTGTCCCATCTTCGAGGACTTCCCGAGCCGCGCCTTGCCGCCCGTCGAGTGCTGTTTTGGCACAAGCCCCAGCCACGCGGCAAAATCACGCCCGCGCCGAAATGTGGCCAGGTCAGGGGCAAACGTCTCGATCGCAAGCGCCGTGACAGGGCCTACGCCCGGCATGGTTTGTGCGCGGCGCACCAAGTCCGCTTTCTTGTCGGCGCATCTCATCTTCGCGTCAAGCTCTGCAACACGCGCATTCATTCCCTCAATCTGCTCCAGATACATCCGGCCAAGTTCACGAACCTCGATGTGCAGCGTCGTGTCATTATCTGCGAGTGCGTCCACGAGCTGCTTGAGATGGGCAGGCCCTCGGGCCGCTACCAAGCCGTGTTCGGCGAGATGGCCGCGCAAAGCGTTGATCATCTGAGTGCGCTGACCAACAAACATCTGCCGCGTGCGAAACAGCATGGCGCGGGCTTGCTGATCTTCGGACTTCACTGCAACAAAGCGCATGGTTGGGCGCAATGCAGCCTCTACGATGGCTTCTGCGTCGGCCACATCATTCTTCTGGCGTTTGACGAACGGCTTTACATAGGACGGCGGAATTAACCGCACGTCGTGCCCCAGCGCTTCAAACTCCCGACCCCAGCCATGCGCCGTCGCACACGCCTCCATGGCGATCAGGCATTTGGGCTGCTGCGACACGAACGTAAGAAACTGACCTCGTGAAAGCTTCTTACGAAACGCGACCGACCCGTCATTGTGGGCACCGTGCAACTGGAAAACGCGCTTTGCCAAGTCGACACCGGTAATAGTAACTTCGGACATGGATGCTCCTTCCTTTTGTGATGGCTCAAACACTCACCACAATGGCATATTGCGATGCCGTCGGGAGGGGCATCCACGCCATCAACAGAGTCACCTGCCCCCTAAAGCACCAATAGTATGACCGGTGTCAGAAGCACGTTCATCACGCCGACCAGTACCATTACCAGCCCCGAGATCGCGCCCTCGGTCGCGCCGATCTGATGGGCGCGCGCGGTGCCGGCCCCGTGGGCGGCCACGCCAAACATCGCCCCGCGCGCCATCGCCGATACGAACGGCATCCTCGCAAGGATCATGTCGCCCATCGCAGCGCCCGCTATTCCGGTGATCACCACGAAGACCGCCGTAAGGTTTGGGGCACCGCCGATATCGCCCGAGACTTCCATCGCGAAAGGAGTGCTGATTGAACGTGGCAGCAGGCTGAGCCGCAATGCGCTGTCAAGGCCTAGCAGGCTCGCCAGCCCCCAACTCGTCAGGATGGATGTCAGGCTGCCCGCAATCATCCCCACCAGAAGCACCGGCCAGTGCCGTGCGATCAATGTACGCTGTTCATAGATCGGCACGGCGAAGGCCACCGTCGCGGGCCCCAGTAGCATCACTAGCCAATGGGTCGAGCTGAGATAGCTCTGGTAACTGTTGTGCAGCAGCAGCACGGCGAGGCCAACCAAGACGGGCGTCAGTGCGATCGGCATCGTCCACCAATGAGGAAAGCGGCGGTAGATCCGTTTGGACAGCAAATAAAGCGCAATTGTTAGCGCCGACCACGCCAAGACCTTCAGCAGTATTGGCATATTATCAGCAAAGTTACTCATGGCGCATCGTCCAGCGCAGACAGCGATCCACGGCCAGCGCGGTGACGACCATCACCGCCAAGGTGCTAATCAGGATCACCGCGAGGACTTCTATGCCCATCACCCCGAGAAATTCCTTGTGCCCGAGGATCGCGATCACCGCGGGCACGAAGAACAGTAGCATCTCGGCCAAAAACCAGTTTGCACCGCGTCGCACGCTCAGCGGGCTGAGCTGATGCGAGATCAGCAGCAGCAGCAGCACCGCCAACCCCAGAATTCCGCCGGGCAGCGGCAGATGTATGGCCTGAACGAGCGCCGTACCCAGCCCCCACAGCAGCAGCATGATCGCAATCTGCGCGCCCGCGCTGCGATGCAGTCGTTTGATGAATTTCGTGCGTCTGGTCATGATAGGCCTCATTGCTCTCAGCCCCAATCTAGGGGCGCGACCGTCATGAGAAAAATGAATTAATTGACTTTAAGATATTCGTATGTGGAATAGGCGCATGGAATTCCGAACACTCCGCGCCTTTGTCGAAGTGGTCCGCCAGGGCGGGTTTTCTTCGGCTGCTCAGGTGATCCATGCCACGCAATCCACGATTTCCAAGGCGGTGCGCCAGCTGGAGGATGAGATCGGCGAGCCCTTGCTGGACCGGATCGGGCATCACGCTATCCTGACTTCTGCGGGGGAGATCGTCTATCGCCGGGCCGTTGCGCTGCTGGCCGATCGCGACGACTTGATCGCGGAACTGGCCGACCTGCGCGGGCTGAAGACGGGGGTGCTGCGGCTGGGGCTGCCGCCAGTGGGCAGCTCGACCCTGTTCGCGCCACTCTTTGCCGAGTTCCGGCAGCGCTATCCAGGGATCGAGGTGCGGCTGAGCGAACATGGCAGTGACCGGCTGGAAGAACTGTTGCGCGCGGGCGAGATCGACTTCGCGGGGGCGCTCTTGCCGACGTCCGAGGATTTCGATTTCCAACTTGTGCGGCGTGAACCATTGGTGGCGCTACTGCGCGCCGATCATCCGCTGGCGGGGGAGGCGCGGCTAAGCATGGAGGCGTTGGTCGCGACCCCTTTCATCCTGTTCGAGCCGGGGTTTACCTTGCAACGGATGATCCGCGATGCTTGTCGCCGGGCCGGGGTGACGCCCAAGGTTGCGGTACTTAGCAGTCAGATAGATTTCATGGTGGAGCTGGTCGTTGCGGGGATGGGGGCGACCTTCCTGCCGCAGATGACGGCAGAGCAGCGAGCGCGCCCGGGGACGAAACTGGTACCGCTGGCCGATCCACAAACCGATTGGGTTATGGCCATGGCTTGGCGGCGCGGGGCCTATCTGTCGGGGGCCGCGCAGGCATGGCTGGACCTGATCCGCGAGAAACACCCGGCCAGCGACTAGAAATTGTGTTTATCAACCCGCCTGATGCCTCCAAGTCTCGCCGGTTTTGAGCATCGCGTTTGCGATGGTGATCAGCCTGCGTGCGATGGCAATGATGACAACCTTGTGCGGCTTTCCGTGCTTTCTCATGCGTTTTGTCACCGTCTTCAGCACCGGGTTGTGGCATGCGGCGGCAAGTCGTGTCGCAGTGCCCGTCGCCCTCCAGCGATTGCCCGCCGGCCTTGCTTGGCCCGACGCGTAGATCTCGACGCCCAACGATTTGAGAAACGAATTTGTAGCGCACATTGCGAAACGCACTCCCCACTATGAGATGGGTATGATCTCGCAGGCGAGCCTCCCCCTACAACGTGGGGCCGGGACACCGGTTACTGAGCAACGGAGACAACCGCAAAGCAGGATTATCATCTTGAAGTTGCTGGAATTTGATCGTGGGCCACCCCTCATGAGTAAACTTGGCTGTCGTCGGAGCGGCCGTGGCCCGACATCCTGGCAAGATGAAGGACGGTCATCGCCAAAAAGATAAGAAAAGCTCTATATCCGTAGACTGCATGCCAGATTGCCTAGGTCCCTCAATATCAGCATCAGGCGTATCCCCCACAAACAAAATGTTCGCGCGAGGCACACCGGCAGCCTCGATCACCAGTTCATATATCTCGGGATCTGGCTTCATACATCCCACGTCGCACGACATGATCCTGAACCCTGGGTCTAATTCTGTGAAGCGTGCAAGAGCGGAGACATAATCAGGGCTCAGATTACTACAAATCCCGTATGGCACAGCAAGTGTCGAAAGCATCTCCGCCACACCTGCTCGAAGCCGGGTTGAAGCGACCTCGTGAGCAATATCGGCTCTGGCTGCAACAATCTCCGCCACGGTCGCACCCCCCTGAATCTCTTCGTCAATCTCCTCCAGGGCCATACAGCTTGTCATCGCGAGACGGCGCATCGTCTGGACCTTTTCGGCAGACAGGTTTCGCCTCAAAGGAGCGAACGGCCGACGGCGATCCGTGATTTCGATAAGCGTTCCGAAAAGGTCGAAGCAGACCAGTTCGATACCAGATAAAACTCCATTCTGCATTCTCGTCGCCCTCATCGGCCCTTAACAATATCCCGCCCTTCGGATTTTTGACTTCGCGGCAGGTGTCTCATACTTGTGATACCGACCACCCGAATACCGGGCACAGTCCAAGGCATGCCCTTGGCTCACGGCAATCGCCGCAATGTCCTGACCTTCTAGGAAACAGACACCGACCCAACGGTCATAAGTACGTTCCCCGTTCAACTCGCAGGTCACCACCTTGCCACCGACCAAGCGTCTCATGAAGAGTGCGGCATCCCTACCGGGCCGTGTAGACACCTCGGGACCATCCAGCCCGTTCAGGCGCACCGGCGTGCCGACGACAACGATGGTATCCACATCCCGAACTGTTGTGACACGGCCCTCGATCACGCGCCCCCCGGCATTTCCGACTGACGGTGCAAGCATCGCAGAAATCATCAATCCATGGATAAGCTTCATGGTGATCCGTTTCATTTTTGGAAACCCTTTCTTCACAATGCGCGCCGCAAGATTGTTGGAGAGCAGCTGTGTTCGTTCCACGCAAAGTTATGTCATGCCACATGCCGAATGGCCACAGCAGCCCCTGCAATCCCCCTTTCTCGAAACCCTTCATCGACACCGTAGCTCCGGTCCGAATGGGTTCGCAGTTGCCTTGCGGAGGTGCAGCGGGTGACTTTCCACCCAAGGTGCGTTTCGTTAGCTTGGCGGACCACACCGGATGACGGCTCCCATCCCTTGGACGAAGCCGCTCCGCGACATTGCCGCCTGTGGCTGGCGTTCAGCGATGATCTGACCGTGGTGTATTTGGGAATCGGCGTTTCTGCCTGACGATTGGGCCCTTCTCAATCATCAGACAGGAGGTTTCCACGACAGAGGAGAGAGTAACCCCGCTACGCCAGCGGATGATGGAAGACATGCGCATCCGCGGAATGGGCGACAAAGCGCAGAAGTCACACATCCGGGCAAACAAGGATTTCACGGCCTTCCTTGGGCGACCACCCGACACCGCCACGCCGGAGGATCTGCGCACCTATCAGCTCCATATTTCGGATACCGGGGTCACCCCGTCGACCTTCAATGCGCAGCGCGACGTGCTCGATATGGACGCGTGAAATGAAGCTATAGGTCTCCGACAAACTCGGGGCGATTCAGTTCTCGTCTTCGAGCTCGCGCAGCCGCTTCATATCTGTCGGCAGCATTCCCGCGTACTTCCTCTTCCAGTTGAAGTATGTGGCAGAGCTGATCCCAGCCTTGCGACAGATCTCAGCAACCGGCGTGCCATCCTCGCCCTGCTTGATGATGAACGCCTTCTGCGCGTCCGTGAATTTCGATGCCTTCATCCCTTTTCGCTCATCTCCCAGCCAAAGATTCTCTCGCGGAAAACTCTGACCAAGATCGGGGGCGTTTTCGGGGATCACATCACGATGATGGAAGAAGACAACAAGGAAATACAGCGAGTTCGTGCGTTGGTTGAGATGTGATGATACAGATTGCGTATGCGTATCTTAGCGATCTCTGATCTACACCTCGATCACTACGACCATAACGGGATTGATGTCCTGAAATCTTGGCCGGCCGAGGTATGGGATACGGATATCTGCGTGCTTGCTGGTGATCTGAGTGACTGCGGATACAGGCGCTGGCCAAGCATCTTGCAGCGGGTGTCTGAGCACATCGATCCAGCCCGCATCCATGCATTTCCGGGAAATCACGATTACTACAAATCTGAGATCGACCGCGAAGATAAGCTCGCAATCGCTTGCCAGCTGGCCGGCGTCAATTGGTCTCAGAAAAAAGAAATCATCATTGACGGCGTGAGATTGTTAACGTGTACCCTATGGACAGATTTCGAAGTTGATCAACATGATGTAATGATGTCTGAAGCCCATCAGCTGATGACTGATTACAGGAAGATCCGAGTCGCTCGTGACGGCTACAGGAAACTCATTCCGCTAGACTCAAAAGCGACCCATTTTGACCACAGAAAGTGGCTTGAGGGGCGCCTGGAAGAGACCTTTCCGGGCAAGACGGTTGTGGTCACTCACCATGCGCCACATCTTGATTGTCTTCCAGTTGATCATCCGGTTCCCGGGGCCTACGCGTCTGATCTCAGCACCTTGATTGCCCGAAATCGACCTGCCAACTGGCTGCATGGTCACGTGCATCGTGCACACGATTTCACCTTCAGAGGGTGCCAGATCTCGAATGTCAGCATCGGATATCCAGGACAGTACAAGCAGCCGGCGGTACCGCGTGTAATCGAGATCTGATGGTCACCTTCGACCTTCTTTTTCGGCATGCTTGTCAATCGGCACGCAATCTCATCACGCCAGAATCGTCGCCGCTCAAATCCAAGAATTTCACCACGCATCGACCACCCCGCATAAGACACGTCGTTAACGACGTAGTTAAACACGTGTCTTAGATCATCGCTCCAGCGTCAGGCAGGCGGTGCCAATGGCGCGGTTACGATGGAGATCAGCGAATCGGGTCCAAATCTTAGTTGCGAGCTTCATAACTCGAAGACACGTACTGGTTTTCCCAATCCAGATCTGTTCGATCGTTTTGCCCATTCAGGTCGTCGTCTTCTCACACTCCCCTTCGCGCCATTGCCAGTAATTCAACATGGACATCATGCCACGTCTGCCAGCGCCGGATCTCTGTAATCTTCGTTCTTCGTCAACATCGCCCATATCTGGCGGGCCATTTTGTTGGCCAGCGCGATCGCGACCAGCATCTTGGGTTTGCGCGCCATCATCCTTGATAACCAGCTACCCTCCACAATGGTGCGCTGCCCGACCCAGTTCAGTCGTGACATTGCCCCAATGATCAGGAGGCGCCGAATATCGGCCTGACCAGCCTTTATCATCCGTCCGAGGCGCTCTTTGCCTCCAGAGGAATGTTGCCTTGGAACCAAACCCAACCAAGCCGCAAAGTCGCGTCCGGTTTTGAATTGCGCCATGTCTGGGCCGAACGCTTCCAGCGCAACGGCAGTCAGGGGGCCAACACCGGGCATAGTCTGTAGCCGGCGCGCCCTGTCTGACTCGGCGGCCAGCGTCTTCAGTTTCGTGGTGCGCTCGGCAATACGCGCTGTTTTCTCTGCAATTTGGGCCAGCAGGTCCAAGCACTCTTCCCGGATCAGCGCATGCAAGTCGACGGTCTCATCCTCAACAAGCGCCGTCATGCGACTGAGGTGACGCATTCCTATGGGAAACACATGGCCGTGCTCATACAGGAGCGCCCGCAATGCGTTCGTATCCGCTGTCCGCTGATGCACCAAGCGTTCTCGGGCACGGAAGACCGCCGCGCGGGACTGCTGCTCAACCGTCTTGGGATCAACGAAACGCATCTCAGGCTGGCGGACTGCAATGACGATCGCCTCGGCATCGGCAGCATCATTTTTCTGACGCTTGACGAACGGGCGCACGTATTGCGGGGCGATCAACTTCACTTCATGGCTAAGCTCTTCCATCACACGCGCCCAGTAATGCGCGCCACCGCATGCCTCAAAGATGACCATGCTGGATGGCTGCCGCGCCATAAACGCGGAGAATTGCTTGCGCGTAAGTTTCTTGCGGAACTGAACCTCACCTGTTCGAAAGGCGCCATGAACCTGGAAAACATTCTTTGCCAGGTCGACCCCGATCATCATATCCTTCATCTCGCCGTCCTCCTCTTCGCGTGGCGTTGAACACCACGACCTTGGCACATTGCGATGCCGTCTGGGGAGGGCGGCAACTACTTCATCTTAGATCATCGCCCCACCGTCAGGCAGGCGGTGCCAATGGCGCGGTTACGTCAATCCCGAAGCCTGGCTCACCTGGGTTCTCGAGCGTATCGCCGATCACAAGATTAACCGAATTGACGAACTCGCTCCCTGGAACTGGACGCCGCAATAGGCGTCAAGTGCTGCGTAGTCGGACGGATACGGCGAAAGTTGGCCCTTTGGCGATACGACTACAACACCGTCAGGCCGCACTCATCGCTCGGAAACCAGACGCCACTGCAAGCGCGCCGAGCGCTTGAGCAATTTGAGGGCTCCGCGCCCGGCGCGCTTGCCCAGGGCGACGAACCCGACTACCAAAAATCAACCTGCGGACTCTCGTTATGAACGAGGGACCAGCGGGCGGCAGGTCAACCCTTGCGCTGCCCTGACGTGTCCGGCTCATGCACGGGGTCCTCACCCGTCGCCACGTCTACAATGAACTTGGCAAGCTGGTTGGCTCACTGGGTCTCTTTGGTTTATCTGCCATGAGTGCAAGATAGTGTCGATCCTCGCGCCGTGCAAATGGTGCCTCGTGCGAGGGTTCACTTTCTAATTTCAAAGTGACCCACTACTAGAAAAATCACCCTTGCACACCGTTGCAGCCGCAGTTCACGTCGCGTTCACAGGAACACACCGGCGAACTGATCGCGCAGCAGGTTCTTCTGCACTTTGCCCATGGTGTTACGCGGCAGTTCGGTGACCACCTCCAGCACTTTGGGTTGTTTGAACTTTGCCAGCCGTTCCCCCACGGCGGCGCGGATCGCGTCCAGATCCGGTTTGGCACCTGGCTCTGCCACCAGAACCCCCACCACGCCCTCACCGAAATCAGGATGCGGCACGCCGACAACCGCGCTTTCCAGAACCCCCGGTTGCTCATCGAGTATCAGCTCGATTTCTTTGGGATAGATGTTGTAGCCACCGGAAATGATCAGATCCTTGGCGCGCCCGACGATCTGCACATAGCCGTCTGCGTCGATCTCTCCGATATCTCCGGTGATGAAAAAGCCGTCGTCACGCAACTCGGCCTTGGTTTTCTCCGGCATCTGCCAATAGCCTTGAAACACGTTCGGTCCGCGCACTTCGATGATCCCAGCAGCACCATCCGGCAGGGTCACGCCGGTGTCGGGATCCGTGATCTTCAATTCGACCCCCGGCAGCGGAAAGCCCACGGTCCCGGCGCGGCGTTCGCCGTCATAGGGGTTCGAGGTGTTCATGTTGGTTTCGGTCATCCCGTAGCGTTCAAGGATGCGATGGCCGGTCCGGGCCTCGAAGGCGCGGTGGGTGTCTGCCAGCAAAGGCGCGGACCCCGAGGTGAACAAGCGCATGGATTTGCACAGATCCTTGTCGAACCGGGCGTCTGCCAACAGTCGGGTATAGAAGGTCGGCACGCCCATCATTGTGGTCGAATGCGGCAAATGATGCAGAACCGTGTTCACGTCAAACTTGGGCAGAAAGATCATCGATGCGCCCGAGGCCAACGCCACATTCGAGGCAACGAAAAGCCCGTGGGTGTGAAAGATCGGCAACACGTGCAGCAGGACATCCTCTGCCGTGAACCTCCATTCCTCGACCAGCGTCAGCGCATTCGACAACAGGTTTGACTGGCTGAGCATCGCCCCCTTGGACCGGCCCGTCGTCCCTGACGTATAAAGCAGCGCGGCCAGATCCTCCTCTCCTCGGGCGACCGGGGTGAACTGTTCGGGCTGTCGTGCGGCGGCCTCGGTCAGGCTACCGCCTCCGGCCGCATCCAACGTCAGCACAACAGCGGACCCAGAGATCCGGCGCACGGTCTCTTCAGCGCCGGGACCACAGATCACCGCGCCAGCCGCGCTATCGCCGATAAAATACTCCAACTCATCCGCCGTATAGGCAGTGTTCAGTGGCAGGAAGACCACGCCCGACATCACGCAGGCACCATAAAGCGCCAGCGCTTCGGGTGATTTTTCCACCTGAACGGCGAGCCGATCTCCGGCGACAAGGCCGATCTCGGCAAGGGCCCCGGCCTGTTGCGCGGCCATGCGCAGGAACGCATCCCCGGTCATTGTTCGACCATCAGCCAGCGTCAGAAAGTTGGATGTACGGCCTTTGAGCGGACCGAACAGCCGGTCATAAAGCGGGTTTGCCAATTTGGGATCTCCTTTCAGGCCGCGGTCGGCGTTTTCACCAACGCCTTGACCGCCTTGCTTGCCACCACTTCCTGCCGGGCGGCGAAACGTTCATGATTTTCAACGATATTTTCCGCCTCATAACGGTAATTGACCATCACGCCGGCACTTTCGGCGATGCCCTTGTCGGACAGGTCCGCACCGGCATGAACCGCAAAGACATAAGCCCCGTTGCCTAGGTGAAAGCGCGCCACCGGATCATAGGGCATGCCATCGGCGCGCTTGGCCGTCAGCAGGAACCGCGCCGCGAGTGCTTTTTGCTCCTCCGCGGTTAGCGTGGTGGGGTCGATGCCCTCACCCTGCATCCATTTCGTCAAGGTCGGGATCGGAGAAAGCGTGACGAAGGTCGTGAGGTTGGGCAGTTCGGCGGCCAGTCCTTCGGCCACCTGCTTGATCAGCGAGTTGCCAAAGGAGATACCGGCCAGCCCAGCCTGACAGTTCGAGATGGAGTAGAACACCGCCGTATCCGCCTCCTCTGCCGCAAGCTCGGCGCGATCTTCGGCCAACAGGGTTTGAACCGATCCGGGGATGCCCTTGGTCAGGGCGACTTCGACGAAAATCAGCGGCTCGTCCGGCATCGCCGGGTGGAAAAAGGTAAAGCAGCGGCGATCCGATGGTTCGACCCGGCGGCGCAGATCGGCCCAGGAATGGATCGCATGCACCGCCTCATAAGCGATGATCTTTTCAAGGATATGTGCCGGGCTTTCCCAACTGATCCGGCGCAGCACCAGAAAGCCTCGGTTGAACCACGAAGAAAACAAGTGCTGGAAATCAAGATCGATCCGGGCGCGCGGATCGCTTTTCGGGATCAGCCGCAACAGGTCGTTGCGCATGGCGACGAGCTGGGGCGTCGCCCCCGGCACCCGGTTCAGCCGCCGCGCCAACTCTTGCCGGGCCGGTTCAGCCGCCTTGAGAAAGGCACCATAGCTCTTTTTCCCGGGCTCTGCTTCAAAGGCATCAAGCGCGGCACGCACATTTGCGGGGTCGATCCCCAGCGCGTTCGAGAGATGATCGAAGAAGGCAATCTTGGCCTCGTCCTCCATCTCGCTATAGCGGTCAAGGATCTGCGCCGCCGTCGTCATGCCGGAAATCTCGCCATGCCCCGACAACAGGTCCGCAATCAGCGCCTCGGTGCTGCGGCTATCGGGGCCAGACAGCATCCGGCGCCGAAGATTGCGCGATGTCAGCGTCGCAAGAACATCGGACAATAGGCTCATAGCGCAACCCCCATCACCGCTTCGGGTAGCCAGGTGGCGATGCCCGGAAATATCGAAAGCAGAACGATAGCAAGGATCATGCAGCCGACAAAGGGCATCGACCCCACCAGCACCTGCCGCAACGAAATATCGGGGGCAATGCCGTTGATAACGTACAGGTTCAGTCCGACCGGCGGCGTGATCAATCCGATTTCCATGTTGATCGTGACAATCACGGCGAACCAATAGGGATCAAACCCGGCAGAGGTGATGATTGGCAGCAGGATCGGTGCCGACATCAAGATCACCGCAACAGGCGGTAGAAAGAACCCGGCGACCAGCAGGAACAGGTTGATGACCGCCATCAGAACCCAACGGTTCACGTCCAGCGCGGCGATCCATTGTGCCACCGATTGGGTGACGAAAAGCGACGACAGCATAAAGCTGAACACCCCGGCCGCGCCGATGATGAACAGGATCATCACGCTTTCACGGGTGGAATCCCGCAGCACGATCCACAAGTCATGGGCATTGAACATGCGATAGATGACGATGGCGGCAAATATGCACAGCAAGGCCCCCACGGCTGCGGTCTCGGACGGCGTCGCGACACCGCCGTAAAGCGCATAGAGAACGCCCGCGATAATGGCCAGAAATGGCAGCACGCGCGGCAGAATCTCGAACCGCTGGCGCCAAGTATACTTGGCCGAGCTCAGCGCCGCACTGGCAGCGCCACGCCGCCAGGTGTCGAAGATCGCCCAGGCGATAAACAGCAGGGTCAACAGCACCCCCGGCATCACCCCGGCCAGAAACAGCCGCCCGATCGAAGTTTCCGTCGCAATGCCATAGACGATCATGGTGACCGACGGCGGGATCAAAATCCCGAGCGTCCCGCCCGCCGCGATAGAGCCTGCGGCAACCTCGGGCGGATAGCCGCGCCGACGCATTTCGGGAATACCCATCTTGCCGATGGCGGCGCAGGTGGCCGGGCTGGATCCCGACATCGCGGCGAACAGCGCACAAGCGCCCAAGTTCGACACCACCAACCCGCCTGGCACCTTGGTCAGCCAGCGTTCCAGCGCCTCGTACAGATCCGGGCCCGCCCGGGTCGAGGCGATGGCGGCCCCCATGATGATGAACATCGGGATCGACAACAGCGCAAAGCTGTTCAGTTCGGCATAGAAAAGTTCCGGCAAGGCTTCGAGCGAGCGAGCGCCATCAAAGATCCACAGAAACAGCGTGGCGACGATCAGCAGGCCAACCGCCACCGAAACGCCGGAAAACAGCACGACAACCGTGGCAATTGCCACCAGAAGACCGAGGGTCAAAGGCTCCATCAGTCGGGGCTCCGTTCAAGTTGAGGATCCGGGATTTCTTCGCGCGGGGCAAAGCTGGCCATCCAGAGGTCAGCCAGGAGCTGCACAAGGTACAGCCCGAATCCAAGCGGAACCGAAAGGTAAGTGATCCAAAGCGGGAAGGCCCAGACCGATTCAGATTTCCAGCCGCGTTTCCAGGCCAGGTGGAACATCTCCCACCCGTACCAGACCATCGCGGCCACCATGGCGATCGTGGCAAGCATTACGATGACAACCAGAACGCGCCGGGCGAGCGGCGGCAGCATTTGCGGTAGCAGGTCAACGCCGACATGGCCGCGCAACTTCTGGACATAGGGAAGGCCCAGCAGGGTCGCCCCGATCATCAGATAGATCACCGCTTCGGTCTGCCAGACCGTCGATCGGCCGAGCACGCCGCGCACAAAGATCATGTGGCAGGTGATCAGCACCGAGGCCAGGATCATGACCGCCGCGGCGACGCCGAACAGGGTCGAAATCGCATGGGCGGCGCGCAGGACAAGCGGCGGTCGATCGCCGGTGCGCAGTCCTTGCGCACCGGAGTTCGCACCCGCCGGCGCATGGGCGACAGGTGCTGGCTTCATTCGACTGACAGCGCCATATCGAGCAGTTCCTGACCGCCATCAACCGACTTGGCAAAGGCCGGATAAGAGGTGGTCTTTGCCAATTCACGCCAGGCGTCAAAATCCGCGACGGTCATTTCGGCGATTTCAACGCCAGCATCCCTGAACGCCTTGGTGGTAAGCGCGTCACCTTCCTTGGCCTGCGCCAGATACCAGGTTTCAGCCTTGGCCGAGGCATCGCTCAGCGCCTTTTGCTGTTCCGGCGTCAGATCGTCAAAGGTGGTCTTATTGATCAACAGCGGCTGATACATGAACCACAGCGCGGTTTCACCGGCGGGGGTATAACACTTCAGCTGCTCGTACAGGCGATAGCTCAGAAAGCTTTCCGACGAGGTGTTGGCCGCGTCCAGAACCCCGGTTTGCAGCGCGGAATAGACCTCGGACGAGGCCATCGAGCTGATCGAAGCCCCTGCCCCGGCCAGCATCTGTTCGAACGACTTGCCCGCGGCGCGAATTGTCACGCCCTCGACATCGGCCGGGTTGGTGATGCAGCCTTCAGTCGAGCCAAAGCCACCGGCGAGATAGCCGTGTACCAGCGTCTTCACGTCGTCTTCAGCCATGATCTCTTCAATCTTGCCCATGAAGGGGGCCGCCGACAGGCGCGCGCCGTGGTCATGGTTTTTCACCAGACCAGGCATCAACGTCAGGTTATAAGCGGGTTGTTGGCCACCAGCATAGGACAGCGGAAAAATCGTCATGTCGAGCTGTCCGCGGCTGAGCGGGGTATACTGCTCGCGCGCCTTGAACAGGGTCTGGTTCGGAAAGATCTGGATCTCCAGATCAACACCGGCCGCCTTGACATCGTCCGCCACCATCTGCGCCACCTGATGGCGCACATCGCCTTCGGACCACTGATGCGAAAGTTTCAACGTTTCAGCCCAGGCCCCATTGGCGGCACCCGTAGCGACAAGAACGGCGAGAGCGCTCGCCGCGAAAACACGTCTGGTCATGGTATCTCCTCCCAAAGCGCCGTTCTCCTCCTGGCGCTCGATGGCGCTAAGAAGGCAAGGGATTGCGTACCTTGTCAACCGTCTTGTATACGAAAACTATGAAATCGGATATTGACCCCCTCGAGCAGCGCAGCCGCTCGGACCAGATCGCGCAGACGCTGGAGGACCAGATCCTTACCGGCCGATTTGCTCCGGGCGCCCGACTGGACGAAGCCAGCCTGGCCGAAGAGCACAACGTCTCGCGCACACCAATTCGGGAGGCTTTTCATCGGCTTGCCCAGTCCGGGCTGGTGGTCCAGCAGCCACGCCGGGGGGTGTTTGTTCGCGTCAGCTCACCGGTTGAGATCCTTGAAATGTTCGAGGTCATGGCCGAGTTGGAAGCCGCTTGTGGCCGCCTCGCCGCCCGCCGGGCCACCGATGCGGACATCGCCGAGCTGCGACAGGCCGAGATCGAATGCCGCGCGGCCTGCGACGCTGGCGACATCGACCTGTACTATCTCAAGAACGGGATTTTCCATCATCTGCTCTATGCCCAGTCCGGAAACGGCTATCTGGAACAAGAGGCTTCGCGCCTGCATCGGCGGTTAAAACCCTATCGCCGGATGCAACTATTCCTGCGCGGGCGACTACAGCAATCCATGGACGAACACGCTGCCATCGTCGGAGCGATCAGCGCCGGAGACGCCACGCAGGCCGCTGCTCTTTTGCGCGATCACGTCGCGGTGCAGGGTGAAAAATTCCACCACGTGATGTCGCACCTGCCCAAGACCTGAGCGCAGTCGCCACAGCCCCTTCCCGCCTCTCTTAGCCGGCTTGCGGCAGATAGGCCTGAACATTCTTCAGACTGCGCAGCACGAAACTTGACCGCGAATGGCGGATGCCCGGCACCTTGTACAGTTTCTTGCGCAGAAACTCTTCATAGCCGCGCGTCCCCTTGACCGCGACCTTGATCAGGTAATCGTATTCCCCGGTGGTCAGGTTCACTTCCAGCACCTCGGGCATGTGCTGCATGGTGCGGCCAAAGATTTCCAGCGTCTCGTCGTCGTGCCGGTCCAGCACGATTTCGATCAGCACGATCTCGGAGGCCCCCAGCTTTTCCTGATCGAGGATCGCCCGATAGCCGGAAATCACCCCCTGCTTTTCCAACCGCCGCACCCGCTGCCAGCAGGGGCTGGGAGACAACCCGACCGCCTGCGCAAGCTGCGCGTTAGTGATCCGCCCATCCTCGGCCAGAGCCCTGAGAATCCTGCGGTCGGTCTGATCTAGGGTCGCGCTGTCCGGCATCAAATGAACCTTTCTGTCAAGTCACCTGTAAAAGCAGAATATTTCTCAAAAATGCGTAATGAAAGGATATAATGAAAAGTAATTCTGCTCGATGCCGCCTATCGTGTTGTCAATGACGGGAGGGTCGGAATGGACGTTCATTTTCACTGCTACAACCCTTTGAACACGGTCTGCCGGGCGATGGATATCGCGCGGCGTATGGGGATGGGATTCGATCAGCTGACGATGCGGCGCGAGGAAAACGACCTGTTCTCTGTTAGTCTGGTTCTCGAAACTGCCGAGCAGAAACTCTGCGACGCGTTCATTGCAAGGCTGCATCTGTGCGGCGATCTGATCAGGGAGATGCAGGATGCATGAAGAAATCCCCCCCCGGCTACACGTCCCTGAACCGGCCATTCGTGCCGGCGACACACCGGACTTTTCCCATGTCACCATTCCGCGCGCGGGCGTGGTGCGCCGCCCGGACCCGGACGCGAAACCCGAAGACATGCGCGATCTCGCCTTTTCGATCATCCGCGTTCTGAACCGGAACGGAGAGGCCGTCGGTCCCTGGGCCGGATCGCTATCGGACGAGGCGCTGAAAGACGGCTTGCGCCATATGATGACGCTGCGGGCCTATGACGCGCGGATGCTGACAGCGCAGCGGCAGGGCAAGACCTCGTTCTATATGCAGCATCTGGGCGAAGAGGCGATTTCCTGCGCTTTTCAAAAGGCGCTGCGCAAGGGCGACATGAACTTTCCCACCTATCGCCAAGCGGGCCTGTTGGTTGCCGCCGGCTATCCTCTGGTCAAGATGATGTGCCAGGTCTACTCGAACGAGGCCGACCCGGTGCGCGGGCGCCAACTGCCGGTGTTTTACAGCTCCAAGGAACACGGATTCTTTTCGATTTCGGGCAACCTCGCCACGCAATATGTGCAGGCCGTGGGTTGGGCCATGGCCGCAGCGATCAAGGGTGAGAACAAGCTCTCCGCAGCCTGGATCGGGGACGGCTCGACGGCGGAAAGCGACTTTCACGGCGCACTTGTCTTTGCCTCGACTTACAAACCGCCGGTGATCCTGAACATCGTCAACAACCAGTGGGCGATCTCGACCTTTCAGGGCATCGCACGGGGCGGTGCCGGCACATTCGCCGCCCGCGGCCACGGCTTTGGCCTGCCTGCGCTCAGGGTGGATGGCAACGATTACCTTGCCGTTCATGCCGCCGCCGCCTGGGCTGTGGAACGGGCGCGGCGCGATCTGGGCCCGACCCTGATCGAATATGTGACCTACCGCGCAGGGGGGCATTCCACCTCGGACGACCCGGCCGCCTATCGCCCCAAGGAAGAAGGCAAGTCCTGGCCGCTCGGTGATCCGATCCTGCGGCTCAAGGCGCACCTGATTCAGAAGGGGCTTTGGAGCGAGGAGCGCCACAGTCAAGCCGAGGCCGAGGTGACGGACTTTGTCATCGCCGCGCAGAAAGAGGCCGAGGCGATCGGCACGCTACATTCCGGCAACCGGCCCAGCCCGCGCGAAATTTTCGAGGATGTCTATGCCGAGATGCCGCCGCATCTAGTGCGGCAACGGCACGAGGTGGGGTACTGACATGGCACGTATGACAATGATCGAAGCCATCCGCGATGCCCATGCCGTCGCGATGGAGGCCGACCCCGATGTGGTGGTGATGGGCGAGGATGTCGGCTTTTTCGGCGGGGTGTTCCGCTGTACTGCGGGCTTGCAGAACCGGTTTGGCGTTCAGCGCTGTTTCGACACGCCGATTTCCGAGTTGGGGATTGTTGGCACCGCGGTCGGGATGGCCGCCTACGGGCTCAAACCCGTGGTCGAGATCCAGTTCGCCGACTACATGTACCCGGCCTATGACCAGATCGTCAGCGAGGCGGCGCGACTGCGCTATCGCTCGGCCGGAGAATTCACCTGCCCCATGGTGGTGCGGATGCCCACCGGCGGTGGCATCTTTGGCGCCCAGACTCACAGCCAAAGCCCCGAGGCCCTGTTCACCCATGTTGCGGGGCTGAAAACCGTGGTGCCGTCGAATCCGCGTGATGCCAAGGGCCTGTTGCTGGCCGCCATCGCGGACCCGGACCCGGTAATCTTTCTGGAGCCAAAGCGGCTCTATAACGGGCCATTTGATGGCCATTTCGACCGCCCGACGGAAAGCTGGAGCAAGCATGAACTGGGTGAGGTCGATCCCGGATACTATGAAATCCCGCTCGGCAAGGCGGTCACCCTGCGCGAAGGGGCGGCGGCGACGCTGCTGACCTATGGCGCGATGGTGCATGTTGCCCTCGCGGCGGTCGAGGAAAGCGGCGTCGATGTCGAGGTGATCGACCTGCGCACGCTTCTGCCGCTTGATCTGGAGGCGATCATCGCCTCGGTCACCAAGACGGGGCGCTGCATCGTCCTGCACGAAGCAACGCTGACCTCTGGCTTTGGCGCCGAGGTTGCCGCCTTGGTGCAGCAAGACTGTTTTTACAATCTCGAAGCGCCGGTGCTGCGCGTTGCGGGTTGGGACACCCCCTACCCCCATGCGCAGGAGTGGGATTATTTCCCAAGCCCTGATCGTGTGAAACGCGCAATTGCCAAGGTCATGGAGGGCTGAGACATGACAGAACACACGTTCAAACTGCCGGACATTGGTGAAGGCATCGCCGAAGCCGAACTCAGTGAATGGATGGTCAAGGTCGGTGATGTGATCCGCGAGGATGACGTGATCTGCGAAGTCACCACCGACAAGGCAACGGTCGAGATTCCCGCCGCCCTCAGTGGCAAGGTTGTCTGGCTTGGCGGTGAGGCGGGCGAAGTGCTGGCCATCGGCTGTGACCTGATCCGTATCGACAGCGACGAGGCGGTCCCGCTTCAGGATGCCGACAAACTGACATCAAGCAGCGCCCCGGCCCAGCCCAAAGCGGCCGCGGCCCCTGAACCGGCGCCAAAAGCTCAGGCAGAGGCTGCGTCGAAACCGTCGACCCCACGCCGGCCTGCGCCATCAGCTGCGCTGCCAATGGCCCGCAATGCCTCTGGCCGTCCGCTCGCTGCGCCTTCGGTGCGCGGCCGGGCGCGTGAACTGGGTATTGATTTGCGCCAGTTGCGCGGCACCGGCCCGGCCGGGCGTATCGTCCACGAAGATCTGGATGATTTTCTCGCCCATGGGCCGGATCTGCGTCAGGGCGGCGGCCTGAGCCGCCGCATGGGAACCGAGGAAAAGCGCGTCACCGGTGTACGTCGCAAGATTGCTGAGCGCATGGCCCAAGCGAAACAGCAGGTGCCGCATTTTTCGATCATCGAAGAGGTCGACGTCGAAGCGCTGGAAGAATTGCGCGCCAAGCTGAACACGAAGTTCGGCGAGGCGCGCGGGCGGCTTACGCTACTGCCCTTCCTGCTGCGCGCCTTGGCCGAGGGGGTGGTCGATCACCCCGAGATCAACGCTCATTACGACGACAAGGCCGGCGTGATTACCCGATTTGAGGCGCTGCACTGCGGCATCGCCACGCAAACTGACGGCGGGCTGATGGTTCCGGTCCTTCCCCATGCCGAGGCCCGCACGCTGTGGGATACCGCGCGCGAGATCAAGCGGCTCTCGGATGCGGCGCGCAACCGCCGGATCGGGCCGGAAAGCCTGTCAGGGTCGACCCTGACCGTGACGTCTCTGGGCCCGCTCGGGGCGC
Source organism: Antarcticimicrobium sediminis (assembly GCF_004348975.1). Taxonomy (GTDB): domain Bacteria; phylum Pseudomonadota; class Alphaproteobacteria; order Rhodobacterales; family Rhodobacteraceae; genus Antarcticimicrobium; species Antarcticimicrobium sediminis. The sequence goes on along the minus strand of NZ_SMFP01000013.1, from coordinate 67,838 downwards.
TGGCGACGACGCCGATCATCAACCAGCCCGAGGTTGCGATCATCGGCGTGAACAAGATGGCCGTGCGCCCGATGTGGGACGGAAAGACCTTTGTTCCGCGCCGGATGATGAACCTGTCGTGCAGTTTCGATCACCGGGTGGTCGATGGCTGGGTGGCGGCGGAATTCGTCGCCAAGCTCAAATCGCTGCTCGAAACCCCCGCAATGCTGTTCATGGAGTGGCGCGATGACTGAACTCAGATGCTCTCTGCTGGTAATCGGCGGCGGCCCCGGCGGCTATGTCTGCGCCTCGCGCGCGGCCCGGCTTGGGGTTGATACGATCCTCGTCGAAGGCAAGCGCGTCGGCGGCACCTGCCTGAACGTCGGGTGCATCCCGTCCAAAGCGCTGATCCATGCCGCGCACCTGTACCACAATGCCGTCCTGCAAGCAGGTGACGGGATGCAGGGCATCACCGTCGCGGCACCCTCGCTGGATTTCGCCAAGACGCAAGAGTGGTCGCAAAGCGTGGTCAACCGGCTTTGCACCGGCGTCAGCGGATTGCTGGAACGCAGCGGCGTCAAAACCGTGAACGGCTGGGCCCGGTTCCGCGATGGCAAGACCGTCGAAATCGACAGCGAGACCGGCCCAGTTCTGGTCCGGGCCGAAAATATCGTGATCGCAACCGGATCGCGGCCTGCCGAACTCCCCGGATTGCCCTTTGGCGGCAAGATTCTCGACTCGACTGCGGCCCTTGCCCTGTCTGAACCGCCGAAACGGCTGGCGGTGATCGGCGCAGGCTATATCGGGCTGGAACTCGGCACCGCATTTGCCAAACTCGGCAGCGAGGTGACTCTGATCGAAGCCGCCGACCGGATCCTGCTGCAATATGACGACAAGCTGACCCGGGGTGTGAAACGCCGCCTCGATGCGCTGGGGATCGAATTGAAGCTCGCCACCCGGGTGACGGGGTGGGACAACGCGACCGGCACGCTCACGCTTGATGCGGAGAACGGGGGCGAAACGCTGGAGGCGGACGCTGTTTTGGTGACCGTAGGTCGGGCGCCCAGCACCGATGGCCTTGGACTTGGAGAGTTGAGCCTGCGCCACAACGGGGCCTTCATCGAGGTGGATGATCGCTGCGGCACGTCGATGCGTGGCGTTTACGCGATCGGCGACGTGACGCCGGGCCCGATGCTGGCCCATCGCGCCATGGCGCAGGGTGAAATCGTCGCCGATGTAGTCGCGGGGCATCCCAATGCATGGGACAAGGCCTGTGTGCCCGCCGTCTGCTTCACCGATCCCGAAATCGTGACCGCCGGGTTGCTGCCCTCCGAGGTGCCCGAAGGCATCGCCACGAAGGTCAGCGAATTCGCGTTCCGGGCCAATGGCCGGGCTATGACATTGGGCGACACCGAGGGCTTTGTGCGCATCGTTGCGCGCGAAACCGACCATGTTATCCTTGGCATTCAGGCCACCGGCCCCGGCGTGTCCGAACTGGTGTCCGGCTTTGCGCTGGCGATCGAATCCGGGTTGCGCGCCGAAGATCTGGCCGGGACAATCCACGCCCACCCAACCCTCAGCGAGGCCGTACAAGAAGCCGCCCTGACGATTGCCAGCATGGCCAATCACGGCTAACCCACCCAAACTGGGGCAATGCTGCCCTTGGTAAACGAATATTCTGAACGGGCGATAAGAATCACCGTCTTGAGGCTCGCCGCTCCCCGATGCATGACAGGTCAGGCATGGGGAAATCCCTCAAGGCGAAGGAGTGCAGATGATTGATTGGCAGGCTCGCGCAGCGGCGCTTTATGATGGCGGTTTCCGCCCGATGTTCATTGACGGAAACTGGTGCGAAGCCCGCTCCGGTGAGGTGATCGAAGCCCGCAACCCGGCTGACGGGTCGCTGCTGGCGACGGTTCCTAAGGGCGACGCCGCCGACATCGACGCGGCGGTTGCAGCCGCGCGCAAGGCGTTTGAGGGTCCGTGGTCGAAATTCACCCCGTTTGAACGGCAGGCGCTGCTTTTGCGGATCGCCGACCAGTTCGAGGCCGAATGGGAAACGCTGTGCCTGTCCGATACGCTCGACATGGGAATGCCGATCCAGCGCACGCTCGCCAACAGCCGCCGGGTGCTGGGGATGCTGCGGTTCTATGCCGGTCAAGCGGTCACGATCCACGGGGAAACCATCCCCAATTCCTTCCCCGGCGAAATCTATTCCTCGACCGTGCGCGAACCGATTGGCGTCGTCGGCGCCATCATTCCTTGGAATGCCCCGATCGCCGGATCGATCTGGAAAATCGCGCCGGCCATCGCGACCGGCTGCACAGTGGTTCTGAAACCCTCGGAAGAAGCCTCGCTCACCGTTCTGCTGATCGCCCGTCTCATGCGCGAGGCCGGGCTGCCCGACGGTGTTCTCAACATCGTGACCGGCTATGGTGCCGATGCCGGGGCCGCATTGGCCGCACATCCGGGTGTCGACAAGATCGTGTTCACCGGCTCGACCGCGACCGGTCAGGCCATCGCCCGCGCCGCGACCGGCAACCTCAAGCGAGTTTCGCTGGAACTGGGTGGGAAATCACCCGTGATCGTCTGCCGTGACGCCGACATTGAAAAGGCCGTTCCGGTCGCCGCGATGGCGGTGTTCGCCAATTCCGGTCAGATCTGCATCGCCGGGTCGCGTCTGTTTGTTGCGCGTGAAATCCACGATGAATTCGTGCGCCGCGTTGCCGACTTTGCCAGCAAGCTCAAGATCGGCCATGGCATCGCAGGTGACACTGACATAGGTCCGATCATCTCGGCTCGACAGGCCGAGCGAATCTCGAGTTACCTCTCCGTGGGTCCGAGCGAGGGCGCCGAGGTGCTGACCGGCGGCGGCCGGGTTGAGGGAGAGGCCTTTCAAGGCGGTCACTTTATCCACCCGACCGTCTTTGGCGGCGTGACCGACAACATGACCGTCGCGCGTGAAGAAATCTTCGGCCCGGTGATCTCGGCGCTGCCGTTTGACAGCATCGACGAAGTGGTCGAACGCGCCAATGCCACCCCCTATGGTCTGGCGGCGGGGGTGTTTTCAACCCACCTCGGCACGGCGCACAAGCTGGCGCATCGGATCAAGGCGGGTTCTGTCTGGGTCAACATGTACCATGCCATCGACCCGGCGGTGCCCTTTGGCGGCGTCAAGATGTCGGGCTATGGCCGCGAGGGCGGCACCGAGCACATGGAAGAATACCTCGACACCAAGGCGATCTGGATCAACGCCGACTAAGATCGGAACCGGCTGCGGCAGTCAACATCCCTGCCGCAGCTCGGTCCGGATCAGCTCGATAAGCTGTTCCGAGTAGTTGTGATGCACGTATCCGCGCGCCGTGATGATCCCGACCGAGCGCTCTGCGCCGGGGTCGATCAGCGGAACGACCCGCAATTCCGCCGTCGGCAGCATCGGAATCGCAATGAAGGGCACCACCGCCACACCAAGCCCGGCCGCCGCCAGCGCGATGGCCGTATAGGCATACTGCACCTCGTATTGGACATTCATCGATACGCCGGTTTCGGCAACGATCTTGTTGATCAGGCCGCGCGCGGCGGTTTGCGCGTCGAGCAGGATCAGGGGAAATCCAGCAATATCGGACAGCGAGACCTGCTCGACCCCCTCGTCGTAGTCCGCCGGGAGACAGACCGCAAAACGATCCTGCAAGATCGGTTCAAAATGAAATTCCGACATATTGGGCACTTCCGGCCCGATATAAAGCTCGATCTGCTGTTCCTGCAACATGACCATTGCGCTTGTCGGCGGGGTTTCCTTCACATCCACCACAGAGCGTGGATATCGCAGCTTGAACGTTGTGAGGATGTTGCCCAGACGCGTTGCCGCCAAGGTTGGGGCGCAGCCGATGCTGACATGGCTGCGCCGATGTTCGGCGACCTCGGACAGGCGGTCCAGCCCCGCCTGCACATCCGCCATCGCTTTACTCACCTGCTCGAAAAGCAGCGTGCCCGCCGGAGTCAGGTTGGCTGACTGCGGCGTGCGCACGAACAGGCTCATCCCCACCTGTTCCTCCAGATCACGGATCTGCATCGACACGGCAGAGGGCGAGCGATTGCTTTCCTCTGCCGCGCGGCGAAAGCTGCCATGCTCTGCCGCCAGCAGAAAGGTCTGCAACAGCTTGAGATTGACATTGTTCACGCTCATGACGGACTTGGGCCTCCTGCTGACGCCGCGCGGTTTTGTACTGGCGCGCGGTATGCGCCTGACCCGATGTCAGTGAACGGCAGCGAACATGATCTTTTCTTCCGAGGCCTGAGACACGATCATCTCTTCGACAATCCGGCCGCGTTTAGCAACAAGGATTCGATCCGAAACCGCCATGATCTCCGGCAGGTAGGACGATATCACGATCACCGCGAGCCCCTGATCCGCCAAATCCTGAATGAGTTGGTGGATTTCGACAATCGCCCCAACATCCACCCCGCGCGTCGGCTCATCGAAAATGATCAACTTGGGTGCCTGGATCAGCGACTTGGCGATCACCACTTTTTGCTGGTTGCCGCCCGAAAGCTCGATCATCCGCGCCTTGTCCGAAATCGACTTGAGATGCAGTTTCTCGCCCCATTCCTTCGCCAGTTCCGGCACCCGCCGCATGGTGACGGGGGTGATCGGATTGCTGCCCTTGGAAAGTTCGCTCAGCAAAAGGTTCTCTCCGACCGTCATGGTCTCGAAGAACCCGTCATGCTTGCGATCCTCGGTGACATAAACGATGCCATCGCGCATCGCCGGACGCGGCACGCGGTAGCGCACCGGTTTGCCATTGAGACGGACCTCGCCCCCGTGCATGAAATCGCGTTTCATCACGCCGGAGACGATCTTGGCCATCTCGGTGCGCCCGGCGCCCACAAGACCAAATATGCCGGTGACCTGTCCGCCAAAGACCGAAAAGGAAGAATTCCGCACCATCCCGGCGCTGGACAGGTTTTCGACACTCAACACCTTTTCGCCATAGGGTCGCGGTTCGCGTGTCGCCGTGCCGTGCAGCGTCTCGGTCAGATTGCGCCCGACCATCGCCTGAACCACGGATTCGCGGGTGAACTCCTTTGCCGGGCCGGAGGCGACCAAGGTGCCATCGCGCAGGACGGTGATGCGGTCGGACACCTCCAGCGCCTCTTCCAGCGCATGACTGATAAAGATGATCGCCACATCCTGCGCCTTCAGCCGATCGAGCAGGGAGAAGAAATGTCGCTTTTCCTCGGGGGTCAGCGTTGCCGTCGGTTCATCAAAGATGATGACGCGCGCGTTGTGATGCACCGCGCGGGCGATCTCGACCATTTGCTTCTGTGCGGCGCCCAGGGTCGAAACCTGCGCTGTCGGATCGACCTGAAACCCCATACTGACCAGGAACTGGCGCGCATCAATGTACAATCCACGCAAACGGTTGAACATCTTTTCGTCGCCCAGATAGATATTCTGCGCCACCGTCATCGCCGGAACGAGGTTGGTTTCCTGAAACACCATGGCAACGCCATTGTGCAGTGCCTCGGAGGGCGAGGCGAAATTCACCTCGGTCCCGTCAAACAGCATCTTGCCGTCATTCAACCGATAGACGCCTGCCATCACCTTGGTCAGCGTCGATTTTCCGGCTCCGTTTTCCCCCAGAAGCGCGTGAATCTCGCCCTTGCGCAGGGTGAAATTCACGTCATGGAACGCCGCCACCCCGCCAAAGGACTTGGTGGCATTTTGCATTTCAATGATGTTTTGCATCTCTCAACCCTCCCGTGCCACGTCGGCCAGCCGCAGGAGTCGCCCTGCACCCTTTGACGCCACATACAGTTCGTCACCCCGTTCGCAGACCGAAACGCAGCCATGCATCACGCCATCCGCCCGCGAATGGAAACTGCGCAGCGGACGCATCTGCGGATCGCACTGCACCACCAACCCATAAGACCGGGTCACGGCATAGGGTTTCATGACGCCCATCTGTTTCAACTGGCTGCCCTGCATCGGTTCCCGGAACGACAGGCCCGACGCTAGAGCCGGGGCCATCCAGTACGGCTCGGGAACCTCTGCCAGCATCCGTTGGCGATAGTCGTCCTCGCGCAGGATGAATTCGACCAGCTGATTGCGCACCGAATAGAAGCTGAGCCAGAACCCCGCATTTACGGCCGGGGCAATCCGCGCCGGATAGGCCGGCAGGTGTTCGAGAACAGGCGTGCTTGTGCCAGTGGCCAGATCGACCGTGATCACCCGGTGTCGCCAGCTTTCCGCCACCCAGATCCGCTGTGATCCGGTCAGGGCAATGCCCGATGCCCAGGCCAGATCACCAAGGATGCGCGTCGCGTTTCCAGTCTCAAGGTCGAGCCGCCACAGGCTGCCACGGCGACCCTTTTCCATCAGGTCGCGCCGCCAGTTCGCGGCGCTGTTGCGATCAGAGCCCTCGGTCGCCAAAACGGTATTGCTGTCCAGGAACGCCAGCGATGTTGGATAGACCGGTCCGGTTTCGCCTGCTCCGCCAAAGCAGCGGCCATCATGCGGCCCGCCCCGGATCACGACGCCCTGCCCTTCGATTCCAAGGGCCAGCATGCCCTTGCCCCCGGCCATGGCCGAAATCGGGGCGTCAAAACGCGCCTCCTCCTCTGCCGTGGCCTCGCCCCAGCGCAGCCGGAGTAAGGTATTTCCCGAGGAACAGAACAACCCTTTTTCAGCCGCGACCAGATTATCAACGTTGTTGATCTCGGCAAAGACCTCGGCGTTGTCCAAGGCGGCATTCGGCATCAGCGGTCCATCGAGGATCGGCACGGTGATCGCGGCCTCGCCACGCCCCAGACGACGGTCAATGAAACGTCGGATCGCAGTCATTCCGGTTTCCTCCAATAGCTGTCCAACCCGCACCAGGTCTGATCGGCATCGGGCAGCTTGAGCGTGCCCATGCGATTGTTGAAAATACCGCAGAGATACAGCGTGCCCTTGTGTTCGCGCATCGAGGTGATCATCGGGTGCTTCTGCCCGCCCAGATCCCATAGGCTTTCCAGGATCTCGCCCTTTTCGTTGAACTTGAGCACACAGCCGGTGTTCAGGTTCGGCATCAGCCACGCATCTTCCGAGACCCGCCGCGCCATCCGGCGGCGGAACGCGGGCATTTCCAGCGACAGGTCAAGCGCGGGTGTGCGCGAGCCCATCAAGGCCAGCCAATAGGTTCCGTCAGACGCGCGGTTGATGTTGTCGGGATACCCCGGCAGACCTTCGATGACCCGCTCGACCGTGCCCGCCTTCGGCCCCGCATAGTAATAGCGGCTGATCCGGCAGGCCCAGCTTTCGGCAAAGAGCACCGACTCCCCGTCGTATGAGGTACAGACCCCATTGGGGAAGATCAGATTGTTCTTAAGTGTCTTTGTCGTCCCGGTCTTGGGATCGAAACAGATCAACCGCCCGTTGCCCCGGCTTTCCAGCGCATCGGCATACCAGTCGTGCATCTCGAACCGCACGGTCGCCTCGGAAAAGATGATCCGCCCATCGGGAAGAATATCGCAATCATCCGCCAGCTTCATCACCGAGTCATCGGCAACCGAGGTCCAGCTTCGGTTGGTCTCACCAGTCTGCAGGCTGACCTTTCCCTCCGGTGTGATCTGATACAGCCCCATGCCGCCGACACAGACCGACATGTTGCCTGCTGCGTCGAACACCATCCCCATCGGCGCCCCGCCGATATGGGCAAAGACTTCGTGCCGGGTATAGTCGGGCGGGAACCAGCGCAGGATATCGCCATGGCGACTGCCGGTGTAAAGGTTGTCGTCGCGGTCAAAGATCACGTCTTCGGCGCCATCCATGGTCCCCAGTCCGATAACGCCCACTTCGCGCAACCGGTCGTTCGGTTCCATCGGGCCGTCATCGGTCGAGATCGCCGGCGGCATCTTGTTATAGGTCGGTGAGATATAGACAGCGCGCAGCAGTTTGTGCCGGTTCTTGACCCAACGCACATCCAGAAACACGGCAACCACCAGGATCAGCCCCAGCAGCAGCGAATTGACCGGGCCGGGAATGCCAAGCGCCAGCAGTGAATTCGACAGCATGAGCACAAACAGCGTGCCCATCAGCGCCTTGGACACCGATCCGCGCCCACCGCCCAGCGAAATGCCGCCAAGCACCGTCGCCGTCAGCGCCTGCAACTCCAGACCGGCTCCAATGTCCGACGCGGCTGACCCGATACGGGCAGAGAACAGAAAGGCTGCCAAGGCCACGAAGGCGGAACAGGCGACATAGGCGGAAAACACGGTCCACCGCACGTTGATGCCCGCGTTATGCGCCGATCGTCGCGCCCCGCCCACAGCCATGAGCCGCCATCCATAACGCCCGCGCGACAGCACGATATGCAGCGCGATGGACACAAGCGCCATCAGCAGGAACGAAACCGGCAACCCCCAGATCAGCCCGATCCCGAGAAATTCGAACACCGGGGACTCCGGGTAATTCATCACGATATCGGTGGAAATCTTTGGGAAGACGATGTCAAAGATCGACCGATAGATAATCAGCGTAACCAGCGTGGTCAGAAAGGCCCGCATCCGCAGGATGCCGACCAGAAACCCATTGATCGCGCCGCAGGCCACGCCGACGCCCAGCGTCGCAACAAGGCCGGTGCCAAGGCTCGCGCCTTGCACGTTCATCATATAAAGCGCCGTGGTCACGGTCAGCGCAAAGGTGGAACCGACCGAAAGGTCGATCCCACCCGAGATCATCACAATGGACAATCCCAACACGACAAGCCCCAGCTCCGCCACCTGAGCGGACAGAATGGACATGGTGCTAAACTCGAAAAACCGGGGCACGATGGACCCGAAGATCGCGACGATCAGCACCAGCGCAAAGAACGGGATCGCGCTATCGGCCCATTTCTTGTTCAGGATTTCGCCCATGACATGATCGGGCAACAGCCGATAGCGCCACCGGACGATGGATTGAGAGAGGCTCATCTGTAGGTGTCCTTACTTCAGCTGATCAATGGTCCAGCAGTTCCGGCCCGTCGCGTTGTTTGCGTCAACGCGGGTGATCGGCCCGAAAAACACGGTCTTTTCTGATCCGGCCGGGCGTTCGGGGTGTTGCAGGAACTCTGAAATCTGCTGTGCCGCGATCTCTGCCTGAATCGGGGCGTTGAAGTTGTACACAACGTCCAACATGCCTTTTTCGATGCTGTCACAGGCGGTCATCGCACCGGCCCCATTGGTCACAATGGTTACCTGATCCTGCTTGCCCGCAGCCACGACAGCAGCCCCGGCCCCCACTTCCGCGTTGTCCCAGATGCCCATGATCCCGCACAGGTCGGGGTGTTGTTGCAACACCGTCTCAGTGATCTGGCGCGCCTTTTCGCTGTCGTAATCGGCAGGCTGATCGGACACCAGTTCCAGCTCCGGGTTCTCGGCCAGGATCTGGTCAAGCCCTTCGCGCATATAGATGTTGGCGGCACCGGTCTGGACGCCTGCAAGCCAGACGATCTTTTTCGACGGGGCCCCCTCTGCAAGGCAGGTTTTGGCCAGTTCGCCCGCTTCCAGACGGCCCATCTCGATCCAGTCATTGCCGACATAGCTATCAGTCTGGGTGATTGACTGCATGTTGATCTGCAGAATCTTGATGCCGGCCTGCTGCGCCTGTTTCAGCGCGCGGGCATAGGTCTGCACATCGGGGTTCTGCACGATCAGAACATCCGGCTTGTCGCCAATGGCGCCTTGCAAGGCGCGGATCCCGGCCGCGGTATCCATGTTCGGGTCCCGCACTTGAAAGTCGAACCCGTAGCGAGCGGCGTGGCGCTCCCAGACAGCGGTCCATGCCTGATTGAGGTCCATCCCCTGCGACAGCGGGATGAAGATGACCCGCTTGCCCTTGAGCGCTTCGAGATAGGTCGCACGACCGACCTGTTCGATCTCTTTTGCTGCCGCAGGAACGGTCAATACCGTTGTCGCGATCAGCGCGGCGACTGCCACTTTCTTGAACATCATGATTTGGTTTCCTCCCTAAATGATTGGTCTTGGTCGTCAGATATCGCCACTTTGCGATGTCTGTTCGTCACGCGGATTGATCACCGCGTCGAACGCGAGCGCTGCCAGAAGGATCACGCTTTTGATCAGGTTCTGGCTCGTGTAGCTGAAGTTCATGATCGTCATCCCGTTGATCAGGATGCCGACAAGGACCGTGCCAACCAACACGTTGCGCACGCCGCCCTGCCCGCCCGACAGGCTGATGCCGCCCAAGACGACGACCAGCAAAACGTCATAAATCAGTGTTGAATTGTACAACCGGGTATTGATGCCCGACACGAGGCCCGTCAGCAGGATACCGGCGCCATAGGCGATCAAGGCCGAGATCACGTATTGGGTAATCACGACTGGCCGCGACGGCAGTCCCGATGTTCGTGCCGCCGCCGGATTGTCGCCTGTCGCGTAGACAAAGCGCCCAAAGCGGGTGAACTTCAGGAACAGCGCGATCAGCGCCGCCACCAGCGCAAAGATGAGAACCGAGACCGGAATGCCGAACAGATTTCCCGACCCGATATAGGTCAGCCATTCGATCCCGGCCGGGGCATAAAGAACATCAGACGTGAACGCGACGCGGCCGCCGCCATAGACCACCGAGGCCATGGCAAGCGTGGCAAAGATCGGCGGCACCTCGGCCACGGCGATCAGAACGCCCGTCACCAGACCACACAGCGCGACCAGAACCGCGCCGATGGCAATCGCCTCGCCGAAGCCAAAGCCCTGTGTCGACATCCAGATCGCAAAGGCGACTCCCACGACCATCACCGCCACCATGGTCAGGTCGATGCCGCGGCCCACCACGACAAACCCCATGCCCACGGCCAGCATCCCCAGAATTGCAACGTTTTTCAGCAATGCCAGAATGTTGCCCTGGGTCAGAAACCTGTCCAATACCACGGAAAAGACGATGAAAAGGACCACCGCAATCGCGGTTACGACCCCTTCCTGAGTCACCTTGAATGCACCGCGTTTGCGGCTTTGTTCCGCGTTCTGTTCTGTCGAAACCATGCAGCCTCCCCTTCGCGACGGCCACAGAGAGACAGCCCCCGGACGGATGGTTCCGGGGCCGCTCGTTGATGACAGACGCAAAATCCTCCAAAAAGCCCGATCCCGGGCCGTCCCGTCTCCTTACGGGAACACGCAACCGCCGCTGACGCAGCAAAGCCGGTGTCGGGCAAACATGACGAGGAGCTGCTATTACCGCAAATCTGATTTTCTGACGAGCTGTGCAGAAAACATGTTTACCACTTAAATCAATGCTCTGCGCTCAAATATTGGATCAATTTTACCCCGACCGTCGGAGTTGGCCCACCTCCGGCAGTCAAGAAAGCAGAACAGGGATTCAGAAAATGACAGCCTCCGCCCCTTGCGGGTTCTTTCCCACCGCGCCGCTGTCGGTTAACCCGTGGGGAGATGTAAATCCCGCCAGAGGCATTGGCACGCAACGCCGAGGGGCCGGGAAGGTCGATGAGGAGAACACTATGAACGTCGGAATTATCGGAGTCGGCCTTATGGGCCACGGGATTGCCCGGAACGTCTTGGCTCGGGGCGGTTTCACGCTCAGCTTTCTGGACCATCCGGGAAACCAGCCAGTGGACGAGATTGTCGGTCTTGGCGCCCAAGCCTGCGCCACCCCTGCCGAGGTGGCCGCGGCCTCGGATGTGGTGATCCTTTGCGTCACCGGCTCTCCCCAGGTTGAAGCGATCGTCACTGGCGAAAACGGTGTCGTTTCGGGATTGAAACCGGGCACAGTGATCGTCGATTGCTCGACCGCGCTGCCTGACTCCACTGTGCGCATGGGCGCGGCGATCAAAGCAGTCGGCGGCGAGTATCTTGACGCGCCGATGACCCGCACCGCCAAACACGCCCATGAGGGAACGCTGAACTTGTTGGTGGGCGGGGATGCCGCCGTGCTAGAAAGGGTTCGCCCGGTGCTGGCCTCGTTCACCGAAACCGTGGATCACGTCGGTGCGCTCGGTGATGGTCACCGGCTCAAGCTGCTGCACAATTATGTGTCGGTCGGGTTCATGACCCTGCTGGCCGAGGCCGCCGCGCAATCCGCAGATGCGGGGATTGATCCCAAGGTCTTTGTTGACGTTCTGGCCAATGGCGGCGGGGCCAGCGCCGCGCTTCAGCGTCTGGCGCCGTTCATCACCGAAGGCGACCGCGAAGGGCTGCCGTTCTTTGTCAGCAACGCGCAGAAAGACATCAACTATTACCGCGCCATGTCCGATGCCGCCGGGGCGCAGAAGATCATCGCCGATGGCGTGGCCAATGCGCTCTCCTCTGCGGTGGATGCTGGCCAAGGCCAGGCCTATGTGCCCGAACTGGTCCGCATTTTCCGCAGCAACGCAGACTGATCCGCGCCACGACGAGTGCTGGCCAATACCGCCGACCGGCTATCGTCGTGGCCCCATTTCGTCAGGAAAGCGCATGACGGCATCCTTGGTGCCGTCATGTCGCGTTCAGGCCTCCGTCAGGCCATGGTTGCGCTGCGCGTCGGGCGCATCAGCACCCCCAGAACCAGCAGCGCCCCGATGGTAATCGCGGCCCAGTGGGTCGAGATCAGGAACAGCCCGCCAATGGTCAGCGCCAGCTTTTCTACCAACACGAGATCGTGGCGGAACCAACCGATATAGGCCGCGGACAGAGCCAGAATTCCCATCAACCCAGACAACAGCGCGGTGATGAACTCCAGCGCCGAGAAATCGACGAAAAGCAGGCTGGGCGCATAGATGAACATGAACGGCACCAGCGCCTTACCCATCGACAGCCGGAACGCCGTGGTGCCCGTGGTCATCGGTTCGCTGCGCGCCAGCCCCGCCGCCGCATAGGCCGCCAGCGCCACCGGTGGCGTCACATCCGCCAGCACGCCGAAGTAGAAGACAAAGAAGTGAGTGGCGATCAGCGGGACGCCGAACTCCATCAGCGCCGGCGCGGCAATCGAGGCAAGGATGATATAGGTTGGCGTGGTCGGGATCCCCGCCCCCATTACAATGCAGGCGATGGCGACAAAGATCAGCCCAAAGAACAACGCCAGACCATTTTCCGACAGCAGCCCTGTGAAATCCATCCCGACGACGAAGGTCGCCACATCATGGGCCAGTTGCACCACGGCGGCAGAGAACTTGAACCCCAGCCCGGTTAGCGTAGTCATCCCCAGCAGGAAGCCGACACAGGCACAGGCCGCGCCAATGGCCAGCGCGAATTTCGCGCCATCCTCGAATCCCTGCACCAGACGCGGCGGCGTCAGCGCGGTGCTGGTATCCATCGTGGTATTGCCAAGGAGTCGCATGATCAGCGGCACATAGGAAAACACGATGGTCAGGATGATGCCCCAGAACGCGGCGAGGAACGGCGTGTACTGCATCAAAAGCATGGCCACCATCACGCCCAGCGGGATGAACAGGTGCCATGATTTTTTCAGAACCACGCCGAACTGCGGAATCTTGTCTTTCGACAACCCTTTCAGCCCCAGCCGTTTGGCCTCCAGATGCACCATCAGCAGGATGGCGATATAATGGAAGGCCGCCGGGACGATCGCGATCAGGATCAGCTCGTTATACGGGATGCCCAGCATCTCGGTCATGACGAAGGCCGAAGCGCCCATGATCGGTGGCGTCACCTGTCCCCCGCAGGAGGCCGAGGCCTCGACCGCCCCGGCGAACCGCCCTGAAAAGCCTGACTTTTTCATCAGCGGAATGGTAAACGCCCCGGTGGTCACCGTATTGGCGATGGGCGAGCCTGAGATCATCCCGAAGAACCCGGAGGACACCACCGAAACCTTGGCCGACCCGCCAGCAGCGCGCCCGGCGATGATCGTTGCCAGATCGATGAAAAGCTGACCCAGACCACTCATCTGTGCGAGGATGCCGAACAGGACGAAGTGGAACACATAGGTCGCCACAACCCCGACGGCGACGCCATAGATGCCCTCGGTGCCGACGAAAAGGTGATTGACGATCCGGGTGATCGAATAGCCCCGGTGCGCCAGAATCCCCGGCAGATAGGGCCCTACCAGCGCATAGATCAGACAGCCGATGCCGATATAGGCCAGCGTCGCCCCCATGGTGCGCCGCGTTGCTTCCAGTGTCATGACGATGGCGACCAGACCCATCATATAGACCGGCTCGGACGGGCTGCCGACGTTGTCGATGAAGATATGCTTGAAGAACACCGCCAGATAGGCCGAGAAGCCTGCGCCGACAGCGGCAAAGATCCAATCGCGCAGCGCCACTTTATCAGGATCGGCGCCCTGCCGGTTGAAGGGCAGCGTCAGCGCGATCAGGACCAGCATCATGACGGTGAAACCGGTCTTCAATCCGCTGGGGGGCAGCGACAGCACCAGATCGTAAAGGATATAAAGGTAAAACCCTGCAAAAAGCAGTGATTCCGCCCAGAGTCGCGGTGTCGGATGGGCACGTTTGCGCGGAAAGACCAGAAAGATCAGCCCCATCACGAAGGACAGGTGGACGGTGCGGTGCATCACCTCGTTCAGCAGGCCGAAGCCCGCCGTATAGACGTGGAACAGCGACAGGATGACCGAAGCGACCGTTACCAGAATCGCGGTCGGCCCAACCAGACGGCGGAAATTTGACTCAGAGTCATATTCCCGGACCAGCGCCTCCAACTCATCGGCGGAGTATTCGTGATCGGGCTCGGCGGCGGTATGGCCGCGGGGGGGGGTATCCGTCAAGGGGATGTCTCCTCGTCACAGGGGGCAAGGGTCAGGGCGTTATAACCCAGCCCCGCCAAGGGCAAGTCGGTATCGGCCGTATGCAGGGTATTTTTGAACTGCGCCTGAATGCGCAACGGGATCGGACCGGTCAGGCGATGCATGTCGAGGATGAAATGGCCGTCCTCGTGGCGCCAGCCGGTGGCGTCCATGTCGTTTGCGATGGAGGGCAGCCCGGCACCATGCGCCCGAAACACTTCGGAGGTCTGCACGATCTGTCCGTCGGCAACATGGTAATAATCCGTTACCGGCGTGCGCGAAACCGAATGGATAAAGCTGAGGGAGAAGGCGCCGTCGCTCCCCGCCGGCAGCCGCGTTACCTCATGCCCGTCACCGCGCGTTTCGGTGAGACACAGCCAAACCTCCCCGGCGCGGGCCGGAGAGGCGAGAAACGGGACAGCAACCAAGGCTGCCATCCCGCACAAACGCAGTTGCCTGCGACAGGGCATTACTTGGAGATGCCCTTTTCAGCATAGTATTTCGCCGCGCCCGAATGCAGCGGGATCGACACGCTTTCAAGTGCCGTGTCCAGCGAGATACGCTTGCCCATCGGGTGGACCTTGCCCAGCGTCTCGGTGTTTTCGTAAAGCGCCTTGGTCACCGCATAGATAAGCTCGTCCGACACATCGGCCTGGGTTGCCCAGATCGCCCGCACAGCCAAGGTGTTCACATCAGACTCGAGCCCCTTGTAGCTGCCCGCCGCAATCACGGCGTTGGCGTAATAGGGCTGCGCTTCCTGCAGCTTGGCGATCGCCGGACCTTGCAACGGCACAATGGCAATGTCGTGACCATTGGCCAAATCGGTGACCGATGAGGTCGGCAGACCGGCAGTAATCAACGAAGCATCGAGGTTGCCGTCTTTGATCTTGTCGACCGATTGCGCGAAGGAGGAGTAATCCTCGGAGACATCCTCGCGGGTCATGCCGTGGGCTTCGAGCAGATCGCCCAGCAGCTGCCACTGGCCCGACCCCGGAGAGCCAGACGAGATCGACATGCCCTTCAGATCGGTGAATTCCTTGATGCCGCTGTTGGCGCGAACGACCAGCTGCACGGTTTCGGGGTACAGCGCACCAATGGCGCGCAGGTTGCTCAGCCCTTTGCCGTCAAACTGGTTCTTGCCGTGATAAGCGGCATCCAGAATGTCAGCGGCGACAAAGGCGGATTCGATCTCGCCCCGGCCCAGCAACTGTGCGTTGGCGACCGATGCGTTTCCGGTCTCTGCCGTCGCCGAAACCTTGGTGTCGGGCAGTTCGGCAGTATTGGAGATCAGCTGTGCCAGCATGCCGCCCAGCGGGTAATAGGTGCCGCCGGTACCGCCGGTCGCGATCCCGAAGAAGGTGCGGCTGGCCGCGAAGGCGGGCGCAGAGGCCAGCCCGGCCAGTGCCGCCGCAGCGGTGGTGCCCAGAAAATGGCGCCGAGAAATGGTCATAAATGCTACTCCTTATCCACAGTTAACGCCCCCGGCCCGGAACGCGTCGGGCAAAGGGTCGGATGCAAGATATCTTGACGCTCCGTTTTTGCATGTCAATATTAGTTTTTAAATGCAAAAAATGTTATGTGACGGGGTTCAGCGATTGCCCCCTGTTCGATTGAAGTTCAGGCAAGACTCCGCAGCTGTTGAACGTGCCGTCTGCGCCGCGCGCGACCCACGCAGCCCAAGGAGCAGAAAGAGGAGCCGAATGGCAAAAGACCCCGGTTACCGGTCAAATTCCCTGGTGCGTGGCCTGCGCATTCTTGAATGTTTCGACCATCGCCACCCGGAGATGACACTGAGCGAGATCGCCGCCGCGATCGGCGTTACCAGCTCTGCCGCCTATCGGTTCGTCATCACGCTGGAGCAGGAGGGCTATCTGGCCCGACACGACAACAGCTATCGGTTGGCGCCTCGGGTCATGGATATGGGGTATCGCTATGTCCGCTCGCTTGATGTCTATGACATCGCGCGACAGCCCGCCGACCAGCTGCGCAACGATACCGGCTTTACCGTCCATGTCTCGGTTCTGGATGGCGTCGAAGTCGTCTATGTTTATCGCGCGATTTCTGATCGCACGATGGTGTCCAATGTGCCCGTGGGCTCGCGGCTGCCGGCCTTTTCCACCACCATGGGCCGGGTGTTGCTGAGCGGGCTCAGCGCCGAGGATCTGGAGCGGCGCTTTGCCGGATATGTCTTTGCCCCGCTGATCGCGGCGGCCCCGGCCTCGCTGTCGCAGCTCAAGGCGCTGCTGGTCAAGGACCGCGCGCGTGGCTACGTGGCCCAGCGATCGCATTTGGCCACCGGCACCTTTTCCATCGCGGCCCCGATCCTGTCGCGACATGGGGATGTAATCGCTGCAATCAACCTCTCTGGCCATGAGCTGCAACTGAAGCCGGACCCCGACCTGATCGCGCGGGTTTGCCAGACGGCCCGAGACATATCGCAAATGCTCTGAGGGTCATCTTCACCATGGAATTATGCCCGACCTGTCGCTATCGAGACCGGGATCAGAGGGATCGGGCTCTGATTGACCCGCCGTGACAGCACACGGCCCCATTCCCGAAAAGGAGGTTTCAAATGTCGGAAATCAAACGTCACGAAGTTGGTGCCCGGATGAGCCAGATGGTCGTCCACGGCGACACCATCTATACTGCCGGTCAGGTCGCCCAAGGCGCGCCGGGCGGCTCGGTTGCGGAACAGACGCAGGATATTCTTGGCCAGATCGACACGCTGCTCGCCGCGGCAGGAAGCGACAAGACCCGGATCCTGAGCGCAACCATATATCTGACCGACATGGCCGGCTTTGCCGAGATGAATGCGGTCTGGGATGCCTGGGTGCCCGAGGGGCACACGCCCTGCCGCGCCTGCGTCGAGGCGCGTCTGGCCAGCCCCGATTTCGCCGTCGAGATTCAGGTGATCGCCGCGCGCTGATCTCCTCGCCGGGGCGGGCGGTTTTCATCCGCCCCGGAAGCGGGCCATCGGCATCGGTCAGGCTGCCGGATGATCCTGCAAACGCGTCGCGGCGGTTTCGAGCGCATGCCAGAGCGACGCTGCCAGCGTACGCATTCCGATAATCGCAAGGCGATCTTCGGCCCGGCGGATCAGGAACACGCTCATGTGTTCAAGACCGGTCCGGGTCGCGCATCCGGGAGCAAACCCTGCCACATCCACATTGACGACCTTTTCCATCAGCCGCCGGATTGGCCCCTCGCCAGCGGCAGAAGAGATTTCAAAAGCGACCCAGCCGTCGGTTTGTTCGGTGACGAAACCGCCCGGCACCTGCGCCGCGAGGGCCGCCGCAAAATCCTCTTCCGCTTTCCCCTCCGCCTCGATCATCCACTGACCGGGGCCGGTCCAGAACGCGGCGACGTCACCGCCGGTTGTCCAACCGCCCGGTCCGGGCAGGGTCAAACCCATCGGTATTGGCGGCGTCATACCGTCACGCAGCGCCAGAGAGGCCAGAGCCAGCCCGCTATTTTCCACAATGCTCAGCGCGCCAAAGCTTTGCGCACGAGACACGGCACCGCCCAAGGCGGTGATCGGTTTCAGGTCAGACACGCAGACGTCCTCCTTCGGGATCGACGAAATGGGGCGGTACCACCCGCAGTTTCACGCTCTGGCGTTCCAGCGGATTGGCGGCAACCACCACCTCTCCGATCCGGGCGGCGCCATCGGCAAGAAATCCCAGACCGATGGCAGAGCCGACATGCGGCGAGAAACAGGCAGAGGTGATCCAGCCCTGATCGGTTTCGGTCTTTGGCGCCGCCCCTTCGGCAAAAAGATGCGCGCCCGCCACCACCGGCAGACTGGGGTCCAGCGGTTGCAAGCCTACCAGCACCCGGGTCTCGCCCACCAGCCCTTCGCGCCGCGACATCACCGCGCCGACTGAATCCTTCTTGGTCGACACCATGCGCCCCATTCCCAGCATCTGCGCCGTGGTCTGGCCGTTCAGCTCATTGCCCGCCGCGTGGCCCTTTTCGATCCTGAGCACGCCGAGCGCCTCGGTCCCGTAGGGGGTCGCGCCCAGATCTTTGCCAAGCGCGACCAGCCGCGCCATCAGCGCAGTGCCATAGCGTGCCGGGACCGCGATTTCATAGGCCAGTTCCCCGGAAAAGGAGATCCGGAACAGCCTTGCACGAAGCCCGTTGCAGACGGTCAGCCCGGCACAGGCCATAAAGGGAAAACCCGCGTTTGACAGATCGAAATCGTCCACCACCTGCTCCAACAGGGCCCGCGATTTTGGCCCGGCCACCGCGATCTGCGCCCAGGCGTCGGTGGTGGAGATCAGATGCACCTCCAGCTCGGGCCAAAGGCATTGCCGCGCGAACTCCAAATGGCGATAAATCGCTCCGGCCTGCGCGGTGGTTGTGGTCACCACATAATGATCCTCCCCCAGCCGCGCGCAGGTGCCGTCATCATAGGCAAAGCCATCCTCACGCAGCATCAGCCCATAGCGCACCCGGCCGACCTGCAGCGTTTTCATGCCGTTGGCATAGATGCGGTTGAGGAATTCTCCCGCATCCGCCCCCTGCACATCGACCTTGCCTAAGGTAGTCACATCACACAGGCCCACGCCGGCACGGGTCGCCAGAACCTCGCGATCAACGCTTTGGCGCCAGTGGGTTTCACCCGCCCGTGGATAGTATTGTGCCCGCATCCACGGACCGGCCTCGACAAAGACCGCACCCTGCGCCGCTGCCCAGTCATGGGTTGGGGTCAACCGGCGCGGACGGAAATCTTCACCGCTGTCGCCGCCGCCCAGAACGGACAGAGACACGCCGGTGTAGGGCGGACGGAACATTGTGGTGCCGGTCTCGGGGATGGACTTGCCGGTCAGCTCGGCCATCACCGCCAGCGCGGTGACATTGGCGGTCTTGCCCTGATCCGTGGCCATGCCCAGCGTGGTCCAGCGTTTCAGATGCTCCACCGGCCGCATGTTTTCCTGATGCGCCAGCGTGATGTCCTTGACGGTCACGTCGTTCTGGAAATCGACCCAGGCGCGGGGTTTACCTGGTACATGCCAATAGGATTGCAGGGTCTGCGGCGCGTCCTCTGCATGTGGCAGCACGGGCAGTGTCGCGGGGATGCCAAGGTCCACCAGCGCGTCACGCGCGGCTTCGGCGCCAGAGATCAACGCGGCCTGCGTACTGCCCTGTCCCAAAGCGGCCCCCGCCACGCTCAACCCCGGAGGGCCGCCAATGCCGGGCACGAAGGCCTGCAATGCCTCACTCCACACCGGGCGACCACGATGGTGCGACGACAGATGCACATTCGGGTTCCAGCCGCCCGACACCCCCAGCGCGCCGCAGCTGAGCCACTGGGTCTGGCCGTTGCGGGTTACCTCGATCTTGCGCAGGCCAAGCCGGCCCCGCGAATTGCTCACCACCGCCCCAGCATAAAGCGGGTAGGCGCCAAGGCTTTTTGCATCGCTGCGGGTGTCTATCACGCCTGCGATATCGACGCCCTTTGCGACCAAGTCGCAGGCGGTGCGGTGGCCGTCGTTATTGTTGGTAAAGATCGCCACGCGCTGCGCCGCGCTCACCGCCCAGCGGTTGGCATAAGCACGCATCGCGCCCGCCAGCATCACGCCGGGGCGATCATTGTTGGCAAAGGGAATGTGCCGCTCGGTCGCGCCCGCCGCCAAAATGCTGTGTTTCGTGGTGATCCGCCACAGTGTCTGGCGCACCCGCTTGCCGGGGGTGGCAAGATGGTCGCTGACCCGCTCCACCGCACCAAAGATTCCATGATCATAGGCACCGAAAACGGTGGTGCGCCGCATCACGCGCAGATTGGGCAGAGTGGCGAATTCCGCCTCGACGCCCGCGATCCAGCCAACGGCGGGGGCATCGTTCAGGGCATGGCTTTCCGCCAGAAGCCGTCCGCCAAGGCGAAAATCTTCATCCACCAGAATAACCTGTGCCCCCGAACGGGCCGCCGTCAGGGCCGCTGCCAGACCGGCGGCCCCGCCCCCGATCACCAACAGGTCACAATGCAGGAACCCCTTGTCATAGGCGTCCGGGTCCGGCTGCAGAGACAGGCTGCCCAGCCCCGCCGCGCGCCGGATCGCCGGCTCATACAGCTTTTCCCAAAAAGCTTTCGGCCACATGAAGGTCTTGTAGTAAAAGCCTGCGGCAAAGAACGGCGCAAGCCAGTCATTGACCGCCAGAAGATCGAACTCAAGCCGCCCCATGTGGTTCTGGCTGTTGGCCACCAGCCCCTCAAACAGCTCAGTCACCGTGGCGCGGGTGTTGGGCTCTTGCCGTGCTCCATTGCGTAGTTCGACCAGCGCGTTGGGTTCTTCGGACCCGGCCGAGATCACCCCGCGCGGGCGGTGGTACTTGAAGCTGCGCCCGACCAATCGCTGATCATTCGCCAATAGCGCCGAGGCCAGCGTATCGCCCGGATGGCCGCGATAGCTTTTGCCGTCAAAGCTGAAGGACAGTGTCTGGCTGCGGTCGATCAGACCGCCGTTCAACCGGGTCATGCTGCGCCCCCTTTCGCGGCCAGCGCCACATCACGGGCCAATTCCGCCCCGAGGATTTCATGGGTGGTGGTGTCACGTGTCACGACCAACCAAGAGCGGTCGCCCTGTTCGTGGAACCACAATTCGCGATGTACGCCCGCCGGGTTGTCGCGCAAGTAAACATAGTCGCCAAAAGCCTCAGCGGCCCCCTCGGCCATGCCGTCGGGCCGGTTCAAAAGCGATGCGTCGCCGAGATAGACGAATTCCTGCGCGTCGCGCAGGCCAAGAAGGGGATGCGGGATCAGCATATCAAAGCCTCAGTGCAGGTTAGGTGTCGCGCCGACACCCTTTTCATCGATGACATACCCCCGGGCAAAGCGGTCAAGCCGCAGCGCACGGGCGGTCGGATGCGGGGTATCGGTGGCCAGAAGATGGGCAAAGCAATAGCCCGAAGCCGGCGTCGCCTTGAATCCGCCATAGCACCAGCCGGCGTTCAGCATCAGCCCCTCGATCGGGGTCTTGTCGATGATCGGAGAACCATCCATCGACATGTCCATCAGGCCGCCCCACGAGCGCAGCAGCCGCGCCCGTCCGATCATCGGCATCAGGGCCATGCCGCCCTCGGCCACGTCCTCGACCGTAGGCAGGTTGCCGCGCTGCGCATAGGAATTATAGCCCTCGATATCCCCACCGAAGACCAGCCCGCCCTTGTCGGATTGGCTGACATAGAAATGCCCGGCCCCAAAGGTAATGACGCCCGGAATCGTGGGCTTCAGCCCCTCGGAAACAAAGGCCTGCAACGCATGGCTCTCAATGGGCAGGCGCATCCCCGCCAGCGCCATAACCCGACTGGAATTGCCCGCGACGGCCACACCCACCTTCTGCGCGCCGATAGACCCGCGCGAGGTCTCGACCCCCCGGACTCGACCCTCCTCGATGCGAAAACCGGTGACCTCGCAGTTCTGGATCAGGTCGACGCCGGCCAGATCGGCACCACGGGCATAGCCCCAAGCAACGCCATCATGCCGTGCGGTCCCGGCCCGGCGCTGCATCAATCCGCCCTTGATCGGAAAGCGCGCGTTGTCGAAGTTCAGGAACGGCGCCATCTCGCGCACCTGCGCCACATCCAGCAGTTCCGCGTCCGCCCCGGCCAGCAGCATGGCATTGCCGCGCCGCCGATAGGCATCGCGCTGTCCGTCCGTATGGATCAGGTTCAAAATGCCACGCTGGCTGACCATCGCGTTGAAATTGAAGGCCTGTTCCATCCCCTCCCACAGTTTCATCGAAAACTCATAAAAAGGCTCGTTGCCCGGCAGCAGATAGTTCGAGCGGATGATCGTGGTGTTGCGCCCGATATTACCTTGGCCCAGCCAGCCACGCTCCAGCAGCGCGATCCGCGATTTGCGAAAGGTGGTCGCCAGATAATAGGCAGTGGCCAGCCCATGACCGCCGCCGCCCACGATGACATAATCATACTCGGGCTGCGGATCAGGGTTGCGCCATAACGGCGCCCAGCCCTTGTGGCCGCTCAGGGCCTCTTTAAAGACGCGAAAGCCGGAAAAGCGCATCAGCACCCCTTTCATCTGGCCGGTTCCTTTGGGAGGAAGATGCCATGAACTGGTGGGATGGTGATTTCCTGATCAGGACATAAGTTATACATTACCGGACATCCCGCACGGAATCACCATGCCCCGCAGTCGCCCCAAACGCATCGCTTTCCTGCTGATCGAAGGCTATGCGCTCATGTCTGCCGCCGCTGCGGTCGAGCCGTTGCGCGCGGCGAATCTGCTCGCCGGTCGTGCGCTTTATGAACTGGTGTTTCTCTCCACTGGCGCGACCCAGGCGCGGGCCTCGGTCGGCTGTGCCTTTGACACCGTGCCGCTCAGCGAGGCCGGCACCGATTTCGACATGGTCTTCGTTGTCGCCGGGGGCGATCCGCTGGCATTTTGCGATGTCGGGGTGCGCGGATTTCTGCACCGGCTGGCGGCGCGCGGGGTGCCGCTGGGCGGGATCTCTGGCGGCGCGGCGATCCTGCAAGAAGCCGGGGTGTTGGAGAACCGCCGCTTTACCGTTCACTGGCAGCATTTTGATGCGCTTCAGGCCCGCGCGCCCGAGGCCATGATGGAGCGTCGGTTGTTCGTCATCGACCGGGACCGGTTCACCTGCGCCGGTGGCTCGGCCCCGCTTGACATGATGCATGCGCTGATCGCGGCAGAACAGGGCGCGGCCTTGGCGCGTGAGATCAGCGATTGGTTCATTCATACCGGCCTGCGCCCGGCCGAAGACCCGCAGCGGCTGGATGCCACCGCGCGGTATGATGTGCATCACCCGGCGCTGGTGGCGATGATCGGGCTGATGGAGGCGCATATCGCTGACCCGATGACGCTGGCGCAGTTGGCGCGATTGTCCGGCATCGGCGCGCGACAACTTGAACGGCTGTGCCGGGGGCATCTGGGGCAATCGGCGATGCAGTTCTATCGCCACTTGCGGCTGGCCAAGGCGGCGGATTTGCTGCGCCAGACCGCGCTGCCCATCATCGAGGTGGGGCTGGCGACGGGCTTTCCCAACAACGCCTATTTCTCCCGCGCTTTCCGGCAGGCCTATGGCATCTCGCCGAGCGATGCGCGGCGTAAAGAGGCGAGTGCAACGCCGGGGTCAATATAAGAGTGCCCCGCCGGGGAGGGCTACCCCGCCCGGTGTGCCAGCAGCGCCGCCAGCTTGCGATCGCGCTCTTGTTGCAGCGTGTCGATGTCGCGGCCAGCGGCCTCATCTTCGACGCCGCACACAAGGGCTTCGGTCATCGCCGCCAGATCAGGGGTGCGGAAGCCCTCCCAACGGGTCTGAATGCCGGGGCCGAGCTGGTCGATAAAATGCCGCAGCCCGCCCTTGCCGCCGCCCAGATGAAAGGCCATATGCGGCCCCACCACCGACCAGCGCGGTCCAAGGCAGTTGACTACAGCGGCATCAACCTGCGCGACCGAAGCGATCCCGTCCTCGACACAGGCCACCGCCTCGCGCCAAAGCGCCGCCTGCAATCGGTTGACCAGATGGCCGGGGGCCTCTTTCTCCAGCCGCACGGCCACCTTGCCGATGCGGGTATAAAACGCCTCGGCAATCGTCACCGTTTCAACTGCCGTGCGGCGGCCCGGCACCACCTCGACCAACGGCATAAGCTGCACCGGGTGAAACGGGTGGCCGACCACCAAACGCGCGGGTGCGGTAAGCGCGTCCTGAAAATCGCTCAGCATCAGCCCCGAGGTGCTGGTAGCGATGATCACGTTGCCGGGCAGCGCCCGGTCGAGCCGACCCAGCACATCTGCCTTGATCGCCTGCCGCTCCGGCACGTTTTCCTGCACAAAGTCCGCGCCCTCGACCGCCGCCTCCAGCGTATCATGCAGGCTGAGTCGCAGATGCTCGGCGGCCTCTGGTTGGCCGTTGCGGACCAGCATGTCGCACACCGTCGCCTCAAGGGCGGCGCGTTGCTCTGCATCTGGATCAAAGGCCCGCACCGTCAGGCCAGCGGCCGCGAATTGCGCCACCCAGCCAGTGCCAATGGTGCCCAGCCCGACGACAGCAACCGTTGCAATCTGTTGCGCGTTTCGCATCACGCCGTCCTTTCCATGTGGGCTTTTCTATCCCTCCAAGACAGCGCCAGAGCCGCCGCCGCCGCGACAACCGCAATCAACAGCACCATCTGGCTGGACAAACCGCCGATCCCGCCCGGGTAAAGCAGCAGCAATCCCGAGGCCAGCATCAGGAGTTGGGCAATCGCGCCTGCAAGTCCCGCGGCCAGCGAGCCGAACCCGATCAGGTAACGCTGTGTCCCGGCCGAGATGAACAACACGCCGATCACCGCCGTGCTGAGCGTGAACAGGATCTCGGACAGGGAGCCCTTGAGGATCAGCGCCGGATTCAACACAAAGAAGAACGGGACGAAATAGATGATACTGCCCAGCCGCATCGAGGTAAGACCGGTTCGCATCGGGCTTGCTCCGGCAAGGCTGGCGGCGGTGAACGACCCCAGCGCCACCGGCGGGGTGATAAACGACAGCATACCCCAGTAGAGAATGAAAAGGTGTACCGCCAGCGGATCAAGACCGGCCGAAACCAGCCCCGGCGCCAAAATGATTGCCAAGAACACATAGGCGGCGGTAACGGTCATCCCCATCCCCAGCAGGAAACTGGTGATGGCCCCCATCAGCAGCATCAAAATCGCGTTGCCCCCAGCCAGAACGATCAGATCAGTGGCCAGAGTGCCGGCCAGACCCGTCAGCACCAAGGCCCCCACGATCAGCCCGATCGCAACCAGGATCGCGGTCAGTTCAACCAATGTGCGACCGATGTCATAGATCAGATTGATCGCGCCCTTCAGGCTCAACCGGTCGCCAAAGATCTGATTCACCACCAGCAAGACAGCGGTGGCATAGAAGGGGGCCGCCGCCTCCTGCTTGAGACCCAGCAACATCCACATCAACAGCGCAAAGGCGAAAATATGGTGCCATCCCTCTCGCAGGGCCTGACCGACGGTCGGCAATTCCTTGCGTGGGATGCCCTTCAGGCCGCGGCGCGCCGAATAGGCGTCGATCTGCAAAAACAGCGCCAGATAATACAGCACCGAGGGGATGATCGCCGCAACCACCACATCGGAATAGGGAATCTGCAGGAAGGAGGCCATGATGAAGGCGGTCGCCCCCATCACCGGCGGCATCAGCACCGCCCCGGTCGAGGCGCAGGCCTCAACCCCGGCGGCATGTTCGCGGTCAAACCCGGTGCGCCGCATCGCCGGGATCGACATCGCCCCGGTGGTCAGCACATTGGTGATCACGCTGCCGCTCATCGACCCCAGCAGACCACTGGAAAAGATCGAAACCTTGGCGGCCCCGCCGCGCACGGTGCCGAGGATCGCAAAGGAAAGATCCATGAACACCTTGCCGGCGCCGGTCGCCTGCAGGGCGGCCCCAAAGATGATGAAGCCCACGACCAGCGATCCAAACGCCTGCATCGGAATGCCAAAGGCGCTGTCGCTGGAAAAGGCATAGAAACCGGCGGTGGTCGTCGCGGACTGTGGAAAGCCTTGAATCGGGCCGGGCACCATATCGGCCACCAGCGGATACACCGAAAAGATCGCCACGATAATGCCCAACGCGGTGCCACCGGCGCGGCGACTGGCCTCGATCAGCAGCAGCCAGAACAGGCCGGCAACGATCTGCGCAGGCAGCGGCGCAACATATTCCCAGCCCGCCATCACGATGGTTTCGCTGTTGAGGTTGAAGAACAGCAGAACGCCCGCCGTCAGCAGCGCCAGCGCCACGTCATACAGCGGCACCCGATCGCGTGCTGCGCCCGGTGTCGCCGGAGCGAGAATGAAAATGAACGGTAGGATAAAAAGGGCCAGAAGGTACAGGAACGACGGTCCCACCAGCGTGAAGCCGACGAAAAATTTCAAATTGAACAACTGATTGATCACCACACCAATGGCGGCGATCGCGGCAAGAACCAGAAGGATGCGCCAAGTTCCGGTCAGAGACCGGTAGCGGAGAGACTCCGCTACCGGATCTGCCAGGTCCTCGGTCGAGGGCACATCGACGCCCCCGATGGTCATTTAAAGACGGGTTCCAGTCCGGCGGCGGTCAGCGCCGTCGCACGGGCCTCAAGCCAAGCGGCACCAAACGCATCGCGGCCCTGATCGGCCGCCGGAGTGGCCTTGAAATCGGCCCAAGCCTTGGCCAACACCTGCTGACGTTCGATCAGCTTGTCGTTGTGCGCCTGCATCTCGTCAGTCCAGACACCCTTTTCCTTGAACAGACGAATCGCGCCGTCGTGATAAGGCACCGCCCAGGTGAAATTCTGCCGCTCCAAGGCCCAGCCCGAGGCCCCCGGCGCGCCGTCTTTGTAGTACGGGAACAGATCCACCATTGCCTTGGTCATGGCATAGACAAGATCAGTGTCCTGATTTTCATAAACCATCAACTGCGGCATCGGATACAGCGCACCGTGATGCGGCTTTTCCGGGCTGACGCCAGCACCTTCGGTGCCGGTGCTATAGACGTAATAGGGGGCCTTGGCCTTGAGTGCGGCCCAGGCTTCGGTGTCGTCCTGCGGGAGTTCCGGCCAGATCAATCCGCGCGGAGACGCGGCCAACTGATAGGCCCGCCCGGTCGCCATCAGGGCGAAAGCGGCATCCACCTTGCCCGAAATGATACCGTCCCAGGAATCTCCGAACCCGGAGAACTCCACGACTTCGACATCGTCCCAGGTCAGCCCGGCCGAAGCCAGCAGCGCCTCGGTGTTATAGTTCAGCGCAGCGGCGGCCTTGATATGAGCGACGCGCTTGCCCTTGAGATCGGCCAGCGTCTTGACGCCAATGTCATTGGCGACGCCCAGCCCCAGGTTGGTATCCCCAATCGAGGTCAGCACGATACGGATCGGCTGCGGCCCCCAGTCGGCTGCGGCGAAATCGAACACGCCTTCCTGCGCGAAATAGCTGGCGACACCGCCGGCGATGGCATGCACCTGCCCCGCGCGCGCCGGGATGGTGCGGGCGATATCGTTCTTGCCGGGCAGGATACGAAGGTTGACACCCAGTTCCTCTTTCATCGCCTTACCGATAGCAACGGCCTGATTATAGCTGGCCCCGCCGACCCCATAGGCCGTCCATGCGATGGTCTTCGGAAGCTCCTGCGCGACAACAGGCGCGGTGCCCAGAATGGTGGCGGCTACAGCGGCCGCGGCAACGGTGATCTGCGTGAATCGGTACAAGTTTCTCTCTCCTCAAAGCTGGCGAATGTCCCTGACGCAGGTTGGATTCGCGCCCCTGAGACGCAGATCGCACATATTTCCGGCATGTAAAAGTCCAAAATGGCACAGTGTTCCGTGTTGCGGAACTGATGCGCCTGTGGCAGAGCTATGACGGTCGCGCGGCCCTGCCTGTTTTCACAGGATGCAGGGCCGCCCAAGAATGCGGAACGCCGGAGAACAACAAGCATGGCTGACAAAGTAATCCTTACCTGCGCGCTCACGGGGTCATTCGACACCCCCAGCAAAAGCGCCGCTGTCCCCGTCACCCCCAAGCAGATCGCCGATCAGGCGATCGACGCGGCGCGCGCCGGCGCGGCGGTTGCCCATATCCATGTACGCGACCCCGAGACCGCCGCACCGTCGATGGATCTCGCGCTCTATCGCGAGGTGGTCGAGCGCATCCGCGAGTCCGATGTCGATATCGTGCTGAACCTGACCACTGGCGCCGGGGCGCGCTATATCCCATCGCCCGAAAACATGCAGATGGGCGGCCCCGGCACCACGCTGTGCGCACCCGAGGAGCGCGTCGCCCATGTGCTGGAGCTGAAACCCGAGATCTGCACACTGGACGTGGGCACGATGAACTTCGGCGAACACGCCTTTCTGAACCTGCCCGACCATCTGCGCCTCATGGCAAAGCTGGTGCAAGAGGTCGGCACCAAGCCCGAACTTGAAGTCTTTGACATCGGCCACATCGTTCTGGCCCGCAAGCTGATCGCCGAGGGCGTTCTGACCGGTCGGCCGTTGTTCCAGATCTGCCTTGGCATCCCATATGGGACCGACGCCACACCGCAGAACCACCTGCACCTGCAATCGCAACTGCCCGACGACGCGAACTGGGCGGCCTTTGGAATCGGCCGGTCGGAATTTGACATCGTGGCGCTCTCGGCACTGTGTGGCGGACATGTCCGCGTCGGGCTGGAAGACAACCTCTATCTTGCGCGCGGCCAACTGGCCCCCGACAATGCGTCGCTTGTGCGCCGCGCGGTTCAGATTATTGAGGGTCTAGGTAAAGAAACCGCCACCGCCGCCGAAGCACGCGCGATGCTGGACTTGGGCTGAACGGATGGACATCACCACAGATACCCGCGTTCTGGTCACCGGCGGTGCCTCTGGCATCGGTCTGGCCACCGTCAAAGCGTTTCTGGCCGCTGGCGCATTGGTCGCGGTCAACCACCTGCCGGGCGATCCCGCCGCAGTGGCGCAAATCGCGCAGCTGAATGAAACCTATGGTCAGGGTCGCGCCCGATCCGCCCCCGGCAATGTCTCGCAGCGGGACGCCGCCGAGGCGATGATCGCCGCCGCGATCACCGATCTGGGCGGGCTTGACGTTTTGGTCAACAATGCCGGAACCTCCGCCACCAAAGAGCCGATCGCGATGTCGGATCTGGATCGTCTGGATGATGACTTTTGGTCCACCATTCTGGACACCAACCTGATGGGGCCGTTCTGGTGTTCGCGTGCGGCTGCGCCGCATCTGCGCAAGGGTGGCGCCATCGTCAATACCGCCAGTATCGCCGGTCTGGGCGGCGGCGCCAGTTCCATGGCCTATGCGGCCAGCAAAGCGGCGCTGATCAACATGACGATCAACCTCGCCCGTGGGTTGGGGCCCGATATCCGCGTCAACGCGGTCGCGCCGGGACTGACCCGCACCCCCTGGACCGGCACCTGGCCGGAAAGCCGCACCGAACACTCACTGGCCTCTACCGCGCTGAAACGTTGGGTCGAGCCCGAGGATGTGGCGCAGGGGATCGTGTTTCTGGCATGTAACCCGGCGATGACCGGCCAGACGATCACAATCGACGGCGGGCGGCTGTTCTAAAGCGGTTCAAGCTCGTCTCGAACCGCCCTGACCGTCCGGTTCTGGGGCGGTTTCGAGACAGCCCTATTGCCCGAACCGCGCGATCAATTCGCGCGGGGGCAGCGCCGAGATCTGGCTCGCAAGAGTCTCCAGCGCCGGGCCGATCTCTTCCCGCATCCGGGTTTCGGGCAGCAGCGCCGCAACCCCACCGCAGTTGATCGCCATCCGCGTCTTGGTGTCGAGATCCAGCACCGGGGCCGCCACCGCATGGACCCCGCTCACCCAACTGTTCATCGACAGGCAATAACCTTGCGTGGCGACTTGCTTACGCGCCTCTGCCGCCGTTTTGGCCAGATCGGCAGCCAGCTGCGGTTCGGTTGCTGACAACTGCGCCGCGATTTCAGCGATCTCGTCGTCGTTGCAGATCGACAGATAGGCCTGTCCAATGGCCGAAACCGCGATCGGCAGCCGGTCCCCCACCGTCAAGCGGGTGGACAGCGACGCCGCACCGCGCGTCTGTTCGACATAAAGCATATCAATCCCCTGCCGAATCCCCAGCGAGACCGAGACCGAGGCCCGGCTCGCCAACGCCTGCATCGGCTGGCGGGCGCGCTGGCGGATATTCAGGCTGGCCAGCGCGGAATAACCCAGCCGCAGCGCCCGAGGGCCGATCCGAAACCCCCCAGCGGCGGACGCTGGCAACAAATAGCCCAGATTGCACAGCACCGAGGTCAGCCGTGATACCGTCGATTTCGGCAACTCGGTGCGCGCCGAGATTTCGGCATTGCTGAGGCTGTCCTCTCCGATCCCGAAGGTTTCGAGAATAAGAAACCCGCGCCGCAGGCTGTTCAGGGAAGTTTCCTTTTTCAAGCGCAGCCCTCGGTTCATTCGCATTGATCAGAGCGCCATCCTAAAGCCCGACCCGGCAAGAGGAAACCGAATTTCCACCCTGGGAAGATCCTGCCACCTCCGGACGGAGGTGTCCTGAAACCGTCTGGAATCCGAACGCCAAGAAAAGGACAGATGCGCGAGGGAAAGTCCTGCACTTTTTTAAATCACTAGATTTCAAAGCCTTGTCGTTTTTCTTCCTCGCATCCCGCGATGGTGGAACGCTTCCTGCTTCTCCTTTGGCAGGCTCGGTCAGCGGGCAGGACGGGACAGGAGACCCGTTCGCCCAAGGACCGGACCCGGCGCACAGGCTGCGCCGTCGGGGCCAGTTGGCCTGCGCAACAGGAACGGGAGGAGAAATGCACAATGGCATTTCAGATCAATATTGATAACGGCGGCACTCTGACCGACGTCTGCATCATGTCGGATGACGGCGTGAAAAAGACCAAGGTTCTGACCACGCCCTACGACCTGTCGAAGTGTTTCTTCGAAGGGCTGCAGAAAGCATCTGAAACCCTCTATGGCGCCGAGGATGTCAAGCGGCTGCTCGAAGAGGTAGAGTTGATCCGCTATTCGACGACGCAGGGCACCAATGCGATCTGTGAACGCAAGGGGCCGAAACTGGGGCTCGTGCTGGACGCCTCCTCTGGCGATCTGCCGCAAGCGCTGCGCACCCATGATCCGGATGTCTATGACGCACTGGTCGGTGATCGTGTGGCCTTTGTCGACACCACCGTGCTCGACACGACCGAGGCCGAGGTCGAAATCGTCAAGACCATCAACCAACTCACGGCCAAGGGTGCGAACCGGCTTGTGATCTGTTTCGGCGGATCGGATTTCCATGCCGCCGAGGATCTGGTGAAAAAGATCGTGCTGCGCAAATATCCACGTCACCTGCTGGGCGCGGTGCCGGTGCTTTATGCATCTGACCTGACGGTGGATCGCGACGCCGAACGCCGCGCATGGTCGGCGCTGATCAACTCTTTCCTGCACACCTCGATGGAGGCGTTTCTTTTCCAAGCCGAAAACCGGTTGCGGGAGTATCGCACCAAGAACCCGCTGTTGATTTTCCGCAATGACGGCGACGCCTCGCGCGTGGCGAAAACGGTTGCGATCAAGACCTACAGCTCTGGCCCGCGTGGCGGGATGGAGGGGCTCAAGACCTTCTCCGGTCTTTATGGCTTCCGCGATGCCGTCTCGATTGATGTGGGCGGCACCACCACCGATATCGGCCAATGCACCGACGGCAAGGTCGCGGATATCCGGCGCGGCAACGTCGAGGGCATCAGCGTGTCCTTCCCCCTGTGCGAGATCTCCAGCGCCGGGGCGGGCGGAAGTTCGGTGTTCAAAGCAGCGGACGGCGCCATTGCCATCGGCCCTGAAAGCGTCGGCGCCCTGCCCGGCCCGGCCTGTTTCGGGCGCGGCGGCAAAGAGGCGACGATCACCGATGCCAGCCTGTTGGCGGGTCTGCTTGATCCGGCCTCCTATTTCGGCGGCGGCATGGGGTTGGATGCGACCCGCGCCGAAGCGGCGGTCATGGCCAATGTAGCCGAGCCGCTGGGCCTTGATCTGGACGCGGCCGTGTTGGCGATGTCGGCTGCCTTTGAAACCAAGATCGCGGGCGAATTGCACCGCTTCACCAAAATCGCGCCCGACACGGTGCTGATGGCCTTTGGCGGCGCGGGTCCGCTCAACGCCTGCGGCGTGGCCGAAAAGGCGGGGATCAAACGGGTGGCAATCCCGGCGATGGCGGCGGTGTTCTCGGCCTATGGCATCGGCACCTGCGACGTGTCGCAACGCTATGTCGTGGGGCTGGAGGCGCACGACACCAAGACCTTGCGCGCCGCAATCGACACGCTGACGAAGAAGGCCGCTCGCGACATGTTCGCCGAAGGTTTTGACGAGGGCAGCTATACCGTCACCGCCCGTCTTGTCGCCGAAACCCCCGAGGGCGATGTGGTGCATGATCTCGACGAGATGGCAGAGTTCCCCTCGGCCCTGGCCTCGGCCACCGCGGTGGAACTGGAACTGAACGCAGTCAAAAGCCTGCGTCACGCCAGTGGCGATGCGGTCTCGGTCAAGCGCGGGACCAAGGCAAAACCTGCCGATACCCGCAAGGTGCTGGTCCCCGAACAGGGCCGGATCGACCTGCCGGTCTATCACCTGAACGCGATGACCCCGGGCGATTACGCGCAGGGGCCCGCCATCCTTGAGGAGGATTATTTCACTGCCCGCGTGCCTGCGGGTTGGACGCTCGTCGTCTCGGACGCCGGCGACGTCATTCTGGACCGGGAGGAGTAAGACCGATGAAAATACCGATGACCGAATATCTGCGCATCAACCTTGAAACCGAAAAGTGGGAATGCCGCGTCTGCGATCACGAGATCGCGCCAGCAGAAGGAAACTACAAGGAAGGGCTGCTGGTCCACAACCGCGACCCGCGCGAAATCCACCCGCCGGTGATTGACCCGGACAAGTACAAGTTCACCTTCAGCCCTGACCCGGAGTGGGTGCGTATTCTGGAATTCTGCTGCCCCTCCTGCGGCACGCAGGTTGAAACGGAATATGCCATCCCCGGCCATCCGCCGCTTTGGGACATGCAGGTCGATGTTGCCGCGCTCAAAGCGCAATGGGCGGCGCGCGGTCCCGCGATGCTGCCCGATGCCGGCCCTTCCGTGGTGGCGGGCCGGGCCCACACCCACTGAGCATTTCACATGACATGTCCGCCGGTGCCCTTTGCGGCGCAGGCGGGCGGACACCACCGGGTGAGACCGTCGAGGAGGACGGCCCCCCGGGTAGACATAGGGAGCGAGAATGAAACGCGTATCCGTTGATATCGGTGGCACCTTCACCGACTGTTTCGTCGTCTGGGGCGAGCAGTATATCGAAACCAAGGCACTGACCACGCACCACAATCTGGCCATGGGCTTCAACGAAGCCCTTGGCAAAGCCTGCGACGTTCTGGACGTGGATCTGGAACACGTCCTGACCGAGGTGGACAGCGTGCGCTATGCCACCACGCTGGGCACCAACGCGCTGATCGAGCACAAGGGCCCCAAGCTCGGGATGCTGGTCACCGCTGGCTATGAGGCCACTGTGCCGCTGAGCCGCGCCCGTGGCTATGGCGAAGGGTTGGACACCCTCGGACAGCAAGACATGCCAAACGCGCAGCGCCCCAACCCGCTGGTCGAGCCGCATATGATCCGCGGCGTGCGCGAACGTCTGGATTTTCAGGGCAACACGGTGATGCCGCTGGATGAAGAAGACGTGCGGCGTCAGTTGCGCGAACTAGTCGACCGTGGCGCGCAAATCATCGTTGTTGCACTGGTCAACTCGGTGGTGAACCCGGTGAACGAGCAGCGCATCGAGGAAATCCTGCTGGAAGAATACCCCTCGCACCTGTTGGGCGCGATTCCGGTGATCCTGTCGCATCAGGTAGCCGGTCGGAAGGGCGAATACGTGCGCTCCACCTCGGCCATCGTCGATGGCTATCTGCACTCCACCATGTATCACGCGCTGTCGCAGCTGGAGCAGAACCTGCGCGCACACACCTATGACAAACCGATGCTGGTGATCCACAACTCCGGCGGCATGGCGCAGCTCAACTCCACCGACGCCCTGCAGACCATCCACTCTGGCCCGGTGTCAGGCATCGGCGCGTCAGAGCATCTGTCGTTGCAGGCCGAACTGGGCAATGTGATCGCCACCGACATGGGCGGCACCAGCTATGATATCGGCATCGTCGTCGAAGGCGGAGTGAAGCACTATGACTTCAACCCGGTGATCGACCGCTGGCTGGTGTCGGTTCCGATGGTGCATCTGGTGACGCTGGGGGCCGGGGGCGGTTCGGTCGCCTCCTATGACCGGATGTACAAGACTGTACAATGCGGCCCCGAAAGTGCCGGATCCGATCCCGGCCCGGCCTGCTATGACCGGGGCGGCATGAAACCCACGGTGACCGACGCCGACCTGTTGCTGGGCTATCTCGACCCGGAAAACTACGCCGGTGGCTCGATCCCGTTGAACCCACGCCGGGCCAAGGCAGTAATTGAGGACACGATCTGTGACGACCTCGATTGCGAGGTGATCGACGCGGCCAAACTAATCCGCGAAAAGGTCGACGACAACATGGCCAACGGGCTGTTCACCGAACTGCGTGCACGGGGATATGACCCCAAGGACTTCACCATGCTGGCCTATGGCGGCAACGGCCCGCTGCATTGTTGCGGCATTGCGCAGAACCTCAGCATCGACAAGATCCTCGCGCCGCCGCTGTCCTCGGTCTTTTCGGCGGTGGGGGCGGGCAATATGCACCAACTCCACATCCACGAGCAGTCGCTTTATCTGGTGCTGTACGACAGCAACACCCGCCACATCTTTGACGACTACACCCGCTTCAATGCCATCGTCGCCGAATTGAAGGAAAAGGGGCGGCAGGATCTATTGCGCCAGGGCGTAGCGGCCGAGGATATCAGCCACGATCTTGAGCTGGACATGCGCTATGGCAACCAGTTGGTACAGACCACGGCGGTGGTTCCCACTCACGAACTGCACGGCCCGGCCGATGTGCTGGCGATGATCTCGCAGTTCTCGACCGACTACGGCAAACGCTTTGGCGAAGGCTCACAGGCGCCAGAGGCGGGCATCCGGATCAATACCATCCGCGTGGCGACCTATGCCCGGCACGAAACGGTCAAGTTCGAGGATATCAAACCGCTGCCCAAGGCGGAGCGCACCGCCGCACCGGCCCCGGCCAGCCACCGCACCTGCCATTTCGTCGGGCAGGACGGGGCGATCGACACTCCGGTCTGGACCCGTGCAGCGCTGAACCCGGGGGTCGAGATCGAAGGACCGGCCATCGTCACCTCGGAGGTCACGACCTTTCTGGTCAACCCAGGCTGGACATTGGTGGCGGCGAAACAGGGCGCAACCTGGTTCCTGCGCAATGAAACCCCGGCTATCCGCCACTGAACCGGTCAGCTCCGGCGCCAGGAGGGGCGCCGGAGCATACCCGTAATCCGACAGGAGGAGACAGACATGAAAGATATGAACACAACGGCCCCGTCGCTGGAAGAAATGAACCTCATCAAGAAGTTCCTTGATGACACCACGCTGTTTCTCGGCCCCGATCCCGAGATCATGCAAAACCACGACCTGATGCCGCGCACCCAAGACGAAGACGCAGCAATCGCCAAGGTGTCCGACAATCATATCGTTGCCAAGATCCGCGACCGGCTACAGTCGGGCTGCGACGAAGGCTTTGAAATGGTCGAACAGATGGGGGCGGCCCCAGGCGCCAAATGGGGTGACGTGATCACCGGCGTCTATTCGGCCAGCGGCGATCTCGCCATCGCCTCGGCGGGCGGGGTGTTGATCTTTTCGGCCCTGGTCCACCACCCGATCAAGTTCATCATCAAGAACTGGATCAACGAGCCCACCGTCGGGGTGAAGGACGGCGACGGCTTTATCCACAACGACAGCCGTTACGGCAACGTCCACAACACCGACCAGTCGATGATCCTGCCGATCTTCCATGACAGCAAGCTGCTGTGCTGGGTCGCCTCGACAGTGCATGAAGGCGAGAACGGCGCCATTGAGCCGGGCGGCATGCCCTCGATGGCCGAAAGCCCCAGCGACGAAGGGCTGAAGATGTCGCCGTTCAAGGTGGTCGAAAACTATCAGATCAAGCGCGATGTGCTGACCTTCCTGCAGAACTCGGTACGCGAACCGAAATTGCAATACGAGGACATGAAGGTAAAACTTTTCGCCTGCCTGCGGATCAAGCAGCGCATCGAAGAAACGCTGAAATCCGATGGCCCGGACGCGCTGGTTTCGACCCTGCGCCTGACCATGGAGGACGTGCGCGCCGAGGTGAAACGCCGCATTTCCGAATGGCCGGACATGACCGTGCGCAGCTATATCATTCAGGATTCGACATTGCGCGAAAACTGCGTGGTCAAGATCAACTGCAAGCTCACCAAAACCGGCGACCGGCTGATCTTTGATTTCCGCGGCTCCAGCCCGGAATTCACCAACCGGGCGACCAACACCATCGTTGCCGGTCTCAAGGGCATGCTGTCACAGGTGTTCCTGTGCTACGTCTGGCCCGACCTGCCGCGTGGACAGGCGGCGTTTGCGCCGATCGAGGTAATCACCGATCCGCATTCGATCGTGGATTGTTCCTATGACGCGCCGAACTCGCAATCGCTGATGTCGATCTTCACCGGCTTCACCGCCGGGCAACATGCGGTGGCAAAGTTCCTCTACTCCTGCCCGGAGAAGTTCACCAAGGTGCATGCGCCGACCTTCAACATGATCAACACCTTCATCTGGGGCGGTGTCAGCCAGCATGGCGAGACCTTGGGCAACCTCTGCGCCGATCTCAACGGCATGGGGGCAGGTGCCACATCGGACCGGGATGGCGAACATGCACTGGCCCCGATCTTTGCCACCATGGCCGATATTGGCGAACAGGAATTGAACGAAGAAGAAGTTCCCTTCCTGCAACTGGTGTCCAAGAAGATGACACGCGACGCCATCGCACCGGGCAAGTATCGCGGCGGCCAAGGCTATTCGATGATGGTGTCGACCAAGGACTCGGAACAGTGGGGCTTCATGACCACCGCTGAGGGCGCCAAGATCCCGCCGTTGCAGGGTCTGTTCGGTGGCTATGCCTGCGGCACCTATCCGCTGTGCAAGGTCAAGGATGTGGACGTCTACGATGTCCTGATGAACGAGCCGGAGAAATTCCGCCACTCGATCGAAGAAATCATGAACGAGCAGCCCTTCGAGGACGCGAAATACAGCACCCATCACATGGGTATGGGGTTCGAAATCTCGAAGCGCGGTGAATTGTTCATGATCAGTCAGGGCGCTGGCGCAGGCTATGGCGATCTGCTGGAACGTGACCCGGTGAACGTGGTGAAGGATATCGAAGAAGGGCTGATGTCGGCCGAAGTGGCCGCGCGGCTTTACAAGGTGGTCTTTGACCCCAAAACTCTTGCCATCGACTTTGAGGCAACTGAACAGGCGCGCGACGAGGAACGCAAGGCCCGCATCGCACGCTCGACGCCCTATGCCGAGTTCATCAAGGGCTGGAACCAGCCCAAGCCGCCGGCGCATCTGCCCTATTTCGGCTGCTGGGGGGATGACATCGACACGCTTTATATGGGCGCGCCCGATATCACCCGCCGCGCGGATGAACCCCGGCCCAACTACATGATGCACCCCAAGGATGTGCGCATTGCCGAGCTTGAAGCGCGCCTGACCGCCGCCGGGGTTGCGGGAGACGAAAAGCAATGAGCCAACATCTCGCAGATGATCTGCCCGACGCCACGGGCACGAAGGCGCTGCGGGTCTGGCTGGAGTCGTCGGGCTATGCCCGCCGGCTTCTGCTGGGCGCGCAGGGCGATCCATGGGCCGAGGGCGCGGCAAAGTACCTGTCGTTCTTCACCCAGGCCCGCGGGTTGCTGCGTTCGGACGTAGCGGTTGTGAATGTCGGCGATCTGTTCCGCTCGTGGCAGGCACGCCACCCGGAGTTGGCCGCCGAGATGGGCTCAAAACGGCGCGCCACCTATCCGTTGCGGCGGATGCTGGAGGAGGACGGCCCGCGTGCCCTGCTGGACGAGGTGGCCGAGGCCGTCGGCGCCCATCTTCAGGGGCAGGTGCCGCTGGTGCTGTCGATGCCCGCCCCCGGGGCCTGGCTGGCCGAGGCGCAGCAGGTCGCCGGACGCGCACCCTCGGTCGACGCGGACACGACCGAGGACGCGGCGATGTATGTCGCCGATTTCATCCGCTGCGTGGCGCAACGCCCTGTTGGCGGGCTCTTGATCGAAGAAGGTGAGACGCCGGGGTCGGCGGATCGCTATGCGCCGCTGCTGAACGCCGCGCGGCATTATCGTTGGGCGGTGGTCGGGCGCGGTGTGGCCCCCGAAGACGCCGCGCGCTTTGATGCGGTGATCGGCGAGGGCGATGCCCCACAGGGCCGGGATGTCAGCGCCGCGCTTTTCGCTGGCGGCGATCTGCCCAAGGCGGGGCCGGCGCAGTTCCTTTATGCGCAAATTCCCGTCGATCACCCGCCCGAGTCCGTTCTGGATGCGGTCGCGCAGCTACAGGGGATTCCGGCCTGACCCCTCTCCCCGTCAGGACTACCCCCTATGGCAGAACGGCATCCCGGATTCGGGGTGCCGTTTCTCGTTTTATCGGCTGTCGTTATTATCGGCGCAGCTGTTCCACCCCGTCCTTCAGCCCCAGCTTGTCGAGCCGAACATAAAGGGTGCTTTTGGCGATCCCGAGATCGCGCGCGGCCGAGGTCAGATTGCCCCGGTTGTGTTCAATTGCGGCGAGGATCGCGTCGCGCTCGGCCAGTTGCAGTGGCGACATCCCCTGCACCGCGTCGGCCTGTGCTTTCGCCTGTCGCAGATCCTGCGGCAAATGCCGGGGCGTCAGCCTGTCGCCACCGCTTTCCAGAAACATGCCTTCGAGCACATTGCGCAGCTCGCGGATATTGCCCGGCCAGTCGTGCGCTGCAAGCGAGGTCAGAAGCGCCGGATCAATCTCTGGCGGGGGGCTTTCATAGCGTTTGCCGATCTGCGTGAGAAGATGCGCGGCAAGCACCGGCAGATCCCCGACCCGCGCCCGCAACGGCGGCAGATCCAGCGTCGTCACCGCGATCCGGTAAAACAGATCAAGACGAAAGGTGCCGTCCGCCGCCGCGGTCTTGAGATCCCGGTTGGTGGCCGCGATCAGGCGCAGATTCACCTTGCGCGGCTCATTCTCGCCGATGCGATAGACTTCTCCGGTTTCCAGAACCCGCAGCAGATGCGGTTGCAGGTCAAGCGGCATTTCCCCGATTTCATCCAGAAACAGAACGCCCCCGTCCGCCGCCTCGATCTTGCCGATCATGCCGCCACGCCGAGCGCCGGTAAAGGCCCCCTCAGCATAGCCAAACAGTTCGCTGGTCAAAAGCTCGCGTGAGAAACCGCCACAGTTGACCGCGACGAAGGCGCCGTCCGCCTTTGGCCCGCTCTCGTGCAAGGCTTGGGCGAACGCATCCTTTCCGACCCCGGTTTCGCCCAGCAGCAACACCGGTGCCGGGCTTTTGGCCAGCAAGCGCGCGCGGCGCACCGCCTCGCAATAGGCCGGGGCCTGCCCGCTCAGCCGCGCAAACGGATCAACCTTCGGGCTGCCCTGCGAAACCTCCCGGCAGGGTGCGCGCCGCACCACGGCAGAGCGGTCAGGCAACACCAGCACAGCGCCCAGTCGTTGCCCGTCGATCGTAATCGGCTCGATCCAGTCGCGGTCGACCCATTCGGGCATATTCTCCGGGGCGACCCGCCCCTTGCGCCAAGGCATCGTCAGATCCCGGATCGCCATGTCCCGACCGTCGTGGTCTTTTGCCAGTTCCGTCATCAAGGCGGCGGCGCGCTCGTTGGTCTTGATCGGCGTGCCGGTGCGGTCAAATACGATGACGCCGTCACGCCCCGGCATCCGCAACCGGTCAAAACACAGGTCGAGCAGACGGTAGCGGAGTTTGAGATCGCGCTGCGCCAGACGGTTTTCGATCCGCCCGGCGGCGGTGATCGCCAGCGACAGGGTATGACGACTGTAGCTTTCGTTCAGACCAGACAGGTCGAGGGCGCCGATAATCGCGCCGCTGGAGGGTTCGCGGATCACACTGGCGGCACAGGACCAGCGTTGGATACCCGAGCAATAGTGCTCGGCCGAATGGATCTGGATCGGCTGGCCAATTTCCAGCGCGGTGCCGATGGCATTGGTGCCAGTGGTCTGCTCGCTCCAGTTCGCGCCGGGCATTAGGTGGATGGCCTCGGTCGGGTCGCGCAGGGAGTCGTCTCCCTCGACGTTCAGCACCGAACCGGTCGCGTCGGTCAGAACCATCACCGTGCCGCTTTCAAACAGAAAATCACGGGCCGAGGCAGTAATCGCGCTGCTGGCCTGTACCAGTTCCTCATTGTCTGTCAGCAAATCATACAGCGCGTCCCCCGCCGCCGGCGGTGGGGCGCCGTCCCGACCCGGATCCACCGCTCCATGGCAGCGGCGCCAGGAATCGTCGATCAATCGACGCAATGCGTCCGAACCGGCATCCTGCCCGTCCATGAACCTTTCCCAGGACGACATAATCTGATGGTCGTTTTCAGGACGTGAAAGTCTTTGGCGCAAAGCCGTGCCGGGCATCCGGTATTTCCTCCCTTATCAGCGTGGCGAATGCTGGTCCTGCTGCGCAAGGTGCCCCCCCTCCGGAACATTGCACGATGCATCCGCCACCCCGTTTCCTA
This sequence comes from Antarcticimicrobium sediminis, assembly GCF_004348975.1. Lineage (GTDB taxonomy): Bacteria > Pseudomonadota > Alphaproteobacteria > Rhodobacterales > Rhodobacteraceae > Antarcticimicrobium > Antarcticimicrobium sediminis. Next base: position 26,894 of record NZ_SMFP01000013.1, on the reverse strand, counting down.
AACGCGTATCGTTTGCTCGGGCTACCCTAACACCAATTCAGAATTGGACAAAACATACTGGTCACCAAAGCCTGACGCCGCGTGCCATCCGTGGTGTCGCGGCGTGCACAGGAACGCTGCGCAGAACTTGCCGTAAGGTCAAGATCGGGTGGATCCCGCAAAGTGCCGCACCCCATTTTCAGGTGCCCCAAGACAAAGACGCGGCCCGCGCCACCGCGTTCGATTTCCGGACGCCACCGTCCGATACTCGGTCGCTGCGCGGAGGATGTTAGTGTCGCAGGCGCGACAAACCGCTTGAACTGCGGACGCCGCAGCGCAACGGTAAGAAACCTGCTTCCCCTAGAGGAGGAGAAGGAGAAAAAACATGGGTGGGAACAACTTTACCCTGGGCGAAATGATCCGCCCGCAGGGCAGCGGTCGGGTGCCGGTCACGGTCCTGACGGGGTTTCTGGGGGCCGGAAAAACCACGCTTTTAAACGGCCTCGTCAGCCGGCCAGATATGGCCGGTGTCGCCGTTTTCATCAACGAACTGGGCGATATCGGCATCGATCATCACCTTGTCGAACGAATCGATGATGCGCTGGTGATTCTTGATTCGGGCTGCCTGTGTTGCACCGTGCAGGGGGATCTGATGGCGGCATTGATGCGTCTGCACGACCGTATGGCGCGCCGTGAAATCCCCCCGGTAAGCCGGGTGCTGATCGAGACCACCGGGCTGGCCGATCCGGGGCCCGTGCTGCGGGCGCTGATGGAGGATCGTCTGGTCTCGGCGCGCTATCGCTGCGACGGGATCCTCACCGTGGTCGATACAACCCGCGTGCGCGATCAGATCGACCGCCACCGCGAGGCCGTTGTGCAGATCAGCATGGCAGATCGGTTGTTGTTGTCGAAGTGCGATCTGGCCGGACAGGTGGAGCGCGACGCGGTGGACCGGGCGCTTGCTGTGCTGAACCCGACCGCGCCGCGGGTCGTGTTGGATCATGGGGCCGCGGATCCACAGGATCTGTTCGCAAGCGGGCTTTACGCGACTGAAGACAGCCCGCGCGATCTGAACAGTTGGCTGGGTGGAACATTGTGGAAAGGCGGGGTCACTTCCGCGAAAGACGGCCATGGAACTGCAGCGCTTCCGGCAATGTCCGCAGGCGGGACCGGCACCCCTGCAACGCCGCACAGCGGCCGGGTCCGCAGTTTCGTCGTCACCTTTGATGCGGCCCCCGGATGGCGCGGCTTTTCCGTCGCTCTGGGAGAGATCCTGTCGGACTGGGCCGGCAAACTTTTGCGCGTCAAAGGGCTGGTGGCGTTGCCCGGTCTCGAGGTGCCGATGGCAGTGCAATGCGTCGAGGAGACCGCCTATGCCCCGGTCCGGCTGGAGGGCTGGCCCAAGTCCGGGCCGCTGGCAGATCGGCGCGGGCTGCTGGTATTTATCGGCGAGGATCTCACCGCCGGGGACGAGGCAGGCATCCGAACCCGGCTGGCCAATATACCCGGCGACCGTGCGGCGCTGCGCCAAGCGGCGGCGCGGCGTGATCTTGCAACCCGTGGCTGGCTGGCGGAGCGGTTGCCGTTAAGCCCCAGCGCCGGGTTGGCATCAGAAGCGTTCGTGATCCAGCCGCGTTTTCTGGGCGAGGCGCGCACCCATGGCTGAACCGGACGGGCGATCGCCCCTGCCACGCAGAAGGGGCCGGGAATGATCGGGCTTCGCCTGCAACAAAGCACGTCGCAGCGCATGACTCAGATGATGCAGCAGGCCATGGGACTGCTGCAAATGGATCACGCGGATCTGGCCGGCTACCTGATCGCACAGGCGGCGGAGAACCCCTGTTTGCAGGTCACGCTTCCGGTCCCTGCCCCACCCCCTCGCAGCGTGCCACGCCCGTGGCGCTTGGCGCTTCTGGGCAGCGGCGAAGAAGTTGACCGGTTGGCGGCGCAGGCGGACGGGCTTTATGCGCATGTGCAGCGCCAGATCGGGCTGCTGTTCCGAAGCGCCGAGGATACCCACATCGCCACGATTTTCGCCGAGGCGCTAGAGCCAAGTGGCTGGCTGGGCAGCCCGGTCGATGAGATTGCGCAGCAGGCCGCCTGTTCCCCCCGCAAGGCGGAAGAGATCCTTGAACGGCTGCACCAGATGGAGCCGGCTGGTCTTTTTGCCCGGTCTTTGGCCGAATGCTTGCGGCTGCAACTTCTCGATCAGGACGCGCTCAGCCCGGCGATGGCGCGGTTGTTGCAGGCGCTGCCGTTGCTGGCGCAGGGCGACACGGCGGCGCTGATGGCGCATTGTGAGGTCGACGCAGAGACTCTTGCGGCACTGGTCACCCGCCTGCGCCAGCTTGATCCCAAGCCGGGAATCCGGTTCGACGCGGCCCCCGAGCTGCGCCGCCCCCCCGATCTGATCGCCGAGCGTGATACACAGGGAAAGTGGCAGGTGACGCTGAACGCCGAGACCACCGCAAAGATCACGGTAGACCCGCTGTCAGGGGCGGACTATCGCGCGGCCCGGGCCGAGGCGCGCTGGATCGACCGGACGCTGTCGCGGCGCAACGCGCTGGTTCTGCGGGTTGCCGCCCATGTTCTGTCGGCGCAGCGGGATTTTCTGGACCACGGTGCCACGCATCTGCGCCCGCTGAGCTGCGCCGATGTCGCCGAAGACCTTGGGCTGCATGAAACCACCATTGGCCGGGTGCGCAGCGGCCTGTTGGTTCAAACCCCGAGTAAGACAGTGCCGTTGCGGGCGTTCTTTGCGCGGGGCGGCACCAAACAGGGCGACGGATCGCAGGTGCCCGCCGCGGCGCTCTCCGCGATGATCGCCGCGCTGATTCAGGGCGAGAACAAGACCGCGCCGCTGACCGACAGCGAGATTTCGCAGCAGCTGGCCGGGCGCGGACTCGCGGTGTCCAGACGCACGGTGGCAAACCGACGACGGGATGCCGGCCATCCTGCGGCGGCCAAGCGCCGTGCGCGGCAACACCCGGACGACACGGTCACGATGCCGGGGCGCGCGGAATCAAACCATGAATAAGTGTGGCCACGGTATGGTCTGCCACCTGTTGCGCGCTCATCCCCCCGTCGGGGCGATACCAGCGCGCGATCCAGTTCAGCGCGCCCGCCACGGTAAAGGCCACCACCTGCGCATTGCCATGCGCTAGCGATCCGTCGCGCATGCCCTCTTCGACCAGCGATTGCAGGCCCTCGTTGATCTCACGCTTCAGCGCCCGGAACTTGGCGCGGCTTTCCTCTCCCAGTTGATCGTCCGAGGTCCGGGTCACGCAGATCCCGAAATCCCGCGTCATCACCAGCGCATATTCCCGCATGAAGGTTTCAAGCCGGTCCCGCGCCGGTCCACCATCTGAATGCGCAGCCTCGGTTGCATCCCGGATCGTTTCCAGCCCCAGCCGGACACATTCGAACAGGATTTCGTCCTTGTTGGAAAAATAGTGATAGATCGTCGGCTTGGTGACGCTCAACGCTTTGGCGACATCATCCAACGATGTAGCGTGAAACCCCTGTGCATTGAAAAACCGGACAGCCGTGCACAGCACCGCGTCCCGCTTGCTTTGCCGCTCTGCTGCACGGTCGCGCCGTGAAACCCAAGGCGAGGATGTGCTGCCGGCTTGCCTCATGATCTCGCTCCGTTCGACTGCACTGACTTGAGTGATTTGTATACTCGCAAGTAACCTAAGGTCAAACACTTGCCGGGCAGTGACCTTAGCGAAGATAAACTCGCCCGCTGATCCGATCCGGCAGGGCCTGCACGCTACGGCAGAAGATAGCAAAAATTACCGTTGCGTATTTTGCTTACTGTGCAGTAACGTCACCGGAAGACGAGCGATATAGACCTCGTTGAAGGGAGGAGATCTGTGCCAAAAAGCACCACGCCTTCGCCGCACCTCGTGTCGGCGCAGGACACTTGGGATGCGCCTGCGGGGCTGAGCGTCGAAGATGTCACGCTTCGGTTCGGCGGCATCAAGGCATTGAGCGGTGTGACGTTCTCGGCGCAGCCGGGGTCGATCACGGCGGTAATCGGGCCCAATGGCGCCGGCAAAACATCGGTCTTCAACTGTATTTCCGGATTTTATCGCCCCAGTTCGGGACGGATCATGCTGGATGGGCAGGACGTCACAAGATTGCGCCCGCCGCGCCGCGCCACCCTTGGCATGGCGCGCTCGTTCCAGAACATCGCGCTGTTTCGCGGCATGACCGTGCTCGACAATATCAAGCTGGGCCGTCACGGGCACATGAAGACCAACCTGCTTCAGGCGTTCTTTTATGCCGGACCGGCCGCCCGCGAAGAAGAGGCGCTGCGCCGCGAAGTCGAAGAGCGGATCATCGACTTTCTCGAAATCGACCATATCCGGAACATGCCGGTCTCGGTGCTGTCCTACGGACTGCAAAAGCGCGTGGAACTGGCCCGTGCGCTGGCGATGCGGCCCCGGATCCTGCTGCTGGATGAACCCGTCGCCGGCATGAACCGGGAAGAGACCGAGGACATGGCCCGTTTTATCCTTGATGTGAAAGAGGAATGGGGCGTGACAATTTTGATGGTCGAACATGACATGGGGTTGGTGATGGATATTTCCGACCATGTGACCGTGCTGAACTTTGGTCAGGTCATTGCCTCGGGCAAACCGGCCGAGGTGCAGGCCGATCCACAGGTGGCGGCGGCCTATCTGGGCAGCGGCGATCCCGCGGCCTTGATGAAACGCTTGGCGGCAGAGGGCGCGACATGAGCGGTGACCTTCTGTTTTTTATCGAAATCTCGCTTGCCGGTCTGGGATCGGGCGCCTTGCTGGCGCTGACGGCGCTGGCCTTTGTGCTGATCTACAAGGCGACGCGGGTGGTGAATCTGGCGGTCAGCGAAGTGCTGATGCTCGGCGGCTATCTGTTCTTTGCCTTTGCGGCGGGTTTGGGCCTATCAGCCTGGGTGGCGCTGCCGCTGTCGATCCTTGGCGGCGGTCTCCTTGGCGGCATTGTCGAGCGGGGGGTGATCCGCCCGATGCTGGGGGAGAACCCGATCTCGGTCTTCATGGTGACGGTCGGGTTGGGCTCGATCTTGGTCGGGATGGCGGAACTGATCTGGGGCGCGGAACCCAAGTCCCTTCCGGCCTTTATTTCGACCACGCCGCTGTTTCTGGGCGAAGCCTACGTATCGCGCAAGATCGCCGTAGCCTTTGTCGTGGCGGGGGTGACCATAAGCGTATTTCTGGCCCTGTTCCGGTTCTGGCGCGGAGGCGTTGCCCTGCGCGCCACCGCGACCGATCAGGCGGCGGCCTATTCCTGCGGTATTAACGTACCCGGCGTGTTTTCGGTGGCCTGGATCGTCGGCTGCGCCACGGCGGCGGGCGCGGGCGTATTGCTGGGGGCGATCGGCGGCATTTCCACCACCATGGGGGTCTTTGGCCTGTCCGCGCTGGTGGTGGTGATCGTCGGCGGGCTGGACAGTATCCTTGGGGCGCTGATCGGTGGGCTAGCGCTTGGTCTAATCCAGTCCTGGGCAAGCACTTATCTTGGCGGTGAATATACCAGCGTCGTGACCTTTGGCCTGTTGATCGTCGCCATGATGATCCGCCCCTACGGCCTGTTCGGCACCCATGAGATCGAGAGACTCTGAATGATCATTGGCACCGCAAAAGAATCCTATCGCGCTGACGAGGCCCTGCTGACGACGCAGCCGCAACGCGTCTGGATGGCGATCTTTCTGGCCGCTCTGGTGGCGCTGCCCTTCGCGTTGAACGATTACTGGCTTTACCTCGCCTGTCTCGTTGCGATCAACGTGACTGCCGCGACCGGACTGAACATCCTAACCGGGTTCACCGGGCTGGTCTCGCTTGGGCATGCCGCCTTTATGGCGGTGGGGGCCTATACCGTGGCCTGGGCGGAAACACGGCTTGGCACGCCGTTCTTTATCAACCTGATCGCGGGCGGGCTGGTGGCGGCCGCCTTTGGCATACTCGTCGGGTTGCCCAGCCTGCGGGTCAAGGGGCTGTACCTCGCGATTGCGACCATCGCGGCCTCGTTCATCCTGCATTTCTGCTTTATCCATTTTGACGGGATCACCGGCGGGGCGACGGGCATCAATGTGCCCCCGCTCAGCATCTTCGGGATCGAACTGGCGACCTACTTCCGGCTGTACTGGGTCATCATGCCGATCACCGCCGTGATGGTGCTTGGCGCGGCCAACCTGTTCCGAACCCGGATCGGGCGCGCCTTTATCGCGATCCGCGACCGGGATATTTCCGCCGAAGTGCTTGGCATCCCGCTGTTGCGCTACAAACTGATGAGCTTTTCTATCGCCTCGTTCTACGCCGGCATGGCGGGCGGGCTCTGGGCCTATTTCTTTCGGGTCGTGACGCCAGAAAGCTTCCCGTTGCTGACCTCGATCTTCTTGCTGGCGGCGATCATCGTCGGTGGCATGGGGGCGATCATCGGCGGCATCGCCGGGGCGATCTTCATGACGCTGGCGCCGGAATTGTTGCGCTTTGGCATGGAATGGATCAGCCCCTTGGTGCCCAATGCGGGGGCGCTGTTGTCGCCGGTCCGCACCGTGGTGTTCGGGGCGCTGATTGTCGGGTTTCTTATTTTTGAACCACAGGGTCTGGCCGAGATCATCCAGAGGATACGCCGGTATTTCCGGCTCTGGCCGTTCAGGACGTAGCAGACCCCAAAACAAGATCAACAGGGAGAAGAGACATGAAAACAACACGACGTATGGCCATGGGCCTGCTTGCCGGGGCCGCCAGTCTTGGCCTGAGCATGGGCGCCGCACAGGCGCAGGAGGACATCGTCATTGGCGGGTCACTGCCAATGACCGGGGTCTTTGCCTTTGCCGGTATCTCGATCGAGGCCGGCATGTCCGACTATATCAAACTGGTGAACGACGCGGGCGGGATCGACGGCAAGATGGTGCGCCTCGCCTATGAAGACACCGGCTACAAGGTCGACCAATCGGTCGCCGTCTTCAACAAGCTGACCAGCCAGGAAGAAATTCACCTCTATTACGGCGACAGCACCGGGTTCGCCAAGACCATCGCGCCAGAGCTTGTGCGCAAGGGGTCCATGATCATGGGCGGGGCGTCTTTTGCCTCTGAACTGAACAATCCCGAAGCCTACCCCTATGCCTTTATTCCCGGCCCGGATTACACCGAGATGGTGAACATCCTGCTGGAATACATCGCCAAGGAAAAGCCGGGCGCCTCGATCGCGCTGATCAACTCCGACACCGAATTCGGGCGCGATCCGATCGCCGCAGCGAAGGCCCGCGCCGCTGAGCTGGGCCTAGATGTGGTGCTCGAAATCATCACACCTCCCGGCTCGGTCGATGTCTCGACTGAAGTGCTGAAACTGCGCCGCGCGCGGCCCGACTATGCGATCTCGCACGGCTACATTCTGGCGCCGCAACCGGAATTCATGAGCCAGGCCAAGGCGCTGGGGCTGGAAACCAAGTTCATGGGCACGTTCTGGTCGATGGACTCCTCGCTCTGGAAAACGGTTGGCGAGACGGCGGACGGCTACATGGGCGTCATGCCCTACCGCTATTACTATGATGACGCCGACAATGCCCCGATGCTCGACAAGATCCGCGAAATGCGGCCCGAGTACCAATCCACCGGCTATATGCAGGGGTTCCTGTCCGCCATGCTGATGGTCGAAAGCGCCAAACGCGTACTGGCCGAAGGTAAGGAGATGAACGGCGCCAACCTGAAGGCGGCAATGAACACGATCAAGGATTTCGACACCGGCGGCATCATGGGTCTGCCGATCTCGATGCCGGGCAACTCCATTCCGGTCGGACGTGTTTACCAGTTCTCGGCGGCAGAGGGCAAAATGCTACCCGTGTCGGACTGGATCAACGTGGAGTAAACAGAACATGACCGCGGAAACGATCCTGGAGATCGAGAATATCGAGCTGACCTATAAAGGGTCGATTCAGGCGCTTCGCGGTCTGTCGCTCAAGGTGCCAAAAGGCCAGATCGTGGCCCTTTTGGGATCGAACGGCGCTGGAAAATCCTCGACCTTGAAGGCGGTTTCAAATCTGTTGTCGCTGGAAAACGGCGAACTGACCGCAGGCCGGATCCGGTTCAACGGCAAAGACACGGCGGGCCTGTCCCCACATGCGCTGGTGCGCAGCGGGCTGTTCCACGTCATGGAAGGACGCCGCATCTTTGAAGATCTCACGGTCGAGGAAAACCTCGTCGCCGCCACATATGCCCTCACGGGCCGTGGCGGCGCCCCCGCTGACTTTGAACAGGTCTATGATTATTTTCCCCGTCTGAAGGAGCGCCGCCACAACCGCGCCGGATACCTGTCAGGGGGCGAGCAGCAAATGTTGGCGATTGGCCGCGCGCTGGTGGCCCGCCCGTCGCTGATCCTGTTGGACGAACCATCGCTGGGCCTGTCACCGTTGCTGGTCGAGGAGATCTTTACCATCATCGCCCATATCAACCGTGAAACCGGGGTTTCCATGCTACTGGTGGAACAGAACGCCGCTGTGGCGCTGGCGATTTCGCAATTCGGCTACATCATGGAAAACGGCCGGATCCAGCTCGACGGGCCGACCGAACGGCTGATGGCCGACGATGATGTGCGCGAGTTTTATCTGGGCCAGTCCGGCGGTGCCGAAAACCGATCCTTCCGTGATATCAAACATTACAAACGCCGCAAACGGTGGCTGTCCTGAGGGCCTATTGATGACCGACTTTCCCGATCTCATCCTGCCCGCCATGTTGCGCGAACAGGCCCGCAGCCGCGGAGCCGCGATTGCCATCCGTCAAAAGGATTTCGGCATCTGGCAGCCGACCACTTGGGCGCAGTATTTCGACCGCGCCCGCGACGTCGCCCATGGGCTGCAGCTTCTGGGCTTGGATGCGCGCGGACATCTGGCGATCCTGTCCGAAAACCGGATCGAATGGGTGTTGGCCCAGCTGGGCGCAGGATGCGCCGGGGCGATCACCGTTGGCGTCTATTCCACCAGCCCGGCCCCCGAAGTCGGATATGTGCTGGAGCATTCCGACAGCACGGTCGTGATCTGCGAAGATCAGGAACAGGTCGACAAGGTGTTCGAGATCCGCGACATGCTGCCCAAACTCGCCCGGATCGTAGTGATGGAAACCAAGGGCATGCGCGCCTATCCCGAAGGTCAGGTCATCAGCTTTGCCCAGATGGAGGCCGAGGGGCGCGCCGACCGTCTGGCCAACCCCGGGATGACCGACGCCATACTCGACCAGCTTGGACCCGATGACATCGGGCTGATGATCTATACCTCGGGCTCCACCGGCAAACCCAAGGGCGCGATGCTCAGCTATCGCAATATCCGCGCTCAGGCCCTCGGGCTGGGGGATCTGTTGGGCCTGACCTCGGCCGATCGCTACCTCAGCTATCTGCCGCTGTGCCATGTGGCCGAACAGACGATGACCGTCTTCGGCCCGCTCTATCACGGCGCACAGATCAATTTCGGCGAAAGCCTCAGAACCGTGCAGGAAGACCTGCGCGAGGTTGCCCCGACCTATTTCCTCGGGGTGCCCCGGATCTGGGAAAAGCTGCACGCCGCGATCCATATCGGCATGCTCGAAGCGGGGGGCTATCGCAAGGTGCTGTACGAGCGCGCGCTTGCCGCCTGCGACGGGTTTGCAAGCACCCCGCCGAACCAGCGCGGCCTCGCACAGAAGCTGAGGTTTCAATTCTGGTACTGGCTGGTGTTCCGCGCCTTGCAGAACTTTATTGGGCTGCGCCATGCGCGCATGGCGATGACCGGGGCGGCGCCGATTTCACCCGCAATCGTGCAATATTTCCGCACCCTTGGCGTGCCCCTGCTCGAGGTCTATGGCGCGACCGAAACCAGCGGCGTGGTGCTGGGTCAACGGTTGTCGCGGCTTGATCCCGGCATGGTCGGCGAGCCGATTGTGAACGCCGAAATGCGCCTTGGTGAGGCCGGTGAATTGCTGATCCGCAGCGACAGCGTGTTTGCCGGCTATTATAAGAATGACGAGGCAACCCGCAGCACGATCCTTGACGGCTGGCTGCATACCGGCGACGTGGCCGAGGTCACGGATGGACAATACCGCATCGTTGACCGACTGAAGGACATCATGATCACGGCGGGCGGCAAGAACCTGTCGCCGTCCGAGATCGAGAACACGATGAAATCCAGCCCCTATATCAAGGAATGCATCGTCATCGGCGAGCGACGCAAGTTTGTCTCGGCTCTGATTCAGGTGGAGTTCGACACCACGGCCAAATGGGCCGAGGAACAGGGCATCGCCTATACCAATTTCCGCAACCTGACCGAAAACGCCGCCGTGCGCGAGCTGGTCGAGGCCGAGGTCGCCCGCGCCAATGCAACGCTTGCCAATGTCGCGCGAATCCGAAAAATCCACCTTTTGACCAAAGAGCTGGACCATGACGACGGAGAGGTCACTGCCACCATGAAGGTGCGCCGCTCCGCCATATCAGAGAAATACGCCGGGGAGATCGAGGCGCTTTACGCCTAACCTCGCGCGGCGGCGAGCGCCTGCAGGAACTGATCGTTCTCGGCGGGCAGCCCGATCGAGACGCGCACCCAGCTTTCATAGCCGGGCTGTTTCCACGGCTTCACGATCACCCCGTGATCCAGCAGGGCCTCGGCCAGATCGACCGAGGGCTGGCCCGCGTCAAAGAACAGGAAATTCCCCATCGAGGGCAGCACCCGCAACCCCGCGTCGCGCAGCGCTTCGGCCACACGGTCGCGCTCGGCCACGATACGCGCCGCCGCCGCCGCCATAGTCCCGGGATCTTCCAACGCGGCCAATGCGGCCACCTGTGCCAGATGGTTGGCGTTGAACGGTGTCCGCACCAGATCAAGCCCGCGCCGCAGCTCGGTATCGTTGGTCACGCCATAGCCGATCCGCAGGGCCGCAAGCCCCCATGCCTTGGAAAAGGTGCGCAGCACCAGGAGCGGTTTGTCGTGTCCGGCCATCCGCTCCAGCGCCGAAACATAGCGGGCGGGATCGCTGTATTCGACATAGGCCTCGTCGATGCACAGCAGCGTTTCAGGATGTTGCGCCTCCATCAGATGGTCCAGCGCCGCCGGATCAAGCCAAAGCCCGGCCGGGTTCATCGGGTTCGACAGCAAGATCAGCCGCGCCGGGCGTGCCACCGCCGCCAACAGCGCCGACAGGTCGATTTCGCCTTCGGGCGTCAGGTCGATCCGCTCAACCTCGGCCCCCATCATCAGGGCATAATCCTCATGCAGCGGAAACGAAGGATACAGCGTGATCACCCGGTCGCCCGGCCGCAGCAGCGCCCGCGCCAACACGTTAAGCAAATCCTCTGACCCGTCGCCCAGCACCACTTGATCCGGCGTCACGCTTGCCAGTGCCGCCACCGCCGCACACAGATCATGCCCCGACGGATCGGGATACAGATGCAACTGGCTGGCCGCCGCGGCCACGGCAGCTGTCACGCCGGGGGCCGCGCCATAGGGGTTTTCATTCGACCCCAGCTTGGCGATCCGCGTCACACCGGGGCGCGCGGCAACCTCTGCCAGCGTCAGACCGGAATTATAAGGGGCAAGCGCGGACAGCTCCGGGCGCAGGGCAAGGGGGGCATGGTCGGACATCGAAACTCTCTTTTCGCTCAGAAGCTGTTGCGCTCGTGATAGGTGCGCAGGAAGGACTGGATGCGCGGGTCTTCAGGATGGTGAAGAATGTTAGCCGGCTCGTCCATCGCCACCAGTTCGCCCTGTTCCATAAAGGCGACCTTATCCGCGACATGGGCGGCAAAGCCCATTTCATGCGTGACCACGACCATCGTCATCCCCTCGGCGGCCAGCGCTTTCATCACGCTCAGCACCTCGCCCACCAGCTCCGGATCAAGCGCCGAGGTCGGCTCGTCAAACAGCATCAGTCGGGGCTCCATCGCGATGGCGCGGGCGATCGCTACCCGCTGTTGCTGCCCACCGGACAGACGGGACGGGTGATTGCTCATCCGGTCGCCCAACCCGACCTTTTCCAAGGCGTCCGCGGCGCGCGCCTCGGCCTCGGATTTGGCCATGCCGCGCACGCGGATCAACCCTTCGGCCACGTTCTGCAACGCTGTCATATGCGGCCAAAGATTGAACTGCTGAAACACCATCCCGATGGTGCGGCGCATCTCGCGCAACCGGCGCGACGACATCTTTTTACCGCCAGCGGTTTCGTAGCCAATCAACTCGCCGTCGATCAGAACCTCGCCCGAGTTGTATTCCTCAAGGAAATTGACACAGCGCAACAGGGTGGATTTGCCCGACCCCGAGGGGCCGATCAGGCAGGTGACCTTGCCCGGCGCGATGGACATGTCGATGTCCTTGAGCGCGTGAAATGGCCCGTAGAATTTGTTGACCTTGCGGATCTCGACGGAAGAAGCCCGGACCATGTCACGTCCTTTCGATCAGATGTTTGGTGATGCGGGTCTCGAACCGGCGTCCGAGGCGCGAGATGAGCTCGACGAGCCCCCAGAAGAACAGGGCGAGGGCCAGATTGGCCTCGACATAACGGAAGGTTTCCGCCGACATGCGCTGAACCTGATACATCAGTTCCGGCACGGTAATGATAGACAGGATCACCGTTTCCTTGGTCAGCACGATCGAAAAATTGACCATGGCCGGCAGCGCCGATACCAACCCGAGCGGTAGCAGGATCCGGCGCACGATGGACGGTTCGCTCATGCCGATGGCGCGCGCGGCCTCGATCTGGCCAATCGGAACCGCCCCAAAGGCCGAGCGAAAGATTTCAGCAAAATAGGGGCTGCTATAGACCGACAGCCCCAAAAGTCCTGCCGGGATCGGATCAAGCCGCAGCCCGAACATTGGCCCGCCATAATACAGCAGGAACAGCTGGGCGAGAAAGGGCGTGCCCCGGATTGCCTCGATATAGATGCGCAGAACCCAGCGGACCGGCGCGATACTATAGCGCTGGATCAGCGCGATCGCGAGGCCAAGCGCCATTCCCCCCACTGTGCCGAGCAGCCAGCACAGCACCGTCATGCCAAAGCCACGCAGCAGGAACGGGCCGTAGTGAGCAAGCAAATCGTTCATCAGACTGCCATCCTGTGTTCAAGCCAGCGTCCCACCCCGGCGAGGCAGAGGTTGATCGCCAGATAGATGCAGGCCGCCGCCAGATAGACCTCAAGCGGGCGAAACGTGGTCGCCGCCTGCGCCTGCGAGGCGCGGGTGATTTCCAAAATGCCCACCACCGAAACCAGCGATGACGCCTTGACCAGCAGGATCAGCTCGTTGATCAGCGCCGGAAGCGACATCGTGATCGCCTGCGGCAGGATGATGCGCGTCCATTGTGACAGCGGCGCCATGCCAATGGCCTTCGCCGCCTCGGTCTGACCCCTCGGCAGCGCATTGATCGCGCCGCGCCAGATTTCCGAGATATAGGCGCTTGCGCAGATCGCGACAGTGCCCACGGCGGCCACCAGCGCGGGCACGTTGATGCCGATCACCGGCAGCAGGAAATAAACCAGCAGCAATTGCACCAGCAACGGCACACCGCGCAGGAAACTGACCCAAAGCGCGGCAAAGATGCGCATGGGTTTCCACGGCGAAAGGGCGCCGGCGCAGATCAGCGCACCGATCCCCAGCCCCAATACGATCCCTAGGCCCGAGACCAGCACCGTAAAGCGCGCGGCCCAGAGCAGCGGAATGAAACTCTCCCAAAAGGTGGTCCAGGAAAACACGGCAGCCCCCGTTTTTGGTGGTGCGGGCCAAGATCACTCTCGGCCCGCAGTCAGGATCAATCTTGCGGAACTTCGCGCGGCAGGACGGGATTGACGCCCAGCCATTTTTCCTGGATCGCCTTCATGCGGCCGTCATCGGTCATTTTCAGCAAGGCCGTGTTGATGGCTTCAACGAAAGACGCGCTGTCGGCATCCTTGCGCATCGCCCAAGCAAAGTACTTCGGCTCGCCAAAGGTGGTGGGCTCAAGCAGGGCAAAGGTTTCGCTCCGCGCCTTGACCAGATAAGCAAGGTTGGGCAGCGAGCCGGCCACAGCCTGAAGACGCCCGGTTGCCAGATCGGCATAGGCTTCGTCGGTGGTGCCGTATTCCTTCATCGTAATGCCGCCGATCTTGTCGCCGAACATCTGAAGCTGGGCCGCCTGGGCGGTGCCTTGCTGAACACCGACGGCTTTGCCCTTGATGTCTTCGGGCGCTTTGGTCTCGGTGTCATTGGCGCTGCGGATCAGGCCAACGGTCGCGTCGGCGATCGGCAGGCTGAAGGCATAGCGTTCCAGCCGCTCGGGCGTGATCGTCACCGGCGCGATGATGATGTCGAATTTCTTGACTTCGAGTCCGGGCAGCTCTGCCGTCCACGGAATGTCCTGATACAGCGGCTCGACGCCCAGTTCTTTCGAGACCTCGTCAAAGATGTCCTTGGTGATCCCCTGATAGGTGCCGTCGATGATCATGTCGAACGGGGAATAGTGCATATCGGTCGCGGTCACGATCTTGCCCGCGGCCTTGATGTCGGCAAGCTGGTCAGCAAAGGCCGGTGCCGAAATCCCGAGGGCGGTAAGGCCGAACAGGGCGGCTTTCAGCGTGTTTTTAATAGTCATGCGGTTCTCCTTGTTGGGTCCGGGGTTGCAGACCGCGCGCCGTCCCCGGAGCAGCGCGCGGATTTCACTTACAGGATCGCGGGCAGGTTCAGATTGTGCTCCTTCGCACAGTCGATCGCGATATCGTAACCCGCATCGGCATGACGCATCACACCGGTGGCGGGGTCGTTCCACAGCACCCGAGCAATGCGCGCATCAGCCTCTTCGGTGCCATCGCAGCAAATTACCATCCCCGCATGCTGCGAAAAGCCCATACCGACGCCACCACCGTGATGAAGCGACACCCAGGTCGCGCCCGATGCCGTATTAAGCAGCGCGTTCAGCAGTGGCCAGTCAGATACGGCGTCAGATCCGTCGCGCATGGATTCCGTTTCGCGGTTGGGCGAGGCAACAGAGCCGGAATCAAGGTGATCGCGGCCGATCACGACCGGCGCTTTCAACTCACCATTGCGCACCATCTCGTTAAAGGCGAGGCCCAGCTTGTCGCGCTGTCCCAGCCCCACCCAGCAGATCCGCGACGGCAAGCCCTGAAACGCGATCCGCTCGCGCGCCATGTCGAGCCAGTTGTGCAGATGCGGATCGTCGATCAGCTCTTTCACCTTCTGGTCGGTCTTGTAGATATCCTCGGGATCGCCCGAAAGCGCGACCCAGCGGAACGGCCCGACCCCGCGGCAGAACAGCGGCCGGATACAGGCGGGCACAAAGCCGGGGAAGGAAAAGGCGCGCTCCAGCCCCTCTTCCAGCGCCATCTGGCGAATGTTGTTGCCGTAATCGAGCGTCGGGATACCGGCATCGTGGAACCCGACCATCGCCTCGACATGCGTGCGCATGGATTTGCGCGCCGCCGCTTCGACGACCTTGGGCTCGGTCTCTTGCCGGGCGCGCCACTCGGCCACGCTCCAGCCCTGCGGAAGATAGCCATGCACCGGATCATGCGCCGAGGTCTGGTCGGTCACGATATCGGGCTTTGCCCCACGTTTGAGCAGCTCGGGGAACACGTCGGCGGCGTTGGCGATCAGCGCCACCGATTTCGCCTCGCCAGCAGCAGTCCACCGCTCGATCATCGCCAGCGCCTCGTCGAGATCGTGGGTCTTCTCGTCGCAATAGCGGGTGCGAATGCGGAAATCGACGCGGGTCTCGTCGCACTCAACCGCCAGGCAGCAGGCCCCGGCCATCACGGCGGCCAGCGGCTGCGCGCCGCCCATCCCGCCCAGACCGCCGGTCAGGATCCACTTTCCCTTGAGGCTACCGCCGTAATGCTGGCGCGCGGCCTCGACGAAGGTTTCATAGGTGCCCTGCACGATGCCCTGCGCGCCGATATAGATCCACGAGCCAGCGGTCATCTGGCCGTACATCATCAGACCCTTTTTATCGAGCTCGTTGAAATGATCCCAGTTGGCCCAGTGCGGCACAAGGTTCGAGTTCGCGATCAGCACGCGCGGGGCATCCTTGTGGGTGCGGAACACCCCCACGGGTTTGCCCGACTGAACCAGCAGGGTTTCGGTGTCTTCAAGATTTTTCAGGGTCTCGACGATCAGGTCGAAATCCTTCCAGGTCCGCGCCGCGCGCCCGATGCCGCCATAGACGACCAGCTCATGCGGGTTTTCGGCCACGTCCGGGTGCAGGTTGTTCATCAACATCCGCAGCGGCGCCTCGGTCAGCCAGCTCTTGGCGTTCAGCTCGGTGCCGGTCGGCGGAAAAATGTCGCGGGTGTTATGACGGGGATTGGTCATGTGTTTCTCCCTATGCACTGGCCAGCATCTGGCCGGAAATGATGATGCGTTGAACTTCGCTGGAGCCCTCGTAAATGCGCATGATGCGCAGATCGCGGGTGATCCGCTCGACGGGGAAGTCGGCGGTATAGCCATAGCCGCCGTGCAGTTGCAGGGCGGTATCGGCGATCTTGCCGGCGGCTTCAGAGGCGACAAGCTTGGCCGTCGCCGCAGCAAGCGAGAACCGCCCGCCAGTGGCATGGGCAATGTCGCGCTGGCGGGCGGCATCAAGCGACAGCAACAGTGCAGAGCGCCACGCCACCCCCATATCGGCAATCATCCAGCGGATGCCCTGCCGTTCGGTCAGGGCCTCGCCCCCAATGACGCGGTCCTTGGCATAGGCGATCGCGGCCTTCATCGCCGCGTCGGCCAGCCCGAGGCATTGCGCGGCCACCTCGATACGGCCATTGTCGAGCACCTGCATCGCCGTTTTGAAACCGGTCCCTTCAGTGCCCAACAGGGCATCTTCGGGCAGATCGACGTCGATATTGAGGGTAAAGACATGGCCGCCCCGCAATCCCATCGTGCGTTCTGGCGGGCCAGCCTCAAACCCGGCGGTACCTTTCGGCAGCAGAAACGCCGAGATCCCACGATGGCCCTTGTCAGGGTCGGTGACGGCATAAAGAACGACGAAATCAGCCACACCACCGTTCGAGATGAAACATTTCGTGCCCTTGATATGCCAACCCGTATCGGTGCGCCGGGCGCGGGTTTTCATATCGGCCGGGTCAGAGCCTGCAGTCGGTTCGGTCAGGGCAAAGGCGCCAAGGGCGGCGCCACTTGCGGCCTTGGGCAGCCACGCGCGTTTCTGTGTCTCGGTGCCGCCCAACAGGATCGAGTCGGTGGCGAGATAATGCGCCGTCAACGCCGAGGCGGTCGAGCCGCAGGCCCCCGCCACGATCGACACCGCCCGCAACAACCCCGGCGCGGACACGCCGCTGCCGTCGTATTCCTCGGGCAGGTTGGCCCCCATCATCCCCGCCTCGGCCAGCGTAGCAAGCTGGGCATGGGCAAATGTTCCCTCGGCATCGGTGCGCGCGGCCAGCGGCGCGATCTTGTCGGCGCACAGCCGCTCCAACACGTCGCAGAACAGGGATTCCTCTTCTGAAAGCATGTGCCAAGGATTATCGAGCGCGCTCATTCTGTCTTCTCCAGTCCGAAGTCTTCAAGGATCGCTTCCAGATCGCCGCCCAGACGCGGGGCAGAGGTCGCGGCGAGGGGTTTTTCGCCATCGAAGCGCACCGGTTGGCCCACCACCGGCGCGCGGCCAAGAACCGGATGCGGCAATTCGCTGACCAGACCGCGCGCAATGGCGTGTTCACTGGTTCGGGCCTGTGCGATGTCCCAGATCGGGGCGGTCGGCAGGTTCACCGCACTCAGCGCCGCGACCGCCTCTTGCGTGCTCAACTGGCTCGACCAGCCCTCGACCAAGGCGCGCACGGCGGGTTCATGTTCGGTGCGGATCTCGTCGCTGGCGAAGCGTGGGTCATTGACCGCCTCGGGATGTCCGATCAGGTCAGCGAGTCGGGCGAATTGCTTGTTGTTGAGCACCGCGATCACCACCTGCCCGTCGCGGGTTGCGAAACAGCCGAACGGGGTCGACAGCGGATGCCGATTGCCGACCCGTTCGGGCAAGACCCCGGCATAGAGATTCAGCGCGTGGCTGGTGGTCAGCATCGAGAACAGCGCGTCATACATCGCTACATCCAGCGCCGCGCCCTGCCCGGTCCGATCGCGCTGCACCAGCGCGGCCATGATCGACCAACTCGCGAACAGCCCGGCGATCAGATCGCCCAAGGCTTCCCCGGTCTGGAGCGGTGCGCCGCCCTCTTCCCCGGTGGCTGCCATCAGCCCGGACATCGCCTGAACCACGACATCATAGGCGGGCAGATCGCGGAACGGTCCCTCCTGACCAAAGCCCGAAATCGAGCAATAGATCAGCCGCGGATTTTTCGCGCGCAGTGCCGCAGCCCCCAGTCCCAGCCGCTCAGCCACGCCGGGGCGGAAATTCTCCACCACAACATCAACGCGGCCTGCGATGGTCTGCGCCAGTGCCAGATCGGCGGGCACCTTTAGATCCAGCGTCATCGACCGCTTGCCGCGGTTGTTCAGCGTGAACAGCGCGCTCTCGCCCTGTTTGAACGGGCCGATATGGCGGTATTCGTCCCCGGCTGGCGATTCCAACTTGATAACGTCCGCACCGAGATCGGCCAAAAGGGCTGTACAATAGGGACCGGAAAGCACCCGTGTCAGGTCAAGCACCCGGATCCCGTCAAGAGGTTTGCTCATGCCGCCGCCCTCAACTCCGGCGCCAGATCGGCCAGCGCGTGCAGGATCGCGGCAAGCGGGGGGCGCAACGTCTCGGCCTTGGCCGGGTCATAGGCGAACGGCAGCGCCTCGGCCCCCAGATGGGTTGATTGCGCAAGCTCCATCTGGATCGCATGCACGCCGTCGCCCGGCTGACCATAATGGCGCGTGGTCCAGCCGCCTTTGAACCGCCCGTTTACCGCCATCGTCCGCCCGGTGCCTGCGCAAACCTTCTGCGCGGCAGCCTCGAGGCGCGGATCACAGGTGACGCCCATATTGGTGCCGATGTTGAAATCGGGCAGCGTTCCTTCGAACAGAAAAGGAATATGGCTGCGGATCGAATGGCAATCATACAGGATCGCAACCCCGTGGATCGCCTTGACCCGGGCGATCTCGGCGGCCAGCGCCGCGTGATAGGGCGTGTGCCAATCGGCCAGACGCTGCGCGATCTCGACGTCATCGGGCGCCGTGGCCCAAAGCGGCTCGCCGTCGAAATCGGTCATCGGGACAAGCCCGGTGGTGTTCTGACCGGGGTACAGGCTTTTGTTCTCCGGCCCCCGGTTGGCGTCGATCACATAGCGATGAAACATCGCACGCACCGTGGTCGCTCCCGGCAGCAACCCGTCATACAGCCGCTCCACATGCCAGTCGGTATCAGCAAGGGTCTGCCCGCGTGGGGTCAGCCGGGCAAAGATCTCGTCGGGGACAAAGGTGCCGGTATGGGGCAGGCCAAGGATAACCGGGCTGTCGCCCTGACTGACGGTAACCGGGGTCATGACCGCACCTCTTCAAGCAGCGCCTCGGGCAACGCGTCAAGCAAGGCACCGGAGCGGACCAGCTCTGCCGCCTGCTCCAGATCCGGGGCAAGGAAGCGGTCCTGATCCAACGGAGGCACCGATTGGCGCAGCCGTTCAATCACCGCCGCCAGCGGCGCGGAGGTTTTCAGCGGCGCGCGAAACTCGACCCCGGCACTGGCGCAAAGCGCCTCGATCCCAAGAATATGGGTCAGGTTCGCATTCATCCGTTTGAGCCGCCGCGCCCCATGCGCCGCCATCGAGACGTGATCTTCCTGATTGGCCGAGGTCGGCGTGGAATCGGTGGAACAGGGGTTGGCGAGATGCTTGTTCTCGCTCATCAGCGCAGCCGAGGTGACCTCGGCAATCATCAACCCGCTGTTGAGCCCCGGCGCCGGCGTGAGGAAGGCCGGCAAATCATAGTTCATGGTCGGATCGACCATCAGCGCGATGCGCCGTTGCCCGATTGCGCCGATCTCGGCAATGGCCAAGGCGATCTGATCAGCGGCAAAGGCGACCGGTTCGGCATGGAAATTCCCACCCGAGACGATCAGGTTCGCGTCGATCAGAACCAGCGGGTTGTCGGTCGCAGCGTTGGCTTCGATCTCCAACGTGTGCGCCGCCTGCGTCAACAGGTCGATACAGGCACCGGTCACCTGCGGCTGGCAGCGGATGCAATAAGGGTCCTGTACCCGCAGGTCACCCTCAAGGTGGCTTTCGCGGATCGCAGAGCCCTCCATCAACCTGCGGATCGCGCGCGCCGCGACGATCTGGCCGCGATGGCCGCGCAACTGATGCACCTCGTCGAGGAAGGGCGCAGTAGAACCCATGATCGCATCAGTGGCCAGTGCCGAGGTCACCAGCGCATTGCGCGCCAGACGGAAGGCATCGAACAACCCTGTTAGCGCAAAGGCGGTGGACACCTGCGTACCGTTGATCAGCGCCAGCCCCTCTTTCGCGGTGAGGCTGATCGGCGCCAGCCCAGCTGCCGCCAACGCGGCGGCTCCGGCCATCTCTTGACCCTGAAACAGCGCCCGGCTTTCCCCCAGCATCACCGCCGCCATATGGGCAAGCGGCGCAAGATCGCCCGAGGCTCCGACAGACCCCTGCGCGGGGATCACCGGCATCACGCCTTTGGCCAGCATGCCTTCCAGCAGCGCGACGACCTCTGGGCGCACACCCGACGCCCCGCGCCCCAGCGACAGAAGTTTCAGCGCCATGATCAGGCGCACGGTCTCGGGCTCGATCGGTTCACCAACGCCGCAGCAATGCGACAGGATCAGGTTGCGTTGCAGCGTGGCGGTGTCCTCGGGGCGGATCTTGATCGAGGCCAGTTTGCCAAAGCCGGTATTGACGCCATAGACCGGCGCCTCGCCCTGGGCCGCGGCGGCAATGCGCGCGGCGGCCTCGATGATGGCGGGACGAGCGCTGTCGTCGAGACGCACGGCGAGCCCCTCGCGCCAGATCTGTTCGAGGTCAGCCAGAGTACACTGGCCGGGGATCAGTACGAGTTCAGACAATTTCGCCTCCATAGATGCGGGCGTGAAGGGGGTTGAAGCCAATGCGATAGGACAGCTCGGCCGGGTGGGCGACATCCCAGATGGCCAGATCGGCGCGCAAGCCCGGTGCGATCACACCGCGATCCGCCAGACCCAGCGCGCGGGCGGCGTTGCGAGTTATGCCGCTCAGACAGTCCGACGGCGTCATCCGAAACAGGGTTGCACCCATGTTCAGCGTCAGCAGCAGTGAGGTTAGCGGCGAGGTTCCGGGATTGCAGTCGGTCGCCAGCGCAATCGGCACCCCGGCCGCGCGCAACGCCGCAATGGGCGGCGATTGGGTTTCGCGCAGGGTATAAAAGGCCCCCGGCAGCACCACCGCCACCGTCCCCGAGGCCGCCATCGCCGCGATCCCGCCCGCGCCCAGATATTCCAGATGGTCCACCGACAGCGCGTGGTGGCGCGCCGCCATCGCCGCGCCGCCCAGATCGGAGAGCTGTTCGGCATGGAGCTTCACCGGCAGGCCAAGCGCGGCGGCACGATCAAAGATCTGCGCCATCTCCTCCGGGCTGAAGGCGATGCCCTCACAGAACCCGTCGACCGCATCAATCAGCCCTTCGTCATGGGCGCGCTCCATTCCCGCGATCACCACATCATGCAGATAGCCAGCGCGATCCTCGGCGTATTCCGGCGGCAGCGCATGGGCGGCGAGCCATGAGGTCACGACACTCACCTTGCGCTCGCGCCCGATCCGGCGCGCCGCGCGCAGCATCCTCAGTTCGGTTTCCAGTTCCAGCCCATAGCCGGACTTGATTTCAAGCGTGGTGACCCCTTCGGCCAGCAGCGCATCGACCCGGGGCAGCGCAGTCGCGACCAGTTCATCCTCGCTTGCCGCGCGGGTGGCGCGCACGGTCGACAGGATGCCACCCCCGGCGCGCGCGATCTCCTCATAACCGGCCCCTTCGAGCCGCATTTCGAACTCGCGCGCCCGATCGCCGCCAAAGACCACATGTGTATGACAGTCGATCAGCCCAGGCGTCACTAGCCGCCCGCCAAGGTCCTGACGCGGGACCGCTGCGTAAAGCTCGGGAACATCCGCTTCAGGCCCGACCCAAGCGATTCGATCCTTGTCGATCACCAGAGCTGCCGCCTCGACAAGGCCGTAACCCTCGGATTTGTCGTCCATCCTTGCAACGGTGACATTGCTGAAAATCTGCATGGGGCGTCATCTCCGGATTGCTTTTTTCGCTAATATGTCTAGTCTTATAGATAACCCATGTCTAAACTTATTTTTGCCCTCGAAGGTAAAATCGGCGGGCCGGGAACCAGGAGAACGAAAAAATGACGGTGCTTTGGGCAGAACGGGCGCTGTTGCCCACGGGTTGGGCAAAAAATGTCCGGATCGGGCTGGATTCCGCCGGACGCATCGCTGACGTCACCCCGGACGCGGCGCCAGAAGGGCAGCGACTCGACCTGGTTTTGCCGGCGGTGGCGAACGTGCATTCACATATTTTCCAACGTGCGATGGCCGGTCTGTCCGAGGCGCGTGGGCCGCATCCGCGTGACACCTTCTGGACATGGCGTCAGCTGATGTATCGTTTCCTCGATCATCTGACACCGGACGATATCGAGGTGATCGCCGCGCTGGTGCAGATGGAGATGCTGGAGGCCGGCTATGCCACCAATGTCGAGTTCCACTATCTGCATCACCAACCGGACGGCACCCCCTATGCCAACCCCGCCGAGATGTCGCAGCGTATCGCCGCCGCCGCCGCGCGCAGCGGAATTGGCCTGACGCTGTTGCCAGTGCACTATCAGTACGGTGGTTGCGATCACCGACCGCTCGGGCCCGGCCAACAACGTTTCGGCACCACCCCCGAGGATTTTGCGCGGCTGCTCGACGGGGCGGAGGCCGCGCTTGCCGGGCTGCCCGCTGATGCCGGGATCGGCGTCGCGCCGCATTCGCTGCGCGCCGTCTCGCCCGAGGCGCTGAAACTTTGTACAGAATTGCGCCCGGATCGCCCATTGCATCTGCATCTGGCCGAACAGATCCCCGAAATCGAAGAGGTGCAGGCCGCCTATGGGCATCGCCCGGTCGAATGGCTGTTGGAAAACTTCTCGCCGGATCAACGCTGGACGCTGATCCACCTGACCCACATGACCGAGGACGAGACCCGCAATCTGGCAGCAACCGGGGCGCTGGCCGGGCTTTGCCCGATCACGGAATCGAGCCTTGGCGACGGCATCTTCAACGGCGTCACATGGCAACAGGCCGGCGGGCGGATCGGCTGTGGCTCGGACAGCAATGTCCGCATCGCGTTGTTCGAAGAGCTGCGCACGCTGGAATACAGCCAACGCCTGCGCGAACACGCCCGCGCGATCTATGCCACGCCAGAACGCTCGACCGGACGGGTGCTGTATGAGGCCGCGCTGGACGGGGGCGCAACCGCCGCCGGGCGCGACACCGGGGCAATCGCCGAAGGCAATTGGGCCGATCTCTGCGCGGTGTCCTGCGCCACGCCGGTGCTGTGCGGACGCGACGGGGACACGCTGCTCGACAGCTTGATATTCGCAGGCGGCGACGGGCAGATCAACGATGTCTGGGCCGCTGGCCGTCATGTCGTGCAGGAGGGGCGCCACATGGACCGCGACCGTATCGTGTCCGATTATCTGACCTGTATCGGCAAATTGCAGGAGCGGTTGTGACAGAGCGCGACGCCATTCCGGCCGGCGGCAAAGCCACCTATATCGCCGAAGAGGTGCGCCGCCGAATCATCGAAAAGGAATGGCGTCAGGGCGACCGCATCCCCGACGAGACGGAACTGGCCACTGAATTCGGCGTCGCGCGGGCCACAGTGAACAAGGCGTTGCAGCTTCTGGCCGAAGAGGGGCTGCTTGACCGCCGCCGCCGCGCCGGCACCCGCGTGGCGATCAACCCGGTGCGCAAAGCGACCTTCTCGATCCCGATCGTGCGCGAACAGATCGAAGCGGCAGGCCTGAGCTATAGCCATCGGCTGATTTCACAAAGCCGCAGCCCGCTACCCGCCCAGCACGCCGAGCGGCTTGGCTTGTCGACGGGCGACATTCTGATCCATCTGCGCGCGGTTCATTACGGTGACCGCCAGCCCTTTCAGCTGGAGGATCGCTGGATCAACCCGCGCGCCGTGCCCGGCATCGAAGACGTGGATTTTCACCACCTCAACGCCAACGAATGGCTGGTCCGCAACGCCCCCTATCTACGCGCCGACCTGAATTTTTCAGCCTGCAACGCCGGAGAGCATGATGCGCCGCTTCTGGACACCAAACCGGAACAGGCGCTGCTGATCCTCAACCGCACGACATGGAACGATGTCGGCCCGATCACCACCGTGCGGCTAGCCTTTCATCCCGGCTATACGATGGCGGCAACGACCTAAGCGCGGCGGCGCTGGTAAGACGATACGTTTTGCGACCGGATTATGGAGAAGAGGCAGAAGATCAGATTGATCTGGTCTCATGTGGGCAAAAACCTTTGAATCCACCGCTGCATCTTCAGCCCCGCCGCGGTCGGCAGGACACTTCTCGGCCTCGAGCACGGCCATGAAGCCCATGCCAGCGGATGCGACGGCCCGACGTTGGACATGGTCTGTCAGGTCACCTGCGGCAAAGACACCTGTTCATAGACAGCAGTGAAGTATCGCAGGTGTTGCCGCTTCATCTTGCCATCTGTTTTTCTTGTAGCTGATATCTGATCTTATTAGTAGTTATGAAGGGTCAGTATCCGATATTTCTACTCGGACTACGAGGAAAGAAGGAGCATGTGATGACCGCAACCTGGCATCGGGGCGTCCCCCGGAAGGATTTGAACGGGCCTTGCACGCCCCCCTGCGGCACCCTGACACGGCCAATCCATTGAGGCCCCTGCCCCGCCTGATGGTAGCGCCCAACGGCGCGCGCCGCGGTAAGGCCGAACACCCGGCACTGCCAATCACCGACGACGAACTTGTCGATACTGCGCGCGCTTGCCAGCAGGCCGGTGCCGATGGCATCCACCTGCATATCCGCGACGCCGCCGGCCGACATCTACTGGATGCGGGTCGATATCAGGCGTTGCTTGACCGATTGATCGACCAGGTGCCTGACATGTATCTGCAGGTCACGTCCGAGACCGCAGGACGCTATGACGCCGAGGAACAGCGCGCGATGATGCGCAGCCTGCGGCCAGCTCAGGTTTCTGTCGGTCTGCGCGAGATGGTGCGCCACCCCGACGACTGGCCACTGGCGCGTGATTTTTATCATTGGGCCTGCGACAACGGGGTTGAAATCCAGCACATTCTCTACTCTCCGGATGACGTCCGCGGCTTTGTCGACGCCTGCGACAAGGGCTTCATCCCCGGCCGGTCCCAGTTGATCCTTTTTGTTCAGGGCAGCTATGCAAACGGCTCCCGCGACAGCATCGATCTTGAAGATTACCTGCAGCCGCTGACACAGGCCGACGGCATCGACATCGACTGGATGGCATGCGCCTTTGGTGCGGCAGAGACCGACAGCCTGGTGCGTGCGGCACAATTGGGCGGCAACGCCCGGGTCGGGTTCGAGAACTCGCTCTGGAACAAGGATGGCACCATGGCGGCGGACAACGCCGAACGTGTGCGCGAAGTTGACGCCGCCCTCCGCGCGCTTGCCCCCGCAGACCAGACGCCAAACTGAGCGGCTGGCCCGCTCCCCGGGCGAAACGACAAAAAACCCGACCCGAGAAAAACTCGGGCCGGGACGCTTCCGGTTTTGGGGGGTATGAGCGGAGCGGGGAGAAAAGCCCGGCTCAGGGAACCGGAAACGATTAACCAATGAGATGACGCAAAACCGTGTTAAACGTATCGACCTCTGCCGCGCTGAAGCCTTCAAAGGTTTCCTTGGCATGGGCCTCTGCAAGATCCCAGCACTGGTCGGCTTTCGCCCGGCCCGCAACGGTCAATCCATATCCCGAGCCCTTTGCTGTCACCAGATCGCGGTCACTCAGGTTGTCTAGGGCAACGCGGGCTTCGGTGATCGGGGCATGCAGGTGAACGACCAGATCTTCAGCGTCCACGCCCGGGAGATCATTCAGCACCAGCAGGGTACGCGCTTCGATAAGGCTTAAGCCCAGCGTCTCCAGTTTGGGTTGATAGCAGTCTTGATAGGCGCGCACAGCCCGCAGCATCAGAAAGAACGAGTGATTGTCCATCCGACCCTGATCCGCGTCTTGCGATATGTCTTGTCCGGCCTTCGGATAGGTGTCGGGATGATTGAAGACCATCGCATAGGATCCCCGATGGAAACACAGCGGGGATCTGCCGAAATCGTCGAAGGCGATGACGCGCCCGACAAAGATCCAGTGATCGCCGCCGTCGAGCCGGTCATAGGCTTCGCACTGGAACCGCCCGGCGCAATTGGGGAAGATCGGCGCGCCACCAAGCCCGTCCTCATGGGCGACACCGGCGAACTTGTCCTCTTGCTGGCGGGCGAAATGGTTCGACATCTCCATCTGATCCGACGCCAGAATATTGACCGCGAAATGCGTTGCGGCCTCGAACACCGCACAGCTTCTCGCGGTCTTCATGCTGCTCCACAGGATCAGTGGCGGGTCCATCGAGAGCGAATTGAAGCTGCTGGCGGTCACCCCCACCTTGGTACCGTCTGGCGCGCAGGCGGTGATGATCGTCACCCCCGTGGCAAAGTTGCCAAGCGCCCGGCGAAAGGCCTTGGGGTCGATCGCGGGTTTGCTCATCACTTCGGTCATGTCTCATCTCCTCCCGGTTGGAACGGGCCGGCGGTTTGCGCCGCGCCCGTGTTGCCCTCAGGCGGCGACGGCGGTGGCGGCGGGTTCCGCCTTGGTCGCTTCGGTCAGGATCGGCATCACCTTTTCGGCCATCAGGATCATCCCCTTGCGACCAAGGTCATAGTCGGTCCAGTCATGGCCGGCATAGACTAGGTGTTTGAACG